>JBNKQR010000001.1:0-126608 GCA_050295975.1 Thiohalomonadaceae bacterium
AATAATTCTTCTTTGCGCCCTCTGCGTCTTTGCGGTGAGATATTTAGAAAAAGGTTCCGTCGATGGGGCTCGATGCGGAGGCATAACGCTTACGCGGAATACGCCCGGCTTTGAACGCTTCACGTCCCGCTTCAACCGCTTTCTTCATTGCCGAGGCCATCAGCACCGGATCTTTGGCTCCAGCGATGGCGGTGTTCATCAGCACGCCATCGACACCCAGTTCCATCGCGACAGCAGCATCACTGGCGGTGCCGACACCGGCGTCGACCAGGATCGGGACGTTGGCGTTTTCGACGATGGTGAGGATGTTGTAGGGATTCTGTACACCGAGGCCGGAACCGATGGGTGCGGCCAGCGGCATGACCGCGCAGCAGCCGATCTCTTCCAGGCGCTTGGCCAGGATCGGATCGTCGGAGGTGTAGACCATCACATCGAAGCCGTCCTTGACCAGGATCTCTGCCGCTTCCAGGGTGGCGGTAACGTCGGGGTAGAGGGTCTTTTCATCGCCCAATACCTCCAGCTTGACCAGCTTGTGTCCATCGAGCAGTTCCCGCGCCAGACGACAGGTGCGTACCGCATCTTCGGCGGTGTAGCAGCCTGCGGTGTTGGGCAGGATGGTGTAACGATCGGGCGGCAGCACATCGAGCAGGTTGGGCTCACCCGGGTTCTGACCAATGTTGGAGCGACGGATCGCCACGGTGACGATCTCGGCACCAGCGGCCTCGGTCGCCAGGCGGGTCTCTTCCATGTCTTTGTATTTACCGGTACCGGTGAGGAGGCGGGAGTTGTATTCCACCCCGGCGATGATCAGGGGATCGTTATTCTTGGCCATGTTCAGTTCCTGGGTCGTTTAGGTGCAGCAACAGGTGCCGCAAAGAGAGGCGATGCGGGATTATAACGTGTGGTTATGGAGGAGACGAAACCGCGTTTCAACCCCCACCGATGGCATGGACAATTTCCACCCTGTCGCCGGGGTGGAGTGTGACATCGGTGTAGATGGAACGAGGCACGATCTCCAGGTTGACCTCCATGGCGATACGTTTGTCGCCGAGCTCAAGGATTTCGACCAGCTGTGCCGCGGTGCAGTTTTCGGGCACCTCGAGTGCCTCGCCGTTGAGTAAAATTTGCATGGACGAAAGACTATCTGGCGTCTGGGTGAGCGTCAACAGATGTAGTTGCGATTGTAGGGCTTTCGTAGCTGGGCTAGAATCCATCGTTCTTTCGCGGGTATCGTATATCGGTATTACCTTAGCTTCCCAAGCTAATGAGAGGGGTTCGACTCCCCTTACCCGCTCCAGATAAATTTTAGGTTCCGGATAGATCGTGGCCTCAGAACGGCGGGGTTGATGCGCACCGTCCATGGCGCGCACCCTGCGGGCGCACTGAAGTGCGTCCCGTTTCACTCCAGGTGAAACGGTCGACCAATTTGCCGGGAGCAAATTGGAACAGCGGAGCAGCGCGACGCTGGCCCGTAGGGCAGTGTGCAGGGACGCACACTGTACTCCCCTTACCCGCTCCAGTTATTCCAGCAATAAAAAAGCCCGCCATTGGCGGGCTTTTTACATTACTCAGTTGATATCTCAGGCAGCTTTGCCTGGTACCTCGAAGTTGCGCTGAGTCAGCAGGTCGGTGCCACACTGGAGGGTTTCGAACCAGTCGAGGAATTTGCCGACATCCTTGCCCTCAAAGCGCGCACCATGTTGGGGCACGATCATCTTCACGTCGAGGGTGCGAATCATGTTGACCCAGAAGCGGCAGACCTTGTTACCGTTCATGTAGCGACGGTGGAAGCCGAGCATCTTCGGAATGTGGGCATCGAAATCCTTCACCGGCATGCCACACTCTGCTTCCGGTACGCCGGAGGTGCCCACGTCGCCGCTGAACAAAATCTTGCTGATCGGGTCGTAGAAGTGGAAGTTACCTTCAGAGTGGAGGAAGTGGGCAGGCAGGGCCTTGAAGGCTGCGCCGCCGATTGAGATGTCCATGCCCTGGTCGGGGATACCGATCAAGCGGCCCTTGGTAGCACCGGGTGAGCAGAAATGGGGAACAAAGCGTTTCCACAGCTCGGGTACAACGACCTTGGCACTGGTGCCGACCAGCCATTTATTCAGGGAGGCTACAATGTCCGGGTCCTGGTGTGAGGCGATGACGAAGTCCAGGTTCTTGGGGAAGACGTATTCACCGATGCCAAGGAACAGGCGGGTATAGGTGAGGTTACCGCCCGGGTCGATCAGCGCGGCATGTTCGTTGTTTACAATGAGGAACTGGTTGGCCTGGACGGTTTCAGTGGCCCCGTCATTGGCGCTGTTCTTGTCGTCACGGACCAAATCATTAAAGGCAATACACTTGTGGTGGCCGTTGTCAAAGAGGGTAATGGACATAATGGCATCCCGAAATAAATAGTTAAAATCAATTAAACCAGCAGGACTCTCTAATAATAGCCGTGATGAGAATTGGAGCCTATGCTGAAACAGTCGAAAATGGTCGTGTAGACTAGCACTTATCCCGGAGATTGTTAAGGGTTTGTGACACCAATAACCCCTGTAAATACAGGGTTCGGAGAGCATCAATGAAGCGGGTATTGAAATGGATTGTGGCGGGAGCAGGTGTGCTGCTAGGGCTGGTAGTGGTGGCGGTGATTGCGGCGAGTGTGCTGGTAAATCCCAATGACTACCGGGATACCATCTCCGACAAGGTGCGTGACGCCACCGGCAGGGAGCTGAAAATAGAGGGGGATATCCACCTCTCCTTCTTCCCCTGGCTGGGACTGGAGTTGGGTAAGCTGGAGCTAGGTAACGCCAAAGGGTTTGGCAAAGCCCCATTTGCCAGTATTGGCGCCGCCGAGGCCCGGGTGAAGATTCTGCCCCTGCTCTCTGGCAAGGTGGAGATGGATAAGGTGGTGCTGAACGGCCTGCAGCTACAACTGGTGCGACGCGCCGACGGGACGGCAAACTGGGATGATCTGGCTGGCAAGGGTGAGGCCAAAGCAGAAAAGCCTGCTGCTGGAAAACCGGCAAAACCCACCCCGCCAGGGCAAAAACTGGCCGCCCTGGCCATTGGCGGTGTTGAGATCAGCAATGCCAGCGTGGTGTGGCAGGACGATATGGCGAAGCAGCGGGTTGCCCTCAGTGAGTTCAACCTGAGTAGTGGTGCGATCAGCCTGGAGCAGCCCATTCCACTGAGTATTAGCGGCAAGGTGGATAGCAGCAATCCTGCGCTCAAGGCTGCTATTGATCTGAAAACCGTGATCGGCCTCGATTTGAATCAGGAGCGCTATCGTCTTGATGAACTGGTGCTGAGTCTGGATGCCAACGGCAAAATAATCCCCGGCGGCAAGGCGGTTCTTACCCTGGGTGGTAATGTCGCCGCCGACCTCAAACAGCAGACCGCTAGCGTCAAGCAGCTCTCCCTCAAGGGCATGGGGGTAACACTCACGGGTGACCTGGACGCGGGAAATATCATGGCAAAGCCCACCGCCGCAGGGAAGGTGAAGCTGGTACTTACCGATCCGCAGGCCCTTTCAGCCGTAGTGGCACTACCACCTGAACTGAATAAAGCGGCGTTAACCGGTGGCAGTGTAGATGCTGACTTCCGTGTTGATCTGGGCAAGGCGCAGTCTTTGAAACTGGCACCGCTCAAACTTGATGCCATGGGGTTAGTGCTGACAGTCAGGGCCAGTGGTAAGCAGATCATCGACAATCCTTCCTTCAGTGGCGACCTCGCCAGCGGGGAATTTGTACCGCGATTGCTAATGAAAAATGCAGGTGTCGCACCGCCTGAGATGGCCGACCCCAGTGCCATGGGCAAGGCGAAACTCTCTGCTAATTTCAATGCTGGATTGGATTCTGTTGCACTGGATAATCTCAAGTTGCAGCTGGATAACACCAATCTCAGTGGCACTGCCTCCGTGAAAAATTTCAAGGCCCCCGTGATCCGTTATCAGCTTGCGCTAGATGGCATTGATGCGGATCGTTACCTGCCGCCACCCAGTGATAAGCCTGCACCGAAGGCGACCCCGGCTACTGCAGCCGCAGCGGCGGCGACAACACTACCGTTAAAACTGCTGCGTAGCCTCGACATCGATGGCACCTTCAAGGTCAGCAAGGTCAAGGTGATGAATCTCAGTAGCACCAACATCGTTGCCACGGTGCGCGCCGCGAAAGGCAAGTTCCGCGTGAAGCCGCTGGGGGCAAAACTCTACAAGGGAAGTTATGCCGGTGATTTGAGTTTTGACGTGACGGGCAAGACCCCTGTCATTGGGATGAACGAAAAGCTCACCGGTGTCGAGGCCGGGCCGCTGCTTAAAGACTTCATGGGCAAAGATTACGTGACCGGTAAGGCTAACCTGGCAGTGAAGATGAGTGCCAAAGGTATCGACCCGATGGCGATACGAAAGAGTCTCAATGGTAAGGGTAATTTCAGCTTTGAGAACGGACAGGTTAAAGGGGTGAATATTGGTCACCTGATTCGCGTTGCCTACGCCAAGGTGAAAAAACAATCTGAGCCCAAAGAGGAAACTAAAGATACCGATTTTGCCGATCTGAAAGGTAGTTTTACCGCGAAGAATGGGCTGGTTACGACCAGGGATCTCTATGCACGTTCACCGCTATTCCAGGTGAAGGGGAAAGGGAACGCGAATCTGGTAAACGAGAAACTGGATATGCGGCTTGAGACTACCGTCGTTGGTAATCTGCAGGATGCGGCGAGTCAGAGCATCGGAGAACTAAAAGGCACCATGATTCCGATCACCATCAAGGGAAAATTTAGTGATCCATCCTTTGGTGTCGACGTGGAGTCGGTGCTACGCGCACGTGCAAAGAAAAAGGTGGATAAGGCGGTCAAGAAAGAGAAGAAAAAATTGGAAGAAGATCTGAAAAACAAGCTCAAAGATGCATTCAAGTTAAAGCTGTAATGAATGATTTCGCCCGTCGTCTTCTGGCGTGGTACGACAGGCACGGACGCCACGATCTCCCCTGGCAAAAGCAGCCCACACCCTACCGGGTGTGGGTCTCCGAGGTGATGTTGCAACAGACCCAGGTTGCCACCGTCATTCCCTATTTTGAGCGGTTCATGGAGCGCTTTCCCGATGTGGATGCGTTGGCCAGTGGCTCACTGGATGAAGTGCTGGCCCATTGGAGCGGACTCGGTTATTACAGTCGTGCCCGTAACCTGCACAAGGCGGCGCAACTTATCCGCGATGAACACCGTGGTGAATTTCCCCAGCAACTGGAAACAGTGATGGCATTGCCCGGTATCGGCCGTTCCACCGCCGGGGCGATCCTCGCCCTCGCCTGTGATCAACATCAGACGATCCTCGACGGCAACGTCAAACGGGTGTTAAGTCGTTTCCATGCAATCGAGGGTTGGCCGGGTAAGCGCGAAGTGGAGCAGCGCCTGTGGCAACTGGCTGAGGCCAGCACACCGAATAAACGTACGGCGGACTACACCCAGGCGATTATGGATCTTGGCGCCACGCTCTGTAGCCGCAGCAGACCCCGTTGTGATGAGTGCCCAGTGAGTAGCGCATGTATCGCCCATGCACAGGGTAACGTTGCAGCATTCCCCGGCAAGAAGCCGCGCAAGACGTTGCCGCAAAGAAAAACACAGATGTTATTACTGCAGAACAGAGAGGGTGAACTGTTGTTGCAGCAGCGACCGCCAAGCGGGATATGGGGTGGGCTTTGGTCTGCGCCTGAGTGTCCCCATGAAGAGGACATTACCCGATGGTGTCGTGATGAGCTGGGGCTGGACCTGATCGGGTGTGACGAGTGGTCGCCAATACGTCACACCTTCAGTCATTTTCAGTTGGAAATACTTCCACATCACTGTCGGGTTGAGTCCACAGAACCGGGCGGAATTATGGAACCGACCGGCCTGGTCTGGTATAAAAGCCGCTCTCTGGAACAACTGGGCCTGCCCGCGCCGGTGAAAAAATTGCTGGGCAGACTGACTGATATTCACGAGGAGTAAATTAATGACCCGTATGGTGCAGTGTGCAAAGCTGGGTAATGAGGCCGAGGGTCTGGAGCGTCAGCCCTATCCCGGTGATCTGGGTAAACGTATCTTTGAAAACATCTCCAAGGAAGCCTGGCAGATGTGGTTGCGTCAGCAGACCATGATGATCAACGAATACCGTCTGACCCCCATCGATCCGAACCACCGTAAAATGCTCGAAGAGGCAATGATCAGTTTCCTCTTCAATGAGGGCGGCAACGAGCCAGAAGGTTTCACACCTCCTAAAGCCTGAACCATGGCGCTTCGGCGCCTATAGGCTCTTGACTTCGGCCGTCGCAAACGCTTAAATGGGCGGCCTTCGCGGCACCACCTATAGTCCGAAGTAAAAAAATCAAAGGCCGGGTAGCTCAGTTGGTAGAGCAGGGGATTGAAAATCCCCGTGTCGGCGGTTCGATTCCGTCCCCGGCCACCATTCATCCACTTCAAATACCACCATCCCAAATCCTATGAATAGCGAGCAGCTCAGCCAGTGCATCGAAGCCCTTTGCCAGTGTGGTTGTGACGCCGTACGCGCCACCATTACCGCAATGGAGAGTGGTGTTGTTGTGCCTCAGGTAGCGACTCTCAGTGAGGAAGAGCAGAAAATCGTTCTTTCTGAGTTGAAGGCGGTAATGGCTGTCTACGACGATAGAAGCTGAAGCCCCTTCCATAATCCCTCGAGCGTAGTCCCGCTCGTCACCCATTCTCCGCTACAATACCCGCCCGATTCTTGAACAAGGCAGGTTCCCATGCGTCCTAGCGGCCGTCAGCCCGATGAATTACGTTCCATCCGCATTACCCGCAATTACACCAAGCACGCCGAAGGTTCAGTGCTGGTGGAGTTTGGCGATACCAAGGTGCTGTGCAACGCCACGGTAGAGGAGCGGGTGCCGCGTTTCCTCAATGGTAAGGGGCAGGGCTGGGTGACCGCCGAATACGGCATGTTGCCGCGGGCCACCGGTAACCGGATGGGGCGTGAGGCGGCACAGGGTAAACAGGGCGGACGCACCATGGAGATCCAGCGCCTGATCGGTCGCTCCCTGCGGGCGGTAGTCGATCTGGCCGCACTGGGCGAACGCACCATCACCCTCGACTGCGATGTGATCCAGGCCGATGGCGGGACCCGCACCGCCTCAATTACTGGTGCCTACGTGGCGCTGGCAGATGCGGTGGCGCATCTCAAGGTGAAAAAGTTGATCAAAAAAGATCCTCTGCATGGTCATCTTGCCTCGGTATCAGTGGGAATTTTCGATGGTACCCCGGTGCTTGACCTCGATTACGCTGAGGACTCCAATGCAGAGACCGACATGAACGTGGTGATGAATGATGGCGGTGCATTTATTGAAGTGCAGGGCACCGCTGAAGGCCACGCCTTCCGTCGTGAAGAGATGGATGCGATGCTCGACCTGGCACAAAAGGGCATCGCGGAATTGATCGAACACCAGCATGCCGCGCTGAAGGGTTAAACAATGAAGAAAATCGTATTGGCGAGTGGTAATCAGGGCAAGGTGCGGGAGATAAACCAGATCCTCGCCGGACTCGATATCGAGGTGGTGCCACAAAGTGATTTTAATGTGCCGGATATTGAAGAGACCGGACTGACCTTTGTTGAGAATGCGATCCTCAAAGCGCGCAATGCGGCCAAGTGCACCGGCCTGCCTGCCATCGCCGATGACTCGGGTCTGGAGGTGGATGCTCTGCGTGGTGCGCCTGGTATCTACTCGGCCCGTTACGCCGGACCCGGAACCGACGACACGAAGAATCTGCAAAAGGTGTTGCTGGAGCTGGAAGGATTACCCGAGGCGGAGCGAAGTGCCCGCTTTCAGTGCCTGCTGGTCTATATGGAACACGACCTCGATCCGACCCCCATTATCTGCCAGGGCACCTGGGAGGGGCGCATCACTACCGAGCCTGCAGGTGAGAACGGCTTCGGTTACGATCCTGTGTTCTTTGTACCGGAGCAGGGCTGCACCTCTGCCCAGCTGAGCGCCGAGGAGAAGAACCGTCTCAGCCATCGCGGTCAGGCGCTGCAGTTGCTGTTACGCGCTCTGAGTTAATTGGCTTATCCGAACGTGTTGCTGAACTTCACCGCACCACTGCCACTAACGCTTTACATCCATTTCCCCTGGTGTGTTCGCAAGTGTCCCTATTGTGACTTCAACTCCCACGAGCTGCGCGGTGACCTGCCTGAGGGGGCCTATATCGAAGCCCTGTTGGCGGATCTGCAGCAGGACCTGCCAATGGTGTGGGGACGGCCCATCGAATCGGTGTTTATCGGTGGTGGCACCCCCAGCCTGTTGAGTGCTGAGGGTCTGGAGCGGTTGCTCTCCGGATTGCGCGCCCTGCTGGGGCTCACCCCGGCCTGTGAGATAACCCTGGAGGCCAATCCGGGCACCGTGGAACAGGGCCGCTTCAGCGAATATCGTGCGGCTGGGATCAATCGTATCTCCATCGGGGTGCAGAGCTTCGACGACGACAAATTAAAGGCGTTGGGCCGCATTCATAGTCGCGCCGAGGCCTTGCGTGCTGCTGAAGCGGCGCACGCCGCTGGGCTGGAGAATTTCAATATCGATCTGATGTTCGGTCTGCCGGGTCAGGATCCGGCACAGGCCAGGGACGATCTACAGCAGGCCATCGCTCTCTCCCCGGCGCATATCTCCTGGTACCAGCTTACCGTTGAACCCAACACCGCATTTGCTCACCATCCACCGATGCTACCCGATGACGATCTGCTTTGGGATATTCAACAGGCGGGGCAGGAAACTCTAGCCGAGGCGGACTATGGTCAATATGAGGTCTCCGCCTATGCCAAAGAGGGCTACCGTTGTCGCCACAATCTCAACTACTGGCGTTTCGGAGACTATCTGGGGATCGGTCCCGGCGCCCACGCCAAGATCACCCATCCTGCCGAGGGTCGGGTAGAGCGGTTGTGGAAACAACGCCAGCCCCAGGCGTGGCTGGAACAGGCAGCAACCCCGGCAGTGATCGCCGGGCGGCGTGACCTTACCCGGAGCGACCTGGCACTGGAGTTCATGATGAACGCTCTGCGCCTGCATGACGGGTTTGCCAGTGCGCTGTTTCAGGAACAGACTGGGCTGCCGATAACGGTGTTAGAGAAGCCACTGCAAGAGGCGCAGCGGCAGGGACTGGTCGATTGGCAACTGCAACATATTATTCCAACGGAGCGTGGACGAAACCACCTGAACGAGCTGCTGCAGCTCTTCATGCCTGAGGAGAAATAGCATGAGTGATGACGACGATAACTACACCCCGATCGATTGCGGTGTGTATTCTGAATACGAACTTGCGATTATGCATCGTCGCCGCCTGCGCCTGCACTGGCAGGATGCGGACGGTATCGATCACGTCGAGAGTGTCATGCCGCAGGATCTGTTAACCCGAGAGAAAAGCGAATACCTGATTGCCGAAAGGCGGGATGGTTCTACCCTGCAACTGCGCCTGGATCATATTCTGCGTGCAGCGGTGGCAGACAAACTGGAGGAGTAATGAACATCAGTACCGGTGAACTGATTTCCATCTTTATCAACCTGGCAGTAGGTATCTACTTTGCCATCTACTATCCACGCAGTGTGCAGAAACGGTTCAGTTCTCACACCATGCCGCGTGCCTTCATCATGCTGATCAAGGTGGTACCGGTGGTGGGATATCTGATCATCGGTCTGACGATTATCTACACGGTCGCCATACTCACCGGCATGGCACCGAAAGCCTGAACAAATGGTTATGGGCGTAGGAAAAAAGGGTGCTGAAGATATCGACTTTCGTGCGATCAAACATCGCTTCATGCTGCTTAATAAGGCACGACTGAAGAAGGCGCAAGGTGCGCTGAACCAGCGCCAGGCAAACCTGCTTACCTTACTGCCACTACTGTTCCACGCCAATCACCCACTTCTACCCGGTTATATCAACCGTGAAACTCCTGTCGGTGTATGGGACTACGAACCAGACGCTCTTACGCTCAACCTGGCCAAGGGTTTGACCCGAAGCTTCAGTTACCGCAAATCAACGCGTAAACATTACGCGATTCATGCCATCTATTTTATGGGTAGCACCGGTACAGTGGCGCACAGTGAAGGTAGCGACTTTGACTTCTGGCTCTGTTATGACCCTGAGCTGAAAAAGGATCAGCTACAAAACCTGCAACAGAAAGCGCAAAAAATCACCGCCTGGGCCAAACAGCTGGGGCTGGAGATCCACTTCTTCTTCGTTAATCCGGAGGAGTATCGCGAAGGCAAGCACCATCAGTTGTCCAGTGAAGACAGTGGTAGCACCCAGCACAATCTATTACTCGACGAATTCTACCGTACCAGTGTGCTGCTGGCCGGGCAGTTTCCACTGTGGTGGCTGGTGCCGCCGCAATATGAAGCCTCATACGATGGGTATGTCGCTGAGTTACGCCGTAAACGTTTTCTCTATGCCCGTGACTGTATCGACTTTGGTGGTATCAGCTACATTCCGGCAGAGGAATTTTTCGGTGCGGCTCTGTGGCAGATATCCAAGGGTGTGGATGCGCCCTATAAGTCGATCCTGAAACTGCTGTTGATCGAAGCCTATGCCAGTGAGTATCCGGCGATGGATTTGCTGAGCAAGGATCTCAAAGAGGCGGTCTATGCTAATCGCGCCGATCCAGAAAAACTCGATTCCTATGTGCTGATGCTCGATAAAGTCAGTAACTATCTGAGCGGTGCCGAGGAGGAGAAGCGGTTGCAACTTGCCCGCCGTTGTTTCTACTACAAGGCGGGTATTCGCCTTAGTGACAATGTTAAGCGTGCCGACTGGCGACGTGAATTGCTGCTCAAACTGGTCGACTCATGGGGCTGGGAACATGCCGATCTGCTACTGCTGGATGCGGCGCACACCTGGAAGGTTGATCGGGTCCTTGAAGAACGGCAGAGCCTTTACGATGCGCTGATCGCCAGCTATCAGTTCCTCTCTGAATTTGTGCGGCGCAATGCTGGACTATCGATGATAACCCAACGCGATCTCAATACCCTGGGGCGTAAACTCTACACTACTTTCGAACGCAAGGCGGGAAAGGTCGATCTTATTAATCGCGGTATCGACGCCAATCTGCATGAAGACCATGTCACTTTGCATGAAGTCTGTAACCCGGCAGGTGAAGCGACCGGATGGCACATCTATCGCGGTGCGCTAAAACTCAAGGACCTCTATCTGGAAACACCACTCAAACGTAAGCGCGGATTGGTAGAACTGCTTGCCTGGTGCTATCTCAACAAGGTTGTGGATGAGGGGACGGTGTTTGCAGTACACAGTAGCTTTAGTCAGCACAATCCACGCGATATCCGCAACTTGCTGGCGAATATGATCAGTCAGTTGCCGCTGAAACTTTTCGACAGTACCGAGATGGATGATTTTGCCGCTCCGGCACATCTAATGGTTAATACGCTCTATCTCAACGCGGGGGTGCGTACCACCGAAGATATGCTCACCACACGTAATCTTGCAGCTATGGGAAATACCGATCCCTTCAGTCACGGTCACCGTCAAACTAGTTTGGTGTTATCACTGGATCATCTCCAGGTAAACAGTTGGCGCGAGGTTTTGGTACAGCGTTATACCGGCGGCAATACCGTGGTGGAGTGTCTGTGTAATTATCTTAAGTGGTTTCCCCGTTCCGCAGCTATTGTGCCAGATGTGCCGGAAGTATTTGCCAGTAATGCTTCTATTGGTAGTGCTGTTGGGCAAAGGATTGAAGGCTTATTCAGCGAAGTTATTGGGCTGTTCTACGACAAAAAGCGTGGGCCTTCGACACGCTATGTGGTGAGTGTTGGTCGTTCCTACTATTTAATTGAGATGGAAGAGGATGTGCCGCGTTATGTCGAGCACGCCAGCCTGCTATCGTTGATTCAATCTTTGGGGACCATTGGCGAACACTTTCATCGCATGGTCTTCGATGAGCGGTCACTCAAAGAGAGTTTTTTACCACTGGTTTACAGTTACAACAAGCCGGAGGTGGTGCAGTTTTTTTACCATCGTACTGCGGGTGGAACGGATGTGTTCGTGCTGGATGAGAAAGGGGCGCTATTTAGTCAGCGCTATGCGATCGCTGATAGTGACGTGCTACTGGCACACTTTATGCGCTTTTTTTCTGCGATTGGAAAGCGGGTAAACTTTATGCTGCAGGATGCTATGGATGAGAGTCACATCTCAGGTGAGGAGTATTATGAGTTGTTTACTGACACCCTGGGGCGTCACTCCATGGAATATGTTGATACCAGTGGTTGTCGCCCGGGCAAGCAGTTCTACAGTTTGCAGGTTCTGGTGGAACTGAATGAACAGGGCGAGTCAGTGTTTACCCTGTACGGTGATGGTCGGGAGTTTTCTACCCTGGAATATGGTGCGGATCTGTTTAAGCAGGTAGTGAAACATGTGCTGGAACATCGTCGCGATCACGAACACTATCCCATCTACATTACCGATATCAGTCTGGACCGTGCGGTGATCGGTGATGAGCGTGCCGATAAGTTGCAGACCGTACACTATCTCGAATACAAGCGGCGTATTGAGGAACAGATAAACCGCTACCTGTAAAAATACCGTCGTTAATTATCCCGCATCTCGTCCATGATCGAGAGAATGTCATTCCTCCACCGCTGTAAGGTGTAGTAAAACTCATCATTGCCAACCACATCTTCCAGCATGGCCGGATCCAGGGCCACCAGCACGGTTTCATCCTGTTCGGCAAAGATAGTCATCTTCAGTGGCAGGTAGGGGATGAGTTGCGGATAGCGGTTGCTCAGTGTGCGGATCTCTTCCGGCTTGCCATAGAAGACGATGCGGTACTTGTCGGTCTGAAAACCACTGGAGGTAAGGCCGATGTCGACCCGCTGTACCCGTGAAATGGTGTAGCCGTACTCTCCCAGATGTTTCTGCAGCGCTAGCATGGTCTCTGGAAAAGACTGGGTAGAGCGCATCATTAGCATGCTCTCTTCTACGGACATCGCTGAGGTACTTGTCAGCATCAGCAGAAGGAAAAGGCGCGATAGCATCTTCATAGCGTGGCCTCCTCCATAATTTCGGTATAGGTGTCATACATACGAGAGCACGACTCATCCAGTTCGGCGTTATTAAACACACCACTCATATACCGGGGATTGACCGATAACAGCTCTACAGTTCCATCAGTGTGTTCAATCGCGGTAATGCGACAGGGCATGAAAAGTCCTACTCGCGGATCAAGGCTGAGGGCGTTGTTGATGAAATTGAAGTTACAGAAATAGATGATGACCTGTTTCTGGTTGATCTGTTTTTCGTCAAACAGTCCACTCTCCAGATTCTGGACCCGGATAATGCGGAAGTTTCTGCCAACAGCTGCGCGCTTGACGTTCTCTACCGTGGTTTTCAGGTCATAGGAGGACTCCATGCGAATGGAAGGCATCTTCTCTTTTTTATGCTTCCAGTGCAGAGGGTGCTTTTCGAAGCTTCGCACATAGCTGACGATGTCATCGATATCCTGCTCCTGCAGGCCCATCATCAGGAACGACATCATCGGTGTCCCTTCGCGTCCCTCCATCAGCGTGCGTTTAATCATGGCGTCATCAGCAGCGGCGAGAAAACCGGCATTATTGAGTGCCGGGGGCATGATTGGCAGATCGCGTGGGCGGGAGAAGGTGACCCCAGTACCATGTCCGCCTTCACCGCTGGCGCCATGGCAGTGGGCACAGTGTTTGGCAAACAGTTCTTTGCCTCGCTTGGCATTGCCGTAGCCAGCCTTAAGTTGCGCCGGTGTTCTCTTCTCGTGTTGTACCCCCAGGCTGCGCAGATGGGCGATGATCGCACGTACCTGAGCGTCGCTAAGGGTTTTGAACGAAGGCATCACCCGGCCGGGGCGGCCATGGCGGATGGTGCTAAAGAGGAATTCGTCACTCACTGCCGCCTGAAAACTGGTCAGGGCAAGGGGAATGCCCACCCCGCCCTGGCCGTCGAGGCCGTGGCAGGCGGAGCAGTGACGCTCGTAGAGGCGGGCGCCGTCTGGCGCCGCCACTGCGACTGAACTGATGAACAGGCCGCAGAGCAGGGGGAGTAGCTTGCGCAGCATGTAACCTTCCAGCAATTTCTATTCTCTGTGGGGGTGATTCCCGTCAGGGAGCTGGACATATCCTACACATAGAGACAGTGATCGTACAATCGCCACTCCGGGATAGGTTCTAGCGGCTCCAGAGCAGGTAAAGCTGCACCACAATAACGAGAAACATCGCTGTCACTACCACCACAAAGGTGGAGTTGCTCTGTACCAGACGTCGGCGGTAGACCTGAAGTTGTTGCCGGGCATGCACCACATACCCCGACAGCTCGCTATCTTGATTGCGTAGGTCACGAAGGCGTTGCTCCAGTTGTTCGCGCTGTGCTGTCAGGCTGCTAACCGTGGCACGGCAATCGTTGAGCTCTTCATTGGATGGGTGAGATTCCCGCTCGACATTAACGTCACCCAGCGTGACCAATCCCGGCTCTTCCCCTTTGGCAACATATTTGAGGGCGTCCCGCATGGCACGCAGTTCGGCCACCAGCTTGGGATCGCTCTCGTTCTCATCCCAGTACTGCTTCTCCAGTCGCTCAATGTTATCCGTCAGGATCGGGGCGCTTTTGAGGATACTTTTGCGATAGGTATCCACGTAGGTGAAGGCGTCCTGGGCCTGAAACTGACTACTTTCGTTGCTCATGATCGGGTTCGCCATCCTTATGCCTGAGAGTTGCGTGGCACCCCATGTGTCGGCCTGTGGCGTGGCAAACTTGAGCGGTAGGCAACAAAAAGGGCGCCGTAGCGCCCTTTTTCTTATCGCTGCAGTGCGAATTACTTCATATCGTAAACGAAGTTGGCTTGCAGGGAGTTGATGTTTTGGCGCACGACATATTCGCCACGGATGTGCATCTGCTTGTCAAATTGATAGTCGACACCGAGGCCAAACATAAAGCCGTCATCATCACCAAAATCGAGACCGGCACGACCGATGCCACTGAGTTTATCATCGAATTTATAGCTTGCGACATAGGTAGCCCAGAGGCCTTTTGCCTTGGCACTCGCCTTGTCGCACATAGCTGGAATAAAAGGGGGAATAGCTGGGGTGCAGACTTCTTTTTTCATATCGCCGCTATCCATATAGCCGATCTCAACAGAGGAGTCTATTTTGCTGATTTTGACCATGTCGAGCTCGTAGCCGGCAAAGATCTGAAAGCCTGTGGCGCTGTCTACGCCGCTTGCTGAGTTGCTGCCGAGGCCGCCACCGAAGTAGAGATTTTTCTCGTTGAAACCGTTATTTGCGGCCGTAGCAGTAGTGCTGATGAGTGTGGCAAGAGCCAGTGTGATGATCTTTTTCATTATTATTCCCCGATTTGGAATTGTGGATTTTTGTTGTACCGTTGCATTTTCCGTTATGTGGCACCGGCAAACCGGGAGTCCTCTCACACTTTTTTCTTCTACTCCTCGAAGTAGGTGTAGCCCTCCAGGCCGCTAGCCAGGGTATCGAGAAACTCCTGCTGCTGCTTTGCAGAGAGGTGGCTTTCACTCACCTTGTCGCGGTAGGTCTGCATCAGATCTTCAGGGTTGAAGTGGACGTAACGCAGCAGATCACCGACGGTGTCGCCACGTTCAGCACCCTCCAGACGGTAACTGCCATCCGCCTCCTGTACTACGTTGACCGAGTCGGTGTCGCCGAAGAGGTTGTGCATGTCGCCGAGGATCTCCTGATAGGCACCCACCAGGAAGAAGCCGAGCAGGTAGGGTTCACCCGGCTTGAGATCATGTACTCGCAAGCTGCTCTCCACCCCTTCACTGTCCACATAGCGATCGATGCGGCCGTCCGAGTCGCAGGTCAGATCCTGCAGGATGGCACGTCGTGTGGGTTCTTCGCCTAGTCGTTGCAGCGGCACGATGGGGAAGATCTGGTCGATGCCCCAGACATCGGGTAGCGACTGAAAGAGGGAGAAGTTGCAGAAGTATTTGTCGGCCAGCTTTTCGTGCAGTTCGTCGATCGCCTCGCGGTGGGCGCGCAGTCCCGGTTGCAGCAGGCCGAGAACTCGGCGGCAGATGGCGTAGTAGTACTCCTCGGCCCGTGCCCGCTGCGCCAGGCTGAGGACGCCATGGGTATACATCGCCTGCGCCTCGCCCAGCCAGTGTACGGCGTCGTGATAGGTCTCCAGTGCGGAGCGACGTTCCAGTCCCTGCAGCTCCTGCCACAGGTCATGCAGGATGTGTGGATCTGTGTCGCTCGGTGGATTGCTGTGGCCGTTATCCGGTGCACTTTCCACCTCGGTGACGTTGGTCACCAGTACCGCGTGGTGGGCGGTGAGGGCACGGCCCGATTCCGAGATCAGGTCCGGGTGGGGCAGATCGTATTCACTGCACACCTCCCACAGGGTGTGGACGATGTTGTTGGCGTACTCAGAGACGCTGTAGTTCATCGAGCATTCGCTACGCGAGCGGGTACCCTCGTAGTCGATGGCGAGACCGCCGCCGACGTCGATCAGTGACAGCGGTACATCGAGCTGACGTAGCTCGGCGTAGAAGCGCGCCACCTCACGGGCGCCACGCTGGATGTCACGGATATTGGCCACCTGAGAACCGAGGTGGAAGTGGAGCATCTTGAAGCTGTCGAGCAGCTCGTTGTCACGTAGCCACTCGACTGCCTGTAACACCTGTGCTGCGGAGAGGCCGAACTTTGATTTCTCGCCGCCGCTGTTCTGCCATTTGCCGCTGCCAAGGGAGGCGAGGCGAACCCGTATACCGAGCAGCGGGGTAACGCCGAGTGCCTTCGACTCTTCCAGTACCAGTTGCAGCTCGGAGAGTTTCTCAATGACGATGTGGACCCGGTGACCGAGGGCATTGCCGATCAGTGCCAGACGGATGTATTCACGATCTTTGTAACCGTTGCACACCACCATGCCACCCTTGCGGCTCATCCCCAGCACTGCCATCAGTTCTGGCTTGCTGCCCGCCTCCAGGCCGATACGTTCGTCGCCGCGATGCAGTAATTCCTGCACCACGCTGCGCTGCTGGTTGACCTTGATCGGATAGACCGCGGTGTAGTTACCGTTATAACCATCGGCCTGCATCGCGCCGGTGAAGGCGTTGATCAGGCTATCGACCCGGTCGTGAAGGATGCCGTTGAAGCGCAGCAGTACCGGCAGACTCAAACCTTCCTGGTGGACGCGGTTGATGACTTCGTTGAGCACGATACCGTGCTGGCCATCGCGCTGTGGAAAGACACAGAGATCCCCCTGGGCGTTGATGTCGTAGTAGCCCTCACCCCAGTGGGCGATGTTGTAGCCGGCACGCGCCTGCTCAATGTTCCAGTTACTACTCATGGCCTGACCTTTGGTATCTAGTGCGCCGATTATCGGGTATTCAGGTTTACATTGGAATGGTGGTTGCAGCGGCAGAGGGCGCGGAGTATCTTTTGCGCTTTTCACCCCGGCGGAGATCCCCTCATGTTACCCAGCGACAAACCCTGGTATAGCGAAGCGAGCACAGAGCTCGGCGCGGCCTTTTCCCTGAGCCTGACCGCGAAGGGAAAACTGCATGAGGAGCAGACGCCGTTCCAGAAGATCGAGGTCTTCGAGACCGAAACCTTCGGCAATCTAATGACCATAGACGGTCTGGTGATGTTGACCACCCGCGACAACTTCCTCTATCACGAAATGATGTCGCACCCGGTGCTGTTCACCCATCCCAATCCGAAGCGCGTGTTGATCATCGGCGGTGGTGACTGCGGCACCCTGCGCGAGGTGTTGCGTCACCCCGGTGTCGAGCTGGCGCAGCAGGTGGATATCGACGAGGGGGTGACCCGTGCATCGGAGAAGTACTTCCCCGAGTTGTGCGAATCGAACAACGACCCGCGTGCCGAGCTCTATTTCGATGATGGCCTGAAGTGGGTGAAGGAAGCGAAGGACGGTTATTACGACATCATCATCGTCGACTCGACCGATCCCATCGGCCCGGCAGAGGGGCTCTTCGGTGAAGCCTTCTTCCGTGATTGCGTACGCGCCCTGAGTGACGATGGAATCCTGGTGCAGCAGAGCGAATCACCGCTCTATCATATGGAACTCCTCAAGGAGATTCACCGCTATATGCGCAGTGCCGGTTTTAACCACACCCAGACCCTGCACTTCCCGCAGCCGGTCTATCCGTCGGGCTGGTGGAGCTGCACCATGGCATCAAAGAGTGCCTTCAGTGGTTTCCGCGAAAAGGATAGCGCCGAGCGTCCTTTCAAGTCGCGCTACTACACCCCGGATGTGCACAAGGGCGCACTGGCCCTGCCACCGTTTATGCAGGAAGCGCTAGAAAGTTTGTGATCATTCAAAACAGGTAGTGGACACAAGGATGTGGGACTGCCACTTCAATGGCGTGTTTTCTTTGCGCTCTGCGTTAAAGGCTTTTTAGCCTTTCAGTAATCACCCGTCATCACTTCAAGCTCGAACAGGTTGCGTAGTGCCTCGGCACGATCCTCACCACAGGTTTCCATGTTGGCGCGAAAGCTTTTGCAGACTTTCGGTCGTGCCGGATCGCCAAACAGAGAGCAGAGCAGTTTATCGTCAAGCTGTACGCAGTGATCACCCGCCGGTTTGCCCTGGGGCATACCGGGGATCGCTGAGCTGATCGAAGGGGCGATACAGCAGGCGCCGCAACCTGGACGGCACTTCATTCGCTGAGCCAGCCCACAAGATAGAAGAGCATAAACCCTTCCGAGGAACGAGAAGGGCCAACCACCTTGGCGGCGAAAAGATTCTTCTCCGCATCGGCAACCTGCAGTGCAGATTCCGCACTCTGATGAATCGTTACACAGTTTTCCGGAAAACGATCACGTCCCTTGCCCGGTGCATAGATCACCGCAAAGTGCTCAGTAACCAGATTTGCCTGATCATCCCTGGGAGGCAGTGGCATTAGGCTACTCCATATTGCTCGCGGTAAGCGGTGATGGCATCGAGGTGTTCCGCCATCGCCGGGTCGTTCTTGAGGTAGCTCATCAGGTCAGCGAGGGTGATGATGCTCGCCACCTTCAAACCGAAATTCTGCTCCACTTCCTGAATGGCGGAGAGTTCGCCCTTGCCCTTCTCCTGACGATCCAGGGCGATCACCACCCCGGCGGCCTCTGCCCCGGCAGCATCGATGATCTCCAGCGCCTCACGGATTGCCGTACCGGCGGTGATCACGTCGTCGATGATCAGAATCTTCCCTGCCAGCGGTGCGCCGACAATGTTGCCCCCCTCGCCGTGATCCTTCGCCTCCTTGCGGTTGAAGCAGTAGGGGATGTTGCGCTGATGCTGGTCGTAGAGCGCCACAGTGGTGATCGCGGCCAGTGGGATGCCCTTGTAGGCGGGGCCGAAGAGGGTATCGAAGCCGATACCAGCGTCCTGGATGGCCGCGGCGTAGAAGCGGCCGAGGCGGCTCAGGTGTTCGCCGGTGTTGAACAGGCCGGCGTTAAAGAAGTAGGGGCTGACCCGCCCGGACTTGAGCGTGAAACTGCCAAAACGCAGTACCTGATTTTGAATGGCAAAGTCGATAAATTCGCGCTTGTAGTCCTGCATGGGGTGCTCCACTGGGCTGGTTGGCAAGGATGCGCATTGTAACAGCGATGCCCGATGCTCGCATCGTGCCCGCCTGTTATGATGGAGCAACGGCAATCGACTCAGGATCACAATGCGTAACACCACCCGGGCATTCCTCCACCACGTTCTGAACTGGCGCATGCTGGTGGCCTTTTTTATGGGCTTTGCCAGTGGTATGCCGTTGCTGTTGACCGGATCGGTGTTGCAGGCGTGGATGACAAAGGAGGGTGTCGATCTCTCCACCATTGGTCTGTTTGCCCTGGTTGGACTGCCCTACACACTCAAATTTTTGTGGGCACCGCTGCTGGATCGTTTTACCCTGCCGTTGTTGGGCAGACGTCGCGGCTGGTTGTTACTGATTCAGTGTGCGTTGGCAGTATCGATTGCCTGGCTGGGGCTGAGCAATCCTGCACAGCATATCTGGATGTTGGCGATCGCCGCCTTTCTAGTCACCTTTTTCTCTGCCTCCCAGGACATCGTTATTGATGCCTATCGTCGTGAAGACCTGAGCGACGAAGAGCTGGGCCTGGGCTCCTCGCTTTACGTTAACGGTTATCGTCTTGGAATGTTGCTGGCGGGTAGTGGAGGCTTGATTCTGGCCGACTTTATTCCCTTCAGTACGGTCTATCTGCTGCTGGCCGCAACGATGAGCGTGGGTATTGTGACCACATTGTTGGCACGTGAACCGAATGTGGCAGAGGGGACACCTCGGACGCTGAAAGAAGCGGTGGTCAAACCCTTCGTCGAGTTTTTCTCCCGCCCCAGTGCCTGGCTCTTTTTGGGTTTTATCCTGTTCTACAAAATCGGTGATGCCATGGCCCAGGCGATGACTACACCGTTTTATCTCTCACTAGGCTTTTCCACCAGCGAGATCGGTGCCATCGCCAAGTTATTTGGTTTCTGGGCGACGATTATCGGTGGGCTTCTGGGCGGACTCTGGATCATTCGTCTCGGTATCAATCGAGCCCTGTGGGTATTCGGTGTGCTACAGGGACTCTCCGCTGCTGCCTTTGCTGTGCTGGTCTGGACCGGGCACGACCTGATCTGGCTGGCGGCGGTGATCGCCTTCGAGAATCTCTCCGGTGGTATGGGGACAGCCGCTTACGTGGCCTTCATGGCCAGTCTCACTAATAAACGTTTTACTGCCACCCAGTACGCATTGCTTTCCAGTTTGATGGGGATTCCGCGGGTACTGGCGGCGGCTCCTACCGGTTTCATGGCGGAACAGTTGGGCTGGGCTGCCTTCTTTATCACTTGCGGATTGATGGCGATACCTGGATTGCTGTTGTTGCAGCGTTTCGCCCCGTGGCGTAGTCTGCAACCGGCGACAAACACGGCATAGGATTACGATGATCGAAGTTACTTATTTTGCGGCCTTTCTGGTTGGCCTGCTTGGCGGAGTCCACTGCGTAGGTATGTGCGGCGGCATTGTCGGTGCCCTCAGTTTTGGTCTGCCGGAGCAGACTCGTGGCCGTTTCTCGGCACTGCTGCCCTACCTGATTAACTACAATCTCGGACGTCTGATCAGCTATACGATTGCGGGTGCGTTACTCGGTGGGGTGGGGGCGCTGGCGGCCAATCTGGTGACGCTGCATGAGGCACAGTCGGTGCTGCAGATCATCGCTGGTCTGTTCATGATCGCCATGGGACTCTATCTGGGTGGCTGGTGGTTCGGTATGAATAAGCTGGAGCGCCTGGGCGGCAAGCTGTGGCGTTTTATCGAACCCTTTGGTCGTCGCCTACTACCGGTACAGAAACCATCACAGGCGCTGGTGATGGGGCTGGTGTGGGGCTGGTTGCCCTGTGGTCTGGTCTACAGCGCCCTGATCTGGGCGATCTCGGCGGGCAGTGCAGTGAAGGGTGGATTGTTGCTGCTCTGTTTCGGTCTGGGCACTCTGCCTAACCTGCTGGCGATGGGGATATTTGCCGGTAAGCTGACCGCGCTGCTGCGTCGCCCCGGCGTGATGCATCTGGCCGGGGCGCTGGTGATCCTGATCGGGGTGTTTACGATCGTCCGTCCGTACCTCTGAGCTCGTCGATTACTTAACGAAAAACTGCTGCGAGAAGCTCAACGGAAAAACCTTCTTCTCACCCTGGGGTACGATCTGGATGTCGAACTTCAGTTTCTGTCCGTTGGTGATCGGTAACTCCGCCAGGTAGTAGACGACCGGTCCCTCGTTAATCTCCTTTATCTTCAACTTGCTTACCTTGCCGGTGATATCGCCGCTCTTGCCTGTCACTTTGGCTTTGAACGGTTCATACACACCCAGCTTCCCCTTCTTCTGTACGGTAATATTGACCACCGCCTCATAACTGCTGCGACTGAGTCCATACCCTTTGGCAACCTCGGGCGAGAGCATGTCGGAGTTAAAGGCGTTGTAGTGGACACGGTATTCTCCGAAATCCTTGTACTGCTCGGCCTGTAGCGGCAGGCTTGCCAGTAGTAGCAACGGGAATAACAGACTGCGGAAAGACATAACACCCTCCTTGTTTTCGCTTGTTGTAGTGTAGAGACAACTATAGACCACTCATAAACAGACTATATGGGCGTCAGGATTGATCTCAAAATAAGACAGCTTCCAAATTAACCGCGCTGGAAGCGGTAAAGTGCGATTTCGCCCAGCAGATTGGGTAGCAGGCGCATGCCGATACTGCTGCGGTGAGCCGTATCGACGACATTGCGCTGCAGCACCTCGATATTCAGGTGCCGACAGAGCTGTTCGAAGTCGTGCAGCGTGCAGAGGTGGATATTAGGGGTGTCGTACCACTGATTGGGCAGGGCGCGGGAGATGGGCATATGCCCACCCATGGCTATTTGTGCCCGACTGCGCCAGTGGCCGAAGTTGGGAAAGGTGACGATGCCCTGGGCACCGACGCGCAACATTTCACTGAGCAAGCGTGACGGGTAGTACATCGCCTGCAGGGTTTGGGTCATCACTACGTAGTCGAAGGAGTTGTCGTCGAAGTAGTCGCTGAGCCCAGCATCCAGGTCGCTCTGGATCACGTTCACGCCACGGCCGATACAGGCGACAACATTGTCCGGATCGATTTCCAGGCCGTAACCATCCACGTCTCGCTCCCGCTTCAGGTACTCCAGCAGCGTGCCGTCACCGCACCCGAGATCGAGTACCCGGCTGCCCGGTTCTATCCATTCGCTGATGATCGCCAGATCGGGGCGTAGCTCACTCATGCGCTTGCCTCCGTGGCAACCCGCGCCATGTAGGAGCGGAAGACATCAAAGTAGTGGGGGATGGGGATGAGGAAGGCGTCGTGGCCATGATGCGCCTCTACCTCGGTATAACTTACGGTTTTGTCGCCATCGAGCAGTGCCTTCACCAGTTCCCTTGAGCGTTCCGGTGAAAAGCGCCAGTCACTGGTAAAGGAGACCACCAGGAATTTGGCGGTGACATTGGCCAGCGCAGCGGAAAGATCACCACCGTGTTCCGCCGCCGGGTCGAAGTAGTCCAGCGCCTTGGTCATCAACAGGTATGTGTTGGCGTCGAAGCGCTCAACAAAACTCTCACCCTGATAGCGCAGATAACTCTCCACCTGAAACTCTACATCGAAGCCGAAGCTGATCTTGCCCTCGCGCAGTTCACGACCAAATTTCTTGCGCATGGCGTCGTCGGAGAGATAGGTGATGTGTCCCAACATGCGGGCTATCTTCAGGCCCGTTGCGGGGACGGTGTTGTGTTCGGCGTAGCGACCAGCATGGAAATCGGGATCGGAACGCAGTGCCTGACGCACCACCTCGTTAAAGGCGATGTTCTGTGCAGTGAGGTTGGGTGCGGCGGCGATCACTACCGCGTGACGTATCCGTTGCGGATAATCGATGGCCCATTGCAGCACCTGCATACCGCCGAGGGAGCCACCAATCACTGCTGCCCACTGCTCGATACCGAGGTGGTCGGCGAGACGCGCCTGGCTGTTGACCCAGTCGTGTACGGTGACGATAGGGAAGTCGGGTCCCCACTGCTTGCCGGTGGCTGGGTTGACGCTGCTGGGACCACTGGAGCCACGGCAGCCACCAAGGTTGTTCAGTGAGACAACAAAGAAACGGTTGGTGTCGATGGGCTTGCCGGGACCAATGGCCGAATCCCACCAGCCGGGTTTCTGATCTTCCATGCTGTAGTAACCGGCGGCATGGTGATCACCGGAGAGAGCATGGCAGATGAGTATGGCGTTGCTTTTGTCGGCATTGAGTTCGCCGTAGGTTTCGACGATCAAATCATACTGCGCCAGCACCTGTCCGCAATCGAGATTGAGCGGGGTGTCGAAGTGCAGGGTTTGGCTGGTTACCAGACCGACGGAGTCGGCCGGGATCGATTCAGGCATTGACGCTCTTTATGCTCGGGCTGAGGATGTGGGGCAGTCTAAACAGCACCAATTCTTCGTGCAAGATCAACTGGCCTTGGCACGGGGTGCGACAGGGGCTGCCTCGGCATCCAGCGGACGGTTGATCACCTTGAGGATACCGTTCAGTTCATCGTACTGCTGCTTCAACACACCGGCGTTTTTCTTCAACTCGGCCATGCGACTTTCCAGGGTGTCGCGGGACTCGTTGATGCGGCGCAGGTTCTCCAGCCGCTTGTCCATTTGCGACTTGTGCTCCTTGATCTGACGCACCAGTGGTGACATTACCGCCTTGCTCCAGCTCTCCGCATCGCGGTGGGCCTTGAAGAAGACGTTGCGGGCATGACTCACCAGGGAGATGAAGAATTTCTTGATCACGTAGTGCTGTTCAGTAAGCACGGTGACCGGGCTGTTACAAAATGCCTCAGCTTCTTCGTAGAGTCGGTCCATGTCCTTAACGTATTTGTCGATGTCGTACAGCACAGGTTCGATACCTTGCAGACCATGCTCAGACTGGAACTTGTGATAGACCGTTGTGATGAGACGATTTAGCTGTTCCGAGTAGGTGTCCACTTCTTTGAGCATGGCGCTGATGCCGTCGAAAAAGGTTTTCATCCCGCCTTTGAGGCCGTGAGTGGTCCAGGTACCGGTCATCGAGTCGCGGCTTTTGGAGACCAGCTTATCCAGTTCGGTGAGGCTGAGCATGGAGAGTAGTTTCTTGCTCTGCTCCGAGAGGATCTTCTTGTTGGCGTTAAAGCTTTCCACATTCTTGTGATAGGCCACCTGCTCTTCGCGAGTCTTCTGCATCAGGTGTTCAATGACGTCGTTATTTTTGCCGCTCAGGCCGTTCAACTCTTCCAGTTGGCTCTTGATCGACTGGAAGCGCGAGGCGAGTAGATCGCGTGAGTCCTGAATCATGGCGCCGACGTCTGCTTTGACATGGTCACGCACGATGTCCTGCTGATAGGGCAGGATCTCGTTACCCAGGATATCTTCCAGCTCAAGGATGTTGCTGCGTGTGAGCAGTTCCTGATCATGGCGGATCTTGGCCAGTAGACCCTTTTGCGCCGAAACGGGGTGCACCAGACGGGCATCGATACCGAGGGTTTGTGCCGCACGTTTGGCCTGTTCGCCGATGATGCGATTGATGTCGTCGTGAGTTTTCAGGTCGTCCCACAGGGTATCGATCTTGTTGAGGATAACCACGGTGCCTTTTTCGCGGCCACTGCGTAGCGGTTTAACGTTGTGAACCCACATATCCAGGTCGGACTTAGTCACACCAGTGTCGGCAGACATAACAAACATCACCGCCTGGGCGTTGGGCAGCATGTTGAGGGTCAGTTCCGGTTCGCTACCGAGGGCGTTGAGTCCGGGGGTGTCGAGGATCACCAGACCCTGCTTGAGCAGCGGATGGGGGAAGCTGATCAGTGCGTGGCGCCACAGCGGTACATCGACCTCATCCGGCGGTGCGCCATCGGGTTTATTGAGATGGGTGTCTGCTTCAGAGTAGAGCCCCAACTTTTGCGCCTCGTCGCGTGAGACCCGTTTGGTCTTGACGATTTCGCGGAACGCCTCGGCCATGTTGTCAGCGTTGTCCAGATCGAGGTCGATATGACTCCAGTGGATCGGCTCGTTACGGTATTCGGAAACGCTGGTATCTTTAAGCCGGGTCTCGATCGGCAGCAGGCGGATGTAGGCATGCTCATGCTCAGAGTCGTAGAACAGTTCTGTGGGGCACATGGTAGTACGGCCAGCCTCAGAGGGGAGCAAGCGGCGATCATATTCGGAGAAGAAGATGGCGTTGATCAATTCGGTTTTGCCGCGGGCAAATTCGGCGACAAAGGCGATAGTCAGTTTGTCCGAACGTAGGGAGCTGATGCTTTCAAAGATGCGCAATTCATCTTCGGGGCTACCCATTTCGTTACTGAGTAGCCACTGCTGGTAATCGTTGATGCCGGCGATAAGGTCGTGCTTCCACTCGCCGTAAGCATGCATCTGTTCGGTAAAACGTCGGTTTACCATGGACTCACTTACTCCGATCTTTATTATTTATGTACCCAACTGGGGTTTATTTCATATTTACCCGGCGGTATCCACTCTGACCTTCCGTTTTGTGAAAGAGTGCAAACTCCACATTACGGTTCTCCTCCCATCCTCAGGATATCCGGGGTTAAGACTCGATAATAGCACGGCTTTTCCCTTTCAGGTCATAGCCTTTGGGTTATGGCAGCCGCATCTGGGAGCCGTTTTGGTGCCTTGATTGCAAAGCGTTTATCCCTTCCCGTATCACCTTTGAGCAGGGTGACCTGACTTTTGGCAACACCGAAGCTTTTGGCAAGAAATTTAATCAGGTGTTGATTGGCTTTGCCATCCACGGGTGGGGCAGTGATGCGCACCTTGAGGCTATCGTCGCCGTGTGGGCCGACGATTTCATCACTGCTGGCGCGGGGTTGCACTCGCAGCGTGAGTAGCAGAGTGTCGCCCTGCCAACTATACCAACCAGACATCAGCTACCGAGTAGCAGGCCGACCAGCAGCATCTTCAGCACCTGCAGACCAAGCAGCACCAGCATCGGTGACAGATCCAGACCGGCGATGGGTGGAAGCATGCGTCGAGCAGGTCGTAGTAGCGGTTCGGTGAGGGTGTGGAGCAACGCCAATGCCGGGTTGTAGTTACCGGGGCTAACCCAACTAGCAATCACCTGAATGAAGATGGCGACCATGTAGATGCCGATAGTCAGGGTGAACAGGTCGAGCAGAGAGACCAGAAGAAGGCTGACCGGACTCGTGAGCTGTCCGTCCAGCAGGCCAAGGAAGTTGTATGGGGCGATATGTGCGCCGACCAACGCTACCTGTACCAGGGTCACAAGATAGGCCAGCAGCAGGCAGGCCATATCGAGTCCGCCCCAGCCCGGGATGATGCGGCGTAGGGGGCGTAGCAGTGGACTGGTTACCTTCACAATGAACTGTGACAGGGGGTTATAGAAGTCTGCCCGTGCCCACTGCAGCAGAAAGCGCAACAGGATCAACGCAATGTAGAGCTGGAAAAGGGTGGAGAGCAGGAAATCGGCTATTTGAAGCATGACATTCATCGCTACTGTGCTCCCAGTTGATCGGCAAGTTCTACAGCGCGATCTCTTGCCCCACGCAGTGCCTGTTCGAACAGACTGCGTATCTCGCCCTGTTCAAGGATACTGATGGCACGTTCGGTGGTTCCTCCGGGGGAGGTAACTCGACGGCGTAGTTCCGCCGGGTCGTCTGGACTCTCCAGTGCCATCTTGGCTGCGCCGAAGGCTGTTTGGAGTGCCAGCAGACGGGCGCTCTGTTCCGGCAGCCCAAGCTCAATACCGGTCTGTTGCAACATCTCAATGAGCAGGAAAAAGTAGGCGGGGCCACTGCCAGAGAGGGCGGTGACCGCATCGAGCTGGGTCTCGTCATCGACCCACAGGGTGAGGCCAACTGCACGCATGATTCCCTCGGCCAGTTCGTGCTGGGTAGCATTGACCTGCGGGTTTGCGCAGAGAGCGGTGGCGCCGCTTTTGAGTAGCGACGGGGTGTTGGGCATGCTGCGAACGATGGCACGGTTACCACCGAGCCAGCGATCAATATCGACAGCCCTTATTCCGGCGGCAATGGAGAGGAACAGCGGGGAGCTCTTCTGGGCTGTGTCGACTATACCCACACAGACGTCGTTCAGTATCTGCGGTTTAACCGCCAGTACCACCACGTCAACAGAAGAAGTCAGTTCATTGTTGTCTGCGGTGGTGCGCACAGCAAACTTCGTTTCCAGTTCCTGGCGGCGTGCCGCTGTCGGTTCCGCGACCAGGATGTGGTCGGCAGAGAAGCCGTCGCTGATCAGTCCACCAATGAGACTGGCGGCCATGTTGCCACCACCGATAAAGCCAATTTTGCTCTTTTTCATAAGTTCTGCCTGTCTGGATGCCCGTTTATGTGTTGCGGCTAACAGATCACAAGATACCGTATCGATCAGAATACTGCATCGTCGTTTAACACTTTGGTGGGCGGGGTCCGAATAGAGCCGTACCAATGCGAACCATGGTTGCCCCTTCGGCAATCGCCGCTTCCAGGTCGTCTGACATACCCATCGACAGGGTGTCGAGTTGCAGTCCCTCAAGGTTGAGTTGTAGCAGTGCCTCGCGCAGTTTACTCAGTGGTAGACGTTGTGCCGCGAAGTCGTCTGCCGGGGCAGGGATTGCCATCAGGCCACGCAATTTCAGGTGGGGGAGGGTGGCCACCTGGCGAGCGAGTTCAGGTAGCTCAGCGAAACTGACGCCAGACTTGCTTTGCTCGCCGCTGACGTTGACCTGGAGGCAGATATTGAGTGGTGGCAGCCCCGCTGGGCGCTGCTCGTTGAGGCGTTGGGCCAGCTTGAGCCGGTCCACACTGTGTACCCAGGCAAAGTTTTCTGCCACTGGTTTGGTTTTGTTGGACTGCAGTGGTCCGATGAAATGCCACTCCAGCTCAAGGTCCTGCAGCACGGTGATTTTTCCCAGCGCCTCCTGTAGATAGTTTTCGCCGAAGCTGTGCTGTCCCAGTGCTGCCAGGGCGCGTAGCTCATCGGCACTTCGGGTCTTGCTTACCGCAAGCAGGAGTACCTCGTCAGGGCTACGGTCCGACGCGCCGCAGGCGTTTTCGAGGCGTTTCCGTACCGCATTCAGGCGGTCGACGGGAGAAAGGAAGTTGTCTGTCATGGCGGTACGTTATACTTTAGGCCAATAAGTTTGCGAACAATCATAAATAATACTGTGTTGAGGCCATTCTAATGGATATTACCGAATTACTCGCCTTCGCCGTCAAGAACGGCGCCTCAGACCTGCACCTCTCATCGGGACTACCACCGATGATCCGGGTGGATGGTGACGTGCGCCGTATTAATGTGCCACCAATGGCACATAAGGATGTCCACCGGCTGGTGTACGACATCATGAACGACAAGCAGCGCAAGGATTTTGAGGAGTATCTGGAGACGGACTTCTCGTTTGAAATCAAGGGTCTGGCCCGTTTCCGTGTCAACGCCTTCAACCATAACCGTGGTGCTGGCGCAGTATTCCGTGCCATCCCCAGCAAGATTCTCACTATGGAGGATCTCAACTGTCCGGCTATCTTCAAAGATATCTCCGATAGCCCACGTGGTCTGGCGCTGGTCACCGGACCGACCGGTTCCGGTAAATCGACCACCCTGGCGGCGATGATTGATTATGTTAATGAACGCCAGCATGGCCATATTCTGACCCTGGAAGACCCGATCGAATTTGTTCATGAGTCGAAGAAGTGTCTGGTCAATCAGCGCGAGATCCACCGTGATACCCTCGGTTTCAACGAGGCACTGCGCTCCGCGCTACGTGAGGACCCGGACGTCATTCTGGTGGGTGAGATGCGTGATCTGGAGACTATCCGACTGGCACTGGAGGCGGCGGAAACCGGCCACATGGTATTCGGCACCCTGCACACCAGTTCGGCGGCCAAGACCATTGACCGTATCATTGACGTGTTCCCTGCAGCGGAGAAAGATATGGTGCGCTCCATGCTTTCAGAGTCACTACGCGCTGTTATCTGTCAGACCCTGATGAAAAAGGTGGGTGGTGGCCGAATCGCGGCACACGAAATTATGATTGGTATCCCCGCGATCCGTAACCTGATCCGTGAGAATAAGGTGGCGCAGATGTACTCGGCGATTCAGACAGGCTCGCAGTACGGCATGCAGACTCTGGACCAGAACCTGAAAATTCTGGTGGAGAAGGGGCTGGTCAGCAAACAGGAAGCGCGCTCCAAGGCCGCTAATAAAGAAGCACTCTAGTTTTCCAACGAGGATAGACCATGGATTTTGATCAACTGCTCAAACTGATGGTGCATAAAAATGCCTCGGACCTCTTTATCACCGCAGGCGTGCCGCCGAGTATGAAGATCAATGGCCAGATCAACCCGGTTGCCAAGGGTAGCCTGACCCCGGATCAGGCACGACAGATCGTCTACAGCATCATGGATGATGAGCAGAAGGCGGACTTCGAGTACTCCCACGAGTGCAACTTTGCTCTCAGTCGTTCCGGTATTGGTCGTTTCCGCGTCAACGTGTTCCAGCAGCGTAACCAGATAGGTATGGTTCTGCGCAAAATCGAGGTGCATATACCCAGCTTCGAGGATTTGAAGCTGCCAGATACCCTCAAGGAGCTGGCGATGACCCAGCGCGGAATCCTGCTTTTTGTCGGTGGTACCGGTACTGGTAAATCGACCTCACTTGCATCAATGGTCGATTACCGCAACAACAATAGTCACGGACACATCATCACTATTGAGGACCCCATTGAGTATGTTCACCAGCACAAGGGCTGTATCGTCACCCAACGTGAGGTGGGGATCGACACCAACACCTTCGAAGATGCACTGGTCAACACTCTGCGTCAGGCACCGGATGTGATCCTGATCGGTGAGATCCGTCACCGTGAAACCATGGAGCACGCCATCGCCTTCGCCGAGACCGGTCACCTCTGTCTGGCCACACTTCACGCCAACAACTCCAACCAGGCGATGGATCGAATCATCAATTTCTTTCCTGAGGATCGTCGTCCGCAACTGCTGATGGATCTCTCACTCAACCTCAAGGCGGTGGTTTCGCAACGCCTGATTCCCACTGCTGATGGTCAGAGTCGCCACGTTGCAGTGGAGGTGATGATCAATACACCATTGATGGCTGATCTGATCCTCAAGGGCGATATCCATGAAATGAAGGACCTGATGAAGAAGTCCGGTGAACTTGGCATGAGGACCTTCGATCAGGCACTCTACGAGCTCTACCGCGATGGCATCATTACCGAGGAAGAGGCGCTGCGTAATGCCGACTCGCACAACGAGGTGCGGCTGATGATCAAACTTGAGGAGCAGGAGAGCGGCGCTGATGAACTGGGTTCCTCACTGCATGGGTTGACGCTGGAGGGTGGGGACGATCCCAGGTAGTTAAGATAAGTTTTGATTGAATGACAGAAAAAAGGGGAGCCAAGCTCCCCTTTTTGCATTTGAATGTTCGTTTAGAAAACCGTTCGCGCATCGAATACCGGCCCATCGACACAGACCCGTTTCATTGCCGGTCCCTTATCGGTCTGTACCTCCACCACGCAACCGGCACAACCACCCACACCGCAGGCCATGAACTCTTCCAGTGAAACCTGACAGGGCAGGTGGTACTCCGCTGCCAGTTTGGCCACCGCCTCCAGCATCGGGTGAGGTCCGCAGCTGAATACCTCTACCTCTTTACGCTGTTCCTCACTCAAGGCATCGAGCCAGTGTCGAGCTAGATCGGTAACGTAACCCTCGAAGCTACCTGGGTAGCCTTGCAGGCTCGCAAGACGTGAGGCGACCCCCCAATCCTCTAAGAGTGGCATTGACGCGATGGCTTCGTTCGGTACACCGGGAACCATGATCTTCGACGGTGCGGCCTTGAACGGAAATGGGACTTCGGAGCCGAGGATGACCAGTGGAGAGTAGGCGCCGCTGATCTCGCGCAGGCGGTCAGCGAGAAACACCATTGGGGGCATGCCGACCCCACCGCCAATGAGTAGCGGACGAGAATGTTTCATGTGTGGTTTGAATGGGGTACCGATGGGACCGATGAGATCAACTTTTTCCCCGACAGCTCTTTTGGTCAGCAACGCCGTCCCTTCGCCAAATACCTTGTAGAGCAGGTCGATGGTGCCGTTCTTTGTATCGGCGCGCATGATCGAAATAGGGCGGCGTAACGGTCGCTGTGCATTGACCTGCAGGTGAACAAAACTTCCCGGTTCGGCCATCTCTGCTACCTGAGGTGCATGCAGACGCAGGAAGTGCTGTGCGCCATCGTAGTGGTCGTGTTGCAGGATCTCCGCCTGTTCGACAAAGAGGGTATCGCGATGGGGTTTATTCATTTCGTTTCTATGTGTCTGTGTTGAACGGTTAATCAGCGGAATAGACGGTGTGGCCGCCGAGCAGGGTACGGACTACTTGGCCCTTCATCTCCCAGCCGAGGAACGGGGTGTTCTTACCCGCCGAGCGGAGTGTCTCTTCACTAACCGTCCAGTGGTGATTAGGGTCGAAGATGCAGATATCGGCGATAGCCCCCTGAGCCAATTGCCCACTCTGGATCCCAAGGATACGTGCCGGTTCGCTGGTAAGGTGGGCGATGGCGTCAGTCAGGCTCAGCACCTCCTCGTCTACCAGTCGCAAGGTCAGCGGTAGCAGGGTTTCCAGTGCGCTGATCCCCGGTTCAGTGGCTCCGAAGGGGGCCAGTTTGGCATCCCGGTCATGGGGCTGGTGGTCCGAGCAGATGGCACTGACCACCCCGTCACGCAGGGCACTGCGCAGGCTGTCCCGATCCCGCTGGCTACGCAGCGGTGGGCGAACATGGCAGAGGCTGTTGAAGTCGCTCACATCGATTTCCGTGAGGTAGAGTTGGTGGGCGCTCACATCGGCGCTTACCGCCAGCCCTTTTGCGCGTGCCTCGGCAATCATCTCTACCGCGCGGGCGGTGGATAGCTGGCCAAAGTGGGCGCGAACCCCGGTCTGTTCGATGAGCATCAGGTCGCGGCCGACGGCGATTACCTCGGCACATTCAGGGATGCCGGGCAGGCCAAGGCGAGTGCTCACCGGACCTTCGTGGACACAGCCGTCTGCGCCAAGCCAGGGGTCTTCGGCGTTGATGAAGATGGTCAGGCCGAGGGTGGCGGCATACTCCATGGCGCGACGCTGTACCCGGGTGGAGACGATACCGTGACGGGCGTTGCTCATCACCACACAACCGGCGTTTTGTAGCGCCTGCATTGAGGCCAGATGCTCTCCCGCCAGGCCCTGGGTCAGGGCGCCGATGGGTAGTACGTTGGCCTTGCCTGCGGCAGTGGCACGATGAGTGATCTGCTCCGCTACAGCCGGGTTATCGATCACCGGCTTGGTGTCTGGTGGGCAGCACAGAGTGGTGATACCTCCCGCAGCGGCGGCGGCAGTTTCACTGGCAATGGTGCCCTTGTGCTTCTCCCCCGGCTCGCGCAGGCGCGCCTGTAAATCAATGAGTCCAGGACAAACAATCAGCCCCTTTGCATCGATGACCTCGTCATCGGCGAATCCTTTGGGCTTTTTCCCGATGGCGGCGATGCAGCCATCGTCAATGTAGAGGTTGGTCGTCTCGTCCAGTTGGTTGGCCGGGTCGATGAGTCGTCCGCCGCGGATCACAATGCCCATCTTATTGGCCCTCCCCAGCGGCTTCATTCTCCCGTGACCTGCCCAGCACCATGCTCATGACTGCCATTCGTATTGCCAGGCCATTGCTTACCTGTTCAAGGATGACAGATTGCGGTCCATCGGCCACGCTGGAGGCGATCTCCACCCCACGGTTGATCGGACCGGGATGCATGACGATGGCATCCGGTGCAGCCAGTGCCAGCTTCTCCTCGGTCAGACCGTAGCGCTGGAAGTATTCGTTCTCGCTGGGCAGCAGTGCACCCTGCATCCGTTCCTTTTGCAGGCGCAGCATGATGACCACATCTACCCCGGCCAGCCCCTGTTCCATATCGTGGAAGATATGCGCCCCAATGTTGCCGAGGGCGGTCGGGATCAGAGTCTTGGGGCCGACCACCCGCAGCTCACCGACACCCAGTGTGTTGAGGGCGTGGATCTCGGAGCGGGCCACCCGCGAATGGAGAATGTCGCCGACGATGGCAACCTTAAGCTTGTGAAATTCACCCTTATGTCGGCGAATGGTGAACATGTCGAGCATCGCCTGGGTGGGATGGGCATGGCGACCGTCACCAGCATTAATCACGCTGACGTGGGGCGCGACGTGTTTGGCGATGAAGTGTGCCGCACCGCTTTCATTGTGGCGTACCACAAACATGTCGCAGTGCATCGCCTCCAGGTTGTGGAGCATGTCGAGCAGACTCTCACCCTTGCTGGTGGCTGAGGTGGCGATGTTAATGCTCTGCACATCGGCGGAGAGGCGGCTGGCTGCCAGTTCGAAGGTGGTGCGAGTACGGGTGCTGGTCTCGAAGAAGAGGTTAATGATGGTCTTGCCGCGTAGCAGCGGGACCTTTTTGACGCTCTTACCGCCAACGGTAGCGAAGGATTCTGCGAGGTCGAGAATGTCGATTAAATGATTTTTTTTCAGCCCCTCAATGGTGAGGAAGTGTTTAAGCTTGCCGTTGCTGTCCAGTTGCGGGTTAGTCATGGCCTTCCTGTAGGCTGAGGCTCAGGGGTTCGGGTCCGGTAAGTTTAATCTGTTCCTGCGGACCAAGCGAGAGCTGAATACCACTGACATCGGGTTGAATCGGCAGTTCCCGACCGCTGCGCTCTACCAGTGTTGCAAGGATGACCCGTGCCGGGCGGCCGTAATCGAAAATTTCGTTGAGGGCGGCGCGGATAGTGCGCCCGCTTTGTAGCACGTCATCCACCAGAATGATGGTGCGGTCTTCCACCTCAAAGGGGAGATGAGACGGGGTCACCTGGGGGTGCATACCGATACGCGAAAAGTCATCGCGGTAGAAACTGATGTTGAGGCTGCCCAATGGTTCTTTGATACCGAGGCGTTGGTGCAGAGCTTCGGCAACCCAGGCACCACCGGTGTGGATACCGATCATGCAGGGCTCTGTGATCCCGTCCTGCCTGAGGAGGGTGTTGAGCTTCGCTGCCATCTCATCGATGAGTGCGTCGATGTCGGTGGGTATGTTGTGACTCATGGTTTTTTGTCCGCCTGCTGCGCCAACCAGCTTTCCAGGATGATTTGCGCCGCCAGTTTATCCACCTCTTCCTTGTCGAATCTACCCTTCTCGCTGAGGATGCGTTCCGCTTCTACAGAACTGAGTCGTTCGTCGATGGTAAATACGGGCAGATTGTACCTGCCTGTCAGGCGATTACCAAAACGGCGTGCCAGACGTGTGGTCTCGTGTTCACTGCCATCGGCGTTAAGAGGGAGGCCGAGTACCAGTGCATCGGGCTGCCACTCCTTGATCAGCCTGCTGATACTCTCCCAGTCCGGTCCGCCATCACGGCTGTTCAGGGTTTCCAATGCGTTGGCCGTACTGGTTAGTTCCTGGCCGACAGCAACCCCAATACGTTTGCTGCCGAAGTCGAAGCCGAGCAGGACTCTAGCTTTACTCACGCGTGCCCGACGTCGCTGGAAAGCAGGTTGAGATCCACCCCCAGCAGCTTGGCCGCCGCTTCCCAACGCTGTTCTAGCGGCAGTTCAAAGAGGATGTGCTGATCCGCAGGCCCACTGAGCCAGGCATTTTGCGCCATCTCCTCCTCCAACTGGCCAGCTTCCCAACCGGCATAACCGAGGGCGATGAGATGGTGAGCAGGTCCTTCGTTGTGACCGATGGCAGAGAGGATATCGCGGGAGGTGGTGACGGCGAGGTCGTCGCTAATCTGCAGACTCGACTCCCAGGCACCAACCGGGGCGTGAATAACGAAGCCGTGACCGGGTTGTACCGGACCACCATCGTTGACTGTAACCGAGGTGTCGAGGGTGTTGCTTGGCTCGATCTCCATCTGTTCCAGCACTTCCGCCAGGGTAACATCCAGGGGGCGGTTGATAACGATGCCCATAGCACCCTCTTCGTTGTGCTCGCAGATGTAGGTGACGGTATGACTGAAGTTGGGATCGGCCAGTGCAGGCATGGCGATCAGAAAGTGGTTACGCAGGCTGGTGCTTTCGCTCATGTGTTGCAGTATGGGCAGGCTCCTCGCCAGTGGCAAGTATGGATATCAGGGCCGGGGTTAATTGCGACTCTGTTGGAAATTGTCATTCTGAAATTGCCAGACGCGGACAATGCGCAGCACATCGGTCTCCTTACGCATCTCCGGTGGGAATTCGCTGAATGGTGAGGCCATTTTAACGATGCGGATCGCGCCGTCGTCGAGCACCCCGTGACCGGAAGATTCAAGCACTTCGATTTTTTGCACGCTGCCATTGGCCTTCAGCTCGACGCTGAGGGTGAGGTGCCCACTGAGGCGACGTTGCTTGGCCTCGTCGGGATAGTTGAGGTTACCGATGCGCTCCACTTTCTGGCGCCAGGCATCCATGTAGGCAGCGTAGCGATACTCTTTGGTTGCCGCGGTGAGGGTTTTGACCCGTTTGCGTTGGGCATAGGTCTGCTTGCGCTGTTCGATGTTGGCACTAATGCGGGCGATGGCGCGGCTGTGCATCAGCAGGTCTGCCTCTACCGGTGTATCAGGGACCTCTTGCTGCGGTGAATCCTTTGGCTGCGGCAGTTTGTCGCGGCTCTCCATGTCGGTGGTCATCACCGTGGTGTCATTCAGCTCCGGTTGCGCATCAGGAGCGGCCAGGGGGATGCTCTGCTGGGCATCGCCGCGTTCGTTGTTGGGGCGTGGATTAAAAGCAGGGCTGGAGGGCAGCAATTTCTCATCCACATTGCCGCCACCGGCCTGATTGGCCTGAGCCAGATAGTCAGCGTCGTCCGGTTTTTCCTTGTCGCTGCTGTGTACCAGAGTGATCTCTAGCGACAGGGGAATATCCTTTGCTCTGAACTTCTCCAGGTCGAAAGTAACGCCGAGAATAATCAGGGCGTGCAACGCTGCAGCGAAGAAGAGGGTCAGACCGAGACGGTCTGAGGCGGATATCTGATGTGGAAGCACGCTGCCGGACACTGTTGCTGTTTATTCCTTAGTGAAATGTGTGGCGATTATAACGGGGTTGTATTAGGGCTGCACGTTACTAAGTCGACGTTTCAGAGCGTCGCTGACAATGACCTGACCGTCATCGGTAATCGCCAGCACATACTTAATCGGTATGACCCGCAAAAGTGTCGCAAGTTTCTCCTTTCCACCGCATAACAGCGCCTGGGCAAACGCTGCACCATCCGCAGCATTATGATGTAACACGCTGACACTGCGCAGACCGCTGGAGGGATAACCGCTGTATGGATCGAGGAAGGGATGAAAATTCTTTCCCTCGACCGCGAAGGCGCGTTCGTCACGCACCAGGGTGACCAGTGCTTCGTCTTTCTGGAGTTGCAATGTGTGGCCATTCGCCAGTTGGACTGTCCAATCTGTACCGACCACGGCGACAATGTTGCCATTGCTCAGGCGGGCACGTGGAATTCCCGCATCACGCAGTCGTTGCCGGGCAACGTCAAGACCGTATCCCTGTGCCATCGCACCGAAATCGATGCGGATAGCCGGATTGCTGTTGTCGATGCTGATGCCGCTAACCCGTACATTCTCCATTATGGGGTTGGCGGCGAGCAGAGCCTGGATATCTGCTGCTGCGGGCACTGGACCCTCAGGCATCTCACTGTGAAATCCCCAGAGCTGTTGCAATCCGCCAAGGGCCGGGGCGTAGTAGCCATTGCTCTGTTGCTCCAGCCGAGTGGCTGCTGCGATGAGTGGCAGAACTGAAGGATTGGCGGAGAACGTTGCCATCATTTTGAGGAGCTGGTTGGTGCGCCCAAGTGCACCGGGTCCCCAGGGATGTGCTGCGCTAGAGATATAGTGAAGATCAGCAAAGATCTCCTCGCTTATCGCCTGGGCCTGTGAGGTGGGTGCGTTCTGGATATCTAGCAGCAGCGGTTTGCCGAAGGCGGTGGTGCTGCTATTGAAGGGCTTGTCGTCGCTGCATGCCAACAGTGATAGCAATATGAGAGGAAGTAATATCCTATGCATGATTGTTTATTCTCTTATCTATGGCGTCCATCAGTTGACCACCAATGTCGAGGCCGTACTGCTTGTCCAGTTCGCGGATGCAGGTTGGGCTGGTGACGTTTATCTCGGTGAGGTAGTCACCGATCACGTCGAGACCGACAAAGAGTAACCCCATCTGGCGCAGCGTGTCGGCCACCTGATCACAGATCCAGTAGTCCCGTTCGGTTAGTTCTACCCCTACTCCTGTACCCCCGGCAGCCAGGTTGCCGCGCAATTCACCTTCGGCGGGGATGCGTGCCAGGGCGTAGGGTACCGGCTCTCCATCAATTAACAGAATGCGTTTATCACCGGCGCTGATCTCCGGAATGAAGCGTTGTGCCATGGCAAAGTGCGCCCCATTCTCGGTGAGGGTTTCGATGATCACGCTGGTGTTGGGATCCCCCGGTGCGGCTTTGAAAATAGAGGCACCGCCCATCCCCTCCAGCGGTTTAAGGATGGTTTCTCCCTGTTGCTGGATGAACTCGCGTATCTGGGCGGCATCACGTGAAATCAGGGTGGGTGAGGTGCACTGGGGGAAGCGTGCGGTGAAGACCTTTTCGTTGGCATCCCGCAGACTTTGAGGTCGGTTCACCACCAGGGTACCTGCTCGTTCAGCCTGCTCCAGAATATAGGTGGTGTAGATGTACTCCATATCGAACGGCGGGTCCTTGCGCATCAGAATTACTTCCAACTCATGGAGTGGCTGGGAGATACCCTCTCCCAGTTCGTACCAGTGGTGCTCGTTCTCGAAAACCTGCAATGGGCGCATTCTGGCGCAAGCCAAGCCCTGTTCCAGGTAGAGATCACTCTGTTCCATGTAGAAAAGTGTCCAGCCCCTCCGGGAGGCAGCCAGCAACATGGCAAGAGTGCTGTCCTTGTGGTATTTAATCGACCCGATTGGGTCCATAATCACGCCGAGTTTCATAGTCATGGATCGTCCAGAATAGTGTGATACGGTTCTCAAATGCTGTGCTTGGCCGCCAACTGCGGTACTCTAGCAGAAAATGATTGTGGTCATTGTGGATTGAGCTCGACAGAAAAGATTTTCTGCGGGGAATAGTCCCTTATATACCATGAGGTTATGGATAAAAGTTAAAGTTTGTGTTAAATATCGCTGGCAGTTCTATGCTTAGATGAGCAAATTAGATGTTAACCGTGGTTAAACAATAGAGGGCGGGGATTACGTGACTAGTGACGCGGCGGCAAGCGTGCAGGGCCTCAAGGTCATGGTGATTGACGATAGTAAGACCATCCGGCGGACGGCCGAAACCCTGTTGAAGAAAGAGGGTTGTGATGTGATCACCGCAAATGATGGTTATGAGGCATTGGCAAAAATCGCTGATAACAAGCCGGACATAATCTTTGTAGACATCATGATGCCGAGGCTGGATGGCTATCAGACCTGCGCGCTTATCAAGCACAACCAGAAATTCCGCAATACCCCCGTAATTATGCTCTCGAGTAAAGATGGCCTGTTTGATCGGGCCAGGGGTCGTATCGTCGGGTCAGAGCAGTATCTGACCAAACCATTTACCAAGGAAGAGTTACTGGATGCGATTTTGGTGCATGCCAAGCGTAACGCTTCCTGAATTATAGAAAGCAGTGAGGCAGGGGAAACCAGCCTCGAGTTGTTAACAAAGAATCTCAGGAGAATTGAGCAATGGCGCAAATCTTGATTGTGGATGACTCGCCGACCGAGGTACACATCCTCTCATCCATGCTGGAGAAAGGGGGGCACACAGTAGTTACTGCGTCGAATGGGGAAGAGGGTATTGCCCAGGCCAAGTCAATTAAGCCTGATCTCATTCTGATGGATGTGGTTATGCCCGGCATGAATGGTTTTCAGGCCACACGCCAGCTGACTAAGGACGCGGAGACGGCAGAGATACCAATCATTATCGTTACCACCAAGGATCAGGAGACTGATCGGGTGTGGGGCTTGCGTCAGGGTGCCAAGGACTACGTCACCAAACCAATTGAAGAAGCGGTATTGAGCGAAAAGATCAACGCACTTCTCTAAATATATCGGATTTAGCAAAGTGAGTAGCGAGAATAAGCAACCACCCATTCTGGTCCTCTACCAACTGGATCAGCGCAGTAAAGCGTATGCGCACAGTTTGCCGCAGCAGTTGGAGGTTAAATCCACCTGGGATGGCATCGGCTTTCGGTTGGGCGAATTCACCGTACTTGCGCCAATGGAGCAGGTGGGAGAGATCCTTACCGTTAGTGGCATCAGCCGTATTCCCGGGGCCAAGGAGTGGGTCAGAGGGATCGCCAATGTGCGCGGTAACTTGCTGCCGATCCTCGATCTTCCCGGTTTTGTTTTTGGCAAGGTCGGCAAGATGACCCGCAAAAGTCGGGTTCTGGTGATGCAGTATCAGGGAATATTTGCCGGTCTTGTGGTGGATGAGGTGCTCGGTATGCGCCACTTCCTCGAAGAGGAGTTCAGTGAAGATGTGGCGTCACTGGACAAGTCAATTCAGCCGTTTTTAACCGGCTCGCTGCGTCAGCGTGGTGAGGTGTGGGGTGTTTTCGATATCTATCAACTGGTGGAACGCCCGGAATTTATGCAGGTAGCTGCCTGAGCGGAACTAAATCCGGCCAGGGCGGTTGTCCATTTCAGATATGTAGGGAATTGAGTCAGGAGACGAGAAGATGAAGTTACCGTTAGTCTCAGCGAAGAAAGCGCCAGCTAAAGGGGCCGCCAAGGACAAAGCGGCCGAAGGTAATCAATGGTTAGGTGTTGTGATCTTCCTGCTGCTGGGTGCGGTGGTGATGATGGCCATCGTTTACTCTATGGTTGCCATTCAGGCTGGATACGACAAGGAGTATCTCGGTCTGCTCGGTGAGCAGCGAGTGCTGTCACAGCGGATCTCGAAATTTGCCGGTCAGGCAAACCGTGGTCAGCCGGTCACCTTTGACCAGTTGAAGAAATATCGCGACGAATTCGACCACAACTTGCGACTGCTCCGTGCGGGTAACCCTGATACCGGGATGCCACCCTCCTCGAATAATGAGGTCCTGGATAAACTCTCTACAGTGGTGCGCCACTGGAAACACTACAACGACAACGTCACCGTTATTGTAAATGCGCGTGATGTGGTTGTTACCCTGCGAGAAATCGTTCGTCTGATTAACGATAGCTCTCCACAGTTACTGGCACTGACCGATGAGGTGGCAACCTTGATGGCCCAAAAGGGGGCCAAGGCTGACCAGGTCTATATTGCCAGCCGACAGTTGATGTTGAGTCAACGCATCATTAACAACGTAAACCGAGTACTGGAAGGTGGCGAAGGTGCGGTAACCGCGGCAGACCGCTTTGGTCGTGATGCGGCACTTTATGGTCGTGTGTTGCGTGGTTTCCTTAATGGGGACCGGACCCTCAAGATTGATCGCGTTTATGACAAGCAAGTACTGAGTCGTATTGCAGAAGCCAGCGACCTGTTCGACATGATCGGCAAGCAGGTGAGCGGAATCCTCGAGCGCAGTCCAGAGATGTTCCAGGTTTCCGAGGCGGTACAGCGAGTACTCACCGATTCCGATGGACTGCTTGATGCACTCTCCGAGTACGAAAGTACCTATCAGCAAGAGATCGACAATCGCTGGTTTACCTCCATGGTAGGCAACCTGTTTGCACTGGCTTCGGTTGGTCTGCTGCTCGGTCTGGGTTTTGCACTCAGAGGTGATGGTGAGCGTCGCCTGCAAAGTATCGAATCGCAGCGTCTTGCGACCGAAGAGCAGAATCGTCGTAGTCAGCAGGCGATCATGCGCCTGCTTGATGAAATGGGCGATCTTGCTGACGGTGACCTTACCGTAAACGCCACGGTAACTGAAGACATTACCGGCGCTATCGCAGACTCAATGAACTTTACCATCGATGCGCTACGTAGCCTGGTAACTGCGATCAACGACACCGCTTCGCAGGTAACCTCGGCGGCGGAGAAATCCCAGGCCACGGCGAACCATCTGGCCGAGGCGAGTAACCACCAGGCGCAACAGATCGCCTCCGCCAGTACTGCGGTTAACGAAATGGCGAACTCCATCGAAGGTGTATCGCGAAACGCTGACCAGCTGGCGGAAGAGTCGCAGCGCTCGGTTAATATCGCCAAGGAAGGAGCAGAGGCGGTACAGAAAACCATCAACGGTATGGATGTTATCCGCCAGCAGATCCAGGAGACCTCAAAACGAATCAAGCGACTGGGTGAATCCTCCCAGGAGATCGGGGACATCGTTGAACTGATTAACGACATCGCAGAACAGACCAACGTACTGGCGTTGAATGCGGCGATTCAGGCGGCGATGGCCGGTGAAGCAGGTCGAGGCTTCGCGGTGGTTGCGGACGAGGTAACCCGTCTTGCGGAGCGCTCTTCTGACGCGACCAAACAGATTGAAGCACTGGTAAAAACTATCCAGACCGATACCAACGAAGCGGTTATCTCAATGGAACAGAGTACCTCCGGGGTAGTTGCCGGGGCACGTCTGGCCGAGGATGCCGGTTCTGCGCTAGGTGAGATTGAAAGCGTGGCGGCCAACCTGGCGGAACTGGTACACAGCATCACCAACGCCACCCGCCAACAGGCAACGGCGGCGGCAGGCATCTCCGATACCATGAATGTTATCCAGGAGATCACCACGCAGACATCGGAGGGTACCAAACAGACAGCTTCTTCTATCGGTAATCTGGCTGAACTGGCCAACGAGCTGAAGCTTTCTGTATCCGGTTTCAAACTACCAGGCTAATACGGTCATACGGGAAATGATGTTGCTAACGATGGAAGCGTATCCGGCTGATCGATACAACGGTATCGCAGAAATGCTGAAGGACGAAAGGCACATTTAAGATGCAGATTGCCGATCAGTTTGATATCAGCACTCTTGCCTGGATAAAGGGCGAGATCGACGAGACCCTTAAGCAGGCGCGTGCCGAGCTTGAGGCATTTGTCGACGAGCCGGAAAATGATGAACATATCCAAGCCTGCGTTGAACATATTCACCAGGTCTACGGTACTCTGCAAATGGTCGAGCTATATGGCGCGGCGATGTTTGCTGAGGAGATGGAGACCTTTACTGCTTCGCTGAAAGATCATAGCGGTGATGAGCAGAGCTACGAAATGTTGATGCGGGCAATACTGCAATTGCCCGATTATCTGGAAAGTCTGTTGGCTGGTAAGGCAGACAACCCCACGATACTGCTACCGATACTGAATGAATTACGTCAGCACCGTGGTGATACGGAGCTGAACAGCGCCGAGTTTTTCCACCCCAATCTTGGTATCTCTCCACCTCCCAGAATGACCGAGCCACCGACGGGTGTCGACAGTATTTTTGCGGCTAACAGGTTGCACCGTTTCTTTATGTCTTCGCTGGTCAAAATTTTGAAGGCCATCGGGGTGCCCGGTTATCTCGGTATCCTCGAAAAAGCGGTTAGCAAATTATACGACATCGCCGAAGGCGACCCATGGAGACGACTGACCTGGGTAGCCAGTGCATTTGTCGAGGCGCTGGGCGACAAGAGCATCCCACTCGATAAGGAAAGCAAGCCTCTGCTCGGTAAGCTAGAGCAACAGGTAAAGCGGATTGCTACTGATGGTGAGGCGGGTCTTGATGATGAAGTAGCGGAGAAGCTGCTGCGCAATATGCTGTTCCTGCTAGCCCATTCCGGATCGAATGGTAAACGGGCGGCACAGGTAAGACTTGCCTTCGATCTTGATCGTTATATTCCCGGAAGTGATGCCAACATTGGCGGTCTGAATGCGGAACTGAAGCGTACCGTCGCGGCAGACATTATGGAGGAGTTGAATCAGGTTAAGGACTCCTTTGATGTCTTTGTGCGTAGTGATCGTAGCAATCCACAAAGTCTTGAGCCGCTGGCTGAAAGTCTGGAGCGGATCGGTGAAACACTCAGTCTGTTGCAGCAGGATGCACTGCGTGAATCGTTGAAGCAGCAACTTACGGTAATCAATCAGCTGGTCTCTGGAGAGATCGAGACCAGTGACGACACCCTGATGGGCATTGCGGGAGCAGTTCTGGCGGTTGAGTCGGCACTTGGCGATTGGGGGCACACCATGCCGGTGGTCGAGGCAGATGTCGGTGGTGATCAGGTTGATGATGCGTCTAGTACCCCGCAAGCAGAAGCCGAGCATCAGCGGGTAACCCGCCAGGTAATGAAAGAGTCCAAGGACGATCTGGTACGGGTTCGTGAGGCTATCAATGCCTACCTTGATTCACCCCACGACAAAAATTTGCTCAAGCACCTGCCGCAAATGCTGCACCTGATTGTAGGCAGCCTCAACATGCTCTCCTACAAGCGTGTCGCGCAGGTATTGTTATCTACACGTGCCTATGTAGAAGCTGAACTGATCGGCAAGGAAGGTATGCCAGAGCAGGAAAAACTCGATGCGCTGGCCGACGCGATTATGAGTGTCGAGTATTACCTTGAGGCCTTCATTAATAGCCGGGTACACCCCAGTTCTGTTCTCGATGTTGCAGAAAATGCGGTCGCCCTGCTCGGTTTCCCCATCGGTACAGTGAAGGGTGCAGTTGCCGATGAGCATGAAGCACCTGAACTTGATGGCTTTGAAGTAATTGAGAACAATGAAACCCCTACGCAACCAGAGAGTGTTGCTGAAGGCAATATTGTCGAAGAGGATTTCAGCGATACCCTGGATCTGTCAGAGCTAGAGATGCCTGCAGCTGCTCAGCCCGCTGTATCCGGTACACCAGTAAGTGGCGAAGTAGATGAAGAGATTCTCGAAATCTTCATTGAAGAGGCTGAGGAGGAGCTGGAAAACATTCGCCAACTATTGCCTGCCTGGATGGACAACCCGGCTGACGAAGAAAGCCTGAAAAATTTGCGCCGCTCCTTCCATACCCTGAAAGGCAGCGGACGTCTGGTTGGTGCTCTGGATTTGGGTGAGTTTGCCTGGGCCTATGAAAATATGCTTAACCGGGTTATTGAAGGGAACGTCAGCCATAGCACAGCAATGTTTGATCTTCTGCAACAGGGCATCGAGGTCCTGCCGGAATTGATCGAGCAGTTCCGTAGTGGTACCACACCACAAGGTGACATTGAGATGTTGCGCGAAATGGCCACGGCCCTGGCAGAACCAGATGCTAACGAAACGGCCAACGCGCAACCTGTTCCAATATCAGCCCCGGCAAATACAGAACTACCGCAGTTGGAACCGGCGCTCTTGGAGGTTTATTCCAAGGAGGCAGAAAGTCACCTGCAGTCGATTACTGATTACATTGCAGAGTGGCGTGAAGGTGGAAGTCATAAACCATCAGAACCGTTATTACGCGCCTTGCATACCTTGAAGGGTAGTTCCCGTATGGCGGGGGTGATGGGGATTGCCGAAATCTGTGAGCTGCTGGAGAAATACGGTAAAACCCTGCAGGCCAATCATCATGGTGTTGACGAACAGGGGATCAACGCATTAATGGCAGCCGATGATTATGCGCGCAAGGTATTGGCGTGTCTTCTTGCCGGTGAACACACCGATGCGCCTTCGGAAAAACCAGTACTGAAGCTGGCTCAGGCGGTATTTGCCGAGGTGCAGCACCTTGAGCATATTGCCGATGAACAACCTGAAGTTGGATTGGCTGCGGTTGATGAGGATACCGAGACCTCTCCCACCGAAGCAGCGATGGATGCAGATGCAGTCGCGATGGAAGAGCTGGAGGCGGCCCCCGAGCCTGCCACGGTAGAAGAGTCCATTACCATTGACTCATTAGAAGATATTGATCTGGATGATTGGCAACTGGGTGAGGCACTTGCGCCAACACAGGAAGCCGCTCCCGAGCCGGTTGAGGACGATTACGATCATGAACTACTGGATATTTTCCTCGAAGAGGGGACGGATATTCTCGATAGTAGTGAAGAGACACTGCAGGCCTGGGTAGATAATCCTGATGACAAAAGCCAGGTGGAAAGTTTGCAGCGTCAACTGCACACCCTGAAAGGTGGAGCACGGATGGCCGGTATCAGTGCCATCGGTGACCTGAGCCATAGTCTTGAATCAACATTTGAGGCCGTTGTTGAGGGACAACTGCAACGCACACCCGAGATGATCGACCTGTTGCAACTCTCCCATGACCGCTTGGTTACGATGCTGGAGCAAGTACGAAAACATGAGCCGGTGACTCCGGCCACAGATCTCATTGAGAAGGTTGCCATTCTTGCGCAGAGTGAGGGTGTTGAACTTGTAAAAGAGCCTGAAGAAAAGACAGAAAGCGGAGAGAGTGCCGCTGAGATGTCATTTGAACCGCTTGATGACTCTGTAACAGACACTAGTAGTAGTGAGATCGATGCTCAACTTGAACTCTCCATCACCGAAGTTGAATTGAGCTACGGAAACTGGCTGCGGGATATTGATGACCGTAAGGGTTTCGAAGAACTCTATCGTAGTGCAATGGCGCTGGTAGCACAGTGTAATGAGAGTGAGCCATCTGAATTGTCAGGTGTTGCCGCTTCACTGGAGCGTCTGCTCGCTGGGATTATGGATGGACACGTTCCGGTATCGAAGCATGCGAGTGACCTGATGACTCGTGTTATGGAACAGTTGCGTCGCATGACCATACAGCACAGCCAGAATCTTCCTGTGGACGAAGGTACTGAACTGATTTCCGAAATTGATTCGCTGATTACCTTCAGTCTTGCAGAAGAAAAAGTGGCAACGGGTGAGTTAGCAAGCAATGACGATGAAGCCGCTGTTACCATGGAAGATGGTGAGCGTGAATCAGTTGATGAAGAGGTTAAATGGAAGAGAGTAGCACCTACTGCTGATGATTCAGACAAGCGCCAGGGACCACGTATACAGCATGAAATGGTTCGCGTGCGCTCAGACTTGCTGGATAATCTGGTTAACTATGCCGGTGAAGTAAGTATCTACCGTTCACGGGTTGAGCAGCAGATCGGTTCTTTCCGCTCAAACATCGGTGAGATGGATCGTACAGTCGAGCGCCTGCATGAACAGGTGCGCGCATTTGAAATCGAAAACGAAGCGCAGATCGAGTCACGTCGCGAAGAGGCAGAGAAGCAACAGGAGGATTTCGATCCTCTGGAGATGGATCGCTTCACACACATGCAGCAATTGTCGCGCTCTATGTCAGAGAGTCTTAGTGACCTGCTAAGCATTGAGGATATGCTTTCCGGTCTTGTGCGTGAGAGTGAAACCCTGTTGCTGCAACAGTCTCGGGTAAATACCGAACTACACGAAAACTTGATGCACACCCGTATGGTGCCATTGGTCGACAATGCTCCACGCCTGCGTCGTATTGTGCGCCAGACTGCCTCGGAGTTGGGTAAGCGGGTAGCACTGAAATTCGAAGGTGCCGAAGTAGAAATGGACCGTAATGTGGTTGAGCGGATGATGGCTCCGCTGGAACACATGATACGTAACTCCATCGCCCACGGTATCGAGGACGAAGAAACACGCAAGAAAGCAGGTAAGCCAGCAAGTGGAACTATCAATATTGCTATGGCACGTGAAGGTTCAGAGATCGTAATAAAGGTTAGCGATGATGGTGCAGGTATTGATGCCGAGGCAGTAAAAAAGAAGGCGATAGCACGCGGTATGATGGCGAAGGATGCTGTTCTCAGCGATAGGGAGATCCTCCTGTTTATCCTTGAATCAGGCTTCTCCACTGCTCAATCACTGAGCCAGATCGCCGGTCGTGGTGTTGGTATGGACGTGGTCCACAGCGAGATCAAACAACTCGGCGGTGTACTGGATATAGAAAGTACACCGGGTAGCGGTGCTACCTTTACCCTGCGTATTCCGCTCACACTTGCGGTCAGTCGTTCACTTCTGGTCCATGTCGGTGATGATACCTATGCGATACCTCTCCTTAGTGTTAACGGTATTGAACGAATGGAAACTGGGGAACTTGAGAAGTTACTCTCCAGTGAAGAGCCTACCCTTAACTGGCTAGGCGAAGAGTATGACCTGATGCATTTGACCAACGTATTAGGCATCGGTCAGGGTGTACTCAACAAAGAATTACCAAGGCAACCACTATTGATGGCACGAAGCGGTCAGCACCGCATTGCCTTTGCGGTAGACCATCTGGTGGGGAGTCGTGAAATCGTTATCAAATCGCTTGGTTCCCAGTTGAGTACGTTGCAGGATATTGCCGGTGCCACTATTCTTGCTGACGGCAGTGTGGCGTTGATCATTGATATGCCCTCTTTGATTCGCCGCGGCATGGCGCACAAGAGTCGTGGTGAGGTGGTTTCTGTTGCCACGGTTACTGAAGCGGCTAAAGAACCTCTGATTATGGTGGTGGATGATTCCATCACTGTGCGCAAAGTCACCGAACGTTTGCTGAAGAGGCATAATATGCGCTGCATTACCGCTCGTGATGGTGTGGATGCGCTGGCAATGCTTGAGGAACAGATTCCTGACGTGATGTTGCTGGATATCGAAATGCCACGTATGGATGGTTTCGAATTGGCTACCCATATGCGTAACTCTGAGCGGTTCCGCGATGTACCTATTATAATGATTACATCGCGTACCGGTGACAAGCACCGCCAGCGGGCTATGGATATCGGTGTAAACAATTACATGGGTAAACCTTATACTGAGGTGGACTTGCTGGAGAATATCGAAGGCCTGATGGAAAAATCCTCGGTTGAATAAGGTACGATAAGGTCAATTATGGCGAGTGCAACAGACAATAAGCTTACCGCAGAAATGGTCACCGAGATGGTGGTGCGTTGTCTGGTGCTGCCGCTTAATAATACTTCCCTGCTGGTGCCGAACACCATGGTAGCGGAGGTTATAGACTACAGGGCAACAGAAGCCGCCGGTCAGACACCTGAGTGGTTGACTGGCTTACTTTCATGGCGTGGAAGAAGTGTACCGGTGATCTCATTTGAGCGTCTGGTTGGTCGACAGACATCATTATTGAATGAAGGTCGTCGTTATGTAATATGTAATACGGTGAATCCTGAATCACGCATACCATTTATCGCGCTTGAGGTGCAGGGTATTCCCCACCTGGTGATGGTGAATAATGAAATGCTTGAGCATGATGGCAGGAGTAATCAGGCAGAGCCCGCGGTGCTTGCTCATTTGCGCCTTAATGAAGAGAGTATGCTGGTACCAAATATGGACGTCCTGGAAAAGATGCTGGTGCATCTTGGGATCGCCGCAAACAGATAGTAGATCTTGGGGGATAGTGTTGTGTTGAATAAAATGGTTATTGTACGTTGCGCCATCGGCGGTTTCTCCGGACTTCTTCTGCTTGCGACATCGGCGATATATGCGGCTGAAACTAGCTCCCAGGTGAGTGAACGAGACCGGTTGATGGCAGAGATAAATAAGGATATACACGACGATGGCGCCCATCAGGCGGCGATTGCCGCCGGTAAGGAACGTTCAGTGTTGTGCAGCAATTGCCACGGAGTGGATGGTAACAGCGTCAAAGGCGACATCCCCAATTTGGCGGCACAAAACCCGGCCTATATCATTGAACAGATCGACAAATTCCAGACCGGCGCGCGCAAGAACTTTGTGATGCAAACGCTGGCAGGGATTTTTACCTTTAAAGACAAGGTCAACCTGGCGGTCTATTACACCTCACAGAAGGTAAAACCTCAGGGCTTTGATGCACGATTGGCTGATAAAGGAAAACAAATCTATCGGAATGTCTGTTTTCGTTGCCATGGAGAAAACGGTAAAGGTGAAGAGGGTTATGCCCGACTGGCCGGACAAAAGATAGATTACGTGAAGATGACGCTGAAACGTTTCCGTGCCAATGCCACCCAGACAGCTGATGCGTACGACATCAAACGTACCAACGTCAACATGGAACAGGTTACGGTGTTTCTTACGGACGAAGACATTGATGGCCTGGCAAACTACATTGCCAGCTTAAGATAATCTGAGCCTTACCCCAGGTCTCCCCAGCGGGATTGCAGTCCCGCCAGTGCAGTGAGTGCCGCGGTTTCGGTGCGTAATACTCTCGGACCGAGACGGATCCCCTGATAACCGCTGTCGATGGCGTATTGTCGCTCCTGCTCAGAAAGCCCACCCTCCGGTCCAATCAACAAGGTGAGTTCACCACTTATCTGTAGGGAGCCGAGTGAGTTTTCTGCACGGTGGTCCAGTAGCAAACCCTGCCCCGCAGGTTTATTCGCTAACCACTGATTCAGGGTCTGCTGCGGAAGTAGTTCAGGTAGCGTATTGCGCCCACACTGCTCACAGGCGCTGATAATTACACCTTGCCAGTGAGTCAGTTTCTTCTCCAGCCGCTCCCCTTTCAGATTCACCACCGAGCGTTCTGTAGAGAGTGGGACGATACGACTAACCCCGAGCTCTACCGCCTTCTGGATGGTGTAATCCATCCGATCTCCTTTGGATATTCCCTGTGCCAAGGTGATCCTCAGTGGGGATTCCAGATCAATCATGCGTCGGTCGCACAGTGAGACAATCACCTGGCGTTTATTCAGTTCATGAATGGTGGCGGAATATTCTCCACCGTTTCCGTCGAACAGAGTCAGTTCTGCGCCGGGACCGAGGCGCAATACTCGGGCGACATGGCGGGCAGCGTTGTCATCCAGTGCTATCTGGCTATGCGCGACAAGCGGCTCTGGATGGTAGATCCGCGGGATACGCATGGAAAGTTACTCGCCTTTGAGGCCGAGATTGGTCCAGACGATACGGGTGGGCTCCACCTGATTCATTGTGTAAAAGTGAAGCCCCGGCGCTCCTGCTTCCAGAAGTCGACGTGCAAGTTCGGTAGTCACTTCCAAACCGAAAGCGCGCAACGAACGCATGTCTTCCCCATAGGCTTCTAGTCGCAAACGTAACCAGCGCGGAATGTCGGCGCCACACATGGAGGAGAAACGAGCCAACTGTTTGATGTTGGTGATCGGCATAATTCCCGGCACGATGGGAATATCTACATTACGTTTCTCACACTCCTCGACGAAGCGAAGATAGCTATCGAGGTTGTAGAAGTACTGGGTGATAGCACTGCTGGCACCGGCGCTAACCTTGTTGGCAAAGTTGTCCAGATCTGCAGAAGCACTCTCTGCCTGGGGATGAAATTCAGGATAGGCGGCCACTTCGATGTGAAAATGATCACCAGTTTCTTTGCGGATAAACGCTACCAGTTCGTTAGCATAGAGAAATGCACCGGCTTCTCGCATTCCGGAAGGCATATCACCACGCAGAGCGACAATACGTTTAACGCCCATGTCGATGTATTGCTGTAACAGAGAGCGGATGGTTTCCTCGGTACTGCCGATGCAGGAGAGGTGAGGTGCGGCATCGAGACCGGCTGCAAGCATCTCACCGATGGTCTCTACGGTACCCGCCTGGGTTGAACCGCCAGCACCAAAGGTGACCGAAACGTATTTTGGATTCAGTTTTGCCAGTTCATCGCGACAGGCGCGCAGCTTCTCAATACCTTCCTCAGATTTTGGTGGAAAGAATTCTAAGCTGAACTGTTGTGGAAATTGTTTCTGCGATTCCATAGTTAAACCAGGTAAAAGGTTAAAGGTAAAAGGTACAGGAAGTTATTCCGACCTTTCACCTTTTTTCCTTTTACCCTTCACCTCCCGTTAGTAGCGGTAGTGGTCCGGCTTGTAAGGACCTCCCACCGGCACATCAATGTACTCTGACTGTTCCGGTGTCAACGCGGTTAGGTTAGCGCCGATCTTCTGCAGATGGAGTAGTGCTACCTTCTCATCTAGAAGCTTGGGCAGAACGTAGACCTTGTTTTGATACTCATCACCCTTGGTAAAGAACTCCATCTGTGCCAGTACCTGATTGGTGAAAGAGGCAGACATAACGAAGCTGGGGTGACCCGTAGCACAACCCAGGTTTACCAGGCGACCCTCGGCAAGGATGATGATGCGCTTGCCGTCGGGGAAGATCACATGATCGACCTGAGGTTTGATGTTCTCCCAGGTGTACTTGCGCAGAGAGGCAATGTTGATCTCTGAGTCGAAGTGACCGATGTTGCAGACAATCGCCTGGTCCTTCATCGCTACCATATGGTCATGATCGATAACATCGACATTTCCAGTAGTGGTAACAAAGATGTCGCCGAGTTTGCATGCGTCATCCATGGTGACCACACGATAGCCTTCCATTGCGGCCTGCAGGGCACAGATAGGATCGATCTCGGTGACCAGTACTGTCGCACCCATGCCACGGAAGGCCTGGGCGCAGCCCTTACCTACGTCACCGTAGCCAAGGACCACGGCGATCTTGCCGGCGATCATCACATCGGTAGCACGCTTGATACCATCAAGCAGTGATTCGCGACAGCCATAGAGGTTGTCGAATTTGGATTTGGTTACGGAGTCGTTAACATTCATCGCCGGGAACAGGAGCGAGCCATCTTTCTCCATGTGATAGAGACGGTGAACACCGGTGGTGGTCTCTTCGGTTACACCACGGATGTTCTTGGCCATCTCGGTCCACATACCCGGATTTTTCTCCAGGTTGCGTTTGAGTACGTCGAGGATGGCAACCCACTCTTCGTTATCGCCTTCTTTGGCGGCAGGTACCGCACCAGCTTTTTCGAACTCGACACCCTTATGCAGTAGCAGCGTGGCATCACCGCCGTCGTCGAGGATCATGTTTGGACCCTTTCCGTCTGGCCAGGTGAAGGCCTGTTCGGTGCACCACCAGTACTCTTCAATGGTCTCGCCCTTCCAGGCATAGACAGGGATACCCGAAGCAGCGATGGCCGCAGCGGCGTGGTCCTGGGTGGAGAAAATATTGCACGAGACCCAGCGAACTTCGGCACCCAGTTCGACCAAAGTGTCGATGAGTACAGCGGTCTGAATGGTCATGTGCAGGGAACCCATGATACGGGCCCCCTTGAGTGGTTTGCTGGCACCGAACTCCTCACGCAAGGCCATCAGGCCAGGCATTTCGGTTTCGGCAATAGCAATCTCCTTACGGCCCCAATCGGCCAGGGAGATATCGGCGACTTTAAAGTCTTTGAACGTAGCGTCCATTTCTCTCTCCTAGTTTTTTGGGAGCGTCGTTGTTCGATGCACCTTTCCCGAGCCTGGCAGGAGAACCCTGTCGCAACGCTCCTCGGGGAGGTGGCCGCTCGGCAATGCGGGCGGCAGATTGATTGAATATTTTAGCAGGATACTGAAATTCGCTCAGGCAGATACGAGAGAAGGCAAAATCGGGCGAAAAAGCGCAGTTTACAAAAATAGGTAAATGAGCATTTTGAGCCCGATTATTAACACCCTATCGTGTTGTCTGAGTAGAATTTCAGTTCTTGCTACAGTTTTGCTTCTTTGCGCAGCATTTCCGCTTTATCGGTTCGTTCCCACGGTAGGTCCAGATCATCACGGCCGAAGTGGCCGTAGCTGGCAGTAGCGCGGTAACGCGGTTTGAGCAGATCCAGCATTGTAGTAATGCCGTAGGGACGCAGATCGAAGTGTTCACGTACCAGTTCGATGATGCGCTCTTCAGCGATATTGGCGCTGCCGAAGGTGTTAACGCTTATTGAAGTGGGCTTAGCGACCCCAATGGCGTAGGAGACCTGGATCTCGCAACGCTCGGCCAGACCTGCGGCGACGATATTTTTCGCTACATAACGACCGGCATAGGCCGCAGAGCGATCCACCTTGGACGGATCCTTACCGGAGAAGGCACCGCCGCCATGGCGCGCCATACCGCCGTAGGTGTCGACAATGATCTTGCGTCCGGTCAAACCGGCGTCACCAACCGGACCACCGATGATGAACTGGCCAGTGGGGTTAATGTGGAACTGGGTGTTAGCGTCGATCCACTCCTCCGGTAGCACCGGCTTGATGATCAGATCCATCACCGCATCACGCAGTTTCTCCTGGCTGATCTCTGGCGAATGTTGGGTGGAGAGCACTACTGCATCGATACCGACCGGCTTGTGGCCATTATAACGGAAGGTAACCTGGCTCTTAGCGTCGGGGCGCAACCAGGGTAATTCTCCACTCTTGCGGACTTCAGCTTGGCGGCGTACTAGACGGTGGGCATAGGTGATCGGCGCGGGCATCAGTACATCGGTCTCGTTGCTAGCGTAGCCAAACATCAAACCCTGGTCACCGGCCCCCTGGTTCTCCTTCTCTTCCCGGTCAACACCCATGGCGATGTCCGGTGACTGTTTACCGAGGCCATTAAGCACCGCACAGGTGGAGCCGTCGAAGCCCACCTCTGAGCTGTTGTAGCCGATATCGTTTACAACCTCACGGACAATGGCTTCGTAGTCGATCTCAGCATGGGTGGTGATCTCACCGGCCAGCATAACCATACCGGTCTTGGTCAGGGTTTCACATGCGACGCGGGCCTCGCTGTCCTTTTCCAGGATAGCGTCGAGAATGGCATCAGAAATCTGGTCAGCCATTTTGTCTGGATGGCCTTCGGATACAGACTCTGAAGTGAAAAGATGCTTATGTGACATGAAATTTCCCCAATACGGCGACCACCACGGCGCCAAGGTGTTTGTATGAACCGCGCATTGTAGCGGCTTGCGGAGGAAATTTCCCGAAAAAAATCCCACCAGAAACAGTAACGCCGGAACTCCTGAAGAAGTTCCGGCGTCTGGCGGTTAAAGTGGGAGAGGAGTTCAGTAGCCCCAGGTGTTTGCCAACAGTTTTTCCTGGCCTGCATAGAGGCGGTTATCTGCGGCTTCAAAGGCAGGAAGATTGACGGCCTTGAGCATTGCTTTACCTCGTTCGGTGCGAGAAGCCTCCACCATCGCCTGGCGGATCTTCGCCTGAACCTCGGGTGTCATGCTCGGTGAGACAGAGATGGCCGGTGCTGGTACCGGTTGGGTCGTCATCACTGGGACGAGGCTGGGATAGAGGCTCAACATCCGGGTCGGAATCATCGCCGCCGCTGCCTTGCCAGAGAGGACTTTTTGGGCGGCGTCATCGGCATCTTCGGCCTGGATCAGCAAGGGCTGACGCATCGGGTTGGGGAAGATCTCCTGCAGGCGTACTGCACCAAGGCCCGGTGAAGGCAGGGTAGCGATGCGCTTACCGATGAGTTCCTCTACCTCCAGTATCATCAGATCAGGATTGGCAGCAAGGGTATAGCTGACAGTGTCGGGTATCTTGGCCAGCACCGTGTAGCCAGTTTTGTCGTTGCGGTAGTCGGTGAAATGCGCCGCGTCGAGGACCATATCCCACTTGTTGCGCTTCATCAGCTCCCAGTAGACCAGGAAGTTGGGGCTGGTGACCAGGCGTACCTGTTCGCCTGTGATCTGGTGTAGATAGTCGGCTAGAGGCTGGTAGGCCTTGCGGGTTTGCGATTCGGGCATGATCGGCTGAATCGCCAGAACCATACCTGAGGCTGCTGCTGCTGCGGGTGTCAGCAACATACTAACCAGTAGCAGGCGAGCTAGTCGCCCGAGTGTGTTCGTGCGGTGCATAGTCAGTGTCCTTCTGTTGCCTGGGGGCATTTGGCCATTCCGAGTATCTTCCCGGTTAGACCAGAGCGTGCTGTGGTCTCAGCCTGTTTTGTCGATTATTGTAAATGTTACCTCATAAGTATTAGTTCACACTCCACACTATTTTTGTGACCTAGTTGGGATATCTCATATATGGGCAATTCGGCGCTTCTTGAGGATGAGAGCTGCTATTTATGTCGGTTTGAGCGATATTTTTCCCGATAACGGATTAGGCGGGACTAAGCGATTGATTTTATGTCGGTATTTAACTTTTGATGGGGCTTAGCTATTGCTACCGTGACTGATATGGGTGAAAATCCGCGGTTCCACGCCGTTCCGGGACCCTTTGTCGCGGCGGTATGAGGGTAAATAAGGCGGCCACGAAGAGGGTCTGCCAGTGCGTAAGAAGCAGCCGTAGGGTAACGGCGCGCAAGAATTCATAACGGGGGCGTACAACGTTCTCAGGGTAGCAAGGGTTTCGTGTTGGTGTAGTGCTCGGAAGTATTGATGGGGTGAAGTGATTGAGATTCACCGTTGCACTGCACTCTCGCAGAAAGAATAAACAAACACTATTTAAACATTTCGAAGGAGAATCTTGATGCCAAGCCGTAGAGACTTAGCAAATGCCATTCGTGCCCTGAGCATGGATGCGGTGCAAAAGGCCAATTCCGGTCACCCGGGTGCGCCGATGGGGATGGCGGACATCGCCGAAGTATTGTGGAACAGCCACATGAACCACAACCCGGCCAATCCAGACTGGTATGACCGCGACCGCTTCATTCTTTCTAATGGTCACGGCTCCATGCTTATCTACTCCCTGTTGCACCTGACCGGCTACGACCTGGGCATCGAAGATCTGAAAAACTTCCGCCAGCTCCACTCTCGTACCCCGGGTCACCCGGAGTACGGTTATGCACCGGGTATCGAGACCACCACTGGCCCGCTGGGTCAGGGCATCACCAACGGTGTCGGTATGGCTATCGCCGAGCGTACCCTTGCGGCCCAGTTCAACCGCGACGGTCACCACATCGTTGATCACAACACCTATGTCTTCCTCGGTGATGGCTGCATGATGGAAGGTGTCTCCCATGAATCCTGCGCCCTCGCCGGTACCCTGGGCCTGGGTAAGCTGATCGCCTTCTGGGACGACAACGGCATCTCCATCGACGGTCACGTCGAGAACTGGTTCAGCGATGACACCGCCAAGCGTTTTGAAGCCTATGGCTGGCACGTTGTGCGTGATGTAGACGGCCATGACGCCGCTGCAATCGACAAGGCGATCCACGAAGCCAAGTCTGTCAATGACAAGCCGACCCTGATCTGCTGCAAGACCACCATCGGTTTCGGTTCACCGAACCTCTGTGGTAGCCACGACTGCCACGGCGCGCCACTGGGTGATGACGAGATCAAGGCTACCCGTGAGAATCTGGGTTGGAGCCATGCGCCGTTTGAAATTCCTGCCGACATCTATGAAGGTTGGGATGCCAAGGCCAAGGGTGCCGCGGCCGAGAAGAGCTGGGGCGAGAAATTCGCTGCCTACAAGAAGGCCTTCCCGGATCTGGCGGCCGAGTTTGAGCGTCGTATGAACGGCGAACTGCCGAAGAACTGGAAGGCCCACGCCGACAAGTTCGTTGCCGATATCAATGCAAAGGCCGAAGGCCCTGCGACCCGCAAGGCGTCCCAGAACAGCATCAACGGCTACGCCGAAGTGCTGCCGGAATTCCTCGGTGGCTCTGCTGACCTGACCCCTTCCAACCTCACCAGCTGGAGCGGTTCCAAGTCGATCACCAACACTGTGGCCGACGGCAACTACATCTCCTACGGTGTGCGTGAGTTTGGTATGTCCGCGATCATGAACGGTATCGCTCTGCACGGCGGCTTCATTCCGTTCGGTGGTACCTTCCTGATGTTCATGGAGTATGCCCGTAACGCTCTGCGTATGGCCGCTCTGATGAAACAGCGTTCCATCTTTGTTTACACCCACGACTCTATCGGTCTGGGCGAAGACGGTCCGACCCACCAGCCGGTAGAGCAGATCGCCTCCATGCGTCTGATCCCGAACATGTCTGTATGGCGTCCCTGTGATGCCGTTGAGACCGCTGTTGCATGGCGTTACGCCATCGAGCGTCAGGATGGCCCGACCAGCATGTGCTTCTCGCGTCAAAACCTGCCGCACCAGCCGCGTAGCGATGCGCAGATCGCCGATATCGCCAAGGGCGGTTATGTACTGCAGGATTGCGACGGCACACCGGATGCGATCATCATCGCCACCGGTTCCGAAGTAGCTCTGGCTACCGGTGCTGCAGAAGCATTGAAAGGCAAAAAGATCCGCGTGGTCTCCATGCCGTCAGTCGACGCCTTCGAAGCGCAGGATGCTGCCTACCAGGGCTCTGTCCTGCCAGCCAGCGTTCCAGCCGTTGCTGTCGAGGCCGGCGTCACCGCGATGTGGTACAAGTACGCCGACAAGGTAGTGGGTATCGACCGCTTCGGTGAGTCTGCCCCGGCCGGTGAGCTGTTCAAAGAGTTTGGCTTCACCGTCGACAACGTCGTGGCCGCCGTAAACAGCGTACTGTAACTGACCCTTGCTGCGGGACGACGCGCTCGTCCCGCACACCATTTTCTTGCAATGTAACTAGGAGAAAATCCATGACTATTAAAGTCGGTATTAACGGTTTCGGCCGTATCGGTCGAATGGCTTTCCGTGCTATCGCCAAAGAGTTCGGTGACATCGAAGTCGTTGCGATCAACGACCTGCTCGACGCGGACTACCTTGCCTATATGCTGAAGTACGATTCAGTACACGGTCGCTTCGGTGGCGAAGTGGGCGTGAGCGGTAACAATCTGGTAGTCGATGGCAAGACCATCCGCCTGACCGCTGAGACTGATCCGGCTAACCTGAAATGGAGCGATGTGGACGTTGATATCGTTCTCGAGTGCACCGGTTTCTTCCTCACCGACGAAACCTGCCAGAAGCACATCGCTGCTGGTGCCAAGAAGGTTGTTATGTCCGCACCTTCCAAGGATGCAACCCCGATGTTCGTATACGGCGTAAACCACGAGACCTATGCCGGTCAGACCATCGTTTCTGCTGCTTCCTGTACCACCAACTGCCTGGCACCGGTTGCCAAGGTTCTGAACGACAACTGGGGTATCAAGCGCGGCCTGATGACCACCGTTCACGCAGCCACCGCCACTCAGAAAACCGTTGACGGTCCTTCCAAGAAAGACTGGCGCGGCGGTCGTGGCATCCTGGAGAACATCATCCCGTCCTCCACCGGTGCTGCCAAAGCGGTAGGTGTTGTACTGCCAGAACTGAACGGCAAGCTGACCGGCATGGCGTTCCGTGTACCGACCTCCGACGTTTCAGTTGTTGACCTCACCGTTGAGCTGGACAAAGAAGCCAAGTACGAAGATATCTGTGCCGCAATGAAGAAGGCCTCAGAAACCAAAGGCATCGGCGACACTCTGGGTTACACCGACGAGAAAGTTGTCTCCACCGATTTCCGTGGCGTTGGCTTCTCTTCTATCTTCGATTCCGAAGCCGGTATCGCGCTGGATGGCACCTTCGTTAAGGTTGTTTCCTGGTACGACAATGAGTACGGCTATACCTGCAACATGCTGCGTTTTGTACAGCACGTAGCTGCCAACTAAAATAAGCGGCTCTTTTGCTCCCTGGCGGTGTTGCGCGAACGATTTTGAATACTCACGTACTTATGTACGCTCCGTGTTCAAAACGTTCGCGCGCCTTGCCAGGAAACAAAATTTCTCGCTTATTTGGTAGTAGTTTAAAAAATGGAAGGCCGGGAGTTTCTCCCGGCCTAATCCTGAAACATTAGTAATAGAGAATTTCGCCAAGCCATCAGTTTGGCAAAATTCTTTGAAAATATGACGGAGTGAAATATGTCTTTCATCAAACTGACCGATCTCGATCTCTCAGGTAAAAAGGTGCTGATCCGCGCCGACCTTAACGTTCCTGTAAAGGACGGCAAGGTCACTTCCGATGCGCGCATTTCCGCGTCCATGCCGACCATTGAGCACTGCGTAAAAGCAGGTGCCAGTGTGATGGTGATGTCCCACCGTGGTCGCCCGGAAGAGGGCAAGGTGGACGATGAGAACTCAATGGCTCCAATTGCCGCCGATATGTCGACCAAGCTGGGTAAAGAGGTTCGTCTAATTAAGGATTACCTCAACGGTGGTTTTGAGGTTGCAGCAGGTGAAGTGGTACTGCTGGAAAATGTACGCTTCAACGCCGGTGAAAAGAAAGACAACGAAGAGCTAGCGAAAAAATATGCTGCCCTGTGCGATGTGTTTGTTATGGATGCCTTCGGTACCGCGCACCGCGCACAGGCATCCACCCATGGCGCGGGCAAGTTTGCCCCCACTGCCTGTGCTGGTCTGCTGCTGGCAGGCGAACTGGATGCATTGAACAAGGCACTGGCCAACCCGGTCCGTCCGATGGTCGCCATCGTCGGTGGTTCCAAGGTCTCCACCAAACTGACCGTGCTCGAAGCGCTGTCTGAGAAGGTCGACCAACTGGTAGTCGGTGGTGGTATCGCCAACACCTTCCTCAAGGCCACCGGCAAGAATGTTGGTAAGTCTCTGTGTGAAGATGACCTAGTGCCTACTGCTCAGGCACTGATGAAAACCATGAACGAGCGTAACGCTTCTATTCCGGTTGCCGTTGATGTTGTTTGCGGCAAAGAGTTCAGTGAAACCGCTGAAGCTACATTGAAAGATGCGGGTGACGTTGCCGATGACGATATGATTTTCGATATCGGTCCCAAGTCTGCTGCAGAACTGGTAGAGATCATTAAAAACGCAGGTACCGTGGTCTGGAACGGTCCGGTGGGTGTATTCGAGTTTGATCAGTTCGGTGAAGGTACCAAGGCAATATCTATGGCCATCGCCGAAACCAATGCCTTCACCCTGGCCGGTGGCGGCGACACCATTGCAGCGATCCAGAAGTACGACATTTATGATCGCGTCTCCTACATTTCCACTGCCGGTGGTGCCTTCCTCGAGTTCCTCGAAGGCAAGACCCTGCCAGCTGTGGCCATGCTCGAAGAACGCGCAAAACAATAAACGCTTCGGTCGGTGGACGGGAGAGGGTCCCGTCCACCAATTCGGCCGCACAAATAAAAAAGAGCAAACATGCAAAGACGAACAAAGATTTTGGCCACACTTGGTCCTGCGACAGATGACCCGAAGATGCTCGATAAGATCATCGAGGCGGGTGTCGACGTAGTACGTATCAACTTTTCACACGGAACTGCTGAAGAGCACATCGAGCGTGCAGAGCGAGTAAGAAATCGTTCCCGCGCCCACGGCCGCCAGGTTGGTGTGTTGTGCGATCTGCAGGGACCGAAGATCCGCATCCAGAAATTCAAGAACGGCAAGATCGAGCTGGCCGAAGGGGATAGCTTTATTCTCGACGGTGAGTGCCCCTCCGATGGCGGTGATCAAAAGCGGGTAGGTATCGCCTACAAAGAACTTCCTAACGACGTAAAGCGTGGCGACACGCTGCTACTCGACGATGGTCGCCTGGTGCTTTGGGTAGATCAGGTAGATGGTCCACGCATCCTGACTCGCGTTGTTGTTGGTGGCACGCTCTCCGATCGCAAAGGTATCAATCTGCAGGGTGGCGGTTTGTCCGCCCCGGCGCTGACTGACAAGGACCGCGAGGACATTGTCACTGCAGCGAAGATGGAGGCGGATTATCTTGCTGTCTCTTTCCCACGTACCGCAGCAGATGTTAATGAAACACGAGAGCTGTTCCGTGCCGCTGGTGGTACCGGCGGTATCGTTGCCAAGATCGAACGTGCCGAGGCGCTGGATGTGGTTGATGAAATCATCCTTGCTTCCGACGTGATCATGATCGCCCGTGGCGACCTCGGGGTTGAGATCGGCGATGCCGCACTGCCACCAGTACAGAAGCAACTGATTCGCCGTGCCCGTGAACTTAACCGGGTTGTGATCACCGCGACGCAGATGATGGAGTCGATGATCGAAAATCAGATCCCGACCCGCGCTGAGGTGTTCGACGTTGCCAACGCGGTACTTGATGGTACCGATGCAGTGATGCTTTCTGCTGAGACCGCAGCAGGTAAATACCCGGACAAGGCAATCGATGCGATGCACCGCGTCTGTCTCGAGGCAGAGAAGCAGCGCATCGCGATGGAATCGGATCACCGTATTCACACCGAGTTCACCTTCATCGACGAAGCTATCGCTATGGCGTCGATGTACATTGCCAACCACCTCAACGTGAAGGCGATCGCCTCGCTGACGGAGTCGGGCTCTACCAGCCTGTGGATGTCGCGTATCAGTTCCGGCATCCCCATCTATGCGATGACACGACATGTAGAGACCCGCCGCAAGGTGACCATCTATCGCGGCGTCTACCCGGTCAGCTTTGATGTTACCGCTACCGATCACGCTGAGCTGAATCGTGAAGCAATCGACGAGCTGCGCCGTCGCGGAGCAGTACGTGATGGCGACCTGGTGATCATTACCAAGGGTGACCTGATGGGCATCCACGGCGGCACCAACGCAATGAAGATTGTCCGCGTCGGCGAACTGGTTTGACCGTAGCGGCATTGCCGCTATGTTTTGAAAACAGATTATTAACTACTAAATCGATAACCCAAGGAGTTCGAAATGGCCCTGGTATCCATGCGTCAACTACTGGACCACGCTGCTGAAAATGGCTACGGTCTGCCCGCATTTAACGTCAACAACATGGAGCAGGTGCATGCCATCATGCAGGCTGCCGATGCCGTTGATAGCCCGGTGATCCTGCAAGGTTCCGCTGGTGCTCGCTCCTATGCTGGCGAGCCCTTCCTGCGCCACCTGATCCTGGCGGCAATTGAGATGTACCCGCACATCCCGGTCTGCATGCACCAGGACCACGGTGCCTCTCCTTCCATCTGTGCCCGTTCTATTCAGTCCGGTTTCTCTTCCGTGATGATGGATGGCTCGCTGATGGCAGACGGTAAGACCCCGTCCAGTTTTGAATACAACGTTGATGTTACCAAGCAGGTGGTCGATATGGCCCATGCCTGTGGCGTTTCTGTTGAAGGTGAGCTGGGTTGCCTCGGTTCTCTGGAAACGGGTGAGATGGGTGAAGAAGACGGACACGGTGCCGAAGGCAAGCTCGATATGGATCAGCTGCTGACCGATCCTGATGAAGCCGCTGACTTCGTCAAGAAGACCGGTGTTGATGCCCTGGCTATCGCCATCGGTACCTCACACGGTGCCTACAAGTTCACTCAGGAGCCGACCGGCAAGATCCTGCGTATCGACCGCGTGAAAGAGATCCACGAGCGCATCCCCAGTGTTCACCTGGTTATGCACGGTTCCTCTTCTGTGCCTCAGGACTGGCTCAAGATCATCAACGACTTCGGTGGTGACATGGGTCAGACCTACGGTGTTCCGGTTGATGAGATCGTTGAAGGCATCAAGTCTGGTGTACGTAAGGTTAACATCGACACCGACCTGCGTATGGCCTCCACCGGTTCCGTGCGTAAGCACCTGGCGGAGAACAAATCCAACTTCGACCCACGCAAATTCCTCAAGGAAGCGACCAAGGCGATGGCGGGTATCTGTCAGGCCCGTTACGAAGCCTTCGGTTCCGCTGGTCAGGCCTCCAAGATCAAGCCTGTCTCTCTGGAAGTGATGTTTGCTGACTACGAAGCTGGCAAGCTCGACCCCAAGGTTAAGTAAGCCGATCTTGTGGTACACAAAAAAGCGGCCTTCGGGCCGCTTTTTTATTTAACTCGGTTTCTTTAACTTCGGCGGTTCCTTTCCCAACGTGACTGCCGCCTCTTGAACCATAAATTCCTTGAACGCCTCGGCAATGGCTGAGAGCCGTTTGCCCCTGCGGTGTACCAGATACCAGTAGCGGATAAAGGGAAACTCCTTGATATCGAGGAGCGACAGTTTGCCCAATCCCAGCTCCATCTGTACCGCATCCTCAGACATCACTCCAAGCCCTAGTCCAGCCTGCACGCTCTGTTTGATCGCCTCATCGCTGCTTACCTCCATGCTGGTGGTGAGGGTGACATTGTGTCGGTCGAAGAAGCGCTGCATCGCGATGCGGGTGCCAGAGCCGGTTTCACGCATAAGGAAGGTCTCCTGCTCCAGCTCCTTGATCGGGATCGCCTTACGTTTGGTCAGCGGATGATCCGCTGGCGCAATAGTCACTAGCGGATTGTCCATGAAGACATCGGCTTCCAGGTCCATCTCTGCCGGAGGCTTCCCCATGATTACCATGTCCACCTCATTGTCGATCAACTGGCGAAGCAGGGTCTGCCGATTGGTGACATTAAGAATGACATTGACCCCAGGGAAGCGCTGGCAGAAGGCGGCCAGCAGGCGCGGGGCGAAGTAGTTGGCGGTGGTTGCCACTGAGATGCGCAGTTTACCCGCCTCCAGCCCCTTCATGTTGGCCAGCACTGTCTCCAGCTCATCCAGTTGATCAGCGATAAGGCGACTGTACTGGTAGACCTCTTCACCCGCCTCAGTGAGATAGATCTTCTTTCCCAACTGTTCAAACAGCGGAATATCGAGCTGCCCCTCCAACTGTTTTACCTGCATGGAGACGGCTGGCTGGGTCAGGTGTAGCTCCTCCGCTGCGCGGGTGAAGCTGAGATGGCGGGCCACCGAGGCAAAAACCTTGAGCTGGCGTAGTGTAATATTCATAAAGAAAGACTTATGTGTTTTTGCATGATAATAAGTATTAAACCATATGGGTGGCAAATGGGAAGGGGCTCTGTCCGTTTGGCGATTCAGCGGCCATAATAGGCGCCTTTCACCCTTAGCCGGACAGCGCATGGATACCAAAGCCTTTCTCGCCAAACTACGTCAGGACATCGTTTTCAGCGATACCCTCTGTGGTCAGCAATTCACCTTTCACACCACCTGGGGGGTCTTCTCACCGCGGGAGATCGACGCGGGTTCTCGGATGCTGCTCGATTTTATGGAGATCGGCGAGGCCGATGACTGCCTGGATCTGGGCTGTGGCTACGGCCCCATCGGCATGACCATGGCGCGGCGGGCACCCAAGGGGCAGACTCTGTTGGTGGATAAGGACTTTGTCGCCATCGACTACGCCAATAAGAATATCGCGATCAACGGCATCAGCAACGCCGAGGCGATCCTCAGTAATGGCCTGGATGGGGTAGGAGAGCGCCAGTTCGACGTAATCGCCTCCAATATTCCGGCCAAGGTGGGCAACGAGATGCTCTATCTCTTTCTCTATGACGCCCTGGCCCACCTCAAGCCGGGGGGCAGACTCTACGTGGTCACCATCACCGGGCTGCGCCAGTTCATCAAGCGCAGCTTCAACGAGGTCTTCGGTAACTACGATAAGTTAAAGCAGGGTAAGACCTATACCGTGGGGATGGCGCAGAAACCATAACATTTACCTTATGGTTCCCATCATTCTATTTTAATTTCCTTATGTGAATAGTGCAGCTATAGTTTGCCTCCACTGGGGTTGTGGTTATTTACAGACCCCTCGCCGCAACGAAGATGGCGGCACGATTTCAAATAACTTGTACAACGAGGATAAATACAATGGATCAGTCTGGACGTTACGCCGACCTCTCATTGAAAGAAGAGGATCTGATTGCTGGTGGTAAGCACCTGTTGGTGGCTTACAAGCTGATACCCGCCAAGGGCCACGGGTTCCTGGAAGTAGCTGCCCACGTGGCTGCCGAGTCTTCCACCGGTACCAACGTTGAAGTCTCTACCACTGACGATTTCACCCGTGGTGTTGATGCGCTCGTGTACGAAATCGACGAAGCCGCCTTTGGTGACCACCCCGTCAAAGGTGGTGGTCTGATGAAGATTGCCTACCCCGTAGACCTGTTCGACCCGAACCTGACCGACGGCACCTTCAACATTTCCCACATGTGGTCGCTGATTCTGGGTAACAACCAGGGCATGGGTGACCACGAAGGCCTGCGTATGCTGGACTTCCTGGTGCCTGAGTGCATGATGAAACACTTCGATGGTCCCTCTGCCAACATCACCAACATGTGGAAGGTAATGGGCCGTCCCGAAGTGGATGGCGGTTACATCGCCGGTACTATCATCAAGCCCAAGTTAGGCCTGCGTCCTGAGCCTTTTGCCAAGGCCTGTTACGACTTCTGGTTGGGCGGTACTTTCATCAAGAACGACGAGCCTCAGGCAAACCAGCCTTTCTGTAAAATGGAAGAAGTTATGCCCAAGGTTGCCGAAGCAATGGATCGTGCGCAGCAAGCGACTGGCGAAGCCAAGATCTTCTCTGCCAACATCACTGCTGACTTCCACGGCGAAATGATCCATCGTGGTGAGTTCGTTCTGGAAACCTTTGCCAAGTACAACTCTGCCGATCACGTTGCCTTCCTGGTTGACGGCTTCGTAACCGGTCCTGCTGGCGTTACCACCTGCCGCCGCGCATTCCCGGATACCTTCCTCCACTTCCACCGCGCAGGTCACGGTGCAGTAACCTCTTACAAGTCACCGATGGGTATGGACCCACTGTGCTACATGAAGATGGTGCGCTTGATGGGTGCATCGGGTATGCATACCGGCACCATGGGCTACGGCAAGATGGAAGGTCACGGTGGTGAAACGGTTCTGGCTTACATGCTGGAGCGCGATGAGTGCCAGGGACCTTACTTCTACCAGAAGTGGTACGGCATGAAAGCCACTACCCCAATCATCTCTGGTGGTATGAACGCCCTGCGTCTGCCTGGCTTCTTCGAGAACCTGGGACACGCTAACCTGATTAACACCTGTGGTGGCGGTTCCTTCGGTCACATCGACAGCCCGGCTGCCGGTGGTACATCTCTGAATCAGGCCTACGAGTGCTGGAAGTCCGGTGCCGACCCGATCGAGTATGCTAAGGAGCACAAAGAGTTTGCCCGTGCGTTTGAGTCTTTCCCGCAAGACGCCGACAAGCTGTTCCCAGGCTGGCGCGAGAAGCTGGGTGTTCATAAGTAAGATCACTCAGGCCGCAAGGCATGATGAAGAAGCCCCGCTTATGCGGGGCTTTTTTTTGTCGAACCTACCTGGTCGACACATAAGTGATTACTTATGTATCTGATTAGAATTTATGAATTTCATTATGGTAAAGCCAGACTATACTGGTTCGAAATCGGTAACAGATATCCCCGGAGCAAATCATGAGCAGTGTCGACAAGGATCAATACATCGTCAGTAACGAGCCGTTCTATCAGGCTCAGGACAACGAGGTGGAGCTGTACGAGGCCGCCTACGCCTCGCGCCTGCCAGTGATGGTGAAGGGGCCGACTGGTTGTGGTAAATCCCGCTTCATCGAATACATGGCGTGGAAGCTGGGCAAGCCACTGATCACTGTGGCCTGCAATGAGGACATGACCGCTTCTGATCTGGTGGGTCGCTATCTGCTCGATGCGGACGGCACCCGCTGGCTCGACGGCCCGCTGACCACCGCTGCGCGCATCGGCGCCATCTGCTACCTCGACGAGGTGGTCGAGGCACGCCAGGACACCACCGTGGTGATCCACCCACTGACCGATCACCGCCGCAACCTGCCGCTGGATAAAAAGGGTGAACTGGTAACGGCCCATCCCGACTTTCAGTTGGTGATCTCCTACAATCCTGGCTACCAGTCGTTGATGAAGGATCTCAAGCAGTCGACCAAGCAGCGCTTCGTCGCCATGGACTTCGACTACGCCTCTGCAGAAACCGAAGCGACTATTGTTGCCAAGGAGACCGGTGTCGACAACGACCTTGCACAGAAGCTGGTCAAACTGAGCGAGACCGCACGCAACCTCAAGGGTCACGGCCTGGACGAAGGGGTCTCTACCCGTCTGCTGGTCTACGCAGCAAGTCTGATTAAACAAGGCATCGCACCGCGTGATGCCTGCCGTATGGCGCTGGTGCGACCGATCACTGACGACCGCGATATTCGCGATACTCTCGATCACGCCATCGACGCCGTATTCGCCTGACAGGCAAGGCAGCCATGCCACTGAGCGACGAACAGGTTCAATACTTCCGCGAGCAGCTCTCCTGCGGCTTCAGGGATCTCGACGAGTTTTTCCCCCACTGCCTGGAAGAGGCGATGAAAGTGCTGTCGCCACAGGGGTTGAAGGATTATCTCGACGGTGCCGGGTTGGTCTGCAAGATCGGTCGCGGTTTCGAACCGGTGCTGGTCTATCTGGAAGAGATGCCGGAGGTGGCGCAACGCCTGGGTGAATCGACCCTTGGCCTGGTTTCGCAAACGGTATGGAATATTTCGCGTACCCCTAACGGCAAGGCGATCCCGCCGTTCCTGCAATCGATCGGTGAGGTGTCGCGCCGACTCGGTAGCGAAGAGTTGTTGAGCGGTTACATCGAACTGGTGCTCGACTTCATGCAGCGTACCACCGGATCGATCCACGGTTTCCATCAGACCATTCCCAGCCCCGGTCTGCCGGAGTTTCTCAATCAGGCGCCGCTGTTATTGAAGAGCCTCTCCTGTGCCGGGCTGCGTAACTGGATCGAATACGGTATTCGCAATTACGGCCATCATCCTGAGCAGCAGAAGGAGTATTTCAGTCTGCAGTCCGCCGACAGCCGTGCCGTATTGCAGCGCGAACGTCATGGCACTCTGTTCATGGATAATGAACGGAAGCTGGATTTGTATTTGCAGGCACTGTGGAAAGATAGCCCACGGCTCATACCTTATTCCGAGGCCTTTGATGAGCCGCGTAAACCGCAGCCCTATTACGACGATATCGGTATCCGCCTGCCGGATGTTTTCGATGACAAGGCTGGTGTCGCAGGTATTGATCGTTATCGCGCGACCTTGGCGCACATGGCGGCGCACAAACGCTGGTCGACGCAAATGATCGCCGACAACTACAGTCCTTTTCAGAACGCTGCCATCGAATTGTTGGAAGACTGCCGGGTGGAGTATCTCGCCATGCAGCGTTACCCCGGTTTGCGTCGTCTGTTTAACAGCCTGCATCCACATCCCAAAGAAGATGCCTGTGATCCGCAGAAAGAATCCTGTATCCGCCACCGTCTGGCCATGCTCTCCTATGCCATTCTGAATCCCGATAGCCACGGCTATAAAAATGAGCACGTCGTGGAATTTAGCCGCCGTTTCCATGAGGCAATGGCCCAGGGAGAATCCTCGTTCAAGGAAATGGCGGATATGGCAGTCCTCTTTATCATCCGCAGCCGCGGCCCGGCAGACCAGTCGGCCAATCTCTTTTTCACCGATACCGAGGTGGACTACCGTGATGACAATCGTCACCTGTGGATATTCATTGATGAAGACGACGAGGGCGAACTTTTTGACTACGAAAAGGAAGCGCCGCCGGCAGAAGAGGAAGCCGATGAAGTATTGCCGCCGCGGCTCTATCACGAGTGGGATTACCGATCGATGACCTATCGTCCCGACTGGGTCAGCCTTTACGAACATCTACATCCGAGTGGCGATGCGGGAAAGATTGATCGCCTGCTGGCGAAACATGAACAGTTGGCGAAACAGTTGAAGCGTATTCTCGATCTGCTCAAGCCGCAGCAGATGGTGCGGGTTCGTTATCAGGAGGAGGGCAGTGAACTCGATCTCGATGTGGCGATACGTTCGTTGATCGATTATCGCGCCGGAGCGCAACCGGACCCGCGCATCAACATGAGCCATCGCCACGATGGGCGAGATATTGCTGTGCTGCTGTTGCTCGATCTCTCCGCATCACTTAACGACGTCCCTGAAGGTTGCACCCAGACCATTCTTGAACTGTCACAGGAGGCGGTGTCGTTGTTGGGTCTGGCCATCGGTGGATTGGGCGACGAATTCGCCATCGCCGGTTTCTCCTCTAATACCCGACACGAGGTTTTCTACCAGCACATTAAGGGTTTCGGTGAAGAGTGGGACGACAGGGTGAAGGGGCGTCTGGCAGCGATGGAGGCGGGCTACTCCACCCGCATGGGTGCGGCACTACGTCATGCCGGACACTATCTAAGTAAGCGCAAGGCGGAGAAAAAATTGCTGCTGGTGCTCACCGATGGTGAACCGTCAGATATCGATGTCAGTGATCCAAAGTTGTTGCTGGAAGACAGTCACAAAGCGGTACAGGAACTGGATCAGGATGGCATCTACACCTACTGCATCAATCTCGACTCACGCGCCGATGAGTACGTGGCCGACATCTTTGGCAAACAGTACACGGTCATTGATCGAATCGAGCGTTTACCGGAGCAACTGCCGAAGCTGTTCCTGTCGCTGACTAAATAGGTCAGGGCTACTCTTCGTTTTTTGGCGGGGGAGAGGGGGAGAGCAGCGCTGCCTTCTCGTCGACGCTGACCTCGGTCTCCTGAGGTAGTTGTGGATGGGCGACCTGATTACGGCCACCCTGTTTTGCCTGATAGAGATAACCATCGGTGAGATGAATGAGTTCATCTGCACTCACCTCCATCCCGGCTCGATAATATTCCACACCAAAACTTGCCGTTATTTGAATGGTCGTGCCGTCGACCTCAAGGTTTCGCTCTTCAATATTGCGGCGCAATCGTTCGGCTACCTGTACGGCCTGTGGCAGAGGGGTGCTCGGCAGAATGATGGTGAACTCCTCACCGCCAAAACGGCAGGGAATGTCCACTTTACGCAGGGTATTGCGCATCACCTCAGAGACCAGGGTGAGTGCCTGGTTGCCGACCTCGTGTCCCCAGGTGTCGTTCACCTGTTTAAAATGGTCCAGGTCGAGCATAATCAGCGATGTCGGTGCGCGACTGCGGCGGGTGCGCTCCATCTCCCACTCCAGTGCATCGAGCAGGTGCCGGTAGTTGAACAGCCCGGTGAGCATGTCGGTGCGCAGGGCCTGTTTCAGCTCATCGTTTTCCCGGCGAAGTGCCTCCAACTCATCCAGAATGGAACAGTTGACCGTTTCTGCAGGGCATTTTTTGTCGTGGGGTGAAGACATGCTGCGCTCTAATTGCTCGATCCTTACAGAGTATCAAAATTCAGGCGCAAAGGGATGCCCAAGCGGTTTGCTGTGTCAGGAAGAAAAAGTCTAGAATGACCAGACAACGAGAATCCAACAGGGAGGGGCAGGGATGCAGGATAAAGCGGGGATCAGCTTCAGTGAAACCATGGCTGGTGGTGTCACTCTCGACGAGACGGACTATAAAACCGGGGAAGAGGTTGCCCGTGACCTGGGCGCACATACTCTGGTAATGAATGCCCGAGTAACCATCGACGATCTGGATCGCTTTATCAGTGATCCCAATCATACCGGTCTGCTCGATGGCACCATTGACTACCCCCCATTTGGCAAAGGCATTCCCGGATATAACGGCGTATTTAATCTCTTCGCCCCTGCCGATCGGCCGGACACCAAGCTGATGATCTACGAAATGGTTTTCGAACACGAAGACCAGCCCTACTACCTCGCCGGACACAAAGAGGTACGAGACGATCCCGGCTTCGATCTCTGGAGCGATACCACCACCCTCTATACCCATATTCATCGCGGCAAGGACAAGAGCGGCGAGATTGCTGGTGCCGGGATCCTGACCCTGGGCATCGGTGACCTGATACGTCTGCTCTCGACCCTGGATGTATTGCACACCACAGACAAAGTGAAGCGTCTGGGCACCTTGGCCCGTTTTGGTAGCTTCTTCATGGGTGAACTGTGGGACAGCTACGCGGCGTTAGCGAAATGAGTAACTCAGTAGAACATTTCGATGTGGTCGTCGTCGGCAGCGGCTTTGGCGGTGCGGTAATGGCTTGCCGTCTGGCGGAACGGGGTGAGAAGGTGCTGCTACTGGAGCGAGGCCGTCGCTGGCAGCCAGAAGATTATCCCAGAGATCCCGGCGATGCCTGGGTCTGGGACGGAAATCATCCACAATATTTTAACGGCTGGATCGACATCAATTTTCTCGACGACATGGCAGTAGCCCGTGGCGCTGGGGTTGGCGGTGGTTCGTTGATCTATGCCAGCGTCTTCATTGTTCCGCCAAAGGAGCGTTTTGATCAGGGCTGGCCGTCGGCGATCAAGTTCGATGAACTTCAGCCCTACTACCAGCGTACAGGCGAGATGCTGGGGGTGCAGACGGTACCGCAGAATCAACTCACCCGTCGTCACCACCTGATGCACGAGGCGGCAGAGAAGAACGGTTTTGGTGATCGCTTCCAGCAAGTTGAGCTGGCGGTGACCTTCAATCCGGAGTGGCACTACGGTCTGGATGACCCGTTTAACGACAATAAATCCAAAACCTGGACCAACCCCCAGGGGCAGCAGCAGGGCACCTGTGTCCACTGCGCCAACTGTGATGCGGGTTGTCAGGTCAAGGCGAAGAACACCCTCGATCTTAACTACATCCCCCTGGCAGAGAAGCATGGTGCCGAGGTGCGTCCCTTGCATCTGGTACGCAAGCTCACCCCGCTGGATGAGGGCTATCGAGTCGATTTTGATCGTATCGAAGAGGGCAAACTGCATAAGGGTGCGGTAACCGCGAAACGGGTAGTCCTCTCAGCCGGTTCTATGGGTTCAACGGAGCTGTTACTGCGCTGCCGCGATCAGTATAAGACCCTGCCCAAACTGAGTAAGAAACTGGGCCACGGCTGGAGTCCCAATGGTGACTTCGTTACCCCTTCGGTACACAAGCGCGAAGTTTCTGCCAGCCAGGGACCGACCATCAGCAGTTCCATTGACCTGCTTGATGGCAAGTACAAGGGCGCCAAGCTGTTCATCGAGGATGGCGGCTTTCCTGATCTCCTCGGCAACTATCTGGAGCAACACCTCAAGAAGCATCGCTGGTGGCCGTTCCGCTCTCACTTCGGCCTGGTGTTCAACGCCCTCGCACGTCGGGTCCGTGCCCGTGATCCAATGGAGCATGTGATGCTCTGGTTCGGACAGGCGGTGGATGCCGCCGATGGCCGCTTTTATCTGGGGCGCCCCTGGTACGCCCCGTGGCGTAAGGTGATGAAGCTGGACTGGGAGATCGATCGCTCAGAGGCAACCATGGAGGCGATGGCCGACATGCACCGCGATTTGAGTCATGCCATCGACGGTGTTCCGTTCATTCCGCCAACATGGACCCTGCTGAAGAATTTGATTACCCCTCATCCGCTTGGGGGGTGCAACATGGGGGAAAGTATCGAAGATGGTGTAGTGGACCATCTGGGCGAGGTCTTTGGCTATCCCGGCCTCTATGTGGTCGACAGTGCCATCCTGCCTCTGGCGTTGGGAATGAATCCGTCACGCACCATAGCCGCTCTGGCCGAACGTAGTGCGGAGAAGATGTCGCTATAACCTGAACCACTGCCCTGCGTCGTGGTCACATTGCCAACGAAATAACTGGTCAGAGCCGAAATGGCGGGACTAATATTGGCAATATGAAACGCGGCATACACAAACTACTCACCCTTTTGCTGCTACTGGGCTTTGCTTCCCAGCCACTGCTGCTGCAGGCGCGAGCCATCACCCACGCAACCCCGCCATGCCCAATGCAGATGCAGCAGCAGATGCAGCATCACGACATGGCACAGAAGGGTGATTGTGCTAATCACATGGCCTGTGCCGATTGCGAGCTCTGCGGTCAAAGTGCCGGTAGTATGCTTGCCCCCCTTTCATCAACGAATGTTACTGCCTATGGTGGTGTCGCGGTGCTCGATACCTATCGCGGCGCCTTTGCCTCCATTGCCCTTCCTGTCGACTCACCCCCTCCCCGAACCCTCTGATCCCATCATATGAAATAAGGCAGGGGACGGATTAAGCCGTTGTCTGCCCAGTCTATATGGCTGTGCTGTTGGAATGAGGCACAGTGTTATTGAGGATCGAGTAAATGAAAAAAATCATGCTTACCGTGCTGGCCCTGTTTCTGGCCGCCTGTGGCGAGAACGGTGGTAATGGAGCTTCGACGTCTGGAGCCGATGGAGTTCGACAGATGGATTTTGCCCAGGTCAGTCAGGGGGCGCGGCTATACCAGAAGAATTGCGCCGAGTGTCATGGCACCAGTGGTCAGGGTGACCCCAACTGGCGTCAACGGGATGCGGATGGGATGTTCCCGCCGCCACCGCTAAATGGTACCGGTCACACCTGGCATCACCCCAAGGAGGTTCTGCTGGATGTGATCCTTCACGGCAGTCCCAAGGGTATGGGCAAGATGCCCGCCTGGCGTGAGAAGTTAAGCGATGAGGAGATCGCGGCGATTATCGCCTGGTTCCAGTCGCGCTGGCCGGATCAGGTCTACAGTGCCTGGTATCGGATGGACCGCAAAGCCAGCGGCGGGTGAGGAAGGTGGCACCGGCGGTCTGAGACCGCCGGGAGGCCATGACTATTCTGCGAGGTTATCGCCCTTTTTCGATAGTACCTTGTGCAACATGTTGGACAGTTCCTGCGGGTCGAATTTGGCCACGTAGGCGTCGGCACCGACCTTCTGTCCAATGGTTACGTTGGCATCGGCAGAGAGGGAGGAGTGCATGATCACAGGTACACCTGCGAAACGCTTGTCATCCTTGATTTTGCGAGTAAGTACGTAACCATCCATGCCCGGCATCTCCACATCGGTGAGTACCGCATCAACCATTTCGTAGACTGGCATGTGGCTGGCCTCGGCGCGGTCTGCCAACTCTTTAAGCTTGGCCCACGCCTCCTCGCCGTTTTTCGCCTGAATGTGTTTAATGCCCAGGTGATCCAGCGTGGCGGCGATCTGCTTTCGTGCCACCACCGAGTCATCGGCAAACAAAATGGTGGCCTGTCGGTCCAACTGCTGTATCCCTGAGAAGAGGGTTGGATCGTCATCCAGCCCACCAGTCTCAGCCAGCACCTTCTCCACATCAATAATCATTACGATGCGCCCGTCTTCCAGTTCAGTGACGGCAGTGATCAGGCCGCCGTGGCGGTTAGCCATCATCTGCGGGGGCACCTTGATATCGGCCCAGGCCATACGCATGATCTGCTCTACCGAGGAGACCATAAATCCATGGGTGCTGCGGTTATATTCGGTGACGATGAGGATCTTCGGTTCGACCTCAGTCTCCACATCGCAGAACTTGGCCAGGTTGATAATGGGGATCATGTTGCCGCGCAGGCTAACCATTCCTTCTACACCCTCTGGCATATCCGGTGCGTGGGTGACCTCCGGCATGGTGATCACCTCGCGGATCTTGAATACATTCAGGCCAAAGACCTCTTCGCGCCCCGTGTGAAGATCCTTGCCCAGACTAAAGAGCAGGATCTCCAGTCGGTTGGCTCCGGCCAGTTGGGTGCGTTCGTCCACAGACTGCATTATTGAGGTCATGTGCTGTTACCTTGTGCGTTGACTCGTTTGTTCAACCTCAAGTATCGGCAGGGGACGCAAAATATCAAGCTGAGGCCTGAATGGTGGGTCAATCAAGGCGCAGAATGCTATAAAGGGCTGCAAATGAACGAGGTGAACCATGCATAACGACTCCCCCTACCTGCTGGGTAACGAAACGGCCTACCTGAAGTGGCGTGAAGCCAAGTTGGCTGACTATCCCACCGATGCGGCGGCATTGATTGTGGCACTGGCCGATGCCCCCAATCTCAGCGATGGGGAGTATGAACAGCTCCTGACCCTGCTGCGCAAGACCAATATGGCGATCTATCGTACCCATCGTGGCGGTGACCCGGACAAGGGCCTCTCCAGTGGCCTGGCGAAGCGCTTTGGTCTGACTCACATCGACAGCAATCTGCTGGCTGATGATGACGGCCTTACCTCAATAACCGTCAATCCGGAAGGGGATCACCCCAAATACATCCCCTACACCAATCGCCCGATCAACTGGCACTGCGACGGCTACTACAACACCGGAGAGAAACAGATCCGCGGCATGGTGCTGCACTGCGTGAACCCGGCGGCGGAGGGGGGAGAGAATCAGCTGCTGGACCACGAGATCGCCTACCTGCTGCTGCGTGATGCCAACCCAGATCACATTCAGGCCCTGATGCAGCCAGATGTCATGACGATCCCGCCCGGACTTGATGGTGAGGGGAATGAACGAGGCCCATCCATCGGTCCGGTCTTTTCTATTCAGGCGGATGGTTCGTTGCACATGCGTTACACCGCACGTAAGCGCAACATTGAATGGAAGAGTGATTCAGCGACCACCGAGGCGCTGGCGGCGCTGGAGAAGATACTTAATGGTGAGGACCATCCCTATCTGTTCCGTGCCCGTCTCGAAGCGGGAATGGGCCTGATCTGCAACAATGTGCTGCACACCCGGGATGGTTTTAACGATCGGCCCAACACATCGCGAAGGCTGCTCTACCGGGCGCGTTATTTCGATCGAATCAGCGGAACCTGATTCTTACGCCGTCATCGCCTTGGGGTCTTGGCCGGTGAGCAGGTAGGTCAGCAGGTCATGCACAGAACGCATTTGATCGCCGAAAGGCAGTGTCTCGGAACCTCGGAAGAACAGTCCCTTCTCCAGATTCCCCATCACCGCAGCTTCCAGTTGGGTGTCGATACAGAACTGCCCTGAGCTCGAGTCTCCGTCTTTAAGACCGCAATAGGTCAGACACTCGAAGGAGACGGCACAGCAGCCCTTCTCCGGAGTGGCACGGGAGCGAACTCGCTCCTCACGTTCCAGGTATTTCTTCAGCCAGGGTGTGAGTACAGCGCGGGCAGGTAGGCCGGCGGTGCTCATGAAGGTGACGATGTCCTCCGGTTTGGCTTCCAGCAGCACCTTTTTGAAGTTGATGTGGGCATCGCCCTCTTCAGCTACAGCGAAGGGACTACCGATCTGCACACCGGATGCGCCCATGTGGAACAGCTCCTTGATCTTCTCAAAGGAGTTAATGCCGCCCGCGGGTAACAGCGGGATCGGGTCGATCTTGAGCTGCTCGAATATCTTGGGGATCTCGGCCAGGATACGTTTGAAATCGAAGCGCTCGTTGTTGATGTCAGCAGGATTCGGCGCACCAAGGTGGCCGCCCGCATAACGAGGATGCTCCAGTACAATCGCTTCAGGCAGTACGCCTTTGCGCATCCAGCGCTTAAGCACAGCACGTACCCCGCGCTCCTCGGAGAGGATAGGCAGCAGGTGAACGTCTGGATACTCTTTGGTCAGTTCCGGCAGCTCGAAGGGCAGTCCGGCACCCATGATAATGGCGTTGGCGCCGCTGGCGCAGGCCTGTTTCACCATCTCGGGGAAGCGGTCAATAGCGCGCATCACATTGACCGCAATGTAACCTTCCGGGCCGGCAACATCGCGGGCCGATTTAATTTCACGATCCAGCGCCTCAAGATTGGCGTCGTCGATCAGCTTGCGATCCTTGGTGCGATGGGTTCTTTCCATCAAATCCGGATGGTGTACGCGCAGATCGATGCTGGCGATGGTGCCAACCGCGCCCTCTTTGGCAACGGCACCAGCCAGCTTGTGTGCAGAGACTCCAACCCCCATACCTCCTTGAATAACGGGTAGTACCTCGCGGTCGCGTAGTTTCAGTAGCGGCAGTGGGGTTTTTATCATTCTTCACCTACGGATTATTTGATGCGCAAAGTCGCGTATCATACAGGAAGCTATCGGATTGATCCGCATCATAATGATGCAGAAAACCGTCTAAAAACATACAACAGTCGTAAACAGGAATCACCATGCAGTCAGCAGCCACCACTGACGACAAATTCGCCGACATCATAGCATACCCCCTACACGGGAATTGCTATCTGAATATCACCAGCCAATGCACACTACGTTGTGCCTTTTGCCCGAAATACAACCGTAGCTGGGAGGTTCAGAGCTACGATCTGCGCCTGCACCACGAGCCGACGGTGGACGAGGTACTGGCGGCGATTGGCGATCCGGGCCAGTTCAAAGAGGTCGTCTTCTGCGGTCTGGGCGAACCGACCGTGCGCATCGACGCGCTGCTGGAGATCGCCGCACGCCTGAAACAGCAGGGTGTCCGAATTCGGGTCAACACCGATGGCCTGGTTAATTTGCGTGAAGGGCGGGATGTGACCCCTGAACTGGCCGAGGTGGTGGATAGCCTCTCCATCTCCATGAATGCCCAGGATGAGGAGACCTATATCAAGCACACCCGGCCCAAGCTCGACGGCGCCTATGCGGCGATGCAGGAGTTTGCCCGCCTGGCCCATGAGCGCGGCATTGAGGTCAGTCTGACCGCCATCGACGGTCTGGAGGGGGTGGATATCCCAGCCTGCGAGGCCATCGCCAAATCCCTCGGCGTGAATTTCCGCCGTCGTGTTCTTGATAATGTAGGATGAGCCGATGGCATTAAGCGATTACATCAACACCTTCGGTCAGGACCTGCTGCGACGCTACGGCGAGCGGGTGCACAAGCTCTCCATCCACGCTGGATTCACCTGTCCTAACCGTGACGGCACCAAGGCGGTGGGTGGCTGCACCTTCTGCAATAACAGCTCCTTCAGCCCCAATGCGCGGCAGGACCCCAATGTGGTGGCCCAGCTCGACGCCGGGCGCAAGGTGCTGGCCAAACGTACCGGGGCGAAGAAATTCCTCGCCTACTTCCAGGCCTACACCAACACCTACGATGATCCGGCGCGGCTCAAGCAGCTCTACGACAGCGCCCTGACCGAGCCGGACGTGGTCGGTCTCTCCATCGGCACCCGACCCGACTGCGTGCCCCCGGCGGTGCTCGACCTGCTAGCTGGTTATCGGGATCAGGGCTACGAGGTTCATCTGGAGCTGGGTCTGCAATCCTGCTTCGACCGCACCCTGGAGAGGGTCAATCGCGGCCACACCTTCGACGAATACCGTGAGGCAGTGACCGCGGCCCATGAGCGCGACCTGCCGGTCTGCACCCATCTCATCGTCGGTCTTCCGGGTGAGGAGAAGGCGCACAACCTGATCTCGCTGGAGCGGGTGCTGGAGCTGGGCGTGGAAGGGCTCAAGCTCCATCCGCTGCATGTGGTAAAGGGCACCATGCTCGCCAACCAGTGGCGGCGCGGCGAATACCAGCCCTGGAGCATGCAGGAATATGTACAGACCGTGGCCGACATGGTTGAGCAGACCCCAGCCGAAGTCCTCTACCACCGCCTGACGGGAACCGCCGGGGATGATATTCTTCTCGCCCCGGGCTGGTGTAACTGGAAGTGGCGGGTACTTAACGCCATCGAACGTGAACTGGCCCGCCGCGGCAGCCGCCAGGGTATGCCCGGAGTCGTCGGCACCGAGCGTGCGGCGAAGGCGTAAAAGTTCTGTTTTGAGGTTCTGAACATGGCTAAAAAGGTTGAACTGGTCTGCCCCGCAGGCTCACTGCCAGCGCTGAAGCAGGCGGTGGATAATGGTGCCGATGCGGTTTACATGGGTTTCCGTGACGCCACCAACGCACGTAATTTCCCCGGTCTGAATTTCGACGAAAAGGCCGCCCGTCAGGGTATCGAATATGCCCACAGCCGTGGCCGCAAGGTACTACTGGCGCTCAACACCTATCCGCAGCCGCAAACCTGGCCGATCTGGACCAAAGCGGTCGACATGGCCGCTGAGCTGGGCGTCGATGCGCTGATCCTCGCCGACGTCGGCCTGATGCGTTACGCCACCAACACCCATCCCAATCTTCGTCTGCATCTCTCGGTGCAAGGCTCGGCCACCAGCGGTGAGGCCATCGCCTTCTATAAAGAGCAGTTCAACATCCAGCGCGTGGTATTGCCGCGGGTGCTCTCCCTCTCCCAGGTGAAGCGGGTGATCAACGACACCGATGTGGAGGTGGAAGTCTTCGGCTTCGGTTCCCTCTGCGTGATGGTGGAGGGGCGCTGCTATCTCTCCTCCTACGTCACCGGTGAATCGCCCAACACCAAAGGCGCCTGTTCCCCGGCCCACGCGGTACGTTGGTCGGAAACCCCACGTGGTCGCGAAGTGCATCTCGGCGGCGTGTTGATCGACAGTTACAAGGAAAACGAAAGCGCCGGTTATCCGGTGATCTGTAAGGGCCGCTTCCTGGTCAACGGTAAGCTCGACTACGCCATCGAAGAGCCGACCTCACTCTCCGTGCTCGATATCCTGCCGCAGCTACTCGAAGCGGGTATCTCGGCAATCAAGGTGGAAGGACGTCAGCGTAGCCCCGCCTATGTGGGTCAGGTCACCCGGGTCATGCGCGAGGCGATCGATGCGGCGCAGGCCAATCCTGACGGCTATGCACCGCGCACCGACTGGGTGGCGCAACTGGACAAGGTCGCCGAAGGTAGTACCCACACATTGGGAGCATTGGAGCGACAATGGCAGTGAAAAAAGCAATTCACCGCAAAGGCGCAGAGGGCGCAAAGAAAACCATTATTGTGTCGTCATTCCGGGCGGAGCGTAGCGTAGACCCGGAATCCAGAGATGCCATTAGCACCGCTTTATCGGGGTTTGGTCAGTACCGAAGCAATAAGCCCGAATACGTGTGCGCACATATTTCGTCTTTCTTTGCGCCCTCTGCGTCTTTGCGGTGATAAGGGGTTAATAAATGAAGCTTTCACTCGGTCCCATTCTCTACTTCTGGCCTCGTGAGCAGGTTCTGGAGTTTTATCGTCAGGCCGCAGAGTGGCCAGTCGATACGGTTTACCTCGGTGAGGTGGTCTGTTCTCGTCGCAATGCGTTGAAGCTGGAAGACTGGTTGCAGATCGCCGAAGAACTCACCGCCGCAGGCAAAGAGGTGGTGCTCTCCACCCTGGCACTGATGGAAGCAGACTCGGAACTTAAGCGCATGCGTCGCATCGCCGCGAACGGTCGCTTTCTGGTCGAGGCCAACGACATGGCCGCGGTACATGCGGTGGCGGGCAAGGTGCCCTTTGTTGCTGGGCCGCACCTTAATGCCTACAACCACGAAACACTAAAACTGTTTCATGATCTTGGCGCGAAGCGCTGGGTGATGCCAGTAGAACTGTCACAGGAATCGTTGCAGTCGATCATGGCGGGCCTGCCGGAAGGCATGGAGACCGAAGTGTTTGGTTTTGGTCGCATGCCACTCGCCTTCTCTGCACGCTGTTTTGTTGCGCGTGCTGCCGGTCTTCCCAAAGACGACTGTCAGTTGCGCTGCATGGCCTACAGTGACGGCCTGCTGCTTCAGTCGCAGGACGAAAAAGAGTTCCTCGCCATGAACGGCATTCAAACCCTCTCCGCCAGTGCCGCTACTCTGTTGGCCGAAGTACCGCAACTCAAATCTATGGGTGTCGATCTGCTGCGCCTTTCTCCCCAGTCACGCGACATGGATCGTGTGGTACAACTCTTTGCCGAAGCGATGAATAGCGAACTCATTACAGAAGAGGGCGTTGCGATGCTGGAAAAGATCGCTATCGGTGAAATTAGTAATGGCTTCTGGCATGGCACCGCCGGGATGGACAGGTTGTCTATTTCCCACTAGTCGTACCAGCAATCTGCACAGGTTGTTTTCATTGGGTTTGTAACTCAATTAGAATTTCCACTATGTGTTTGTGGCGCTTTGCGCCTGTTTCTCAATTTTCCAACAGGTCTGTGCATGGAGTCATTCGAAAAACTCTCGAAAAGTATCACCAGACAGATCAATCGTTCCCGTAAAAAGGTAACGATACTGTTTACTGATATTGAAGACTCCACCGGATACTGGGATCGACATGGTGATGTGAAGGGACGGATGATGGTCAACGTGCATAACCGTCTCGCCTTTCCTGTAATACAACACTTCAATGGCCGGGTCATCAAAACCATTGGCGACTCCATCATGGCCTCTTTCAAATATCCCGATGATGCAGTTAATGCCGCCGTTGCCATTCAGCAGGTATTGAGTAAGCAGCGTAAAGAGGATGCGGATTTTCAGTTAAGGGTACGCATCGGCATCCACACCGGTGAGGCGATTGTCGAAGATGGTGATGTCTTCGGTAACGTTGTGAATACTGCGGCAAGACTTGAAGGAAAAGGCAAGGGCAACGAGATTCTGCTCTCATACAACACCGCTTCGGAACTACACGCCAAGCGCTTTGGCCTGGTTAAACATGGCAAGGTGCTGCTCAAGGGTAAGAGCCGGGAGATCACCGTTTATAAATGCAACTGGCGTGAAATCAAAGATCTCACCGCAGATATTCGCTACCACGGCTGGCTGCCATTAGTGCCGAAACAGAAGCGAGATATCCTCATCTATATGCTGTCGTTCGCAGCCGTGTTTTATCTCATCTATCTCAAATACCTGCGGTTCTTCATCGCCGACTCAGAAGATGCAGCACTAATATTTTTAAATCCTGAGCGATTGCTGTTGCAGGAGCCAGCATGGTTAGGCACAACCATTGGTGTCCCCCTTGTATTGCTTATGTTGCTGTTTAATTCACGCTCCATACCAGGATTCCTGCTGCACATCATCAAGGGCGGCTTCGGTTTCGCCACCGCCTTTCTAGTGGTCTGGATGTCATTGCATTACGTCGATCTTGATCGGGACAAACAGTGGAATGAAATTCTGTATGAGTCAAAGCATCTGTTCGTGCAGGTCGAAGATGACAAGGCACCGATCTATAAGAATCCCAATATCGATGCGAAAGTATTGAAAGTCACCAGCGTGAATGACCTGTTGTTGCTCTCTGATGTGAAAACCGTAAAGGGATACACCTGGAACAAGGTGTTAATCGCACCCGGCCAGTACGGCTGGATGGAGCGAATGACGCCACGTGGTCGACGGGTCACCCTGACTGATAAATTCTACTTCCGCTTTAAAGATCTCTACCCGTTTATCTTCGGCCTGCTCGGCTTCCTTTGGGGTGTGGTGGATTTTCGTATCAAACCTGCGTGAACCGTTCGAAATATGGTCACTCCACTTCGAAGTGGCAGCACTCGGCCATGAGCGGGCATTGATGTGATTAGTAGATAGCAGCCGCTATGTGGCTTAAAGCAGCCTATCTACCCAACATGAAATAAACATTGTCCCCGGAAGTCGGAACATGGAACTCGTGGTGTAACCCATTGCCTCTATTTCCTGATGGCTTCCATGGTCTGTATAGCTACTGTAGAATAAAAGTCGTAAGGCATTGGGGACGAAATCCCTGGTGCTGTGGGTGAAACCACAATTGTCCAACGAAACTGGAGAAAAACTATGTCTCAATTACCATCCTATTCCACTCTGTTTTCTACCCTGTACGATGAGCAAGCACCAATTGGACATCTGGGAAGGGGAACTCACTACTCTGTTTTTCGCAGCGTCGAATGGCTCAATGTCGAGAGAAAACCTTTAATCAAACCACAGATCCATGATTTTGCCATCATTTGGGATGAGGACCATGACACTCGTGTAATTCAGGCTGTAGAGCAAATCTACATGTCTGGACTGTTGTCACCAGTGCAGTTTATCGGCGAGAGAAAGGGGACGCTGACTGTGCTTGTAGCTGCTAGGTTCTGGGGTTACTCGTCAGAGAGCGAGTTTGGTGAGTACGTGAAGCAGATCTCTGAAGTATCTCTTATGCATGATGATCCTTGGCCTGTAGAAGTTGGACTTTTTGACCGTTCTCCGGCAATGGGAATGGATTTTTTTCCTGGAACACACTCTCAGGATGAAATGCATCATCAGTGTGATTCAAAAGGGATTATCAACGACAATGAGCATCGTGTTCTCACATACCTAAAAAACGTTGATTCATTATGGGGCCTTGGTACGAAGGACTATATAATGTGAGAAAAGGGGCTATATGACCCCTTTTCAATGAGTTGGTCTGTAGCTTGTTGGTGGCCATTTCATCCATAAATAAGTGGGGTCAGATGAAACTTTTCTAGACGCCTACCCCAACTTCGGCATCGGCAACCGGCTTGCCCGGTTAGCGACCTTCTCCAGAATCCCACCAATCCGTGCACCGAACACCGCGTCGAAATGGGCGCGGCTGTCGAACTCCATTCCATCAAGCATGTTCTTCAGGTAAAGCCCCGCTTCGGTTTCCCCTTCCAGCGCCAGGGTGCGATTGAAGAAGAGGGTGTCCGGGTCTTCGGCGCGACTTGCTAGCAGCCAGAAGTGTTCCAGTTTCCCACTGATGCGCACGTTCCAGTCGTCGCTGGTGGTGCGGTGTAGTTTGCGATCACGGATCTGGAATGCCAGCTCACTCCGGCTATCGCTGATTTTAATCGCCAGCTTTTTCCCTTCCAGCTCTTCCAGTTGTTCGCTGACCGGTTGTCCTTTCAACAGGTGGTTGAACAGGCGGCTCAGCAGTTCACTGTGTACGGCGTCGGGTGCGCTGCGTAACAGCAGGGAGATGGGTTTGAGTGGTGGCTGCATAGGGGTGTCCTCTCGTCTGGCCATCGATTATGACAAAGGCGGCCCCGGTTCTGTATTGATTTATGTCAATGTATTGGATTTGATGTTTTTCGGGGCCATCTTATGGAGATGTCATTGGCAATTGCCCGGGCTTGCCGTTAGCCTTGGGCGATAACCGAGTTACGGGGTCCGAAGATGGCTGAAGAGCAGATTGTCCGACTGTCGATTGGCGGCATGAGCTGCGCCGGTTGCGTCGCGGCAGTGGAGAAGGCGCTCAATGCGGTGCCGGGTGTAGACGAAGCGAGTGTTAACTTCGCCGAACATACGGCGCAGGTGAATGGCGGGGTCGATAGCGCCACCCTGATCCAGGCGGTGAAGGACGCCGGTTACGATGCGGCAGAGCTGAAGAGTCTGGAGGAGGAGCAGGGTGAGCGTGAGCTGCGCGAGCAGGCCGAATACCGCAGGCTGCTAAAGCAGTCCGCTGTGGCGGCGGTGGTCGGCTTCCCGCTGATGGGCGCCGGGATGGCGGGTCTGTTGCCCACTCTAGCCCAGGGGCAGGTTTTCTGGCTCGCTATCGGCGTGCTGACTCTGGCGGCGATGCTCTACGCCGGTCGCCACTTCTACGTGGGTGCCTGGAAGCAGTTCCGCCACCACAACGCCAATATGGATACCCTTATTGCCATGGGCACCGGCTCCGCCTGGATCTATTCGATGGCGATCACCCTCTTTCCCGATAGTGTCCCGACCCTGGCACAGCACGCCTATTTCGAGGCGGCGACCATCATCATCGCCCTGATCAACTTCGGCTCGGCGCTGGAGACCCGCGCCCGGGGCAAGACCTCCGAGGCGATCCGCCGACTGGTCGGCCTGCAACCACGCACTGCGCGGGTGGTGCGTGATGGTAAAGAGATGGATGTGCCGATCCTTGAGGTGGGGCTGGACGAAACCCTGCGGGTGCGTCCTGGCGAGCGCATCCCGGTGGACGGGGTGATCATCGACGGTGATTCCTACATCGATGAATCGATGATCAGCGGTGAGCCGCTACCGGTGGGCAAGCACGTGGGCGACGAGGTGATCGGCGGCACCATCAACACCTCCGGCACCTTCCTCTATCAGGCCAAACGGATCGGTAAGGACACGGTGCTGGCGCGGATCATCGAAATGGTGCGCAGCGCCCAGGCGAGTAAGCCCTCTATTGGGCGTCTGGCCGACAAGGTGGCGGGGATATTTGTTCCTTCTGTTTTAATTATCGCGGTGCTTACCTTCCTTGCCTGGTTCAATTTTGGACCCGGGCTGAGCTACGCCATCGTCGCCACCATGACTGTGCTGATCATCGCCTGTCCCTGTGCACTGGGTTTGGCGACACCGATCTCGATCATGGTCGGGGTGGGCAAGGCGGCGGAGTACGGCATTCTGATCCGCAATGGTGAAGCGTTGCAGCAGGCGGGCAAACTGGATCTGGTGGTGCTGGACAAGACCGGCACGGTTACCGAGGGCAAGCCGCAACTCACCGATGTGATTCCCTTTCAGGGTTCGGATGCTGAGCAACTATTGGCCATTGCCGCGGCGGTGGAGGCGGGCTCTGAACACCCACTGGGTGCAGCCATTGTTGCCAGTGCTGAAGCGAAGAATCTGGAAAAGCTGGAGATGCACTCCTTCGAGTCGATCAGCGGCCACGGGGTGCAGGCGATGATGAATCAACAGATCGTACGCCTCGGCACTCTCAAATGGATGCAGGAGAACAAGGTGTTTCTCGGTCACCTGGAAGTGGATGGACAGCTCCTTGCCGCCGAGGGCAAGACACCAATCTACATGGCGCTCAATGAAACCGGTGCAGCAGTGCTAGCGGTGGCTGATCCGATTAAGCAGGATTCCGCCGCCGCCGTGGCGCGTCTACACAAGGAAGGATTGAGAGTCGTAATGCTCACCGGTGATCACAAGGCAACCGCTGAAGCAGTGGCGAAACAGGTGGGCATCGACGCCGTGATCGCCGAGGTGTTACCCGAGGAGAAGGATAAACACATCGAACGCCTGCAACAGCAGGGTTTTTGTGTGGCGATGGTGGGAGATGGGATTAACGATGCCCCGGCGCTGGCACGTGCCGATGCGGGCTTTGCTATTGGCACCGGCACCGACGTGGCTATCGAAAGCGCGGATATCACACTGATGCGCGGTTCATTGCACGGGGTGGTCGATGCCATTGCTATCTCCAAAGCGACGGTGCGCAATATCAAACAGAATCTCTTCGGTGCCTTTGTTTATAACAGCCTCGGTATTCCGGTTGCCGCAGGCATTCTCTATCCCTTCATCGGTATGCTGCTTAATCCGATGATCGCCGGTGCGGCGATGGCGCTCTCCTCTTTCACCGTCGTGAGTAACGCCAACCGCCTGCGTTTGTTCAAAACCGGAGGTGGCAAATGATCTGGACTAATCTCGCCGGGCTGCTGCTGATCGGTTTGATTGTGTGGTGGTTTTGGTTATCGGATTAATGAAGGGTAAACCTCCACCAGGTCGCGAATACAAAACGGATCCCTTTGCTATGCTTGAGTGATGTGAGTGCCTGGCGATAACGCCATTAGCACCGGGGGGAATTACTCAAGCATGGATAGTGCCGTCACGACAGCGCGGATGAGCGAAGCCATCGGTACCATTACCGAGGTGCATGGCCCGGTGGTGGTCGTTCATTGTCACGCTCTACCACCGTTGCATCAGGCGCTCACCGCGGAACTGGACGGTGAAGCCTTCCTCTTCGAGGTGCATCAGCATCTCGATTCCCATCATATTCGAGCCATTACTCTGCACAGCTCCAGTGGGCTGCATCGTGGCATGCAGGTCTACGACAGCGGCGGCCCGTTGCGTGTGCCGGTTACACCGGATTGTCTGGGACGACTGGTGAATGCCTTCGGCGAACCGCTCGATGGTGAGGTGGCGTTAAAGACCGATGAATTCAGAAATATTCACGCCAAGCCTCCAGCGTTACACGAGGCGGTGGGTGTGGGTGAAATTCTTGAAACCGGGATCAAAGTTATCGATCTACTCTGCCCCTTTATCGAAGGCGGCAAGACCGGACTTTTCGGCGGGGCCGGGGTAGGTAAGACGGTACTGGTGATGGAATTTATGCACGCCATTGCCACTATCCATCAGGGTGTGTCGGTGTTTGCCGGGGTCGGCGAGCGTATCCGCGAGGGTCACGAGCTGTGGCACGAAATGCAGAAGGCGGGGGTGATGCCCCACACCTTGATGCTGTTTGGTCAGATGGACGAATCGCCCGGGGTGCGTTTCCGTGTTGGGCTCTCTGCTTTGACCTATGCGGAGTACCTGCGCGATACCCTTGGTAAAGAGGTGTTGTTTGTGGTCGACAACATCTTCCGCTTTGTCCAGGCGGGTAGTGAAATCTCCAGTCTACTTGGGCGTATGCCTGCCACCGTAGGCTACCAGCCAACACTGCGTACCGAGGTGGCAGAACTGCAAGACCGCATTCTCTCCACACAGCGCGGCGGTGTTACCTCGGTACAGGCGGTCTATGTCCCCGCTGATGACATGAGTGACCCGGCGGTTAACGCCATTCTCAACCACCTCGACACCACCGTTATCCTCGCCCGCGGTCAGGCCGCCAAGGGGATCTATCCGGCGGTGGACCCACTCCGTTCCAGCAGCAAACAGATGGATCGACACACCCTTGGCGAACGCCACTACGGGGTTGCCGAAGGGGTGCGTGAGGCACTGGCCCGTTATGCAGAGCTGGAGAACATCATCGCCATGCTCGGTATCGAAGAGCTCTCGCCGACGGATCGCTTAACCGTCATGCGTGCACGCAAGCTGCAACGCTATCTCACCCAACCATTCCAGGTAACGGCGGCCTACACCGGGATGAAGGGGCAGTCGGTAAAACTGGAAGACACCATCGACGATTGCGAGGCCTTCCTGCGTGGTGAATATGACGATGTCCCAGAGGAGCGGTGTTACATGCGTGGCAGCATGAAGGAGCAGCCGGTATGAATAGTTTTACCCTGCACCTGCATGACAGTACCCAGAGTGAACACATCGACGGGGTGCTCTCCTTTGTCGGAGAAGATGCCAGCGGTAGCTTTGGGATATTAGCCAACCATGCGCGAATGATGACGACCCTGGTCTATGGTCTGGCCCGTTTTCGTACCGGTAGTAATGCGCCCTGGCAATATCTGGCGATGCCCGGCGCGGTACTCTGGTTTAGTGATAACACCTTGAGCATCTGCTGTCGCCACTATCTGCGCGACGAAAATTACGAACGCATTTCACATCGCATTGGTGATGAGTTGCTGGCAGAAGAGCAGGAACTGCATGCATTGCACGAAAGTCTGCAACAGATGGAAGAGGCGATGATTAAACAGATGTGGGCACTGGGTCAGAAAGGGGTGCATCTGTAATGGAAGATGAACGGCAGAAGCTTCGTCACGAGGTGGAACACCAGGTGGAGCGGATGAAGCAGGCGGAGAAAGACCGCAGTACGGTGCTGGCGCAATCGGTCTTCCTTGGCACGCTCGGTCTGGTATTCGTGTTGCCGATTGTGGCGGGTGCCTATCTTGGTCGATGGCTGGATGAGTTGCTGGCCGAGTATGCGATCAACTGGACACTCAATTTGCTGTTTCTCGGTATTGCCATCGGCGCGATCAATGTCTGGCTGTTGATCAGGAGAGAGTAGTGGACAGTATCAGTCTTGATGTCGAAACCATCTTCACTATCGGCCCACTGGTATTCAGTATCAGTCTGCTGACCTGTATCGCTCTGACACTTTTTCTCGGCGCACTCTTTGCGCTGCTAACTCGCCACCTGCAGCAACTACCCAATGGGGTACAGGTTGTGCTGGAAGGGATTGTGCTCGCGCTGGAAAATGCAGTGAAGGATGTGGCTGGGAAATACACGGAGAGGATCATGCCGCTGATCGCCAGCCTCTGGCTGTTTCTGGTGGTGGCCAACCTGTTTGGACTGATCCCCGGATTCCATACGCCAACCCGCGATCTTTCTGTCACCGCAGCGCTGGCGATGCTGGTGTTCTTTTCAGTGCACTGGTTTGGCATAACCTCGCAGGGTATCGGTAGTTACTTTCGTCACTATCTAAAACCCTCGCCGCTGTTGCTGCCGTTTCACATCGTCAGTGAAATTACTCGCACCCTGGCACTGGCGGTGCGCCTGTTCGGCAACATGATGAGTCTGGAACTGACTGCACTGGTGGTGCTGGCACTGGCCGGTTTTCTGGTGCCGGTACCGATCCTGTTACTGCATGTGATCGAGGCGCTGGTGCAGGCCTACATCTTCGGCATGCTGGCGTTGATCTACATCGCCGGTGGACTTCAATTTCGGGAAGAAGCTTCCTCAAACGAATAACGCATAAACCAAGGAGCACTGTATGACGGATATGAACTGGATCGTACTGGCCTCAACGGTGGCGGTCATAATCGGCATCGGCATTGGCGTGCTGGGACCGGCGATCGCCATGGGTATGGCGATCGCCAAAGCTCTGGATGCTTTGGCACGGCAGCCTGAAGCGGAGAAACTGATCATGCGTACGTTGTTCATTGGCCTGGCGATGATCGAATCGCTGGCGATTTACGTCCTGGTCATCGTGTTGATGGTGATGTTCCGCAATCCTCTGCTGGATCTTTTGGTCGGCTCATAAAACGGAGAGCATGCCGTGGATATAAACTGGACGACCTTTATCCTGGAGCTTATCAATTTCCTGGTGCTGGTCTGGTTGTTAAAACATTTCTTCTACCGTCCGGTGAAGGCGGTGATCGTACGTCGTCGTCAGGAAGTGGAGGAGCAACTGGAGCAGGCCGAAGAGACACGTACCGAGGCGGATACGCTGCGTAAGCGGTATGAGAATCGTGTCTCTGAATGGGAGGATGAGCGCGAAAAGGCTCGGCAGGAACTGCGCCGCGAGATCGAAGAGGAGCGGCAGCAAATGAAGAGCGCCTTGAAACAGGAGGTTGAGGCTGAACGCAAACGTGCTGAAGTGCTGGCAGCGCGGCAGTTGAATGAACAGCAGCGGCAGGTGGAAACCCATGCTCTGGAGTTGGGGGCACGCTTTGTTTCCAAACTGCTGCAAGTGGCCGCATCACCTGAGTTGCAAGTGCGACTGTTCGAACACCTGCTCGATGAGTTACAGGATCTGCCGCAGACGCAGCGAGATGAACTGCATGCGGCGATGGAAAACAGTAAGCCGGATAAGGTGCATGTGCTAAGTGCCTTCCCCCTGGACAAGACACAACAGAAACAGATCCGAGATGGCATTGGGAAATGGACACCCCATCCACTGCACTTCGAGTTTCAGAACGACGATACCTTGATCGCTGGAGTGCGGGTGAGTATCGGTCCGTGGGTGCTGCACGCCAACCTGAACGATGAGATGAAAACCTTTGCGGCGATTGCCTATGAGCGCTGACAGTCTGCTAGACAAACAGGCGGAGTGGCTGGATGACTACCGTTACGGCATGCGTCTTACCGAGCAGGGTAAGGTGGTGTCGGTGGGTGATGGTATTGCCTGGATCTCCGGCCTGCCATCGGCGCAGATGGATGGCCTGGTGGTGCTTGCAGACGGCAGTCGAGCCATGGTGTTCGACCTTGGCGAAAAGCTGGTCGGTGCCGTGCTACTCGATGAAGGGAGTGGTATTGCCTCGGGAACTACGGCGCACCTTGCCCATGAGCAGTTGAGTGTCCCCTGTGGTGACGGCCTGATTGGTCGCGTGGTGGATCCGTTAGGCCGGCCACTGGATGGGATGGGGCGAGTGACCGATGTCACCACGCGTAATGTAGAACAGCCCTCACCGCCGATTATCGCCCGCGATTTTGTGAATCGTCCGCTCTATACCGGAATCAAACTTATCGACACGCTAGTGCCTATCGGTAAAGGACAGCGGCAGTTGATCATCGGTGACGAGGGTCTGGGGCGTACCTCCATTGCTATCGACACGATACTCAATCAGCACGACAAGGATGTGCTCTGTATCTATGTGCTGCTGGGACAGAAACGATCCACCGTGGTCAACACCATTGAAACCCTGCGTGAGCACGGGGCGCTCGATTTCACCACAGTAGTGGTGGCGGAGGCGAGCACCCTGCCGGGGATGCAATACCTCGCGCCCTTCACCGGTTGTGCCATGGCCGAGGCGTGGATGGACAGTGGTCGCGATACGCTGATCATCTACGATGACCTGAGCACCCACGCCAAACTCTATCGTGAACTCTCCCTGTTGCTGCGTCGCCCGCCGGGACGTGAGGCCTATCCCGGCGATATCTTCTCGGTGCATGCACGACTGCTTGAACGCAGTACCGCACTGAATGCAGAAAACGGCGGTGGTTCGATGACAGCACTGCCTATCGTCGAAACCCTGGAGGGGGAGATTGCCAGTTACATTCCGACCAATCTGATCTCCATTACCGATGGACAGGTCTATCTGGATCAAAATCTCTTCTCTGGTGGTTTCCGTCCCGCTATCGACATCGCCAGTTCTGTGTCACGTATCGGTGGTCAGGCACAGCATCCACAGATCAAGGCGGAAGCGGGGCGCATGAAACTCGACTATTTGCAGTTTCTCGAACTGGAGGCATTCACCCGTTTCGGTGCGCGCCTTGAAGCATCAATGGAGAAGGCGATTCGACGTGGGCGGGTGTTGCGTGAACTGCTCAAGCAGGATCGTCTTTCACCGCTACCGGTGGAATTTCAGATGGCCTGGCTGGTTGCGTTTAATGCGGGACTGTTCGATAGCGTGGAGACTAATCAGATCAGCGGCATGCTGAGAAAAATGTTGCCGCAGGTGAGCAGTAGCGGCATGACCCTGGAAGATAATCGCGAGCAGTGGTTGGCAGCGGTGCGTCGCTGGCTTGAGCTGGAAGAGGAGAGCGATGGGACGCTTTCGTAAGGTTGATCAGCAACGCAAGCAGTTGCAGGAGCTCTACGGCATCATCGACTCGATGAAGACCCTGGCGCAACTGGAACTGCACAAGCTCAACGCGGTGGTGCAACCACGCCGCGATATGGGGCGTGTGCTGGAACAGGTGGCGAGTGAGTTTCTCCATTTCTATCCGCGTCCTGCAGAGAAGCAGCAGGGAAAGACGCTATGGATGCTGGTGGGATCGGAACGTGGTTTTTGCGGCGACTTTAACAACGTGTTGATTCGCCATCTGCAACAAACATTTCCTGAGTGTCGCGATGAACCGCAACGGGTGCTGGCGGTGGGACGTAAACTCTGGTTACGGATGGAAGAGGCGGTACCGGGTTTTATTCCATTGAGCGGTACCAGTGTCAGTGAGGAGTTGACCTCCACGCTGGCGTCGCTGGTGCACGAAACACGCAACCAGCTGATGAAGCAGCAGGCAACCTCCTTGTATCTGATCAGTCATGGTGAGGAGCCGGGGGAGGTCTTCACTCGTCGACTGTTACCACCAGAGGAGAGTGAGGATGTCGCTGTCGGCAACATCGCGCCGCTGCTACAAACTTCCCCCGACGCCTTTTTCAGTGACTTCCTGCCGCGATACCTCTATCTCACCCTTGTCGAACTATTTACCGCTTCACTGCTGGCGGAGAACTACTACCGGGTGCAACACCTGGAAGGGGCGGTGAATCGCCTGGAAGAGCGCATCGACCTGCTTGGCGGTCGTGCGCGTTCTCTGCGTCAGGAGGAGATCACCGATGAGATCGAAACCATTCTGCTGGGTAGCGGTGAATTTACGCCATCACACATATAACAGTCGTAACACCACACACTGTGTATGATGATGCGTGACAGGGAGAATAGGCTCTGGATACGTACTTTCGTTCACCCGTCTCCACCATGATTTGCGGCTAGCCATTCCACCGCAGAACCATTCAATTGTTGTGATACATGGAGGTTGTTGTTATGCCAAATCCTAATGCCGTTGTCTCGTCCCTAATACGTTTTGAAACTGCACCAGAGCGCCTGACTGCGGAGTCATTACGTTCTGCTGGTGGTCTTTCCATAGAACTGGAAGGTGGGAAGCGTGCCCGTCTTGATGGAGAAAACCCCCGTTCAGCGGGCCTGGCGCAGATCCTTGAAGGTCTACACAAGCAACGTCTGCCGGTCTATCTCGAACTGGATCCTGAAACTTCGGTTATTACCCGTCTGCTTATTCCTCATCTGACGCGCATCGCAGGGATCGGCGAGACAAAGGATGGTGCACTCGATATTCAGTTGGAACTGTCCAGTGGTCGCCATCGCCTGCCGCGCAAACAGGAAGAGTTTGCCGAACTGGAGAAACAGCTCCGGGAAGCCATGGAGAGTGGCAAGCCGGTTCTTGTCACCGAAGATGACGAGCACAACATTATCGATGTGCGTCTCTTTATGCCGAGTCCCGACGGCCCCGAGGTGCCGTTGCCTCCGTTCCCCCCTTTTCCCCCAAAGCTCCCTGAGTTTAAGCCGCTACCAGCAAACTGGTTTAAAGATTTCAGCCTGAAGCTTTGGTATTGGTGTGGCTGGCCGTGGTGGTGGATATTCAAGTGCAAATGCATCTCGCAGGCCAAGGCGCAGCAGGTATTCAATACCTTGAGTGCGACCAGTTGTGACCCTCTCACAGTTCCGCCACCGTGTATCCCGTTTCTCTATCCCGATGATGGTTGTTGGGGGCGGGCACACGAGATGTGTCGACTGATGATCGATATGGGGCTGAAGCCGAAGAAGGTCTGGATTCAGGGCAGCCTGCATGTCAGCACGGCGAACAATCCGACCTGCAATGTCTATTGGGGCTGGCATGTGGCCCCGACACTCTGTGTGAGAACCTCGTTCTTCAGTTCAACAACGATGGTGATCGATCCCTCTCTCTTTACCACCCCGGTGAGTAAGGCAACCTGGAAGAGTGTGCAGGGTGATCCGAGTGCGACCTTGACCGATAGTGCTGCCTCGATCTTTTACCTGTGGTGGAACAGCACCGATCCGACCTATGTGCAGACCAATCAGGTACTGGCGACCTATCGCTTGCAGTTACAGAACCGGGCTCTGACCTACGGTCCCCCTCCTTACGCTTGCCCATAAATGGAAAGGGGCAGTCCATCCCATTGTGGATGGCACTGCCCCATCAATGTTCCATGTCTGGTTGTTACAGGTAACGCCCACCTGCACCGACGACGATAGTGATCAGGCCGATAGTCATGTTGATACCAACCAGCGTGCGGATGCGATCCAGATAATTTTTCCCCTCGGGCCACATCTGACTGGAAACGGCCTTGCGTAGTCCGCGATAGGGGCCGAAGAAGACGTAGAGATAGATGCCAATCATCAGCAGGCCGAGACCATTCATGATGTGGACATGCAGCCCTGCGGTGGCGAAGCCGCCAAGTGGTCCAAACAGCATCCAGTAACCGGTGATAAGCAGGGTGAAGATCGCTAGCCAGACCCAGAGGAAGAAACGTTCAAACACACCGATCCACAACGGCTGCCTCAATGGTGGTTCAAGCAAACTGGCAGCAACGGGACGCAGCATCTGGTGGGCGAAAAACATACCACCAACCCAGATGACGGCGGCCAGTAGATGCAGGGATACGGCAATACTCATTTCTTTGACTCCTTGGTAACAGATTTTTCCATTCCCGGTGCAGTACGAGCCAGCCAGCCCAGTACCCGGCGTATTAACTGCCGCTCCTGTCCGGTGAAATCGTGGTCTGCAGCGGCAATGCGCAGTTGACGGTAAGTGATGCTGTCGCTCGCCCTGGCGGTATAGCCTTTGGCGACGTCTCGGTAGAGGGTGTGGGCGCTAGAGTCAGCGCCGTCCTTGCGTTGCGCGGCCTGTGCCCGGCGTGAGGCGCTGGCGAGTACCGGGGCCAGGTCAAGGGTTCCAGAGATGTCGAGGATTGGTTGGCGCACTTTGGCGAGCAGGGCGGCGCCATCGAGGGCAGGGTCAGTTTGCGAAGTGCCGTCCATGCCGATGAGCACCAACCCTTTAACCAGCAGGTTGTCACCGGCGGCCAGATAGTTGGTAGCGGCGAGTGCGCCGAGGCCGTGGCCCACCAGGGCGAGGTTGGTGATGTTGCGGCGGCTCATCTCGTCTATTGCAGCGGCAATGACTTGCTGTGACTGGGTCAGCCAGGCCTTGTCGAGACCCTTATCGCCCACTTCTGGTAGCTGGACGGCGAGGGTGGCCCAGCCCTTTTCGGGCAGGCGAGTGCGCAGCGGATGGATTACCGTAGCGCTGTCCAGATGGGACCCCCGGTCATGCAGCAGGATCACGCCGCCCTGGGGTTTGCTGCTGCTCTGGTCGAGAAACAGGGCGAAGGCCGTTTCAGCGCCGACTTTCAGCTCCAGCTTTTCGCCCTGCAATGGTGCCGTTTTCAGAGCCTCAAGCATCACCTGGCGCGGGTTGGTCGGCCCGACGCGTGACTCTGTGGCGGCCGGTTCGGCGGCCCAGAGTGGTGGCGCGGCGAGTAATAACAGCAGTGACAGGACGGTTTTCCTGCATCTCATTTTCCTGGCTCCATCGATATTAGGGTTTGTTTTTGTCCTGAAGCTCCCAAGATATGGGGGTTGTGGCTGGCGGAGCAACCCTTGTCGGTGCGCTTTGGTCGCAAATTTTCGGGTGAACAGGTAGTATTTGCGGTTCTTTTCAGGCGGCCGTCAGCTTCAGGGCGGTACGAAACATACTTTAGCAAGAGGCACACACCATGGCGGATTACCAGATTGCCCCATCCATTCTTTCGGCTGACTTTGCTCGTCTGGGTGAAGAGGTCGACAACGTCCTCGCCTCCGGCGCTGACATCGTTCACTTCGATGTAATGGATAACCACTACGTTCCTAACCTGACCATCGGACCGCTGGTCTGCGAAGCGCTGCGCAAGCATGGCGTTACCGCACCTATCGATGTGCACCTGATGGTCAAGCCGGTCGACCGTATTATCCCCGACTTTGCCAAGGCGGGTGCTACCTATATCACCTTCCACCCGGAAGCCTCCGAGCACATCGACCGTACCATCGGCCTGATCAAGGAGAGCGGTTGTAAAGCGGGCCTGGTATTCAACCCGGCTACCCCGCTCGACATTCTTGAGTACACCCTGCCCAAGCTGGACATGGTGCTGCTGATGTCGGTTAACCCGGGCTTCGGCGGACAGAAATTTATCCCTTACGTACTCGACAAGGCGCGCAAGGTTAGCGCCATGATCAAAGAGGGTGGCTACGACTGCCGTCTGGAGATCGACGGTGGTGTGGGTCCGGCCAACATCAAAGAAGTGGCCGAGGCGGGTGTTGATACCTTCGTTGCCGGTTCTGCCGTGTTCGGTAAGCGCAACGACGCGGACAAGAACCACTACGACACCATCATCAGCGAGATGCGTGCCGAGCTGGCCAAGGTCGGTAAGTAAATCGAGATGAACAGGCCCGAGATGGTTCTCATCGATCTCGACGGCACGCTGGTCGACAGCGTGCCGGACCTGACCTTTTGCGTCGACGAGATGATGCAGGAGCTGGGGATGCCTTTGCGTGGCGAAGCGCGGGTGCGTACCTGGGTCGGTAACGGGGTGGAGCGGCTGGTGCGTCGTGCACTGACCGACAGCCTCGACGGTGAACCAGAAGACGAGTTGTTCCAGCGCGCCTACCCGATCTTCCTGCGTCTCTACGCGGAGAATACCTCGGGCCGTTCCCAGCTCTATCCGGGGGTACGTGAAGGGCTCGACTACCTGCGCAGTGCAGGATTCAAGTTGGGCTGCGTCACCAACAAGGCGGAGCAGTTTACCCTGCCTCTGCTGGAGGCGATGGAAATCCGTGACTACTTTGCCATCGTCGTTAGTGGTGACTCGCTACAGGAGAAGAAGCCACATCCGATGCCACTGCTGCATGCTGCAGAGTTCTTCGGTGTCGAACCGGGCAAGGCGTTGATGCTGGGTGACTCCATGAGTGACGTGAAGGCGGCCCGTGCGGCAGGCTTTAAGGTGGTCTGCATGAGCTACGGCTACAACCACGGCATCGATATTCGTGAAGCAAATCCCGACGCGGTACTCGACTCCATGACAGAATTGAGTACACTACTGGAAAGCGCGGCCTAGGCCGTCTGTCACACATCAGGAACAGCAATATGGAAAAGAGAGGATATTTAAGCAAACGATGGCGCGGCTGATTGACGCACGCGTTTTGCCTCTTTTCGTATCGTTTTTCTACTGATGGGTGATAACTCATGACACCAGAACAATTTCAAACTCTGGCCACACAAGGCTATAACCGCATCCCGTTGATGCGCGAAGTGCTGGCCGACCTCGATACACCGCTCTCCACCTACCTCAAACTTTCTGCGGTACCGTATACCTATCTCTTTGAGTCGGTACAGGGTGGCGAAAAGTGGGGGCGCTATTCGATCATCGGTCTGCCTGCACGCACGATTCTCAGTGTGCGTGGTCATCAGGTCACAGTGACCACGGATCATGAGGTCGTCGAGCAGGAGACCGTAGAGGATCCGCTTGCATTTATCGAGGCCTTCCAGGCGCGTTACAAGGTGCCGGAACTGGATGGCCTGCCAAAGTTTACCGGTGGCCTGGTCGGTTACTTCGGTTATGACACGGTGCGCTACATCGAACCGCGCCTGGGTGAATGCCCCAATCCCGATCACATGAATACCCCGGATATTCTGCTGATGCTCTCCGATGAGGTGGTGGTGTTCGACAACCTCAGCGGCAAGCTCTTCGTCGTTATCCATGTCGACCCGGCGGACACATCTGCTCTGGATAAGGGTGAAGCGCGTCTTAACCAGTTGGTGCAGCTACTGCAACAGCCTGTCAAACGTGATGCCTACAATGCCCCGGTCGAAGTGAGCGAAGAGGATTTTGTCTCCGGCTTTACCCAGGACGGTTTTGAAGCCGCGGTGGAGAAGGCGCGTGAGTACATCACCGATGGCGACATCATGCAGGTGGTGCTGTCACAGCGCATGTCGATCCCGTTCAGCGCACCGCCGGTGGATCTCTATCGCTCACTGCGTTGTCTCAATCCTTCGCCCTATATGTTCTTTCTCAATCTGGAGGATTTCTTCGTTGTGGGTTCCTCGCCGGAGATCCTGGTGCGTTACGAAGATGAGAAGGTCACCGTGCGTCCTATCGCAGGAACTCGTCCACGGGGCAAGGATGAGGTGGAGGACAAGGCATTTGAAGAGGAGCTGCTGGCCGATCCGAAAGAGCTGGCCGAGCATCTGATGTTGATCGATCTGGGGCGCAACGATGTGGGTCGTATCGCCGAAACCGGTTCAGTCGAACTGACTGACAAAATGGTGATCGAACGTTACTCCCACGTGATGCACATCGTCTCCAACGTGGAAGGCAAACTGAAAGCGGGCATGAGTGCAATGGATGCACTGCGCGCCACCTTCCCTGCCGGTACCGTCTCTGGCGCACCGAAGATTCGTGCCATGGAAATTATTGATGAGCTGGAGCCGGTAAAGCGCGGTGTCTATGCGGGTGCGGTGGGCTACATCGGCTGGAATGGCAACATGGATACCGCCATCGCTATTCGTACCGCGGTGATAAAAGACGACACGCTGCACATCCAGGCGGGCGCCGGGATTGTTTATGATTCAGTGCCGCTCAACGAGTGGAACGAAACCATGAACAAGGGGCGTGCAGTATTCCGCGCCGCCACCATGGCCGCGGCTGGTCTCGACAGTTCAGCGCATCGGTAATTTGTAAGTCACAGCGGGATTGATGTTTTGTATCGTCAATTCCGTTCGATGCCCAACTTTTTCATTTTTTCCCATAGATTTTTGCGGCTAATACCGAGTTCGTTTGCCGTTTCATTCATCTGAAAATTGTGGCGCCGCAGTGACTCGAGAATAACCTGATATTCATAGTGGGAGACACGTTCTCGCAGGTGACTTCCCATTTCCTCCATCTCCGCACCACTGTTGGAATCAAACGCTGCGGCACCGATGCCTGGTTCGGTGTTGAGGACGGTGGCTCGTTCGATGCTGTGGTGGAGTTCGCGTAGATTGCCGGGCCAGTCGTATTGCAACAGTTGTTGTTCGGCGGAGGGGAGTAGGTAGTGATCGCTCTTTTCCGGCTCATATTCGTTGAGGAATTTCCGTGTAAACCAGAGGATGTCCTCACGCCGCTCGCGAAGTGGCGGGATATGTATATGAACGACGTTAATTCGGTAGTAGAGGTCTTCACGAAAATCACCGTTTGCGACCATCAGTTTGAGATCTCGATGGGTGGCACAGACCAGCCGCAGATCGAGGGGAATGGATGTCTCGCCTCCGACTCTTGTTACCGTGCGTTCCTGAATTACCCTGAGAAGACGCACCTGCATGTTTGGTGGCATATCGCCGATTTCGTCGAGAAACAGGGTGCCACCGTTGGCCTGTTCAAATACCCCACGACGCATTCGTAGCGCACCGGTGAAAGCTCCCTTCTCATAGCCGAACAGTTCAGCCTCCATTAAACCCTCTGGGATCGCACCGCAGTTGACGGCGATGAAAGGTTTCTCCATGTCGCCAAAGGCGCACTCGTGCAGAAAACGTGCTGCGTGCTCCTTGCCGACGCCTGATTCACCGGTGATCAGCACCGTGGTTTCTCGTGTGGCTACACGGCATAGCGTGTGTTCAAGCGAACGCATAACCGAAGAGATGCCGAGTACCGGCGGGGTATCCTCTGTCGCAGTGGGGTGTTGGAGGCAGACGGCACGTACCTTCTCCACCAGCACGTCGAGATCGAAGGGTTTGGTGATGTAATCAGCCGCACCATTTTTGAGCAGTTCGACGGCGTCACTGATGTTGCCGTAACCGGTGACAAAAATAGTCGGGGGAAGCGAACGTCCCTCATTCTGTAATTGCACAAATAATTCGGCACCGCTCATGTCAGGCAGTCGGATGTCGCTGATCACCACCGCGTAATCGGTTTTGCCGATATGAGGCTGGGCCGCTAAAGCGGTCTTAAACCAGTCACACTGGAAATTTTCCAGCTCAAAACGGTGGGATATGGACTCCCCCATGATGGGATCATCTTCAAGCAGGCAGAGTTTCAGTGGCGTCTCCTTTGTCATGATGGCAGGGGGATTCTGGTAATGAAGCAGGTTTCGTTTTCTCGGCTGCGTACCTCAATGGTACCGCCAAGCTGATTAGCGATTTGATAGCAGACCCACAGGCCGAGGCCGTTACCGCCGGCGCTATTGTGCATGAAGGGCTCAAAAAGATGTGACATCTGGGCTTCCGGTATTGGTGGCCCGCTGTTGCAAACCGTTAGTGTGAGAGTGTCGTTCTCAATGTTCACCCGGCATGTGAGGCTGCCTTGTGGTGGTGCCGCCTTGACCGCGTTGAGGAGCAGGTTGATGAGTATCTGACGAATTAAAGAAGCAGAGACCGGTGCGCTGTTTACACGAATGTCCCACTCAAGCTTTATATGATGGAGTTTAATGTCAGGTGTGATTAGAGTACGAATATCATCCATGTCCTCACGACTCAAATCACGACTGTTCTGCCTTGTCTCAACTAACAACGCAGAGACCGTATCCTTGATCTGTAGTAGTCCACGTTCCAGCAAGGAGAGGGTTTTTTCAGACATCGTGTCGTTATGACCGTAACGTTTCTGGGTGCTGATTGCGTTAAGCATTCCTCCCAGTGGATTGTTGATTTCATGGGCGATGGACGAGGTGAGCTGCCCTACTGCCGCGAGGCGTTCGGCAGCAATGACCTGATGTTCCAGTTCATGCTTAATTATTAGTTCTCCTAGCATTTCCTTGAAGCGCGTCCCTACCTGACCGATTTCGTCTTTTGACTCATACAGATCGCAGTGCAGATTTTTTGGTGCTTCTCGGCCAACACGGCCCATGCAGTGAACAAGTTTTATCAGTGGTGCTGCAAGACGTGCGCCCCAATACCAACTTAAAGGAAGCAACGTTGCCAATACAAATAGCGTCGCAACAGCAGCACGCTCGGCAAAACGGACAAAGCGGGGAGTAAAGCTTTCGCGCGAATAATTGAGAATCAGTGTGCCAAGACGGATGTTGTCAGAAATGATCGGTGTAGTGACATAGAGATATTGGGTTCTTGGCAGATCAAGTACCCGTGGTTCGTTAAATGCACTTTGCTGAAGCTGCTTTTTTAGCAGAGTCAATTCAGGTATCACTTTAGTGAGTGGCGTATACATCTTGAATTTTTTTGGATCAGACGAGACGTAAATCTGAAATGCACTGTTGAGTACTAGAATGCTCTCTGCATGTAGTGATGGGTGTTCCGCCAGTTCGGCAGAGAAAGGGGTGCGCACAATCTCAAAGGCTTGCCACACATCGTCCTTGAGCATGGCAGGAACCAGTGTGAGGGCCATAACGTTTGCCAGGCCTTCGGCATTGGCAAGCAGATCCTGTTTAAGGTCATCGTATGCGCGGAATATTAACGCGCCGGTTATAGCTATGGAGGTGATCAGGATTAGCACAGTTCCGCGAAGAGGTATTTTGTAGCGAAAGCTGAGATCACGAAACATGGGCGACCTTTCCAACATGTCGAGCCATCTCTTCGATCTCCATGTAGATCTCGTCGTTACCACGGGAGAAACCAAAAAGATTTAGACGGTCGAGCAGACGCATGGAGACAGGGTTGTCGCTCATTCCTATCAGGATTTCTTTCATGCGCTGGTTCTGCGCCAGAGTTACGGATGGGCCTGCAACAAAAGGAGGGAAACCGAATTGTTTGCTACGTGTGACAACGCGAGTGCCGCGCGTCACCTCTGGATTGAAGCGTTCCACCGTATCCCAGATATAACCGTCAACGTGGGCTCCATCGGCCAGACCAGTACTTACTGCTTCGATGGCATTACGGTGTCCATTGGTGAAAAATGTTTTACGGAAAAACACGTCTGAATCTAAGCCCTGAAGCAGCAGTTCGTATTGAGGAACAAGGTAACCTGAGTTGGAGTCGGGGTCGGTATAGCAAAAGATTTTATCGCGTAGATCGAGCAGACTTTTTGTCTTGTCATCGCCGACGCGCACGATGAGATAGGATTGATAAAGAGGCTTGCCCTTGTAATTGGGAACTGCGGTTAATTGTAGTTGGGAGCGATTTACGACATAGGGAAAGCCACAGATCCAGGCGAAGTCGAGTCGTTGTGCCAGTAGATTGTTGACAATATCTCGGTAGCTGTTGCTCTGTTCGAACCGTACCGGTCGACCGAGGTGTTGTTCTAGGTAGTCCCGCCAGTCTCGCAGCAGTGAGGTGAGCTCGGTGAGGAATACGGGGGTAATACCGATCCTTACCGGACTCTGTTCTGCATGCACTCCTGTGCTGCAGGCGAGTCCGGTGGCGGTTAACCATTTGAGCATTTGACGGCGATTCAACATTGGTCTGTTCCTGCGCCATGGACTGAGAGTAATACCTATTTCTGTCTCCAGTTTCAACGTCCTTATTCAAACTATGGGAATTACAGCGCAATAGATTACCCTCCGGTAATGGACATCAGACGCCTCCGCTGTGCCGGTTTCAGGTCAAAAGTATGTTGTCCAGGCTTGTCACGCACGGCGTTAATAATTGCCTCACGAATTTCGTTGTTACCGGCACCACCGCGCAACATGGCACCCAATTCCACTCCGTCGTTGCCGTCCAGACAGGTGTAAAGCGTACCTGTTGCGGTCAGCCGTACCCGGTTACAGTTGCCACAGAAGTGTTGAGAAAGCGGGGTGATCAGGCCGAGCTTCAGTCGTCCGTCACGGCTTTGCCAATAGCGCGCAGGACCACCTCCATTTAGTGTTGTCTCCTGCAGTTCGAAGCGCTGTTGCAGGCGTGTAAGGCTGGCGGAGATATCGGCGGGCCGGGAGTAGATGTCACCCATCGGCATCGGTTCGATGAGGCGCAGGATGTAACCGCGCTCTGCACAAAACTCCGCCATGGTTTCTACTTCATCGTCGTTGATATCGCGAATTACCACCATGTTCAGTTTGATCGGTCCGAGGCCGGCAGCGTCGGCAGCGTCAAGGCTCTGAATGATGCGTTCGAGCACCGGGCCACCGGCGATCTGCTCCAGGCGTTGCGCATTCAGGCTATCCAGGCTGATGTTGACCCGGCTAAGCCCTGCGCGGACCAGTGCCTTGGCCTGTCGTGCAAGCAATACGCCATTGGTGGTCATCGATAGATCTTTCACGCCGGGTTGATTGGCGATGTTGCTTACCAGTGTTGCCAGGTCACGACGTACCAGCGGTTCCCCTCCGGTAAGGCGGATATGGCTGACTCCGAGGGCGACGAACTGGGCGGTAAGTCGTGTGAGTTCATCCGTGTTCAATGCATCCGGCGATACCGGTGGTGAACCGTTTGGCAGGCAGTACTGGCAACGTAGATTGCAGCGTGGGGTCACCGAGACCCTGAGGTAGTTGATGCATCTTCCGTGGCCGTCGGTCAGCAATGAGGTTCTGGTCATGGATGTTCCCGTGTAATCAGAGTGTGCCTCTCTCCTGCTTGCACGATGCAGGCCAGTTTATTGAATAGGGAAAAATATGAACGGTCATTACTGAGCGGAAGCGAAGTTTTTCGATTCGTGGGATATACCGTGAAGCGTTATGGCGATGCTCATGTCACCGTTCGGTAACGCAATGGCGATGAGACGGTTATGTTTTGTTACCGATAAGTAACACATCGGCACAATGCTCAGGAATAAACCCCGCTACAGTAGTGTCTTCCCGATATGGCCCACCTTTTGCAATTCCATCACCCATGCCTTCCCCGCTTCAGTTGAGGGAGGGTAACCCTCACAAAATCATTTTAAGGAGTGTATGGGATGCGCGAAGAGCTGAGACTGTCGGCGCAAGAAACCCGGGGTAAACCGGGTCTTCGCCGTTTCGGAATGGTCATCGACCTGCGTCGCTGTATCGGCTGTGACGCCTGTATGGTTGCCTGTAAGGCCGAATATGACGTACCGCTGGGTGTGTTTCGCACCTGGGTACCTTACCGTGTGGTAGGAAAATATCCGACGGTGAAGAAACAATTCCTGCCGCGATTGTGCAACCACTGCGACGATCCACCGTGTGTACGGGCCTGCCCGGTTGGTGCGACCTATAAAGTGGATGACGGTGGCTTCGTACTGCAACACTATGATCGCTGCATCGGTTGCAAGGCCTGCATGGCTTCCTGTCCCTACAACGCCCGCTTCATGCTACCGGAACATCGTACCCGCACCAACATCACTAGCGTCGTCGACAAATGTACCTTCTGCTATCACCGCGTGGTGCAGGGGCTGGTTCCCGCCTGTGTGCAGACCTGTGTTGGTCGCGCCCGTGTGTTTGGCGACATGAACGACCCCAATAGTGAAGTATCCAAACTGGTCGCACGTCACTCTACTCAGACACTGCGTCCGGAGCAGGGTACCAAGCCGCAGGTGTTCTACATCGGCGCCGATCGCAATCTGCTCGAATATGGCAGGGACGTCTACAACGCCCATGGGGCGCTGGAAGATGAGCGCGCCATATTCAATCGCAATCACCGCATTTAGGGAGGCCGTCGATGTTAGATTTTACCGTTTATCACACCATTGCCTGGCCCGGACCGTATGCCTGGTACTTCTTTGTTATCGGCATCTCCGTGGCGCTGTTTTTCTTCTCGGCCCTATCATGGTATCGCGAAGAGTTCGAGCCATTGCGGGTTCCCGCTTTTGTTCTTTCGTTTGTATTGCTGGCCCTTGGCGGTCTGTTACTGATCAGTGATCTGTCGCAGCCACTACGCTTCCTCAACATACTTAACCCGGCCTATCTAAATTTCAATTCACCACTGGCCTGGGGCAGTCTCAATCTGATCTCATTCGGTCTCGTTTCTGTCATCTATTTCATGATGATAAAAAAGGGTGACGCTGAGATGGCGAAGAAGCTGGCAGTGGTTGGTGCGCTGTTGGGACTTGGTTTGCCGATCTATACCGGCTTCGACCTGACCGTACACCAGCACCGTCCGGTGTGGAACACGCCATTGATGCCGGTACTGTTTGTTGCACTGTCACTGGTATCCGGTGCGGCAGTAGCCTCTTTCATGACCAAAGGTAATGAGAAGCTGTTGTGCATGCTTCGTCGTTTCATGCTCTGGTCTGGCGCTGCCACCATTGCAATGCTTGTTTCGCTACTGGGTACCACTGCCTACGGAGGTTCGGCCTCTGAACTCACCTTTATGTTCATGACCTCCGGCACGATGGGAATGATCTTCATCGGTGTTGGCATGCTGCTTGGGCTGGCGGTGCCGCTCACGCTCCTGCTGGTACCGGTAGGGCGTCAACCGCTGGGCATAATGACCGCCGGTGTTTTATTGCTGGTGGGGGGAATCGCTCTGCGCTACGCCATTCTCATTGGTCCGCAAATCGTCCACACCTACTACTAAACCGTGGTGTATACGGAGGAGTCAAAACCATGTTGGAACTAACACGTAGAAGTTTTATCAAGGCCACCGCAGGCACCACGGCCGCAGCCTTGGCAGCGCCATCGATGCTAAAGGCGATGGAGAATGATCTGGGGGGGCGTGATTTCAATCCGAATACGCTCAAGGAGCGAGTAGCGATTCCCACCAACTGCCATGTCTGCAATATCCAGGACGGAGCAATTGCCTTTGTCGAAGATGGTCGCGTGGTGAAGCTGGAGGGAAATCCCAACCACGTTTCTACCCGCGGTCGCCTATGCGCTAAAGGTAACGCCGGGATGTGGTACAGCTATGACCCGGACCGGATCCTCTATCCGCTCAAGCGGGTTGGCAAACGCGGTGAAGGTAAGTGGAAACGCATCAGTTGGGATGAGGCGCTGGGTGAAGTTGTGGCGCGTATCGATGATGTGCTGAAGAACGGCGAGCCCAACGAGATCATGATGAAGTGGGGGCGCAACCGTTCCGGTGGTGTACTCAAGCGATTCATGCACACCCTCGGTTCGGACACCATTCTTAACCACACCTCGGTGTGTGAGTCGTCGAAGAAAGTGGGCATGGAGCCGACCTGGGGACCGGACATTGAAACCCCGGATTTTGCCAACAGCAAATACATCCTCAATTTTGGTTCCAACCTGCTGGAAGCGGCCTATTTCCATAACCCCTATTCACAGCGTGTGACCGAGGGTCGGGTGGATAGCAACGCCAAGATCGTTACCTTTGACGTGCGTCTCTCCAACACCGCCGGTTATTCGGACGAGTGGATCCCGGTATTTCCCGGCACCGACGGGGCGATAGCTCTAGCCATCGGTAACGTGATCCTGCGCGAAGATTTGCAGGATTCCGCTTTCATCACCGACTGGACCAACGTTACTGTTAAGGAGCTCAAGGATCACTATAAGCAGTTCACTCCCGAGTGGGCCGCAGAGCTTTCCGGTGTACCGGCGGAGACGATTGAGCGTATTGCCCGTGAATTCGCCCTGGCCAAACCCGCCACGACCTACACCTATCGTGGTCCGGCCAAGCACCTCTACGGTGCCTACAACGAAAAGGCATGCATGATGCTCTCCATTATCACCGGTAATGTGGAGAAACGCGGTGGCTACTGCCTGCCGCGTGGTATGGGTTACGACCAGCCGCAGCCGGTACCGCCCGGTCCGAAGCACAGTTCCATCCTTAAGAGTCCTCCGGAGTTTCCGCTGGCATCGCATCACGTCAGCCACCTGGTGCCTTTCTGGATCGCCGAGGGTCGGCAGAAGATCAAGGTCTACATCAACTACATGGACAACCCTGTCTACACCAATCCCGGCGCGGAGAGTGTGTGGGGTGAGCTGTTCCGTAACGAAGAGTTGATCCCCTTCCGTGTGGTACTCACGCCGTTCATGGGTGAAGAGGCACAGACCGCCGACATTATCCTGCCCGACGTACCCTACCTGGAGCGCTGGGAACCGGAATCGATGCCTAACTCCCTATGGCCCTGGCTGGGTCTACGCCAACCGGTGATTCCGCCGATGGGCGAAGGTAAGGAGCATCGTGTCTATCTGCAGGAGATCATCCAGCGTCTCGATCCGGATGGTTCTCGTGGTATGAAGAAGTATTGGGAGTTCAAGGACTCGGAAGACTACGTGCGTCAGCAGTTTCAGAATGTGCCCGGCCTGAAAGAAGCCGGTGGTCTGGACTGGCTGAAAAAGCACGGTGTCTGGCCTATCTACGGCAAGCTTGATCCAAACAGCGGCAAGATTATCGACAAGACCGGTCGTGAGATCCGTGCAGATTATGGCCTGCACATGAAGGAGCTTTCGGCTGCTGATATGACGGGAGCCACGGTCGATGCCAAGGGAACCATTCACAAGAATGGCAAGGCGATCGGTGTGAAACGTCATGGTAAGAACTATGTCGGTTTCCCCAGTGGCAGTCGTTTGATCAATGTGCGTGTCGATGAGTGGGCCGAGTACGGCTTCAATCCGATGCCGACCTTCAAGCGCATACCGTGGCATGAGAATCTCAAAGATGACGAGATGATCCTTACCACCTACAAGTACAACGTCCATGTACAGTCGCGAACCGCGTCGATCAAATGGTTGAACGAGCTCGTTCACTCCAACTGGGCCCCGATCAACACCGAAACTGCCAAACGCATTGGCGTGGAGACGGGTGATCTTATTCGTGTGGAAAGTCCGGTGGGACATCTGGTCACCAAGGCCTATGTCACCGAAGGACAGCACCCGAAGGTAATCGCTATCTCTACCGCCTGCGGTCACTGGGGCTACGGCCGTTTGGCACAGCTCAAGCTAAAGGATAAGGCGGGTGAGTTCGGTGCGCAGGACGATCCGGACCTGAAAAACGTCTGGTGGGAGGACAAAGGGGTCCATCCCAACGCCATTATCCCTGCGGTGGCTGATCCCATCGGTGGCTCAGCAGGTTGGTATGACACCGTAGTGAAAGTGACTCGTGCGCAGGCAGGAGATAAATACGGTGACGTGAGCTCTACTTGGGAGAAACACATGGAGTGGTACAAAAAGACCATGAGCTACACCTATGTCGGCGACCAACACCGTAAGCAGCACCCGGAGATGGCTTCCTGGGGTGGCCCAGATAGCGTCAAGCACAAGAAGCCTGCTGGCGGTCATTAATCGATGTCAAAGACGGTTCTGCATTTGCGGGGCCGTCTTTCATTACACGAGAGGTTGTTATGACGGAAGTAATGAATGATGCAGCATCAATGATCGATACCCTGCGCAGTCGTAGTCACTGGTACCGACTGCTCGCCGGTGTTTTTGCCGAGGAGCCGCAGGCTGCGTTTTTACGCGAATTGCGTTCCGAAGCCTGTCTGGCTTCTTTAGCTGAACTGGGGGTGAACTTCGGTGACGATTTCCTGGTTGAGTCGGAGGAGGCGTTGCTTGAGGAGTTGGCGGCCGAGTACACCATGCTATTTGTCGCGCCGGGTGGTTTTCCGCCGATGGAGTCGGTGCGTCTGCAAGGCGGTCTGCGGCAGAGTGCCGTAAACGAAACACGCGATGACTACGCCGCGGAAGGATTTAGCGTGCAGCCTGGCCGTTTCATCACCTTCGATGATCACCTGGCGGTGGAGATGCAGTTTGTCGCAGCGCTACTGGAGCGTCAGGCGGATGCCCTGGAACAGGATGATGTGACAGAGGCAATGCGCCTTGAAAAAACGGTAAAGCGCTTTTGGGTTAAACATCTGGGTTGCTGGGTGCGTGGCTACGCCAGTCTGGTGGAGGAGGCCGCGGCGCATACCTTCTATCGTGAAATGGCCCGCCTGCTGGATGCCTTCGCCATTGCCGAACTCGAGGTGATGGGGCTGGAGATCGATGATCAGGATGGCGGTCGCTGGCGTGCACCAAAACCTGAATCGGTGACCCAACCAATGCAGTGTGGAGGAGCAGTTTCTTCATGAGTCTTATGTTGTGGGATGAACTCGCGTTATTGTGGCAGGCGGGAGATTTCCGCAGTGTGCATGGCTGGCTGAATGAGCGCTGGGCGCGAACAATGCAGGAGTCTCCGCAGGGTGCAGACGATCCGTTTGTGCAGTTCCTGCAGGGACTTGCCTTTGCCGCGCTGGCGTTTCATTTTGTGAGTGAGCGTAATTTTGAAAGTGCAGCCATCTTCACTGAAGATGGCCTCGTCGTTTTGTCACGGTATGCACCTGCCTATGCGGGCATCGAGATAGCCCCCTTGACCGATGCTCTGGCCGAGCTTCGTGACGCCATGCCAGCGTCCGACACGGATCTACTCCTCCCTCCTGTAATCTCCGCTGTTCGGGCGCTGCGCTTCTCTTCGGTAAGGGTGTAATGATGGATTTCACTTTGGGTTGCTGGAACAAGGCGGTGAAGGTTGCGGGGAGCAGCAGCTGCTTTGTCATGGATGAAGCAGAAGCCGCAGATGTAAGCGGACAATTTGTCGTATCGCCGCAGGCGGATAGCGCACGCATCGCTACGCTATTCGACGCGGGGGCAGCACAGGTGCTGCTGGGCGAAAGCGCATTGCGTGACGAGTCGCTGGTCAAATCCGCGCTAGCCGCGCATGGTGAAGATCGAATTGGTATCTGGTTGCCGGTGCGCCGGGCAGAAACAGGTTGGGGACTCGATACGACGAGTAACGCCGATTTCAGTGTGGTGGCGGTGACCAATCCCACGCCGCGCTGGATTGTATTGGCGGCGGATGGCAGTACTACCGATGTTGATGCCTTCTGGTGGGCGGGGCAGATGATAAGTGCGGGTTGTTCTACGGTGCTGGTTTCGGTAACGGAGCCCGAAGATGAAGATCTACTGGCCTGTGCTGAGATGACCGAGAGCCTCGGTGAACGACTCTGGCTTGATGTCGGCACTACCGATGTGGATGAACTGCGTTTCTGGTTGCGTTACGGTCAAGTCTCGCGTCTGGTGTTACCGTTTGGTAGCGATGTAACGGCGGTACGTGAGGAGTTTGAACTTCGGTTAGCACAGGATGGGAGCATGGGATGCGCGGTTTAGCATTAGTGCTGTTTAGCTCTCTTGCCTGCAATGCCTTTGCCGAAATGCTGATTGATGCTGAGGGGCTGGTCAAGCTTAAAGGCGCGGCACAATGGCCAGTGGTGGATGTGCGCGAACTTTCCGAGCGCAGTCGCGCGCCAATTCCTGGTGCGTTTGATGAGAGTGCTGCGCTTGAGCTGACAGGTCCGATTCTGGTGATCGCGTCGAGTGACGATGAAGTGCAGATCAGTGCAGTTGATCTCGAAAGGCGTCTGGCCGGGGTAAAGGCCTATGCCGTACTTGGCGGGGTCGAATCGTTGAAACGGATCCGGCAGGACCTGTTGCAAAGCCAGGGTGATGAGAACATGCCATCGACCTACAATATTCCTAGCGACACCTGTCAGCCAGGCGAACCGTTACAGACCTTCGGCAAAGGTAAATAGCCAGCGTGGCTATGCCATTCGAAAGCTTGCCGGAGATTCATAATGAACGCTGCGTACGTTATCGATTCCGATATAGTGCCTGTAGTGATTGTGCAGAGAGTTGTCCAGCAGGTGTTATTACCCTTAACGACAAAGGCGTGGAGATCGACGTACCCCTGTGCAGTGGCTGCGGCCTCTGTGCAGTGGCGTGTAGTACAGCCGTTTTTCATCTTCCCGCATTTCCCACCAGTGAACTAAGTAAGCCCCGTGATAAGACTCTGACAGTAGCCTGTATGCAGGCGCAGCAGGAGGACGCTGTGCGCATTCCCTGTCTTGGCGATCTGGAACCGGTGCTGCTGGGTGCACTGGCGCAGCGTGGTGTTGCGGTCACCTTGTACGGTGCGGATAAATGTGCCGCTTGTAGCAACGCACCACAGGGCGGTGCACGTGTCGAAGCATTGATTGACGCCATGGACGCGCTAGCGGTAAACGCCTCGGCATTGTGGACTACACCCGTGCTGGGGAGTGGCTCGGAAAAGTTAGACTATGATCCGGAGCGGCGTCAGTTGTTCAGGCGTTTTTCCAATCGCGCGGTTGAAAGCGTGCGCCGCGTTGAAGGCGTGACGAGCATACCGGAGAGTGCAATCCGTGCTGCGGCGCACTTCGTTCCGCCGCGTCGGCGTCTGGCGGAGAGTCTGCTACAAGGGGTTTCCTCACAGGTAGATGATTCACTGTTACCGGTGTTGTTGGGTGTTGCCGATATTGAGCCGGGCACAGGTCCCTGCACTGGTTGCGATCTCTGTGCCCGTGTCTGTCCGACCGGAGCGCTTAAAGTTTCCGAACTGGAATCGCAGTGGGCGCTACAGTTTCAGATCGGCCAGTGTGTCGGCTGTGGTGTGTGCATTGAAGCTTGTAGTAGCGGTGCGCTTGCTCTACATCAACGCTGGCGACCCATGGGTGATGCGGCTGAAGTGTTGCACGAATTGAATCGCTACCGATGCCATGTTTGCGGTCGTTATTTTGTTGGTATGACAGCGGAGAGTTGTCCCGTTTGCGAGGATGATCAGGAGAGTTTTGACGCCATCTTTGGCTGACATGATTTGGCAAACGGTATTTCTGACGAGGTGACATCGAACTGTGCTGTACGATGTGGTTTGAGGTGATAGCAATGGCAAAGAGCAGTACCGAGATGCGCAATGTCTGGGACCCGTTGGTGCGAATCTTTCACTGGTCGCTACTTGCGACCGTCACTGTCGCCTACTTATCGGAGCCTGATTGGTTTGATCTGCACATCTGGGCAGGTTTTATCGTGACCGGTTTGATTCTGTTCCGTCTGCTATGGGGATTTGTCGGTACCGAGCACGCGCGATTTAATGATTTTGTTTTTTCTCCGGGTGCGGTATTCAAAGACCTGAAGAATTTTCTTTCTGGACATCCTGCACGTTATATCGGCCACAGCCCTGCGGGTGGTGCGATGGTGATTGCTCTGCTTGGAGCGCTCACCGCGGTGGCATTAACCGGTCTCGAATTGTACGCAGTGGAGGAGCACTCGGGGCCATTCGTTTCCATTCAGACCATTATTGTCAGCGCTATCGGCAATCAGGCAGAAAGCAAATTTTACTGGCGTGATGTGCATGGTTTGATCGTTAATCTCACTCTGCTGCTGGCGGTTGTACATGTGGTTTGTGTCCTGGTTTGCAGTGTGTTGCTGCGGGAAAATATGCCGCTTGCCATGATTACCGGCAGGAAACACGAAGACATATAGAAGTGGGTTATGAGCAGCTCTTATAGGGCGGGGAGGTTGTATGCAGTGGGATTTTACTCCGGATGAGGTTGTGAGGGGCGAGATTGAATATGGCTTGAGAGATTTTCGTTGTGACCTGCGCAAGGAGGTGGCCACCAATCTCGACAGTGACGACGAACTGTTTGTGCTGCAGTGCTTCGATTTAATCTACGACCTTTGCTACTGGATGAGTACCGGGCGTGAGTTCGCCCAATTCGCCGCCACACTTGATGACGACGCGCCGCTGGAAGTGCATGTATTGCAGGCGATCAGGGAGCACATGCGCGACAACATTTCCATGCTTGGTGCGATCCTGCAACGCGATATCATGGATGGCGTTGAGCATGGTATGACGGTGGAACAGGCAGTTGACCGGACAGCGAAAAATCACGCCACTGAAGCTACCGTTTTGTCACGGGTATGATTGTATCGTCATTCCGGTGTAACCGGATGGTAATCTTTTTTATGCGGTATATTACCAACAGGTAACAGATATTCACGTTGCCGATACTTCTTATCGCACTACAGCAGTATTTCGTAAGTTCTTCACACCTTCACGATTGTTGGCACGCAATTGGCTTTCTGCAGTTACAGGTCAGTATCGTTGTGCTGGAATTTTCCAGCACTGGCCGTGCATGTCTATTTACGACCAAAAAGGGAGTGTGTGACAGTGAAAAAATGTAACAGTAAACAGTGCAATAAAAAGTGGTTTGCAATGGCCGCACTGGCCAGTGCGGTCTCACTAGCAATGCCTGTGCAGGCGTTGGAGTTGAATGTATACGGTGTAGGTCACCTGTCAGCGGACAACGTTAACGACGGCGCTGATAGCGCTATACACGTTACTAGTAACTCATCACGCCTGGGTTTTCGCGGTAATCAGGATATCGGTGACGGTATGAAGGTGTTGTTCCAACTGGAGTCCGGTGCGGACCTTTCCGGCCAGGGTAGCAACGATGGTAACGGTGGTGGTACAACCTCTGGTGTCTTCACCGATGCACGCGACTCGTATGTGGGACTCGGCGGCGGGTTCGGTACCGTGCTGGCAGGTAAGCTGGGCGGTCTCAACCAGTGGCTCTACGATTACAACCTGTTTGGTGATCAGGTGGGTGATCTGGGTAATATCTGGGGTGGAAGCGGTTTGCCGGGGCGGGTCAACAATGCCCTGCATTATCGTACCCCTGATTTCAACGGCATCTCCGTGGGCCTCTCCTATGTGCCGGATGAAGATCCTGCTGTCAGCACGGATTCTACTATCGCCAAAGTCGATTACGCTGACGGTGCACTTAAGGTTGGTGGCGCTGTTGCCAGTGTAGGTCAGGCGAGCGGTGATGACTGGTCGGTGACCGCAGTGACTGCCAGTTACGATTTCGGCAAGTTTAGTGTCGGTGGTGGGGTGCAGAACGAAACCAACATGGGTGGTGTCTCCGGTGCCGATCGCAGCAGCTATACCCTGGGTGCGAGCATGAAGGTTGGGGCTAAGGGTACGCTGAAGGCGCAGATTGCCAACAGCAGTGCCGATGGTGCCGATAACGACGCCAGCCAGATCGCCATCGGTTATGACCATTCCCTGAACAAATATGCAACGGTCTACGTAGCCTATGCTGCCACCACCAACGAGGATACCGCGACTTTCACAGCCAACAACTGGGGGCATGGCGATACAGTAACCCCAGTGGCCGGGGATGACCCGAATGCCGTTTCAGTCGGTGTCGTGGTCAAATTCGATGCAGGCTTGTCACGCTAGGCAACAGCACCGGAAGAGGTAAACCGCGGCCGTACCCGCGGGAGTGTCCATCCGGTCGCTCCCGCTTTTCACCTCCCCCTGCCGTACCCGTCCCCAAACAGGTATACTTTGGCATCCTGATTAGTCGGATGCCTCCCTCGCATACTGCCGGTCTTCCACAGAGAATTTGTGGCCGGGCAGTGTCTATGGGTCGCATTCCTCAATAACCCAACAAGGTTGGTTGAGCCATGCTCCTGATGATCGACAATTATGATTCTTTTACCTACAACCTGGTGCAGTACTTTGGTGAACTGGGCACCGAGGTAAAGGTGTTTCGCAACGATCAAATTTCCATTGAGGAGATCGAGGCTCAGAAGCCGGACCATCTGGTGATCTCTCCTGGCCCCTGTACGCCGAGTGAGGCGGGTATTTCTGTAGAGGCGATCAAACATTTTGCAGGCAAGCTGCCTATTCTAGGTGTCTGTCTTGGCCATCAATCCATTGGTCAGGCCTTTGGCGGCAAGATTGTCCACGCCGGTGAGATTATGCACGGCAAGGCGTCGATGATTTACCACAGCGATCTGGGTGTGTTTAAAGGTTTGGAGAATCCCTTTGAAGTGATTCGCTATCACTCGCTGGTGATTGAACAGGCGAGCCTGCCCGATTGTCTCGAGGTAACCGCCTGGACCCAGAAACCAGACGGTTCTCGGGATGAGATTATGGGAGTGCGTCATCGTGAGTTTCAGATCGAGGGGGTACAGTACCATCCTGAATCGATCCTCACCCAGCATGGCCATCAGCAGCTAAGTAACTTTCTTTCCCTGAGCGGTGGTCATCGCTAAGAGTGAACAGACGCTTCGCTCTACCCATGTCGCTGGTGGTGGCGGCGCTGGCAACGCTGGCGCCGTTTACCATCGATACCTATCTGCCGTCGTTCCCGGATATCGGTGCCGATCTGTCGGCAAGCCATGCACAGATGCAGCAGACGCTCTCGCTCTATCTGTTTGCTGCAGCCTTCTCCACCCTGATCTACGGACCTCTCTCTGACAGCTTTGGTCGTCGCCGTGTGACCATGGCGGCACTCTTCATCTACGCAATGGCTTCCATCGGCTGTATCTTCGCTGCGAGTATCGAGCAGTTAATCCTGCTGCGTGTCGGCCAGGGTCTATCGGCCAGTGCGGGCATGGTGATTGGTCGAGCAATGATCCGTGATGTTTACCACGGGCCACAGGCACAAAGGGTGATGGCGCGGGTGATGTTGTTGTTCGGTCTTGCTCCGGCCTTTGCCCCGATTATCGGTGGCTGGCTGCACGACCTGTTCGGCTGGCGCTCGGTGTTTGTTTTTCTTGCCCTGGTTGCGGCTGCCCTGCTGTTGATGGTGATGTTCGGTACCCGCGAAACCCTGGCACCGGAGAAGCGCCACAGCATTCACCCTGTTGCCGTCGGCAGGGTCTACGCCATGGCGTTACGCAATGGTCACTTCCTGGCGTTGGTGTTCAGCTTCGCCCTGATGTTTGGTGCGTTCTTTATCTACGTGGCTGGTGCACCGACGGTGATCTATGACTTTCTGGGCCTTGGCGTGAACGACTTCTGGATGCTCTTCGTTCCCAGTGTTGCCGCCATTATGTTTGGTTCTCAGGTCTCCGGTTGGCTTGCCGGACGCGTATCGCCACAACGTACGGTGGGATTCGGTTTTGGCCTGATGCTGGTGGCGGCGCTGCTGAATGTACTACAGGCCACGCTTCTGAGCGCGACACCATTGACAGTGGTGGCGCCGGTGGCGCTCTATGTGCTCGGCATGGCGCTGTCGATGCCCAATATCAATCTGATGGCGCTCGACTGTTTTCCGAATAACCGAGGAATGGCCTCGGCGATGCAGAGTTTTGTACAGATGACCTTCACTGCGCTGGTCGTCGGGGTACTGGTGCCGCTGGTGAGCAGTGATTTACCGACCATGACAGCGACGATGCTGGGACTAAGCCTGATGGGCGTTATCCTCTGGCAATGGTTGAAAAAGCACGACTGGGAGTCCGGTCACATAGCTTCACCTTGACCCCTTGGGTGTGGGGCGACACAATCATCCTGACTGGCACCCGTCACAATAACTGGTGACGCACCGATAACAGACAAAAAACGGCGACAACTATGGATATGCAAGCAGCGATTCAAGCGGTAAATGAAAAACAGAATCTCACCGGGGAGCAGATGGAACAGGTGATGCGCATCATCATGACCGGTGGCGCAACCGATGCACAGATCGGTGGTTTCCTGATTGGGTTACGAATGAAGGGCGAAACGGTGGATGAGATCGCCGCAGCCGCTCGCGTAATGCGTGAACTGGTCACTCCGGTCAATGTTAATAGCGAAAATCTGGTGGATGTGGTCGGTACCGGTGGCGACGGCTCTGGCACCTTCAATATCTCTACCACCAGCTCCTTTGTCGTAGCGGCTGCCGGGGGCAAGGTGGCAAAGCACGGCAATCGTTCTATCTCTTCAAAATCGGGCGCTGCCGATCTACTGGAGGCCGCCGGGGTCAATCTCGAACTGACACCGGAACAGGTGGCCCAATGCATCGAGCAGGTGGGTGTCGGTTTCATGTTTGCACCGAAGCATCACAGTGCGATGAAGCATGCCATCGGTCCACGCAAGGAGATGGGAGTACGCACCGTCTTTAACGTACTAGGTCCATTAACCAATCCTGCTGGAGCCAAACATCAACTACTGGGGGTCTATAGCGACCTGCTAGTTGAACCGCTGGCAGAGGTGATGAAACAACTCGGCAGCACGCATGTACTTGTTGTTCACTCACTTGATGGGATGGATGAGATTAGTATTGGTGCGCCGACGTTGGTGGCCGAGTTGAAGGATGGTGAGATCGACTCCTACATGATCCAGCCGGAAGATTTTGGCCTGAGTCGCGACAATCTCACTGACCTCAAGGTTGATGACGCAGCCGAATCATTGGTACTGGTCAAGAAGGTCCTCTCAGGCGAACACGGCGAAGCGCGGGATATCGTGCTGATGAATGCGGGAGCTGCAATCTACGCCGCCGATCTGGTTGATTCACTTGAGGCAGGGGTGAAGCGTGCCGCAGAGGTCATCGATAGCGGTGAGGCAGCAGCTAAACTTGATGCCCTGGTAACTCTCTCCAACAGCTTTTAGTAACGGCAGTAATTATGATCAATGACACACCCGATATTCTGAAAAAAATTGTTCTCCGCAAGGAAGCTGAGATCCGTGAACGTAAAGCAGGCTGTTCACTGGATGATTTGAAACAGAGACTCACTTCAGCACCTCCAGTACGCGGTTTCGTGAGTGCTCTGCGCAGCAAAATCGAGGCTGGTGAAGCCGCTGTGATCGCCGAGGTGAAGAAGGCCTCGCCGAGCAAGGGTGTGATTCGGGAGGATTTTCAGCCTGCCGAGATCGCCCGTAGTTACGAGCAGGGTGGCGCTACTTGTCTCTCGGTGTTGACGGATATCGATTTTTTTCAGGGCAGCGACGAATACCTGCAGCAGGCGCGTGAAGCCTGCAATCTGCCGGTGCTGCGCAAGGATTTTATTATCGATCCCTATCAGGTCTATGAGGCAAGAACTCTCGGTGCTGACTGTATTTTGTTGATTGCCGCCTGCCTTGAAGATGAGCAGATGGCCGAACTGAGTAAACTGGCAATTGAACTGGGCATGGATGTACTGGTTGAGGTACACGACGATATTGAACTCTATCGTACTCTACCGTTAGAACTCCCACTGGTCGGGATCAACAATCGTGACCTGCGTACCTTTGAAACCCATATTGAATTGACCCTGGATCTGCTGGGCGATATTCCGCCTGAGCGGATCGTGGTGACAGAGAGTGGCATTCACACCGCAGAGGATGTTGGTCTGATGCGCGCCCATGGCGTGAATGCGTTTCTGGTCGGTGAGGCGTTTATGCGCGTGGCACAGCCGGGAGAAAAACTGGCGGAGTTGTTTGCGTAAAGCGGTGGGAGTTTGTAGCAGGGTGTTTCCTTTCACCCTGTCCTATTGATGTTTTCTAGCGGGTACCGAAGACTACGATGGTCTTTCCCTTGGCACTGATCAGATCCTGCTCCTCCAGAGCCTTGAGAACACGTCCAGCCATTTCCCTTGAGCAACCGACGATCCGACCCAGTTCCTGACGGGTGATCTTGATCTGCATACCATCCGGGTGGGTGATGGCATCGGGGCTTCGTGCCAGATCGAGCAGGGTACGGGCGATACGACCGGTGACGTCAAGGAACGCCAGGTCACTGACCTTACGGCTGGTCTTGCGCAGACGCATGGCCATCTGGGTTGAGAGGTGGAACAGGATCTCAGGATCTTTCTCTGCCAGTTGGCGGAAGCGGGCATAACTGATTTCAGCGACTTCACATTCGTTGCGGGCACGGACCCAGGCGCTACGACCGCCGGTATCATCGAACAGCCCCATCTCGCCAAAAAAATCACCGTTGTTAAGGTAGGCGAGAACAATTTCATGGCCGTCATCATCTTCAATGAGGACAGTGACGGAGCCTTTTATGATGTAATAGAGAACGTCGGGTTTGTCGCCCGCACAAATGATCGTACTTTTTGGCGGATAGCGGCGACGGTGGCAGTGTTCGAGAAAGCGTTCCACCGCCGGACTTAGGGTCTTGGGTAACAGAACCATAGTGCCGTTTCCTTTTCTTTATAGAATTTCGCCATAGATATACCAGTCATAAGGCGCTCAAGCAAGTAAGATCAACGACTTTGGCGCCTAACTTGTGAACATGTATGAGGATAATGTGAATGAAGGCACGTATCAAATGGGTGGATAACGCCACCTTTATCGCGGAGTCCGGAAGTGGCCATGCGGTGGTGATGGATGGGCCTCCGGAGTCGGGGGGACGCAATCTCGGGCCGCGTCCGATGGAGATGATGCTTCTCGGTATGGGAGGGTGCACCACCTTCGATGTGGTACACATCCTCAAAAAGTCACGCGAAGCGGTGACCGACTGTGTTGCCGAGTTAAGCGCTGAACGTGCCGAGGGCGAACCCAAGGTCTTCACCCAAATTCATGTCCACTTTATCGTCAAGGGTCATGGGCTCAAGGAGGCCAAGGTCCGCAAGGCGGTGGAGCTGTCAGCGGAGAAGTACTGTTCCGCCTCCATCATGCTCGGCCAGGCCGGAGTTGAGATTAGTCACGATTTTGAAATCGTTGAAGAATAGAGCCATGAGGGAGATTTTTCGTCCCTCTTTTGCTACGAATAGTGGATAATGCGCGCTTTGGCGGTGGCGGACGGCAGTCTGCCCCTGGATGTGGAGAGATGAATTAGTGGTGCAATCGAAGAAACTGAAGCTGCATGGTTTCAACAACCTTACCAAGACGCTGAGCTTCAACATCTATGATATCTGCTACACGCAGACGGATAGCCAGCAGCAGGACTACATCGCCTACATCGATGAAGAGTACAACGCTGAGCGCCTGACCAATATTCTCAGCGATGTCACAGAGATTATCGGTGCCAATGTGTTGAATATTGCCCGTCAGGATTACGAGCCTCAGGGTGCCAGTGTCACCATTCTCATCTCCGAGGAACCTGTGATCGCCGAACAAATCTCCAACACCGAAGCCCCCGGCCCACTGCCTGACGCAATTGTTGGTCACCTAGACAAAAGTCATCTGACGGTACACACCTATCCAGAGGTTCACCCTGAGGCGGGCATTGCCACCTTCCGCGTCGACATAGACGTCTCAACCTGTGGTCGTATTTCACCGTTGAAGGCGCTTAACTATCTGATCCACAGCTTTGAGTCGGACATCGTCACCATGGACTACCGGGTACGAGGTTTTACCCGCGACGTACGTGGCAAGAAACATTTCATTGATCACAAGATCAATTCAATTCAAAACTTTATCGCAAGAGATGCCAAGCTGCGCTATGAGATGATCGACGTAAACGTTTACCAGGAGAACATTTTTCACACCAAGATGATGCTTAAGGACCTTGACCTCGATACCTACCTTTTTGGTAGCGGTGTTGATGAACTGAGTACTTCCGAAGCGAAAAAGATCCGGCGCCTGGTTGAGCGGGAAATACGCGAAATCTTCTATGGCCGTAATATCTGAATATTGCCATTTAACAACAAAAAACGGGGCCATCGGCCCCGTTTTCTGTTGTGCTGAGTTTGATTATATCCAGTAGGCGGTTTTGGTCATCACCTTGGAGACCGTCTTCATCAATAGTTTTATCGGGGCCGGGAAGGGAGCGCCACCGGCCGCCTGGGCCATGTCGGCGTGACGCGCCTCATCGTCATGCATCTGTTGCAGGATCGCGTTGGTCTTTTGGTCCTCCGCCGAGAGCTGCGCCATATGTTCATCAAGATGACGGCAGACCTGATGTTCGGTCTCGACCACGAAGCCGAGACTCCATTTGTCGCCAATCGCTCCCGCCAGGGCACCTATAGCTACTGAACCGCCATACCATAACGGGTTGAGATAGCTGACATGGGTGCCAAGCTCGTTGGCACGACGCTCGCACCACTCCAGATGATCATTCTCTTCCAGCGCGGCCCTTTCCATCTTCTCTCGGACATCAGGAAGCTTGGCGGTCAACGCCTGTCCCTGATAAAGGCCCTGGGCAGAGACCTCCCCTGCGTGATTGATGCGCATCAGTCTTCCCGCCAGTTCGCGTTCAGCATCTGAAAGGGCGGCCTCAGCGATTCCCTCTGCGGGATTGGGGCGTTCGGTCAGGAGCGGTCTGCCCGCTACTGTGCGTAGCGCGGTATCGATGTTGATGAACAGTTTGTCGAGAGGAGAGTAATGGCGCATGGATGATTCTCTGTATGTGACTGAGGTAAGTTTAACATCACGGCGCGAAAAAGAATAAAGGCTACAGGTATCAGATGACAGGGAAATGGGTAGATTCAGTCCGCTATCTGCTACCTGCCAGACTTTCCGCCAGCAGCAAAATCGGATGTACGATCTCAATCTTCACTCCGCGCTCTTCCATCCCCTTCGCAATATGCAGAGCGCAGCCGAGGTTGTTGCTAACCAATATATTCATGTCTGTGTCCGCCAGCGCATCCAGTTTCTGTTCACGCAGGCGCTCTGCCAGTTCAGGCTGGGTCAGCATGTAGCTGCCCGCCGCGCCGCAGCATTGATCATTTCCAGCCAGTGGCTGTAGTTGTAACTGCGGGATCTTCGCCAGTAGTTGTTGCGTCGCATCAGGACGACGCAGCACATTGCGCTGGGTGCAGGGTAAGTGCAGGGCTGCCTGTTGCGCCTGCGGTTTCAATTGCAAACCTTTATCCGGCCACTGCTGCAACAGGAAGTCGCAAATTTCATAGAGGGGTGCAGGTAATGCGTCAGAGAAAACCTCGGCGTATTCGAACAGTTGTGCGGCACAGCCACTGGCGGTGCTGACGATGGCATTCAGTTCTAGTCCAGCAAAGGCGTGGCGGTTTACCTCAGCCAATTTCGTAGCAGTCTCGTGTTCACCACTGTGCTGGTGCAGGGAGCCACAGCACCCCTGCTGCTCTGGTACATGCACGTTGAAACCTAGCTGATTGAGCAAACGGATAGTGGCAAGGTGAATCTCGCCTTCGATCAGGCTACCGATGCAACCGACAAACAGTCCTACCTCACCACGCGCCGTGATGGTTGCAGGATAGTATTTCTGTAGCTCGATTCTATCCGGCAATTCCGGTAGTAGCCCTTCCAGCGCTTCGACATCCAGTCCCTTGAGGATGCCGCTCTTGCGTGCCAACCATTGCAGACCGCTGCGCTGATAGGTGCGTAATGCAGTGGCACTGCGTTGCAGCTTGCTGATATCCACCACACTCTCCAACAGCAGCTTGAGACGCGCCGGTTTTTTCGCGTTGAGTAAGTTGCGGCTGGTATTGATCAAGCGACCATACTCCACCTTCGATGGACACATCCGCTCACAGGCACGACACACCAGGCAGCGGTCGAGGTGCAGTTGTAATGAGGGGGAGCTTTCCAGTTGCCCTTTCGCCAATGCCTGCATCAGGGCGATGCGTCCACGTGGCGAATCGGCTTCACTGCGCAACAGCCGGTAGGTCGGGCAGTGCGGCAGACAGAGGCCGCACATGACACAACGGTCGGCCAGTTCGAGTATGAGATCAGTATTGGACAAATTGATGTGGGCCTGGACAGGTGGCGGTAGTGTAGGCGGTTGATTAGAATGTCGATTCTAGCGGAAACGCCGCTGCGACATAACTCCCTATTCCTATGTCCTATTATCGATACCATGTTTTCTTCTGCACCAACCAGCGTGAGGATGGCGGGGCGTGCTGCCGCAACTTCAATGCCCACGAAATGCGTGATTACGCCAAGAAGCGCTGTAAACAGCTTGGCCTGCATGAGCCGGGCAACGTACGCATCAATAACGCCGGTTGCCTCAATCGTTGTGACGAGGGGCCGGTGCTCGTCGTCTACCCGGAGGAGACCTGGTACACCTACGTTGACCGAGAGGATATCGACGAAATTATCGACAGTCACCTGGCCAATGGAAAAGTGGTCGAGCGGTTGAAGATCTAATGCCGGGTTATTCCAGGCTGAGGATGTAGTCCCACGCCTCTTCGCTAACCGGCATTACCGAGAGTCGATTACCTCGCATCAACAGTGGAAAATCAGGTAGTGCCTCGACGTGCTGTTTCAGCTCGCGCAAAGAGATATTTCGTTTGAGGCGACGCACAAATTTCACGTCGACCATATACCAGCGTGGATTATCTTGCGTGCTGGTCGGGTCGTAATATTTACTCTCTGGATCCAGAGCGGTGTGATCCGGATAACCTTCGCGTACCACTTTGGCAATACCAACAATACCAGGCTCATCGGTGTTTGAATGGTAGAAAAATATCTGGTCGCCCTTTTTCATCTGGTCACGCATAAAATTGCGTGCCTGATAATTGCGCACACCGTCCCAGTGTTCTGTCTGCTTGGGCATTTTCTGTAAATGTTCGATTCCAAACACGTCTGGTTCTGATTTTATTAGCCAAAATGTCATAAACGTTACCTTTATGTGATGCAGATCAAGGAATGTCCTTACCCTTTATGGGTAGATTACGATCCGCCTGAGTCCCTGTCGTTCATTGTCTTTATCAGGCGAACGTTTGGTTTCCCCAACGGGGTTTTCAAGGGGAATGGGAGGATTTATTCAATGAGTAAAAAGCCTGACATAATCGTAACGCTGGCGGTCTTAATCGGTTTGGGGGTCTTAATTACCGAGTTAACGACAAGCAGTATGGCAGCGCAAGAACGCCCAACACAGGTGCAGAGTCGGTATTGAGTTGTACCCGACCTGATGAAAAACCCGCCTTTGGCGGGTTTTTTTATGACAAAAATTTCCTGAAGCCTGATTGCTAGGTTGGCCAGAGCAAACCCTTTTCCGTCGCGATGCCATCTAACGGTACGTCCCACGGCTGGTGGGGGAGTCGCTCCACCTGTTGGAAGCCGTAGGCTGCTCCTAGCAGACGTGGTTTACGCCAACTGATGCGATGCGTTAGGTAAGCAAGAGTTCGATCATAATAACCGCCACCCATACCCAGGCGGTTGCCCGTGACATCAAAGGCAACCAGCGGGGCGATGATCAGATCAAGGCTGCGCACGTTACGCATCTGACGCCAGCTTCCTTCCGGCTCCGGAATACCAAAACGGTTCTGAATTAATGTTGAGCTATGGTTGAACGGGGCGAACCAGAGGCGGTTGTGATAGCGCGGACTCAAGGTTGGCAGATAACACTTTTTACCCATGTGCCAGGCGCGCCAGATTAGTGGGGTGAGATCGATCTCGCCGTCATTGGGCAGGTAGAAGGCAATGTGACGGCTATGTAGAAACAGGGGGTGGCAGGCCATGGTCCGTTCCAGCTCTGTCGCTGCACGGTGCCGTTGTTGGGCGCTCAGGTTGCGGCGTTGGTGGCGCATCTGGCGGCGAAGGTCGGTACGATTTTTTTCCAAAATAGACAGGCCGTGGTTGGCACATAAAAATGAAGTGTATCCCCCGCAACCGCCGCCGGTGCCTTCGTCCTTGAACCAATGGTTCAAGTGGGGTCGTCAACCGTGACATCAGGCTTTCCGGAAACCGGACATGCACACCGCCTCAGTGTATTCGACCCCGGGGTGGATATTAGGCTCAAGAAAATACCCAGCACACAGAGCGCACGGCACAGGGGATACCGGCTCTATTCTACAACGTTAGCTGCCGGTCTTCCTGTGCTAATGCAGAATCGAGTTTATCTGTGAGCTGGCGCAGGCGCAGTGAAGTTTCCCGATCAGGGGGTGGAGCCTTGCCCTCGCTCTGTTGTAGCAGTTCAAAGACCAGGTTGAGGGCAGCCATGACCACGATACGCTCATTGCCGACGATCTTGCCGCGGGTGCGTATTTCGCGCATTTTGGTGTCGAGCATACGGGCCGACTCGAGCAGCCCTTCACGTTCCTCTTCGGGGCAGGCAACGGTGTACTCCTTGTCGAGCAGGCGGATGGTCTCCTGCTGGATGTCGCTGCTCATGCCTCGCTCTCCATCGCCTTAAGGCGGGTAATCATCGCTTCGACCCGGGTGCGCGCCAGCTCGTTCTTTTCGATAAGGCGAGCGCGCTCATTGGCCAGTGCGGACTGGTTTTCTTTCAGGGAGCGGTTTTCATCGTTCAACGAATCGAGCCGTTGCAGCAATTCGTCGACGCGGCGCTCCAGATGTTTCAGCACATCATCGTCCATCTTCTCTCAATCCAAGTTAAATCAAGGTATTGGAAACGATACCTCAGACACTATAGAGCGCGTGGCATAACCGGTCAATCCGCTCCTGTTGGGTCAGCGTGTCGGGAATGCTAGGATTCCCGCTTTGATGTAGCAGCACAGGGCAGCGGGACCAGGAACATGACTCAGGCAAATGAACTGATCGATCGACTCAACAACGCGCTGGAGCAGCTAGCTGCCAGCTATGATGCCGAGGAGTGTCATGGCACCCTCACGGGTATGATTTGCGCCAACAGCGGACTAACGCTGGAGGAGTGGCTGGCAGGGATCGATACACAGAGCACGGTGTTACCGCCGGAGGCACAGGAGACACTACGAGTGCTCTACACCGTTACCCGCGAGCAGCTTAACGACAGTGTGCTCGATTTCCATCCACTACTGCCCGAGGACGATGTTGGTGTCGATGAGCGGGTCGATGCCCTGGGACAGTGGTGCCAGGGGTTCCTGCTGGGTCTGAGCAGCGGCAAGGTCGAGTTCGAGAAAATGCCTGACGACAGCGGCGAAATCCTGCGTGACATGCTGGAAATTTCCCGCATAAGTGAGCTTGATCTTGATGGTGGCGAAGAGGATGAGGAGTCCTATCAGCAACTGCTGGAGTATGTACGTACCGGGGTGTTGCTGCTGAACGAGGAGATTAATCCAATCAAGGCACCGCCACGTGATGACATAACCCTGCATTGAAATGTGCAGCGCTCGCCACGAAGAAAAAACCATGTTGAAAATCTGTTCACCACAAACTCTGCCATAATCGCCGCATGAATAAGAACGAATTCGCCAAACGCCGCAAGCGCCTGATGCAGTCCATGGGAAGTGACAGCATCGCTATCCTGCCCAGTGCACCGGTGCGCATGCGCAACCGCGATGTGGAATATCCCTATCGGCCTGACAGTGACTTTTTCTACGTTACCGGTTTTCCTGAACAGGAATCGGTAGCGGTGCTGGTGCCAGGGCGCGAGCACGGTGAGTACATCCTCTTCTGCCGCGAGCGGGACCAGAAGATGGAGACCTGGAATGGTCGCCGTGCCGGACTCGACGGTGCGGTGGAGCACTACGGTGCCGACGACGCCTTCCCCATCAGTGACATCGACGAAATCCTTCCCGGTCTGCTGGAGAATCGCGAGCGGGTCTATTACGCGATGGGTTGCAACCCGGACTTCGACCGTCAGGTGATGGAGTGGATCAACCTGCTGCGTAAGCAGTCCCGTGCAGGGGTTCATACCCCGGGGGAATTTATCGATCTCGATCACCAGCTACACGATATGCGTCTCTACAAGAGCGCCGCCGAGATCAAGGCGATGCGCAAGGCGGCGCAGATCTCTGCCAAGGCCCATATGCGAGCGATGCGCGTCTGCCAGCCGGGGATGATGGAGTACCAGCTAGAGTCGGAGATCCTGCACGAATGTAGCCAGTTGGGCGCACGCTTTCAGGCCTATTCGCCCATCGTCGGCGGTGGTACCAACGGCTGCGTGCTGCATTACACCGAAAACGAGGCGCCGTTGCGCGATGGCGATCTGGTGCTGATCGACGCCGGTTGTGAACACGAATACTACGCCTCGGACATCACCCGCACCTTCCCGGTGAATGGTCGCTACAGCAAGGCACAACGGGATCTCTACGAGGTTGTACTGGAGGCACAATACGCCGCCATCGAGGAGGTATTGCCCGGCAACCACTGGAACCACCCCCACGAGGCAGCGGTAAAGGTTCTGACCAGGGGGCTGATCAAACTCGGTCTGCTAAAGGGCCGCCTCGCAACCCTGATTAAAAATGATGCCTATCGTGAGTTTTACATGCACCGCACCGGCCACTGGTTGGGAATGGATGTGCATGATGTGGGTGACTACAAGGTGGGCGAAGAGTGGCGGGTACTGGAGCCGGGTATGGTGCTGACCATTGAACCGGGTCTCTACATCGCCCCGGGTAGCAAGGGTATTGCGAAGAAGTGGTGGGACATCGGTATCCGCATTGAGGATGACGTGCTGGTGACCCGTGACGGCCATGAGGTGTTGAGCCGCGATGTGCCCAAAGAGCCGGATGAGATCGAGGCGCTGATGGCAGGTAAAGCCAAAGGAATAAAGCGGGTATGAAGAGCGATTTCGACCTGTTGATCATCGGCGGCGGTATGGTCGGCGCCAGCCTGGTTCACGCCCTGCAGGGTAGTGGTCTGCGTATCGCTCTGGTCGAGGCGGTGGCGCTACACGACCCGAAGCAGCCCAGCTACGATAGCCGTGCCATCGCCCTCTCCTGGGGCTCGCGGCGGATCTTCGAGGGGATGGATAAGTGGGCGGCGATGGAGCGTGAGACCGTCACCCCGATCACCCGTATTCGCGTCTCGGACCGCGGCCACTTCGGTGCGGTGCGTATGAATGCCGAGGAGGAGGGGGTTGATGCACTCGGTTATGTGGCCGAGGCGGCGGTTATCGGTCGCGCCCTGGCGAGTGATGTTGCGGATCTGCCCGGTGTTGAACTCTTCTGTCCCGCCACACTGGAATCTATCGCTATCGAAGCGGAGTGCGCCCGTGCGGTGATTCAGCACAACGGTGAAGCACGTGAGGTGACCGCGCGGTTGCTGGTCGCTGCCGATGGTGGTCGTTCAACGGTGCGAGAGCAGCTTGGCGCCCGCACCTTCGACCTTGGCTACAACCAGACCGCGGTGATCGCCAATGCGGTGACTGATCGGGAGCACAGTAACGTCGCCTTCGAACGCTTTACCAACAGCGGTCCACTGGCGCTGCTGCCCAATACCGCGCCGCAGTGGATGGATGGGCACGAAGCGGGTGAACGGCGTTGGTCGGTGGTCTGGACCGTACACAACCACGAAGTGGATGAGCATCTGGCGCTGGACGATGCAGCCTTCATTGCTCGCCTGCAGGCCCGCCTCGGCCAGCGTGCGGGCAAAATTCTTTCGGTTACCCCGCGTGCCGCTTACCCGTTGAAGCTGCAATTTGTGCGCGACCACGTGCGCC
>JBNKQR010000002.1:0-102877 GCA_050295975.1 Thiohalomonadaceae bacterium
GAGCCAGGGATGGCGAAGACCTCTCTCCCCTGCTCCGCCGCGTAGCGGGCGGTGATCAGAGAACCACTGCGCAGTGCCGCCTCAACCACCAGTGTACCCAGTGAGAAACCACTAATGATGCGGTTGCGCCGCGGGAAGTTGGCCGGACGGGGCTCGGTTCCGGGCGGATATTCGGAGAGCAGCACCCCACCCTGTTCGACGATGGCGTGGGCCAGCTCCCGATTTTTTGCCGGGTAGACCCGATCAAGACCGGTACCGAACACCGCCACGGTCTGCCCACCGCCATCCAGCGCACCCTGATGGCTCGCCGCATCGATGCCCAGCGCCAGCCCGCTGGTGATAGTCATTCCTGCACTGGCCAGTGTCCTGGCAAAATCCCTGGCCGTCTCGCGTCCTACCACACTAGGATTGCGGCTACCAACCATGGCCAATTGTGGATTTTGCAGCGGTGCCGGATCACCACGTACGAACAACAGGGGTGGTGCATCATGGATCTCTTTCAATAACTCTGGGTACAACGGATCGTCAATGGGGAGGATTTGGCAGCCATCCTGCTCGGCCCAGGCCAGACATTCATCGACCCCGGACCAGTCTGGGTCGCGCAGATAGCTTCGGAATTTACCGCCGGGAGGGGATTCGAACAGGGCAAAAATATCGCCAGCCTGCTCCAGCAGTTCGCGAAACTGAACAGGGCCGACACCGGGGGCCAGCAACAGGGCCAGCCAGTAACGCAGTCTCTCTTTCTGATCCATCATATTCAAAACAAAGCGGCCGCATCCTGCGACCGCCTTCAGTTTTTAGGGGTTGGTAACGGTATCTAGTGTATGAATCGGTCTCTCTGCATTGACGATCAGACCGTAGCTTACCCGCTCGAAGACACGAAATACCATTAGCGTACCTGCCTGTAGATCGGGGAGCTGAACATCCCCCCCATCCACCGTATCATCAACCTCGGCACCGGCCTGCATTACAGCTAGGACGTGACCCGGCTCAATGTCTTCCTGCCGACCCAGATTCAGTACCACCACCTGGTATTGACCGATATTGGCTACACCATCCACAACCGAAATGATTGTTCCCTTCACAGGTTTCGTAGGTGGTCGTGGCATGTAGCGGAAGGGCAGGGCATTCTCTGTCTTGGGTACCAGACGATCACCACGCATGATCTCCCGGTTTGACCTGATAATCATCATGGTGGCGGGATCACCCATTTTTTTCAGACGTGCATCGCCGAGATAGACACCTTCATACCCCAGCACATCATCGGTTTCAGGATCCACGTATTCCTGACCGGTGCGTAACAGGACGTACTCCGAGGCCTGCTTACCCATCTCTATACCACGGGCATAGAAGGCATTGCCGCCGCCACCGAGCAGGCGCTTATCTGTATAGGACACTACGTAGGGCATCGCGTCCAGTTCATCCTCGGTCACCACCTGTGGACGAGAGAGGTACTGGCGAATTTTATCTAACGGAATGGTGGGGATGGCGGAGTCCAGTGATGACTCACGGACTGCCGGACTGTACTTTACTACCGGGAAGCCGGTGCGAGGCAAATCCTGCTTCGGTTGGGGTTGCGGTTTTGCTGTCGGACGTTCAACCTTCATCATCGGCTTGCCGTCAACAAAATAGAGGGTCAACACATCACCGGGATAGATAAGATGTGGATTACTCACCTGCGGGTTGACTTGCCACAGCTCTGGCCACATCCAGGGATCCTTGAGGAAACGTGAGGAGATGTCCCACAGCGTATCACCCTTGACCACGGTATAACTCTGCGGATAGTCGGGGCGAAGCATGACCACCGGTTCTGGCTTGGCCTCAACCACCGGTTCAACCTCAACGGGCTGTGCAGGCGCAGGAGCCATCTCGGGCTCAGAGGCGCATCCGGCAAGCAGGGCGAGCATCACGATCGCCAAAATAGCGGTAATATTGCGGGCGGGATGAAGCGGTGTCATTGCCATGGGCTTCCCTTTGTCTCAGCGATTCTGGCGAGTTTAGCGAATTATTCTCCCCTCTCAAAGGGGTGCGATTAAGGTAGAGTTTCCAGTATGATCATTACTTTAGCAACAAAAGCTGTGTTTCTACTAGAGCTTTTTACGGAATTACCATGGCCCTACTGACAATTTTGCATTATCCAGACGAACGTCTTCGTACCGTCGCCAAGCCGGTGGAGCAGGTCGACGATGCACTGCGCGCATTTATCGACGACATGTTTCAGACCATGTACGAAGCGCCGGGGATCGGTCTGGCTGCTACCCAGGTCGACTTTCACCAGCGCCTGGTGGTCATCGACGTCTCTGAAGGGAGGGATCAGCCCTTGGTACTAATCAATCCAGAAATCATTGAAAAACAAGGGGTTGAACAGACCGACGAGGGTTGTCTATCGGTTCCCGGCATCTACGAAACCGTTGAAAGGGCAGAGTGGATCAAGGTGCGCGCCCTGGATCGAAACAGCGAACCCTTTGAGCTGGAGACCGATGGTCTATTGGCCGTCTGCATCCAGCACGAACTGGATCACCTTGAGGGTAAACTGTTCGTCGACTACCTCTCCATCCTCAAACGCTCACGCATCAAAAAGAAGCTGGAAAAACAGCTGCGCCAGACAATGTAGCCACCCACTGAGTCGATCCTGAATCCATGCACACACCCCTGAATATCGTTTATGCGGGAACTCCCGAGTTTGCCGCCACTGCCCTCGCCGCCCTGCTTGAGAGCCGCCATAATGTCATCGCTGTCTATACCCAGCCGGACCGCCCGGCTGGACGCGGTCGTAAACTCACCGCAAGTCCGGTTAAGGCGCTAGCGCTCGAACACGGTATTGAAGTCCATCAGCCTGAGAGCCTGAAGGATCCAGTCGAGCAGGAGAAACTGGCGGCGCTCAAGCCTGATCTGATGATTGTCGCCGCCTATGGTCTGCTGCTCCCTGCCGCGGTGCTCGACACGCCACGCCTCGGCTGCCTCAATATCCACGCCTCACTCTTGCCACGCTGGCGCGGTGCAGCGCCGATCCAGCGCGCCATTCTTGCAGGTGACGCGGAGACCGGAATCACCATCATGCAGATGGATGTGGGTCTGGATACCGGTGACATGCTCTACAAAGTGACCACGCCTATTGAGGCCGATGACACCGCCCAAACACTGCACGACCGTCTGGCAGGACTCGGCGCCCAGGCCATCGTCGAAGCCCTGGACGCACTTCAGGCGGGGAGCCTGAAGGCTGAAAAACAGGACGACACCCAGGCCAACTACGCGAAGAAACTCTATAAGGAAGAGGCGCAGATTAACTGGCAAAAGCCGGCGCTTGAGATCGCCAGGCAGGTCGCCGCCTTCAATCCCTGGCCGGTGGCACAGAGTAAAAATGGCGAGGAGGTACTGCGTATCTGGAATGCGCTGGCACTTGAGGATCAGAGCAGGCAAACACCGGGCAGCGTCGTGAACAGTGACAAACGGGGGATCGACGTCGCCTGTGGAGAAGGTGTACTACGCATCACCCGCCTGCAACGCCCCGGAGGCAAGCCCCAGAGCGCCGCCGAATATCTCAACGCCCACAAATTAGACGGAGCCACTCTGGGTGGCTAAACCTCACGCCAACCCACGGGCGGTCGCGGTATCGATCCTGAGCCGCGTTGCCCATGAGGGCCAATCCCTCTCCACCCTCATTCCCGCCAATCTTGAGTCGCTACCCACTGAACGGCGACCTCTGGCTCAGGAACTCTGCTACGGCACCCTGCGCTGGTGGCCACGGCTGGAGTGGTTACTGCATCGTCTGCTGGACAAGCCTCTCAAGGCGAAGGAGACAGAGATCCACGCCCTGCTACTGCTCGGTCTCTATCAGCTCAGTTACATGGATATCCCGCCCCACGCCGCTGTTTCGGAGACGGTAGCGGTCACCGGACTGCTGAAGAAAAAAGAGTGGGCCCGAGGGCTGGTCAACGCAGTACTACGACGCTTCCTTCGCGAACGTGACGAACTGGAACACGCTCTGGCAGCGGACGAAGCCGCCGCCAATGCTCACCCGGCATGGCTGCTCACCGCGCTGCAACAGGGATGGCCGCAACAGTGGCCTGCTATCGTTGCTGCCAATAACGCCCGTCCACCGATGACCCTGCGGGTCAATCGCAGCCGTCAGGACCGAGACAGCTACCTGGCCCTGCTCACTGAAGTTGGCATCGACGCCCACCCTTCAGCACACGCCCCGGACGCCCTGACCCTGGAACGACCCGTCGCCGTGGAACAGCTACCCGGCTTTGCCGACGGACTAGCCTCAGTGCAGGATACCGCAGCCCAGCTCGCCGCGCCTCTGCTCGATGCCAAACCGGGGATGCGGGTACTCGATGCCTGTGCCGCCCCGGGAGGTAAGACCGGACACCTGCTGGAGCTCAACCCTGAACTAGACCTCTACGCTCTCGATATCGAAGAGCGGCGACTGGAGCGGGTAGCGGAGAACCTCGCCCGTCTGGGCGTTGAGGCCAAACTACTGACCGCCGATGCCGCCGAACCCGACGCCTGGTGGGATGGTCAACCCTTCGACCGTATCCTGCTCGACGCCCCCTGTTCCGCCAGCGGCGTGATCCGTCGCCACCCGGATATCAAGCTACTGCGCCGCGCCGAAGATATCGATCAACTGGTGGAGCTACAGGGGACAATCCTTAATGCGTTGTGGCCGTTGCTACGTCCGGGCGGTATCCTTGTCTATGCCACCTGCTCGGTACTGCCCCGAGAGAACAGTGAGCAGCTTGCAAACTTCTTTGCGAAACAGGAAGATGCAGTGAATCTCCCGCTTGAAACGAATTGGGGCCAGGCAATGGTAATCGGGCGCCAGCTTTTGCCCGGCCAGGATGGAATGGATGGGTTTTACTACGCATGCATCGGCAAGCAACGTTAGCAGGGTCTCTGGGGTAACACTCCGCGGACTGAGTCTGCTCGCTGCACTGCTGCTCGCTGTCCCTGCCCCTGCCTGGGCCGACGGTTTCGTGATCAACGCCATCAACACCCGCCTGCAGGAAAACGTCTACCAGCTCAGCGCCCACATTGAGTTTCACCCCACCGAAGAGGTACTCGAGGCGCTGAAGAATGGTGTACCAATCCCGGTACTGGTGGAGATCGAAATCCAGCGCAAACGTAAGTGGTGGGTCGACGAGGATATGGCTGCACTGCAACAGCGTTACCGTTTGCAATATCACGCCCTCTCCCATCAGTACCTGCTACAAAATGCCAACAGCGGCGCCTTCTACTCCTTTCATACCCTCGACAGTGCCCTCTATGCCCTGGGTCGGCTGCAGGACCTGCCCCTGCTGGATAAGCAGCTGATCCTGCCGGGACAACACTACGAGGTTCTACTCCACGCGGAACTGGAGATCGAGGCACTGCCCTCGCCACTCCGTCCACTGGCCTATATCACCCCCGCCTGGCGGCTCGACAGTGACTGGTACACATGGTCACTGAAACCCTGAGGCGTCTGACATCGGGGCGCAAACCGGTCGCCCTGTTGTTCGTGCTACTGCTGACCTCCCTGTCGCTAATGAGTGCGGCAACCCAGAACTCGGCCATGTTCGGCCAGCTCTACTCGCTACTGCTGGCGATCAACGTGCTGGCACTGCTGTTGCTGCTGGCGTTGATTGGTCGTCATCTGATCTCACTCATCCGCCGCTATCGCGACCATGAGCCGGGCTCACGTCTTACGGTACGTCTTGTGATTATGTTTGTGGTGCTGTCGGTGGCACCGATCTCGGTGCTCTACTACTTCTCACTTCAATTCCTTAATCGCGGCATCGATAGCTGGTTCGATCTGCGGGTAGAGCAGGCGCTGGAGGATTCTCTGGAACTGGGACGTACCGCGCTCGATAGTCGTCTGCGCGAACTGCTACGCCAGACCCGATTGCAGGTGAGTGACATGGCCCAGGAGCCAGATGCCATTGCGGCACTGAAGATCCACGAAATGCGTCAGCAGGCCGAGGCACTGGAGCTCACCCTGCTCACCTTCAACGGCAAGATCATTACCAGCAGCACCGCTGATCCGGCCAGTGTAGTCCCCACCCTGCCCAATTCAGCAATCCTGCAGCAACTACGCACCGGCCTCGACTATGCCGCGCTGGAACCGATCCGCAATCGCGGCCTCAACATGCGCATCGTTATGCTGGTCCCCAACCCGGACCCGCTGGGTGACCCACGTCTGTTACACGCCCTCTACTCGGTACCGGAGCGACTCGACACCCTGGCCAACAGCGTGCAGGCCGCCTTCACCCAGTACAAGGAGCTGGCCTTCCTGCGCAAGCCTCTCAAATACAGCTTCATTCTCACCCTGTCGCTGGTACTACTACTCAGTATGCTGGCGGCGGTGTGGGCCGCCTTCTTCTCCGCACGACGGCTGGTGGCGCCGATCAGCGATCTGGCCGAAGGTACCCGTGCAGTCGCCGCCGGCAACTACGACAAGCGCCTACCGCTGCCTGGCAAGGATGAACTGGGCTTCCTGGTACGCTCCTTTAACGACATGACCCGGCGTATCGCCCGTGCCAGTGAAGAGGCTAGCTCCAGCCAGCAAAAGGCGGAGGAGCAGCGCGCCCACCTGGAAGCAATACTCGCCTGCCTCTCCTCCGGGGTACTGACCCTGGACGAAAACGGTGTGATGCATACCAGCAACAGTGCCGCCTCGCAGATCCTCGGTATCGAGCTTGAGACCAATCCTGATCTGAGCCTGGTACAGCTCGTCGACCTGCATCCACAACTGGAACCACTGGCTGAAACCATCGGCCACCAGCTCGGCAAAGAGAGCGGTACCTGGCAGGCGGAGGTAATCCTGTTCGGCCCTAACGGGCGACAGGTGCTGATCTGCCGAGGCTCTCCACTACGTGGCGAAGAGGGACAGGGGTCGGAACACGTGATCGTGTTTGACGACGTCACCACTCTGATCCAGGCACAACGCGATGCGGCCTGGGGTGAGGTGGCACGACGCCTGGCCCATGAGATCAAAAACCCGCTCACCCCTATCCAGCTCTCCGCCGAACGTTTGCGCCATAAGTACCTCGGCACCATGGCAGCGGAGGATGCAGAGATTCTGGATCGCTCTACCCACACCATTGTGCAACAGGTGGAGAGCATGCAGGAGATGGTCAAGGCCTTCTCTGACTATGCCCGCCCACCCAAGCTACAACTGAAATCGGTGGAGTTGGTACAACTTGTCAACGAGGTGCTGGATCTCTATCGCGGCGATGAACGCATTGTGATCCAGCTTGATTCTGAACCTGAACTGCCGCTCATCGACGCAGACGTAGGCCGACTGCGACAACTGCTACACAACATGGTGAAAAACGCACTCGAGGCTGGCGATGCAACCCAGCCCATTCAACTGCGTGTTACCATAAGCGACATACATAAAAAGAGCGCACATTTCGTGGAGTTGTGTTTCCACGATGATGGACCCGGTTTCCCCGAGCCGATCCTGAATCGCCTGTTCGAACCCTACGTCACCACCAAGCCCAAGGGCACAGGTTTGGGTCTGGCGGTGGTGAAAAAGATCGTCGAAGAACACGGCGGCATTCTCTGGGCGGAAAACGCCGACGGTGGCGGCGCAACCATCACCCTGCGTCTGCCAGTGGATGCGGGGCAACACCTCAATGTTAAAAATGGCGCTGCAACACCAAACAAAAAGAAGAGCATACAGCCATGACCAGTTCAGCCCACATCCTGGTCGTCGATGACGAACCAGACATTCGCAGCCTGCTCAAGGAGATCCTTGAGGACGAAGGCTATAAGGTTACCACCGCCGAAGATGCAACCCACGCCCGTGAAGCCCGTCGTGCCCAGCGTCCTGATCTGATCCTGCTCGACATCTGGATGCCCGATGTGGACGGTATCACCCTGCTCAAGGAGTGGAACGCCGAGGAGCCACTGACTCAGCCGGTGATCATCATGTCCGGCCACGGTACCGTTGAAACAGCGGTAGAAGCGACCCGTCTCGGCGCGTACGACTACATCGAAAAACCACTCTCTCTGGCGAAACTTTTACTCACCATCGAACATGCGTTAGAGAGCTTCAATCTATTGCGTGAAAACGTTGGACTGCGCAAGGCGGCACAACCGGTCAGCGAACCGATCGGTCGCAGCAAACTGATGGAACAGTTGCGCACGGCAGCGCTACAGGTGGCCCAGCACGACACCGCAGTCTTGATTACCGGCGAGAACGGTAGCGGCAAACAGCTGTTTGCCCGCTATCTACACAACAACAGCAGTCGCCGTCACGCCCCTTTTTATACCTCTGATATCCCGCAACAGCAGAACGGTGATGAGCATCTGATCCGACTCTTCGGCCAGGAAGGGGTAGAACCGATACAGTACGGTCTGCTGGAGCAGGCTAACGGCGGTACCCTCTATATTGATGATGTCGCCGACATTGGCCCCGAATGCCAGAACCGTCTACTGCAATTGCTAAAACACGGTAGCTTCCAACGGGTCAACGGCAAGACACCGGTGCATTCTGATGTTCGCATCATTGCAGCAACCCAACACCCGCTGGAGCAGCTGATCCAGCAGCAGCGTTTTCGTGATGATCTCTACTACGAACTCAATGTGGTCTCGCTCTACATTCCTGCTCTGCGCGAGCATAGTGATGACGTGCTGGATCTGATTACCTGGTACAGTGACTACTTCATTGAAACCGACAAACTTCCCTACCGTACCTTCACCACCGCGGCGCTAAATCGCCTACGCCAGCACACCTGGCCGGGAAACGTACGTGAACTGAAGAATCTGGTGCAGCGCCTGTTAATTATCGGCAGCGAGCGGCAGATAGACATCGCCGAAGTGGAAGAGGCACTTGGCGCACAACACCGTGCCCCAGCCCAGGCCGCTACCATGGCCGCCTTCGAAATGCCGATCCGTCAGGCGCGTGAGCAGTTTGAACGCAGCTACTTTGAGGTGCTGATGAGCCGCTACGAAGGCAGCGTTAACAAGGTGGCACAACACGCTGGAATGGAGCGCACCCATCTTTACCGCAAACTGCGCTCACTCGATATCGATCCGAAAAATTACGGCAGCTCATGACGCCGCCACGGTTGCAGGCTAGAATTGGCGCACCCTTGGCGACCAACGAAAGATAGATGGTGCTATGAAGATAATTATTCTCGGTGCAGGTCAGGTTGGTTCCTCCCTGGCAAATAATCTGGCCAGCGAGGCCAATGACATCACCGTAGTGGATACCGATTCCACCCTGTTGCATGACCTGCAGGACCGACTAGATCTACGCACCGTCGCTGGTCACGCATCTCACCCGGTTGTATTGACTCGCGCTGGCGCTGAAGATGCCGATATGATCATCGCCGTCACCAACAGTGATGAAACCAATATTGTCGCCTGCCAGGTGGCCCACACCCTGTTCCGCACTCCGACCAAAATCGCCCGAGTTCGCGCCCAGGAGTATCTGCTTCATCCGGAGTTGTTCACCCATAGCGCCATGCCGGTTGATGTCATCATCAGTCCGGAACAGCTAGTCACCGATTACATCTTCCGCCTGATTCAGCACCCCGGTGCACTGCAGGTGCTCGATTTTTCCGGTGGCCGCGTACAACTTGTGGCGGTACGCGCCTATCACGGTGGCCCGCTGGTCGGTCAGGAACTGCGCGCGCTGCGTGAACATATGCCGGGCCTGCAAACCCGTGTCGCCGCCATCTTCCGCCAGGGCAAAGCGATCAACCCGGAAGGGGATACTGTGGTCGAGGTGGACGACGAGGTCTTCTTTATTGCCGCCACCAATGACATCAGCACCGTGATGGGTGAACTGCGCAGACTGGACAAGCCGGTTAAGCGAATCATCATCGCCGGTGGAGGCAACATCGGCATCCGCCTGGCGCGGGCGCTGGAGAATCAGTTCCAGGTCAAACTGATTGAACATAACAAACAGCGTGCCGAGCACATCTCGGAAGTCCTGGAAAACACCATCGTACTACAGGGTGATGCTGCCGACGGCGAGCTGTTACTGGAAGAGAATATCGAGCAGACCGATGTCTTCTGCGCCCTGACCAACGACGACGAGGCCAATATACTCTCAGCGATGCTGGCCAAACGGCTTGGGGCAAAAAAGGTGATGTCACTGATCAATCGTGCTGCCTATGTTGATCTGGTGGAGAGCGGTGACATCGACATCGCCATCTCTCCGCCTCAGGCAACCATCGGTTCACTATTAGCACACGTGCGTCGTGGGGATGTGGTAATGGTGCACTCCCTCCGTCGTGGTGCAGCAGAGGCCATTGAAGCGGTCGCCCACGGTGACAAGCACTCTTCCAAAGTAGTCGGCCGCGCGGTTGACGACATCAAACTACCACCTGGCACGACTATCGGAGCCATTGTACGTGGCGAAGAAGTATTGATCGCCCACCACGACACGGTGATTGAAGCTGAAGATCATGTACTCATGTTCGTAGTCGACAAAAAACGTATTCCCGAAGTTGAGCGCCTGTTCCAGGTCGGCGTCACTTTCCTCTAACTGCTTAACGGATAGCTCATGCAAGTTGGCGCCATTCAACGCATCCTTGGTCTGTTGCTGATGATCTTCAGCTTCTCCATGCTGCCATCTATGCTGGTTTCGCTGCTCTACCATGACTCGAACTCCGCGCCATTCCTGCTCGCTTTCGTCTTAACAATACTCACTGGTTTCCTGCTCTGGATCCCGGTGCAGAGAACCCGGAACGATCTGCGCCTGCGTGATGGCTTTGTTGTCGTGGTGATGTTCTGGACCGTTCTCAGCCTGTTCGGTGCGCTCCCCTTCGCCTTTAGCGCTGAGCCACATCTGTCGATTACCGACGCGATATTCGAATCGATCTCCGGACTCACCACTACTGGTGCGACAGTAATTACCGGCATAGATAACCTCCCACCCTCGATGCAGTTCTATCGCCATCAATTACAATGGTTGGGGGGCATGGGGATCATCGTACTCGCCGTCGCCATCCTGCCAATGCTCGGAATCGGTGGCATGCAGCTCTATCGGGCAGAAACGCCTGGACCGATGAAGGACAACAAACTCACCCCACGCATCACGGAAACGGCCAAGGCGCTCTGGTACATCTACCTTAGCCTGACCGTAACCTGCACACTCGCCTACTGGCTGGCCGGGATGACCTTCTTCGATGCCATTTGCCACGCCTTCTCTACTGTGGCCATTGGCGGCTTCTCCACCCACGATGCCAGTATGGGATTCTTCCAGGAACAACCTCTGATCGAACTGATCGCTATCGTCTTTATGTTCCTGTCCGGGATCAATTTTGCCGTCCACTTCATGGCCTGGCGCAGCCGCAATATCCGATTCTACCTTCTTGATTCAGAATTCCGCGCCTACCTGGCAGTAATTGCGGTGATCAGTCTGATCACCATCTTCTACCTGCACATCAACGCCCACTTCGAGGACTTTAACCACTCGATGCTGCATGGCCTGTTCCAGGTCGTCTCTATCGGCACTACCACCGGTTTCACCACCAGCAACTATGCGATCTGGCCCGGTTTCCTGCCGGTGCTGTTACTGTTTGCCAGCTTCATCGGCGGCTGTGCCGGTTCCACAGGAGGCGGCATGAAGGTCATCCGCTTTGTTCTGCTGGTCAAACAGGGACTGCGCGAGATCACTAGACTGATTCATCCCAACGCGATCATCCCGATCAAGGTTGGTGGCAAGCCTCTACCAGAGCAGGTGATTCAATCAGTGTGGGGATTTTTTGCCACCTACGTGGCGGTGTTCAGTATCTTTCTGCTACTGCTGATGATGGTCGGTCTGGATCAGATCACCGCCTTCTCTGCGGTTGCTGCAACGATTAACAATCTTGGCCCCGGCCTCGGCGATGTTGCGCTGAACTACAGTACTATTCCTGACTTTGCCAAGTGGGTGCTGTGCATGTCGATGCTACTGGGGCGTCTGGAAATATTTACCCTGCTGGTACTCCTAACACCCGCATTCTGGCGTAAGTAAAACCTCAGCGCTCAGTCAGGCAAGCAGATTTCCTGTTCCAGTTGCGATCAAAAGTGCGGCACTGAGACGCACAATATGTTTGTGGCTGTTGCGTAACTGTTCGCGTAAGCGATCTCCAAACCAAGCGAAACCGATGCCATAGAAGATCGTAGGTATAACGATCGCACCAAGACCGAAAGAGAGTCCCAACCATAGTCCATGCCAAGCACTGGCCCCGACTGCAGCAGAGAAAATCACACTCCCCAACGGTGCACAGGGTGACATCGCCATCCCCGCACCCAACAGAAACAGCCCACCCGGCATCAATGTTTGCGATGAACGCTCGCGGCCATCGTGTAGCGGCATTTCACCACTCGATTTGCTACAGCTGGAAGCTTCACTACGACGTAGCAACAACGCCAGCCCAAGCAGCAGAGCAGCCGCACCCATCACCCAGCGTAACTCCTGACCCGCCACACCCTTTCCAAGAATCTGTCCGGTAAAGCCTGCGATGGTTGCCAGTACGGCGTAGCTACTGAGACGTCCGATAGAAAACGGCAACATGATGCGCCATGATTTTTTTACCCCGCCTTCGCTGGCGAGAAAGATTGGTCCCAGATACGGCAGGCAGGCGATGGTACAGGAACTCATACCAAAGACCAGACCCAACATCATCGCCATCGGTAATGTCAGTAGTGTCTGTTCAATGGGTATCACGAAGATCTATTCCTGCTCAGCGAAATATTCACTGCGTGCCAGCACGGCAGCACCATAGGCAGTGGTCGTCTGTGGATGCTCCGGCACCAGAATCTCACGCTGCATCTCATCTTCCAGTGCAGCAACCAACCCTTTATTCAACGCCGGACCACCGTCAAAATAGACTCGGTCTTCGATCCCAACCCGCTTGGCAAGACGCGCTGTCCGTTTGGCAATAGAGTAGTGAATGCCGGCAATAATCTCGCCTTTGCCGTGACCGTTGGCTAACAGACCAATAATCTCTGACTCGGCAAACACGGTGCATGTGCTATTGATGGAGAGCGGCGCATTCTCCGCATTGAAGTGATAGTCGCCCAGCTCTTCCAGATCGATCTCAAGATTACGTGCCGCCACATCGAGAAAGCGGCCCGTCCCAGCAGCACACTTATCATTCATAGCGAAGTTAGCGACATTGCCATCGTTGTCCAGTTGTATCGCCTTGGAGTCCTGACCACCGATATTGATAATGGTACGCACACCGCCGAAGGCTTTTCCTGTCTCATGAGCACCGATGGCATTGGCAGTAATCTCGCTAATTGAGTCATCCGCCTCCTTGAGCAACTTGCGGCCGTAACCGGTTGCGATCAGGTAATGGACATCATCGTGACTCAAGCCCTTATCTTCTAACAGGCGGGCCAGCGCTTCTTTGGCGTTTTTGTGGAACAGGCTCCCTGATGCGGTAACGTGGGCACCGGCGTGTTTTCCCTCTTCATCCACCAGCGCGACCTTGATAGCAGTGGAGCCGATATCAATACCAGCAAAGTATTTCATGCAGACTTTCTCTTTCTTGTTTTGATCGATTCGAGGAATGCTTCGATGCGGGTGGAGAGCTGCCCCATGTCATCGGGGCTATAGTCAGTCTCTACGTAAAGCATCGGAATCTTTTTCTCACTCAGCGCATCAGCGATTGTGCGCTGCTCCATCTCATAAACCTGGCAACCGGCAAAGGCCTGATAGACCACGCCATCCACATTAAAGCTTTCGGCCAGTTCCAGCAGACGACGCTGACGATCCAGGTTGTTGGTAAAGATCGGACAGGTGCACGGTTTGAGGTGGCGATCGGCCAATGCATCGACCATGTCATAGAGTCGCCACTCATCCACCACACTCATGTCATAAAGCATACGGTTTGATGAGCAGGTTTCATCAGCAACCACCACGCCACCTGCCTCTTCAATCAGCAACGGCAGTTTCAGGTTGGGAAAGATCGGCGGCGAGCCGGTGAAAAGAATCCGTGGTGCCTTGCGCTGTGCCGCCTGAAAGCCTTCCGCCTGACGCTGCTTCAGCTCTTCAATTAATTTCTCCACCGCCTCGGTCCAGCGATCGATATCATCGAAGAAATAGGCGTTGGTAACGAGAAATGCATCCTTGCCCAGGAACAGTGCGGGACTCTCCTTGCGCAGGTTATGCAGGTTACGAAATGCCATCTGCGCACGCGCAGTCTTCGCCATCGCCGCCTTAAGGTTTTTGCGTGTCAGTTTCTTACCGGTGAGTTTGGCGAGATGTTGGGTAAAGCTGCGTACCGAGCGTTGCCAGTACAAACGTGACTCTTCGCTGTCCTTTCCCGGTGGCAGTTCCAGATCATAGACCTGATAGCCCATGCCTTCGATCATCACACTCGATTTCTTCTTCTGATCGCAGGTCGTGGGATTGACCACCAGATCGGGATGGCCGCCACCAGGTATACTGTTTTTCTCATTCAACATACCCAGTGTCGCCTTGACCAGTGAACATGACTTTGCCGGCATAAAATCACCACCAAGTTGATCGAAATGATAGGAGCCGTTACACAAGCGCTGTGGCGTTGCGCCCATGGCATAGATCAACTCTTCCGGTGCATGGATGCAGGTAGTGCCTACCAACGTGCCTTCACGCGCTAGTTCCTCACCCCTGCAATAGACACGGCGAAACAGGTCATAGAAGTACGCCATGCCCTGTGGATTGTCATCAAAGCGATCGGTAATATGATCCAGTGTATTTTCCGCCTCACGCGCCTGTCGGCTGCGGTTGAATACAGCTTGTTCAGTGTTTACTGTGTTGTTCACCGATATTTCCTTTGCTTATACGTTTGTTGAAACCTGCTTCAGTGGATTCAAAGATTGGGATACCGAGGAATGTCGCCTTGAGTGCACCATTCTCGGGGCAGGCCGCGATGCACTTAAAGCAGAGGATGCAATCGTCTTTCATGATCCTCGGCGTCTCTACATCGTCAGCAATCTCGCGTATCTGCATGTCGCAAACCCGGTAGCAATCACCGCAGCGAGTACATTTGTCGCCCTCCTTTTTAAGATTGAGCAACGCAGGTTTGGAAAAGATGTAATGCAGCGCACTCATTGGGCAGAAGAAACAGAAGAAGCGCTTCTTGACGAATGCACCGGCAAAAAAAAGACCGGTGATAAGCATCCCCAGCGCGGTCATGATCATGCTGGTCTTGCTGGAGAAATCGATAGTCAGTTGCGACGTATCGCCGGTAAACAGCGGCAGGATCATCCGCCCGGGGCAGATATCGCAAAACGGTGTACCCATGCTGTGCGGTAACAGTGCACCGCCTATACCCAACGGGATCAGGATGGTCAGTGCCAGCAGCACATATTTAATCAGGCTGAGATTGCGAAACTGCGTATGGCTGTAACGTGAGGCACGAATACCCAGACGAGTGCGTAATGAAGTAATCCAGTCCTGAATCGTACCGAGAGGACAGGCATAACCGCACCACGCCTTGTTCAACACAACGAACCAGAGAGCGAAGGTAAGGAAGGCGGTAATTACCCCGATTCCCATCCAGCCGAACAGCGATGACCACTTGCCCGCCAATAGATGTTGCATTGGAAAGAGGAAGCAAACCCCTGGCCGCCCTTCACTGTTAAACGCGCAGGAGAATGTGGGCAGGCTGTTGCCCAGATTTATGGCGAAATAGCCGCCATAAATAAAGAACACAAAGAAGGCGAGCTGTAACCAGAAACGAAAGCTGCGCAGGTCGACATTGTTAATCGCAGTGCGCAGTCTACTCATCAAACTGCACCTCACGATAGGGGCGATTACGGCGACGACGGAACAGATAAATACCACCGACACTCAACACCATCGCTGCAGTACCAAAGGAGAGACCGTAGGCGTATGACTCGTAGTCGTTTGGCGAAGGGTAGTAGTTGGCAGAGAAGCTGGCACGGTAGACCGTACTCTCATACGCCTTACCGATCAGCTTCCCTTTTTCCGGTATAGCGTAGCTGGTACTGATCACGTAAGGTTCAGAATGACGCTTCTGGAACATTTTCCATGGCGGAAAGTAGTCGCGGATCATGGTGTATTTCACCTGTCCGACGCTATTGCTTACGACCGTTCTACTCCAACCCTTTCCACTGGTCAGCGTCACCTCTACTCCCGACAACGGCATACCGTGACTCATCACGGTAAAGGTGGCGGTGTCGCCATAGCTGAGCAGGGTATGGAAATTCTCTTTCGGCAGACGTTGACGCACAATCTCCAGCGGAATATTTGCGTTAAACTTCGGTGGCATCTTCTCCTGCACATTGTCGTGACCTTCACGGCAACTATGCTTTAGCACTTCCGCCTTGGCGATCTGCACCTCACGCACCGAACCGTTGACCCACTGATGCGTTGCGTAGGCGTTGTAGAAGCCCTCGTTGGGCATCGGAAACTCAACATTGTAATAGCCGTGCGCCTCATCACGGGCAAAAGGAATTTCCTTAAGCTCGCCTTCTGTGTCGATCAGTTGCACCTTCGACAACGAAGATACCTGATTCACAAACCCCACCGTTTCAGGCGTGGCGCCCAGGCGCAACCAAAGATTTTTGTAAAAAACACCGCGACGTACCGCCACTGTGCCACCATGATTGTGGCCGCCACCGTGTCCTGCGTGAGGCGAGGTTTCTGAAAGCCACATCGGTTCAGCAGCAAGCGGACCGCAATAGAGCGCCGCGCACAGGCTCGCCAGTGCGAGGTAACGGGTTGAAAAGCTCATCGAATACCCCTCTCCAGAAGTGAAGTAAAGGCGGTGTACCCCAATACAACGCCCAAACCATTAATAACAACGTCACAAATGTGAGCAAAAACGGGGCCAGCCGTTGGTCATTGATTTTATTGGATTTTATGGAGCCTGCTTTATACAGACGGGGGATAAGACTCAGGTGGGTGCGGCATATGCCGCACCCGTATAAGTGGAGAGATACAGTAGAGAATTAGCGATTCTAGCGATAAGGCTCAAACGCCTCGATCACCTCTTCCTCGGCCTGGGCATCGGCCACCCATTCCACCACCTCTGGCAGTGAGAGCAGCGCAGCGACGTAGGCCTCACACACCTCGTCAAGTTGTACTTCGTAGGTACGGAAACGTAGTGCAACAGGCGCGAACATTGCGTCGGCAATAGAGAAGTCACCAAACAACATCGGGCCACTCGCACCAAATTTTTCACGGCATTTAAGCCATAAATTGGTAATGCGCTCAATATCAGCAGCACTCTCATCATTCATGCCCTTGCCGGGAAAGGTCAGACGACAGTTCATCGGCATTGAGCGACGTAGAGCTCCGAAGCCCGCATGAATCTCGGCACTGACAGAACGTGCCACAGCACGTGCCTCCGCATCCTTAGGCCACATAGCGTGCTCAGGGAAAAGCTCCTGGAGATATTCACAGATCGCCAATGAATCCCATACTGCAAAGTCACCGTTTCGCAACGCAGGGACAAGACCAGAAGGCGACCATTTTCTTAACGTCTCCTTGGTGCCTTCCTGATAGAGGGGAATGTAGATCTCCTTGAAGGGCATGCTGAAATGCCTCATCACCAGCCATGGGCGCATTGACCAGGAGGAGTAGTTTTTATTACCGATAACGAGAGTGAAACAACTCATTTATTAGTGACCTTTGAATTGATATAGCATTATTATTTTTCACTTCACCTGACTTATATACTTATTGAAAATAGTTTGTGAATATTGTCACAAACTATAGCATACGCTGGTGCTATAAAGTGTAGTTCTACTAGAGCCCAAATAGGGAACTGTTTATTAATAATAAAAGGGAAAAATAATGAAAATTACTAAACCACTAACAATACTCCTCCTCAGCTTTATTGCCCTCTTACAGACTGCTTGTGCACCGATGGTTATTTCTGGGGGAACCGATGCAGAAAAAACTGCCTTCGGATCGAAAAAGCGGTTTGCCATTGTTTCCATTGCTGCTGTGAAAAAATTTGAGGGTGAGAAGGGTTTTACTCAGATGTTTCAGGACGACAATGAGATCCCGGGGGCAAATAGCCAACCCCTAATCGATGCGGTTTCACCTCAAATTATTAAAAAACTTAACAGTGACAAGAATATTCACCTTATTCCTGAAAGAACTGTATTACATAGTAATGCCTATAAAAGACTCAAAGAAGATGAGCGAAAGATAAAAATTCTATTCTCGAGCGAAGACATTAATGTTGCCAAAGGCTATAAGTACGTATCCAGCCCAGAGAAGATGGCACGTCTCGCGAAGAGCCTGAATGTAGACGGTGTAATTGCTATCAACATGACATTTCATGTTATGTCCAGCAAGAGCGGTGCTTCAATAATGGGCTTCAGTTTTGGCAGCAAGTCCTACAGCCCTGCAGCAGGTGTGAATGTTGTTGCATATGACCGTGGTGGCAGAGAGATCTGGAATGATAGCACCATGAAATTGGCAGAGCCTGGCGACAAAAAGGCCATCTTCCTTTTGGACTTCAGTGACGTCACCAGTACCAATTTCAAAAAGATGCATCCTAAGGCGATTGAAATTGGCAATAAAGCGATAGATGTTTTGCTTGCGCGACTTGATGACACCCTAAGCGGTAAAGAAACCAGTAGTTTCCAGAGTATGAAGTAGAGCATATTCCCCGGCGTATTCCGAGGCTCTTGCTAAACACCAATATGGGTCAGGGAGCATTTTTCTCAATTCTTAGAACAATTGCTCTCTGACCCAGTTTCTTACTAGATAATTTAAAATCCCTCTCAATATGAGACGCCAGGTGTTTTGTGTAAATATGTCTTGTCTTGAAGCTGCTTCAACAAAAAGTCGGCGACATCAGATCGAGATACTTTCAACTTTAAGGTCTTATCTTTCGCCGTAAATCCATGGCGATACTCACGTGTAAGCTCACCATCAGTGAACGCACCAGGTCGCACTATCGTCCAATCCAGGCCACTCTGTTTGACGTATTGCTCTTGTAACTGATGATCCATAAATGCGGGCTTTAGCAGCCAACCAAACATAATGTGTTTCCAAAAGAAGTTGAGGTTGCTCGAGCTATCACCTGCACCCAGAGTAGATTGGCAGATTAAACGAGAAATACCCTGAGACTTCATTGCTTGTATAACGTTTTGTGTACCCGTGGCGCGTACTTCACCCTTTCTACCCGCCCCCAGTACCACAACAGCCGCATCATGGCCTGGCATTGCGGCCTCCACATCACCAGGGTTCAATACATCACCAGCAGCCTTATAAAGATTGCGATGATTCAACCTAATTTTGCTCGGGTCACGAGCAAAGGCAGTCACCTCGTAACCAGCATCAAGTGCCTGTTTTAACACGCACTTTCCTACACTACCTGTAGACCCAAAAACGATAATTTTCATAACTCACTCCTTTACTTGACAGGGTGTCAATTGACACTATGTCAAGCCTAGGATACGCTTTACAGCATGTCAAGCAGTGATAATGATACTCGAACCAAAATCTTGCGAGCCGCCTGGGAACTCATGGAACAAGATCCCGGCAAAAGCGTAAGCATGAGCCAAATAGCCAAAGCCACAGGCATCTCCCGGCAGGCGGTCTATCTGCACTTTGCGTCACGCACAGAACTGCTCATTGCGACGATCCATTATGTTGATGAAGTAAAAGGATTGGATCAGCGCCTGGAAGCGCTGCAGACCGCAACATCAGGCACAGATATGCTGGAGAAATATGTAGAGGTGTGGGGAAACTATATCCCTGAAATTTACGGTGTGTCCAAAGCGCTAATGCTAACCAAAGCGAATGATGAAGCCGCGGCCGCGGCATGGAATGAAGTGACTAACTGTTTGCGCGATCTATGCGTACAAGTTATGGATAAGCTCCAACAGGAGAAAAAGCTCAACGCCCATTGGAATACCGAAAACGCCGCTGACCTCTTTTGGGTGATGATCTCCATTGATACCTGGGAACAACTCACTCAGGACTGCGGCTGGACGACTGATCAGTACGTGGAAAACATAACAAAAACGATGAAATCTACCTTCATTACCAACTAGTTAATGTTGTTGGTAGACATGTGAAAGCATTGACTTCAAAGCAATCACTCTCTGATCCGGTATTTCATTATGTTTCATCTGACCCCACTTATTTTAAGGCATTCTGTAAATCTTCATAGGCCATGCTCCAATATAAAATCTACCGTTATATGCATGTAATTGACTAGCAGCCTCAGGGTAGCTCGACAAAGAGACGGATTTATTCAAACTTAAAGCACCGCTAGCTTCTTTGTATAGTTTTACTGAGTCGGTCAACTGCAAAAAGTATCCGTCAATACTGTCATAACTGAAATCAACAAATGTTCCGCTGATTTGATCGTTAATAACATCGATAGTTGGGGCGCCTGGAGTAGTGACATCTAATCTGGCTATTTTGACTTTACCGGCATACTTAGAAGGCCCTCCGATATATATTTTATTTCCAATCACATAGGTTTTTCTGCTTTGCTTGATGTCCGCATTTGCGGTTTCCGTAAAAGTAACACTCGTCGGAAGTGTGACGTCCATGTATCCATAGCCATTATTAGTGATGACAAAAAAACCATTAGCGAGCGCAACCATGCTGGTGGCGCTAGTGCTCAATGCAAATGATGAATTTAAGACCGGAGAGCTTGGTACAGTAATGTCATATAAAGCTATTTCAGTATTTGATGAGACCAAAAGCCAGTTATCCATCGCAACTGCCCGGTCAAGAATGGTAGGAAAAGTCAGTGTGGCTGATAAGGAATAGGTGGAGTTCGACAAAGATACTAATGAAACCCATCCCTGAGTTTGCAAATTGTGATTCATTGTTACTGTCGCCCACTGTGGGTTCAGTGTTATATCTTCAAGACGTGAATACAAAGTATCGACTCCGAGATAAACCGAGCTCAAGTTCAGAAGCAAATCGGGATTAACGACATCCTGTTGATAGATGTTGAGGGTTTCTTTAAAGCCCGTACTTGCACCCGCACTCGATTGATCCGTATAACTCGCAACAACAATATCCCCATTTCCGTTCAAACCATTTGCATACAGATCGATGGACTGAACCAGTATGGGAGAATTGCTGGAGTTCCCGCCACCTCCCCCGTCACTTCCCCCTCCACATGCCACAATAACGAAACTGAAAAATATTATTAAAATATAATTTGTGAGCTTCATCTTATCTCCATGGATTATATATTTACAAACATTCCCTGACATTTCCGGTTAAACACTAACAGGATGTTATACGAACACCATAAACACCTTACTATATGAATCCCGTATAACACGACATTTACAGTCATTCAGGCTGGTGTTCTGATGATTGTCAATTCTTTGATCTTTTGGGGGTGCAGGATGCTCATATCGTCGCTCACCCTTACTCGTCCATGTATTCAGTGGCCATTTATTATTGATTCCCTTTTCAGCAGTTAGCTTCTACCGCATACATCCATCACTCAACAGTAACAGATTTTGCCAGATTCCTCGGCTGATCCACATCCGTCCCTTTGAGAACAGCAACATGATAGGAGAGCAATTGCAGCGGTATGGTGAAGATGATCGGCGCGACATGGTCACCACCCGGCGGGATGGTGATGACGTGTACACGTTCGCTACTATCCATACCAGCGGCGTGATCGGCGAAGACGTAGAGTTCGCCACCACGGGCGCGGACTTCTTCGAGGTTGGATTTCAATTTTTCCAGCAGTTCGTCGTTGGGGGCAACGGCGATTACCGGCATCTCTTCATCAACCAGCGCCAGTGGGCCGTGTTTCAGCTCACCTGCGGGATAGGCCTCGGCGTGGATGTAGGAGATCTCTTTCAGTTTTAGTGCGCCTTCCATTGCAACCGGGTACTGCACACCGCGTCCAAGGAACAGGGCATTGTGTTTATCGGCAAAGCGTTCGGACAATTCCTTGATGGTGTCGTCGAGCTTCAACACCTCTTCCACATGGCGCGGCAGCGCGAGCAGTTGTTCAACGATGGTCGCTTCACGTTTGGCGTCGATGTTGTGACGACGACCGATTGCGGTCACCAGTAACAGCAGCGCCACCAACTGGGTGGTGAATGCTTTGGTTGAGGCGACGCCGATCTCAGGACCGGCGCGGGTCATCAATGTTAGATCCGCTTCACGAGAAAGAGAGCTTTCCGGCACGTTACAGATCGCAAGTGATGCACCATAACCCCACTCCTTTGCTGCACGCAGTGCGGCGAGGGTGTCAGCGGTTTCACCGGACTGAGAGATCACTACCACCAACGCATCGGGATTGGATACCGGATGGCGATAACGGAATTCACTGGCCACCTCAACGTGGCACGGTACACCGGCAACACCCTCAAACCAGTTACGTGCCACCATGCCTGCATGGAAGCTGGTGCCACAAGCAATGATCTGCACGGCTTTGATTTTGTCGAAGATCGCTGAAGCTTCGGGGCCGAAGCTTGCTTCAAGTACCTTGCCATCGGCGACGCGCCCTTCGAGGGTTTCGGCAATGGAGCGCGGCTGCTCGTGGATCTCCTTGAGCATGTAGTGACGATATTGACCACGATCGGTGGAGTCAGCAGTAAGCGATGACTCGACGATCTCACGGCGTACGTAGTTACCCTGGTGGTCGTAGATGGCAACTCGATCACGGTGGATGTCGGCCACGTCACCATCTTCGAGGAAGATGAAGCGGCGGGTCACCGGCAGCAGTGCAGCCACATCGGAGGCGATGAAGTTTTCACCGATACCAAGTCCGATCACCAGCGGACTACCGCGACGTGCCGCGACCAGGCGATCCGGTTCGTCATTGCTGATCACACCAAGAGCATAGGCACCTTGAAGTTCGGCGATGGTGTCGATGACCGACTGCAACAACTCTTTACCCGCAGCATGATGCTTGTGTAACTGATGCGCAACCACTTCGGTGTCGGTGTCGGAGGTAAATTTATATCCCGCCTCTTTCTGCTCACGACGCAGTGCTTCGTGGTTTTCGATAATGCCGTTATGCACCACCGCAACACCATCATTACAGATGTGCGGGTGGGCGTTATTTTGTGTCGGTTTACCGTGGGTGGCCCAGCGAGTGTGGGCGATGCCGAGCTGGCCCTTCAATGGATGTTCGACCAGCGCATCGGCCAACATCTGTACCTTGCCAGGGATACGCTCACGATCGAGACAACCATCTGCTTTAACCACGGCGATACCCGCCGAATCGTAGCCGCGATACTCCAGGCGTCGCAATCCCTCCAGCAGGATAGGGGTAACTTCACGCTCTGCAATCGCACCGACAATGCCGCACATATTGATTTCCTATTTCAGTTTCTTTACTGGCCGCTTCCAGCCTGGAATCGTTTTCTGTTTACTCTGCATCAACGTCAATTCGCCCTCGGGCGCATCTTTGCGCAGCACCGTCCCTGAACCCAGGGTTGCACCTTGGCCCACCTTTACTGGTGCAATCAGAACACTGTTCGAACCGATAGAGGCATGATCACCAATCTCGGTACGATGCTTGTTGGCACCATCATAATTGGCAGTAATAGTACCTGCACCCACATTGACGCCATCGCCCATAGTGGTGTCGCCGACGTAACTAAGGTGATTAACTTTTGAGCCGTTGCCGATTTCGCTGTTTTTAATCTCAACAAAGTTACCGATCTTTGCCTTCTCCGAGAGATGTGTGCCGGGGCGAATTCGGGCGAAGGGACCAATAGTGCAACCACTATCGATCACCGCCTCTTCGATGATACACATTGGTTCGATGGTGACATCATCGGCAATCTTCACATTGCGCAACACACAGTTGGCACCAATACGTACTCGATCACCCAGCACTACATCGCCTTCAAAAACGACGCCGACATCAATGGTGCAGTCTTGACCGCAGCTCAGTGTACCGCGCTGATCAAAGCGCGCCGGATCGACTAGGGTAACGCCGTCTCGCATCTGCGCCTCGGCCTTTTGCAGTTGATACTGTCGCTCCAGTCGTGCCAGTTGAATGCGATCGTTCACTCCCGAAACCTCCGTTTCCGATGCTGCGATGATGCCGTTGACCGTCAGCCCATCCTTTTCTGCCAGGGCGATGGTATCGGTGAGATAAAACTCACCCTGGGCATTATTGTTTTCCAGTTGTTTGAGCCAGCCCCGTAACTTACCGCCGTTACAGGCAAGAATACCGCTATTGCCTTCGCAGATCGCCAGCTGTTCTTCAGTGGCATCTTTCTGTTCAACGATGGCCAGCACTTTTCCGTTCCCATCGCGTACGATGCGGCCGTAACCGGCGGGGTCGTCAAGCTGTACCGTGAGTAGTGCAACACCGCCGTTAACGTTCTCAAGCAGGTGTCGCAGAGTTTCGTTGCTGATCAGTGGCACGTCGCCGTAAAGCACCAACACTGTGGAATCATCATTCACCTTCGGCATCGCCTGCTCTACCGCATGACCGGTGCCGAGCTGTTCCGCCTGTTCCACCCAGTTAACGCTGTCATCGTTAATCGTCTCGCGAACCGTTTCGCCGCCATGGCCGTAGACCACATGGATCGCACCAGGAGACAGGGTACGAGCGGTGGCGATAACGTGGGCCAGCATCGGTTTGCCTGCAATAGGATGCAGAACCTTGGGCAGCGCAGAGCGCATGCGGGTGCCCTGGCCTGCGGCGAGGATGATGACTTCGAGGTTCATGGCAGTAACACTGTTTCCGTTTTCAATTTAACAAGGTATCAGGTAACAGGTTGCAGGTTGCAGGAAAACCGCTTTGTACCTGTTACCTGCAATCTGGTACCTGTAACCTTTTTTCGTAGAACGAAAAAAGGGCAGTGTAACACTGCCCTTTTTCGGTCTCATCTTTTCGTCATTGCCTCAGCTGCGATGACCGCCAAGCTTGCGGCGCATACGCTGGATGGCCTGGAGCTGCGCGATGGCTTCGGCCAGTTCGGCCTCGGCACGTGCGTAGTCGATGTCACCCTTACGATCCGCCAACTCCTGCTCGGCGCGCTTCTTCGCTTCCAGTGCCTTGGCCTCGTCGAGGTCCTTGGCACGGACAGCGGTATCAGCGAGTACAGTGACCACGTGGGGCTGCACCTCAAGGATGCCGCCGGAGACGAAGTAGAACTCCTCTTCGCCGCCTTCCTTGACCACGCGCACTTCACCCGGCTTAAGCTGAGTCAGCAGTTGGGTGTGGCGAGGGTAAATCCCCACCTCGCCCATCACCGCCGGTGCATAGACCTGCTCCACTGTACCGGAGTAGATCTCTTCTTCCGCGCTGACGATGTTTACATGCATAGTCATAGCCATAATATATCCCGTCTCGGGTTGAATTACAGGGATTTGGCCCTTTCGACCACTTCATCGATCCCGCCAACCATGTAGAACGCCTGCTCAGGCAGGTGATCGTACTCGCCATCGACGATGCCCTTGAACCCGGCAATGGTGTCCTTGAGGGAGACGTATTTACCAGGAGAACCGGTGAATACCTCGGCCACGAAGAACGGCTGGGAGAGGAAACGCTGGATCTTACGGGCACGGGCCACGATCTGTTTGTCGTCCTCGGAGAGCTCGTCCATACCCAGGATGGCGATGATGTCGCGCAGCTCTTTATAACGCTGCAGCAGACCCTGCACGCCACGGGCAACTTCGTAGTGCTCGTTACCCACAACCAGCGGATCAAGCTGACGGCTAGTGGAGTCCAGCGGGTCAACCGCAGGGTAGATACCCAGCTCGGCGATCTGACGGGACAGTACCACGGTGGCGTCCAGGTGGGCGAAGGTGGTCGCCGGAGACGGGTCAGTCAGGTCATCCGCCGGTACGTATACCGCCTGGATGGAAGTGATAGAACCAGTCTTGGTAGAGGTGATACGCTCTTGCAGGGCGCCCATCTCTTCCGCCAGAGTCGGCTGGTAACCTACCGCTGATGGCATACGACCCAGCAGGGCTGATACTTCGGTACCGGCCAGGGTGTAACGGTAGATGTTGTCGATGAACAACAGTACGTCACGACCTTCGTCACGGAAGTACTCAGCCATGGTCAGACCAGTCAGCGCAACACGCAGACGGTTACCCGGAGGCTCATTCATCTGACCGTATACCATCGCTACCTTGGACTCAGGCAGGTTATCCAGACGGATAACACCAGCTTCTGACATCTCGTGGTAGAAGTCGTTACCCTCACGAGTACGCTCACCTACACCGGCGAATACAGACAGACCGGAGTGCTCACGCGCGATGTTGTTGATCAGCTCGAGCATGTTTACGGTTTTACCTACACCCGCACCACCGAACAGACCGATTTTACCGCCCTTAGCGAACGGGCAAACCAGGTCGATTACCTTGATGCCGGTCTCCAGCAGCTCGGTGCTGGCGGAAAGTTCTTCGTAGGCAGGTGCCTTACGGTGAATCGCGTAACGCTGCTCTTCACCAATCGGACCCACTTCGTCTACCGGGTTACCCAGTACGTCCATAATGCGACCCAGGGTAGCCTTACCAACCGGTACTGAAATCGGTGCGCCAGTCGCGGCAACAGCCATGCCACGCTTAACACCATCGGTACCGCCCATGGCAATGGTACGAACCACGCCGTCGCCGAGTTGCTGCTGAACCTCAAGGGTCAGGCCGGCTTCTTCGACGGTCAGCGCCTCATACACCTTCGGCATGCTGTCACGTGGGAATTCCACGTCGATTACAGCGCCGATGACTTGTACTATCTTTCCAGAACTCATCTCTGTTCCCCTTACAATGCTTAAAATCTTTATCGCATAGCCGGACGGTTATACCGCCGCCGCGCCCGCCACAATCTCGGAAAGTTCCTGGGTGATCGCCGCCTGCCGTGCCTTGTTGTAGGCCAGCTGCAGTTCACCGATGAGGTTACCGGCGTTATCGGAGGCTGCTTTCATCGCCACCATTCGCGCCGCCTGCTCACAGGCGATATTTTCCACTACACCCTGATATACCAGTGATTCGACGTAACGCATCAGCAGCTCGTCCAGGACCTCTTTCGCCTCAGGCTCATAGATGTAGTCCCAGTGGTGCTGCAGACTCTTCTCCAGCTCCTTGGCTCCGATCGGCAACATCTGCTCGACCGTAGGCTTCTGCGTCATGGTGTTGACGAATTCGTTGTAAACAACGAACAGCTTATCGATTTCACCGTTTTCAAACTTATCCAGCATGACCTTAACGGTACCGATCAGCTCCTCCAGACGGGGCGCATCACCAAGCTGGCCAACGCTGGAAACAATGTTTCCGCCGAGGCGCTTGAAGAAGCCCATGCCTTTGGAACCGACGGTGCACAGCTCGACACCGACGCCCTTGCCACTCCACTCTTTCATCAGCGCAATGCCGGTCTTGAACATGTTGGTGTTCAGGCCGCCACACAGGCCGCGATCCGTGGAAACCAGAACGATGCCGATTTTCTTAACTTCACGCTCCTGCATGAAGTTATGGCTGTATTCCGGATGGGCGTGAGCCAGGTGACCGATTACACGACGGATGTTTTCTGCGTAGGGACGAGTAGCACGCATGCGATCCTGCGCTTTGCGCATTTTGCTTGCTGCCACCATCTCCATCGCACGGGTGATCTTCTGCGTGTTTTGCACGCTTTTGATCTTGGTGCGTATCTCTTTTCCGCTTGCCATCGTTTAGGCCCTCGCTTACCAGGTGCTGCTGGACTTGAACTTCTCCAGTGCTGCACGCAGGCCTTTTTCGATTTCGTCGTTGTAGTCACCGGACTCGTTGATCTGGCTCAGCAGGTCGGCCTGTTCGGACTTCATGTAGGCCTGCATTGCGTTCTCAAAATCAACAACCTTGTTCACTTCAACGTCGTCCAGGAAGCCCTGGTTGGCGGCGAACAGGGAAACAGCCATCTGCGCTACGCTCATGGTGGCGTACTGCATCTGCTTCATCAGTTCGGTTACGCGCTGACCACGCTCAATCTGCTTACGGGTAGACTCATCAAGGTCAGAAGCAAACTGGGCGAAAGCCGCCAGTTCACGATACTGAGCCAGGTCGAGACGAACACCACCACCAAGCTTCTTGATGATCTTGGTCTGGGCTGCACCACCTACACGGGATACCGACAGACCGGCGTTAATCGCAGGACGGATACCGGAGTTGAACAGGTCGGTCTCAAGGAAGATCTGACCGTCGGTGATGGAGATAACGTTGGTCGGTACGAAGGCAGATACGTCACCGGCCTGGGTCTCGATAACCGGCAGCGCGGTAAGAGAACCTGTTTTGCCTTTCACCTTGCCGTCGGTCATCTTCTCAACCCAGTCGGCGTTGACGCGCGCTGCGCGCTCAAGCAGACGTGAGTGGAGGTAGAAAACGTCACCAGGATAAGCTTCACGGCCCGGCGGACGACGCAGCAGCAGGGATACCTGACGGTAGGCCCAGGCTTGCTTGGTCAGGTCATCGTATACGATCAGTGCATCTTCGCCCTTGTCGCGGAAGTATTCGCCCATGGCGCAACCGGAGTAAGGTGCGATGTACTGCAGTGCGGCTGAGTCAGAAGCGGTCGCGGCGATAACAATGGTGTGCTCCAGCGCGCCGTGCTCTTCCAGCTTGCGAACCACGTTAGCGATAGAAGAGGCCTTCTGGCCAACTGCTACGTAGATACACTTAACGCCGGTACCTTTCTGGTTGATGATCGCGTCGATAGCAACGGCGGTTTTACCGGTCTGGCGGTCACCGATGATCAGCTCGCGCTGACCACGGCCGATTGGCACCATGGAGTCGATAGACTTAAGGCCGGTTTGCAGCGGCTGGTCTACCGATTTACGCCACAGAACGCCGGGGGCGATCTTCTCAATCGGAGAAGAACCCTGGGCTTCGATTGGGCCTTTACCGTCAATGGGGTTACCCAGTGAGTCGACGACACGACCCAGCAGGCCTTCGCCTACAGGCACTTCCATGATGCGACCGGTACAGGTGACCTTGTCGCCTTCAGTGATGTGCTCGTAAGGGCCGAGGATTACCGCACCAACAGAGTCACGCTCAAGGTTGAGCGCCAGGCCGAAGGTGTTGTTCGGGAACTCAAGCATTTCGCCAGACATTACGTCAGCCAGACCGTGGATACGGGCGATACCGTCGGTCAAGCTGACCACGGTGCCCTCGGTGCGAGCTTCGGTGACCGTCTCAAAGCCAGCGATGCGCTTTTTAATCAGTTCACTGATTTCAGATGGATTCAATTGCTGCATTTCTAATGTCCTCTAACAGGTCAGGTTCAGTGGGCTAAGGCAGTGGCGAGCTTTTCCAGCTTGCCGACCACTGAACCGTCGATGACCACGTCTCCAGCACGGATGATTGCGCCACCCAACAGGGATTCGTCAATCTTGCACTCCAGGGTAACTTCACGACCCAACCGCTTCGTCAGTGACTCGGCGATGCTCTTCTCCTGCGCTTTGCTCAGCGTAGTGGCAGAGGTCACCTCGGCAACGATGGTGCCTTCTACTGCGGCACGCTCAGCCTCAAACAGCTCGGCCACTTCGGGCAGGGCGGTGAGGCGGTCGTTGTCGGCCAGGGTACGGATCATGTTCTTGCCTGCGTCGTTCAGCTTATCGCCGCAAACTTCAATGAACAGATCACCCGCCTGGGCGTTGTCGTAACTAGGGCTGTTGATGAGAGCGACCATTTGCGGGTCAGCAGCGATGGCGGCAGTGTACTGCAGCATCTCTGACCAACCTTTCAGATCGCCCTGCTCCTGGGCAAGGGCGAAAATCGCCTGTGCGTAGGGGCGTGCGATTGTAATTGTTTCAGCCATGGCTCAAGACCTTATATTTGTGAAACAAGGTCTTTAAGCAGGGCGTCGTGGGCCTTGTCGTCAATTTCACGACTCAGCACCTTGCCAGCGCCGGCGACGGCGATAGAGACAACCTGACCACGCAGGTGCTCCTTGGCTCGGTTCACTTCCTGCTCGATTTCCGCGTTGGCGGAGGCGACGATACGTGCGCCTTCGCTACGTGCGGTCTCTTTGGCTTCTTCCACGATTTCGCTGCCACGCTTATTTGCCTGGGCGATGATGCCAGAAGCCTCTTTCTTGGCTTCAGCGATCAGCTCCGCAGCGCGCTTCTCAGCCAGCTCCTGCTCGTGAATACCGCGCTCGGCGGCGGCAAGGCCTTCAGCGATCTTCAGCTTGCGCTCTTCAAGCGCAGCCATAATCGGTGGCCACACAAACTTCATGCAGAACCACACGAAGAAGATGAAGCTAATGGCTTGCCCTATAAGGGTTGCATTAATGTTCATGCCTGTACCTCGTGTTGATAACCGGTAGATTCCGTAAACAAAACGTTAACGGAGTCGATTAACCGGCCAGCGCGAACAGAACGTACATGGCAAGACCAACGGCAATCATCGGTACCGCGTCAACCAGACCCATTACGATGAAGAACTGGGTACGCAGCATCGGAATCAGCTCCGGCTGGCGAGCAGCGCCTTCAAGGAAACGACCACCGAGGATGCCGATACCAACCGCGGCACCCACAGCGCCCAGACCCATCATGATTGCGCCAGCAATAACCAACAATGCTTGTTCCATTTTGATCTCCTGTTTCTAAAGTTAAATAGTTTAAATAGTGGATAAAGTGTTAATACAAAAAATTAGTGATGTTCCTGATGCGCCATATCCAGATAGACGATGGTCAGGGTCATAAAGATGAACGCCTGCAGCGTGATAATCAGGATGTGGAAAATAGCCCAGCCGAGCTGAAGGAAACCGGCGAAACCGCCCATTACCCAACCCGCGCCGTACATAATCGCGATGAGGATGAAGATCATCTCACCGGCGTACATGTTGCCGAAGAGTCGCAGTGCCAGAGAGATCGGCTTGGCGATCAGGCCGACACCTTCCAGAACCAGGTTGACCGGGAAGAGCCACTTGGGGAACGGCTGGAACGCCAGTTCGCCGAAGAAGCCGCCGGCGCCTTTCATCTTAATGCTGTAGAAGAGCACCAGTACAAATACCGACAACGCCATACCGAAGGTGGCGTTGGGGTCGGTGCTGGGCACGACTTTCATGTAGGGAATACCGACCGCTGTAGCCAGTTGCGGCAGGAAGTCGATGGCGATGAGGTCCATGAAGTTCATCAACCAGATCCAGACGAAGATGGTCAGCGCCAGCGGGGCGACGATATCATTCTTGGCGGAAAAGGAACCACGCACGCTGCTGTCGATGAATTCGATGATCCACTCAACAAAGTTTTGCACGCCGCTCGGGGTGTCCGCGCTGGCCTTCTTTGCCGCAGAACGGAAAATCAGGATAAAGACCAGACCGAGGAAAAAGGACCAACCAAGGGTGTCAAGATGAAAGGCCCAGAAGCCCATCTCTTTTGCCGCCTCAGCACCGTGGGCAATGCCCCAGGTACCGTCGGGATGTTGGCCGAATGTGAGGTTTTGCAGGTGGTGTCTGATGTACTCCGAAGAAGTGTGACCTTCGCTAGCCATGTCTACGTCTCGCATTTGATTTCAGAAAACCTTCGTACACCATCGTGAAGTGACCGACGATGTAGGCGCAAAGCAGTGGTAAAGGCTCAAGCCGGATCAGTCCGATACCGATGGCGAGCAGGGCCACTGTTGCAACAAAACGCTCGAACGCACAGCGGTAGAGATAACGCATGTTACGTTCTGCACTGAGGCCTGCAATGCGGCCGGCGCGTGCAAGCTGCCGTACCTGCTGCAGGTGGTTGAGCACGATAATAAGCGTGCCGTAAAACACCGCCAGAGCGGATGACCACCCTTGAAGGGCGTAAAAAAGTCCGGCCAGGGCGCCAGAGGGAAGGAGGTACCAAATAACGATTCTTCTTATCGCGCTTGTATGTACCTGGGCATCGCTCATCTATTTACCTGGCTGCCCCCCGCACCGTTCAATTAAAGAGTACGAAACGCATGTTTCAGCAACGTAACGCAAGGGGCAAAAACGAAGCTCTCAGCGGCGCGAAAGTATATCTAGCGAAGCTGCTAGCGTCAATGATGGCACAATAAAAAAGCTTTATATAAGCGAGATTAGATGTTTCAGACAGCGAAGGGAGTCCTTCGCCGTTATTTGATGTGATCGAGAATACCGTCCAGCTCATCAAGGCTGTTGTAGCTGATCACCAGCTTGCCCTTGCCCTGTGAGCCGTGCTGGAGAGCCACTTTGGCCCCCAATTTGTCACCCAGGTCCTGCTCCAGACGGCGAACGTCCGGGTCTTGTGTCTGTGTCGGTTTGGCCGATTTGCCCTGAGGTTGCTCCAGGGTGTGTTTGACCAGTCGCTCGGTTTCACGAACCGACATACCTTTGGCTGCCACCTGTTGTGCAACTTTGATCTGTTGCTCGCCTTCCAGCGCCAGCAGGGCACGGGCATGACCCATCTCCAGTTCACCCTGCTCCAGCATCCTCTTGACCGGCTCGGCCAGACTGAGCAGGCGCAGCAGGTTTGACACCGCGGCACGGGAGCGACCCACTGCATCAGCGGTCTGCTGATGGGTCAGGCCAAATTCCTCGATCAGGCGATGCAGTGCGGTCGCCTCTTCCATCGGGTTGAGCCCTTCGCGCTGGATATTCTCGATCAGCGCCATCGCCATGGCGGCCTGATCCGGTACATCGCGAACCACAGCCGGGATTTCGTGCAGGCCTGCCAGTTGCGCGGCACGCCAGCGACGCTCACCAGCAATGATTTCGTAACGATCCCCGGCTACCGGGCGAACCACGATGGGCTGCACCACACCCTGGGCACGAATGGAGTTGGCCAGCTCTTCCAGGGTATCGGGATGCATGTCGACCCGTGGCTGATAAACGCCACGTTGCAGGATATCGACCGGCAGATTCTTCAGCAGACCATCGGCCGACGCCTCTTCTACGGTAGAAGGTGGCGCCTCGTAGGAACCGCTGTTACCCAACAGAGCATCAAGCCCTTTGCCCAAACCTCGTTTTTTCGCTGCCATGGTCGTTGCTATTATCGCTTATGTTCTTGGAGATGCGGTTAGACCGCCTGTTTGTGCTCGTCACCACGGCGCAGGATCTCACCGGCCAGGGCTAGATAGGCCATCGCGCCACGGGAGGTACGATCGTACTGCAGTGCCGGGATGCCGTGGCTAGGGGCCTCAGCCAGACGCACGTTGCGCGGGATCACGGTACGGTAGACCTTGTCGCCGAAATGCATGATCAACTGACCGGAGACGTCGCTGGAGAGGTTGTTGCGCGGGTCGTACATGGTGCGCAGCAGACCTTCCACCTCCAGACCCGGATTAACCGTCGATTTGATCTCTTCGATGGTATTGAGCAGCGCGCTCAGACCTTCCAGCGCATAGTACTCACACTGCATTGGGATCATCACCGAGTCGGCAGCCACCAGGGCGTTAAGGGTCAACATGTTCAGGGAGGGTGGGCAGTCGACCAGTATGTAGTCGTACTTATCACGGACCGCTTCCAGCGCATTACGCAGGCGGTGGGCGCGGCCCTCGGTCATGTCCAGCAACTCCACCTCTGCGGCGGTCAGGTCACCATTACTGGGAAGAATATCGTAATTGGCGGCCTCAGCATGCAGGATCGCCTGTTCCGCTTTGGCCTCACCCATCAGCACATGGTAGCTACTGTATTCGTAACTGCCCTTGTCGATGCCGCTACCGACGGTGGCATTACCCTGGGGATCGAAATCGACAACCAGCACGCTGCGCTTGGTCGCCACGAAGGAGGCACCGAGATTGATGCAGGTGGTGGTCTTGGCCACCCCACCCTTCTGATTCGCTACTGCGATGATCTTGCCCATTGATTTCTCCCCTAAAATTCCTTGCCGGTCACTGCCCTTGCCCGATACGCAACAGGTGTCGCTGCTCCTGTTCCAGACCCGGCACCCTGAGCGGAATCACCTCAATCAGATGATAGCCCGGTGGCAGGGCAGCCAGTTCCTCTTCGGGTACGGCGCCCTTCATTGCCAGAAATTCCCCGTGCGGGGTCAACAGGTGGCGGGAGCCTGTCAGAATAACAGCAACCGGGGCGAATGCGCGAGTGATAATACAATCGAAGCCGTCATCATCCTGGAACGCCTCGACCCGTTCGTGCACCACGGTCACATTTTCCAGTTGCAACGAGGCCTTGGCCTGAATCAGGAAGCGGGTTTTCTTGCTGTTGCTGTCGAGCAACACGAACTGCCGTTCAGGAAAAACCAGTGCCAGGGGGATCCCCGGCAGGCCACCGCCGGTGCCCACATCGATGGTCCGCTGGGCGTCGAAGTGGGGTAGCACCGCCAGAGAGTCGAGCAGGTGGCGGGTGACCATCTCTGCCGGATCACGCACCGCGGTCAGGTTGTAGGCCTTGTTCCATTTGGCCAGCAGTTCCACGTAGGCGATCAGCCTGTCACGTACTGGTTCGGGTAGATCCAGTCCCAGCTTTACCAGCCCGGTGTCGAGTATTTTGCGTAGTTCGCTCAAGAACCGATGACCTTCGAGTTACTGCGTTTCTTCAGGTGTACCAGCAGCAACGAAATGGCCGCCGGGGTGACACCGGGGATGCGTGAGGCGTGGCCCAGGGTGGCGGGACGATTGCGCGCCAGCTTTTCCGCCACCTCGGCGGAGAGGCCTCGCACTGCGGCGTAGTCAAACTCCTCAGGTATCACGGTCGATTCGTGACGCAGACTGCGCTCGATCTCGTCGCGCTGACGATCGATATAACCAGCATATTTGGCCTGAATCGTCACCTGCTCTGCCACGGCCGGGTCGGCCACCGGTTCCAGCTCCGGCAGCAGTTTGAAGAGATCCTCATAGCTCACGTCGGGACGGCGTAGCAGTTCGTCGAGTCGATATTCACGGCTCAATTCACCACCCAAAATCTGCTCGGCACTGGTCAACTTGCCGGGACGGGCCAGGGTCCCTTTAAGTCGCTGCTGCTCCTGTTCGATCGCCTCGCGCTTGGTCTCGAATGCGGCCCAGCGTTCATCATCCACCAGTCCCAGTTCGCGGCCGATGGGGGTAAGACGCAGATCAGCATTATCCTCGCGCAGCAGCAGGCGGTACTCGGCACGGGAGGTGAACATGCGATAGGGCTCGGCGGTGCCCCGAGTGATCAGGTCGTCTACCAGCACCCCGAGGTAGGCCTCGTCGCGACGTGGTGACCACGCCTCTCTGCCCTGCACCTGCAAGGCTGCATTGGCCCCGGCCAGCAATCCCTGAGCGGCTGCCTCTTCGTAACCGGTCGTACCGTTGATCTGTCCGGCAAAGAAGAGGCCCGTGATCGCCTTGGTCTCCAGGCTTGGTTTGAGATCCCGCGGGTCGAAGAAATCGTATTCGATGGCGTAGCCGGGACGGACGATATGGGCGTTCTCGAAACCACGGATGGAACGCACCAGCGCCAGTTGCACATCAAAGGGCAGCGAGGTGGAGATACCGTTAGGGTAGACCTCGTGGGTAGTGAGCCCCTCCGGCTCAACAAAAATCTGGTGGGCGTCGCGCTCGGAAAAGCGCACCACCTTATCCTCTATAGAGGGGCAGTAGCGTGGCCCCACCCCTTCGATGACGCCGCTGTACATGGGTGAGCGGTCCAGTCCGCCACGAATGATCTCGTGGGTTTTTTCACTGGTGTGGGTGATAAAACAGGAAATCTGCGGCGGGTGTTCCTCACGGTGGCCGAGGAAAGAGAAAACCGGCGCCGGGTTATCTCCCTGCTGCTCCTGCATCAGCGAGTAATCGAGGGTGCGGCCATCGAGGCGCGGCGGGGTGCCGGTTTTGAGCCGTTCTACCCGCAACGACAGCTCGCGTAGACGTCGTGAGAGTGCATTGGCGGGCGGGTCTCCGGCACGGCCCCCCTCATAATTGGCCTGACCGATATGGATCAGTCCGCCGAGAAAGGTGCCGACAGTGAGCACCACGGTCGGGGCATTGAAGCGCAGGCCCATCTGGGTGACCACGCCGGTAACCCGATCCCCTTCAACGATGAGATCCTCCACCGCCTGTTGAAACAGACTGAGATTGGGCTGGTTCTCCAGCGCATGGCGCACCGCCGCCTTATAGAGCTGGCGATCCGCCTGGGCACGGGTGGCACGCACCGCCGGGCCCTTGGAGGCATTCAGTATGCGGAACTGGATACCGCCCCTGTCGATGGCACGGCCCATCAGTCCGCCAAGGGCATCCACCTCTTTCACCAGATGGCCCTTGCCTATCCCACCAACGGCCGGGTTGCAGGACATCTGCCCCAGGGTTTCGATGTTGTGACTCAACAGCAGGGTACGCGCACCCATCCGCGCCGCGGCCATGGCCGCCTCGGTTCCGGCGTGTCCGCCGCCTACCACAATGACATCGAAAGATTCAGGATAGATCATGTTCATTCACCAAGAAGGGCCGCACATTGTACGTCCACCTACTCTTCAGGCCAATTCCTGTCGGCCGATACATTCTGTGGTGGGATTCCGCCAATATCCATGAACTTGGTGTTAGATTGTGCGAGGATATAGACTACGGAGCTTTCAGCGACGCTGCGGCGACGCCCCCCGGAACAGATACGGATAAACCATGCCGGATTATCAAAACGCCGAAAAGACCGCAATCGACTCGGTCGAGGATCACGATCGCTATGTGCTGCATAGCGAGGGTGAGATCCGTAACCAGCTTTTAAATCTGTCAAAAAAACCTGACATCATCACCGCCTATTTTAACAGCGGGAAAGAGTTCTTCCTCACCGCTGTGCTGGGCGTATTAAAAGATCGCAATATGGTGGTGCTGGACGTCGGTCCCGATGATGAGGTGACCCACAAGGCGATCAAATCCAACCGTCTGGTCTGCACCACCCGCAGCATGGGCGTACCGATCAAGTTTTCAGTGGAAGGCTTACAGAGCGCCAAATACCAGGGTCGCTCGGCCATCGCCGCCTCCATGCCGGAGAGCCTGTTCCGCAAACAGCGACGTGAATTTTTCCGGGTACAGGTACCACGTATCAATTCACCCCAATGTACCCTTCGTCCGGATAAGGATTCCCCGCCGATCACCCTGCAAATTATTGACCTCAGTGTCGGTGGCGTCAGCATTGTCTCCCATGAGGAGATTTTCAAACCCAATATCCGTGACATCTACCGTGACTGCCTGATCCAGCTTCCAGATTTTGGTGAGTTCCGTATTGATATTGAGGTGCGCAACAAAGGGGTCTTCTTTACCGGTAAGAACGAGGCGATCCCGCGCATTGGTGTTGCCTTCCTTAACGTCACCACCCAGACCAATCTCTATCTGCAGCGCTATATCTATCATCTGCAGGCACTCAGCATGGATCACTGAAGACGTCGTTACCCGCCGCCGATCCGCCGACAGGCCACACGAATAAATTCGATCTGTTTATTGAAGTTGGTGCAGCCACTGCACATCAGCAGATGCAGGCGCAGGCCGATGCGTTCCATGAGCCCCAGTTTTCTATCCTGTCCCTGAGATAGCAGTTGGGTGGCATGTTTACAGTTCATCATTCCGCGTGCTCCCCATCAAACCAGTTTTCCGTCAAACATATCCGCAGTTTTGAACGTGCCCGGTGCAGAATCACCCAACAATTGCTTTCGCTGATTGCCAGTTCGGTACAGATCTCTTCCGTCTCCAGACCCAGCATTTCGCGCATCATAAAGACACGGGCCGTGTTCTCCGGCAGATAGTCCATACAGGCATCGAACACACGCCAAAACTGTTCGTCCTCCAGATTCTGCTCCGGTTTCACCCAGCCTGTGGGACGCTCTTCCTTACGCCAATGACCTCGTTGGGTAAATTGTGCGTCAATGTTGTTATCGATCTCTTCGTCGTAGCTCTGTGTGGGATGACGCGCCTTGTCACGAATAACATCAATGATCTTATTGCGCAGAATGGAGAAGACCCAGGTCTTGATCGTTGCACGGCCCGCATATCGCTCACGTGATGCGAGTGCTGCAGCAATAGCTTCCTGCACCGCATCCTCTGCTGCCTGTTCGTCGCGCAGTTGCAGTCGGGCAAAACGCAGCATGTCGTGATGCAGTGCAGCGATCTCGTTTGCATCCACCTGCTCTTCTGGAGTGCTGGAGGGCATGGCTCTTCTCTTGTGGTGGCTCGAAACAACGCCATGAACACTCAGTCTTGCAGGCAAGAACGACAATATCAACTCGCCTGGCACAACAACCCCTCCAGTTGCGCCGTAATCTCATCCACATCTATAGGTAGGTAGCCGGTGACCTCAAGACGGCGATCCTCAAAAACATCTTCACCCGGATGCGCTTCCTGCCAGGCACTGATCACCTCATCGCGATGACGCAACAACGCCTCTGCATGGGGCCGATAGAGCACTAACATCGCACTGATCCAGCGGTTCACCGGCCAGGAAGGGGCGGCGTGATCGATGACAAAACGATCCAGCATTGAGATGGCATCCTCTGCTGTATACCAGCTCTCACCGGTCACCCAGCGGTTGGTGGCAAACAGGCCGATGGGATACCCCCATGCGTCCATGGCAATACCGAGAAGATGGCAGATCGCCTCTTCACCTGCAGGCCACACATCACTCGCTTGCGGGTAGTGAATCGGTTGCACCTCTTCTGGCATACCAGCTGCTCTTAGAAATGTATGGAAGTGCCCATGTTCACCTGCTTCAGGTCGATGGGAATGGTAGTAGTACTGACTGTAGCTTTCGTTATCGAATACATCGTCGTGGGGATAGTGTTCCAGTTCGATGAAGTCGCCTTGTCCGCGCAACACCTCACCCACCACATTCAACCCCGCTTTTTCCAATACTCGATAACACTCACGGATCTCACGCGCCGCAGTCAGCATCTGTTGCCGTTGAGAGCTATCTGTATCAGCAATCGCTGGTGTAAACAGCGATGGTATCTGCACAGCTTTTTGCATTAGCACACCCATCACAGCACCCGGCGTAATAGCGCCGCGATCTCTTTGCGATCGGTACTGGCAGTAACGCGACCTTTTTCAATGCCGTCACGGAAGACGATCAATGTGCTTTGATATTTCACACCAAAGCCATTCACCACATTTTTCTGGGTATCGAAGTCCACCTTCAGCAGCGTCAATGGCATGAACTCTTTCTCATGCTGCCGGAATAGATCACCAAGAATGATCTCCTGCTTCTTACAGGTGGGACACCAGTCCGCATGAATAAACACCAGGATCGGTTTGCCTTGCTGTTGCAGCGTATTGAAACGCTGGGTTGTGTAAGGGAACTCCGCTGCTTGCGCAGCAGCGGAGAGTAGCAATGTCAGTAATAGAAACAGTTTGCGCAACATCACTCACCTCCCGCGACTAGTGCGCCGCACAGGGATTCATTGCTGCCTTGGCTGCACAGGGATTTTTAGCGGCACAAGGATTCACGGCAGCGCAGGGATTCATCACTGGCTTGGCAGCACAGGGATTTTTTGCCGCGCAGGGGTTGGCCTTCTGTGTCATCTCTTTAGCTGAACAGGGGCTACAGGGGTTCGCAGCGTGCAGTGGTGCACTACCCATAGCCAGTGATAGTGCACCGGCTCCAAGAGTGGCGGCGAACAGTTTTTTTGCGCTCGGATTCTTCATTTCGTGACTCCTTAAATAGTGTTGTAGAGAACCGCTTATATGTCGGTCCTGTACTAGAGTCGCGTGAGTTCCCGATTCCTTACACTCTTGTGCAATCAATTACTATTCAGCGGTCGCATCGGCCACGATACGGGCAAAGATCGGATCGAGCTCTGCCGCCATCTTGTCAATCTCGGCATTATGGTAGGGGGCAAACAGCGCACTGGGCTTTCGGTAAATAATTGTTGCCGTGTGATCCACATTTTCAACCACATAGAGGCGCAACGGTGCCTCAAACCCGGCGGCAACACTGGCCTCTAACATCCTTACCGCGTAATCGTTACGAAATACCATCAAGACTTCGTTGCCTAAGATAGAGACACCTCGTTTGGCCGCACCGCGACTGGCGCTAGCACGGGACACCAGACCCATCTTGTTGGCTTTAATTGCCTTTTCCAGTCGATCAATCAATACCGAATAGCCGTAGGGTGTGGCTATGGTAAACGTACCCGGCAGAGCTGCATCTGCAGCAGCTACGGTTGTACTGTGGAATAGAAACATGAGCACGCCAAAGCGTGCCACTTTTGAAAAGATATCCATAAGCTAAATCTCCTTTGCTGAATGATGGGAGGAAGGCGGTGCAAACCGCCTTCCAGATATTTAATGGCTCATTGGTGCGCAGGGATTCCTCGCAGCGCATGGGTTTTTCGCTGCACAGGGATTCATCGCCGGTTTAGCAGTGCAGGGATTTTTTGCGGCACAGGGATTCCTGGCCGCACAGGGATTTTTCATACCGCCCTTGAAACTCTTATGCTGGGTTCTCGTATAGGCTACCAATGCGGCAAGCTCTTTCGAGTCCCAGGCCAGTGATTTGGCCGCCATCGGTTCGTTCATACACAGCTGTACCATTTCATCCAGATGCACGCTCTTCAGACCGTAACGATCCTTGGCCATTTGTACAAAGTGTGGATAGGGTTTGGCGAAGGTCTGCTGATAAGCGCCGTGATTGTTGTGGCAGGTGCTGCACGAGAGACCGTTAGTGGAAAGCGAAGTATCACGAAACAGTTTGCTACCTAACGCAACCAACTCACTCGCATTACCTCGATAGGGTCGATAGTTCTTTGGACGCGTGACCAGGGAAGCGTCTTTATATTTTGGCGCGCATGGATTCATTGATTTACGTGGTGCACAGGGGTTACGTGCAGAGCAGGGATTAGCCGCCAGAACCGGCGCACCACTCAAACTGAGTGCCAACAGGCTGCTGGCAGTCAGCAGGGAGACGGGATTTCCGTCAAAGGGTTTGCGTTGCATGGTGTTCTCCTTCTCGTTGTTGTGTCTAAGCATCAGTCGCACAACACCGGAATTCCTTACACACCCACAACACTCATATGCTCAGTCGCTCACGCAACCAGGAGGCACTTACTCCACCCAGCTTCACTTCTCTCACAACGCCATCGGACACCAAAATAAAACTTGGGGTAGCCGCAATACTGAATGCCTGGGCCAGATCCATATTTTCCGTCACATCCACCTTGATCAGGTTGGGAAACTCTTCACGTAGCGTATCTACCTGCGGTGAAATCGCTTTACACGGACCACAGTGTGGTGAATAGAAATAGTAGATCCGCTTCTCCGCTACCACGTCCCCATCTATTGACGAAGTATCCGGCACCGCCTGACCTTCACAACGCTTTGCCATGCGCCATGTGCGCCACTGCCAATAGAGAATAAGCGCAGTAACCGCGACAATCACCAGAACAATAATCGTATTCATGTTCTCACCAGCTTGTGTTGTGAAGGGTGGGCTGACCTCTGAGCAACAAAGGCATCGATGCGTTTGAACGGAATGTGATCACCGATATCCTTGCCGTAATAGGCATCCACGATCTCCTGATCCGGGCCGAGCAGAAAATCGGCGGGGATACGTGTTACGTCAGCGTCCGGAATGGCCATTCGGTAGTCGGGATCAAAAAGTGCCCTTAACAGGGTTGGCATGCGGAACATACCCAACAATAGACCAGGCATGGATCGCTGCACACCATACAGCTCATACAAAACCCCTTCCGGGTCAGGGATGATGGGAAAGGGCAGGCCACGGCGGGAGAGATACTCCCTGATATATTCCGGCGTTGATTCAAACACGCCGATCACCTCAACCCCCTCCGCAGAGTAACGAGCGCACTCCTGAGAAAGACGGACAAAGCGCATGGTGCAGAAGGGGCAAGTGGCATAACGGAAGAATGCCAGTAGCACCTTCTTGCCACGCAGGCTTGCCAGATGGATCGGCTGTCCGTTCAGGTCAGGCATGGTGAAGTCGGGGGCACGGTCACCCACTTTGAGTATGTTCATGGTTTAACCTCCACAAGTTGGACAGAAGTGCTCTTATGTCCGTTTGTCGCAGAGACCGCGTGATCCTTACACCCACCTGAAAGGTCTCACTGACGCAAAAAACCATGTCGCAAGAAGGTTAAATTTCGTCCACACTTAGACGATACTGTCGGGAGAGGGGAACAATCCCTGACCGTTTGCATGGATATAGGCTAAATGACTTCGTGAGCGGAGTGTTATTCCTCATTGATTGGTGAGGCACCACAGGCAAATGACATACACCTTGATTATCCAACAGGGTAGCCCGAGAAAACGGCTCCCCCACATGCCTCAGCATCATCCTCGCGAGACAAAGGCTAGTGCTCTTTGTATCAAGTCGCATCGTTTGATCGACAAGCCAATCAGGGGGTGGCAATGAGTTCCCGCCTGTTTCGTCTAATACGCCGGATATTTAAGCAAACCACCCCGCCACAGCACCCAGAACTGGCTACAGAGCGTAAGAGTGCGGAGATGAAGGCACAGGCAAGTGAGCAACGTTCTAGCCGCTTTATCGCCAACCTTCCGGCCTTCTTTTTTACCTTTCGCCGCACCGAAGATGGTCGTTACTGCTTCCCCTATGCCAGCATTGGCATCAAAACCCTATACGGTCTCAATCCCGAGGATGTACGGGAAGATATGACGCCGTTGCACCTGCTTGCTCATCCGGATGATCGCTCCCGTATCGAGGCCGCTCTTGCCGAAGCATTCGAATCGCTGGAACCCTTTCAACTCGAATACCGCATTTGCCCCCCGAATCTGCCGCAGCGCTGGATTGAGTCGCGTTCGGTAGCAAATAAAGAAGCAGACGGCAGCATCCTCTGGTATGGAATCATGCTCGACATTACTGAGCGTAAACAGGCAGAAGCAGCGCAACACCGACTTAACCGCGAGCTGAGAGCCATCAGCACCTGCAACCAGGCGCTGATCCGTGCCGAAGACGAACAGATGCTGCTCAACGATGTCTGCAACACCATTTGCGACGTTGCGGGTTATGTTCTGGCCTGGGTGGGCTATGCGGAAAAGGATGCGGAAAAATCGATACGCCCAATGGCATGGGCCGGGAGCGACAGCGGCTATATCGCCAACGCCAAACTCTCCTGGTCGGAGGATCTGCCGCACGGACAGGGCCCGGCAGGCATCGCCATTCGCAGCGGTAAAGCCTACTACGTGCAAGACTTTAGCGAAGATGAACATATGTCCCCCTGGCGTAGGGCCGCACAACAACGGGGCTATCACTCTGGCATTGCCCTTCCACTCAAGGATGAAAACGCAACTGCCTTCGGCGTGTTACTGATCTATTCAACCGAGATCAATGCCATCACCCCGGATGAACTCCGACTGATGGAAGAACTTTCCGACGACCTCGCCTTTGGTATCGTTGCCCTGCGTAATCGCATAGAACGGAAACAGGCCGAACAACAGCTTATCCTGCTAAATTTTGCTCTCAATAATATCAACGAAGAGGCCATTTTAGTCGATGATCAGGCACACATAAGTTACGTCAACGATGAGGCCTGCCGTGGCCTGAAATATTCTCGCGATGAACTGCTATCGATGACCATCCCCGATATTGATCCCCTGTTTTCGCTAGAGAAGTGGCCCGAAACGTGGGCCAATATTCGGGAGCATGGCTCACTCACCTTTGAAGGTCTTCATCTGGCAAGCGATCATTCACAATATCCGGTGGAGGTTAGCGCCAGTTACTTCGACTATGAAAACCGGGGTTACATCCTCGCCCTCTCCCGAGATATCACCGAACGCAAACATACTGAGCAGGAAATACTGCGCATGAACCGCTTCCTGCGCACCCTGAGTCGCTGCAACGAAACCCTGGTGCATACCCAGGATGAACAGAGCCTGCTTCAAGAGATGTGTCGCGTGGTGGTCGAGGTGGGAGAGTTCGTCCTGGCATGGGTGGGCTTTAGCGACGATTCCCACACTTTAAGCATCCAGGCTCAATTTGGTGGTGTGGTCGAGGGTTATGTGGACCGCAGTACGCTCATCGATGGCACCGCTGCTGATCAAACATGTCGACCAGCCATCCGCGCCCTTCAGTCAGGCGAAATAGAGGTGGTACAAAATTCAACTGCCGACCCCTGCCTGCCGTGGAGAAACCAGGCGCTGGAGTTTGGCTACAAATCCGCCATTGCTCTGCCCTTGCTTAATGGTGAAAAGGTTTTCGGTGTGTTCGCTATCTACTCCTCCGAGAGGGACAGCTTCGGCAGCGAAGAGACCGCACTGCTATCTGAACTGGCAAGCGATCTCAGCTACGGCATCCAGGCCCTGCGCACCCGTATCGATCGTGAACATTTCGTTAGCCAACTCCATGAGAGTATGGAGTCCACCATCCAGGCACTGGCCAGTACGGTTGACCTACGCGATCCTTACACTGCTGGCCACCAGCACCGTGTAGCCAATCTTGCTGCCGCTATCGCCCGCGCAGCGGGATTCGCTGAGGATCGCGTTCAGGTTATCTCTCTAGCTGGCCTGATACATGACATCGGCAAGATCGCTATCCCCGCTGAGATCCTCAGTAAACCTGGCCGCTTGTCAGAAACGGAAATGTCCCTGGCGCGCACCCATGTCACCGCTAGCTATGACATATTGAAGAACATTGATTTTCCATGGCCCATCGCCAGGATCGTGCGTCAACACCATGAGCGGATGGATGGCTCCGGCTACCCCGACGGACTGAAAGGCAATGAGATCCTGCCGGAAGCGCGCATTCTTATGGTAGCCGACGTGGTCGAGGCGATGAACACACACCGTCCATACCGGCCTGCGCGTAGTCTTGACGAAGCACTGGAGGAGTTGCAAAACGGCCGTGGCATCCTTTACGACGCCGACATCGTCGATCTCTGCATCAAGTTATTCCGCGAAGAGGGCTATGTACTCGAATAGCCTCTTTACTCGTAACACCTCACTCCAACCGATACTCAATCGGCAGCACGAAATCCCACTCATCACGTTTCAGCTCGGCGGGAAACGGCATCAAGCCGCTGAGACTGGCAACCAGATCCATCGCTGCCCGATCGAGTTCGGGATATCCGGAACTGAGTGATACGTGAAGGTCGCGAATCGTGCCCGCCGCATTAACCGTAAACGCCAGTTCTACCGTACCCTGCCAGTGCATACGCCGCGCTTTTGCCGGGTAACGCTTGCGCGCTTCGATGGCACTACGCAGGGCATTACGGTAATCGCTCTCTGAACGTTCGGCTACCTTACTCTCGCTACTGGGCGGTACCGGTGGCAATAGCGGCGATGGCTGATCCTCTTCTGGCTTCTTCTCTGCCGGTGCCTTCTTCTTTACCGTTTTCGGTGCAGCGGCTTTTGGCGGCGGGGGAGGTGGCGGCAGTGCTGCCGGTTTCGGTTTAATCGCCGCAAACATCGCTAGTTGCAGCGGAAGCTGTGGTGGCGGTTCTTCAAAAGAGCGGAAGTTGCCCCACACGGCGATCACAATCGTCAGGTGTACTGTTGCAGAGATCAGCAGACCAAGGTGGATCGGTTTCATTGGGCAGGCAGGGTAAGAATCGTCAACCGTTGCAGCTTGTGTGCCTTGAGTTTGTCGATCACCTGCACAAAGCTGTTGAAGGCAACACTACGATCAACGCCGAGCTGTATCGCCTGCTCTGCATCCACTTCAGATAGCTTTCTATCCAATCCTTCCAGCGTGATCGCGGCACCATCAAAATGTAACGCGCCATTTTTATCGATGCTGATCTCAACAATTTGATCGCCACTGGCTGGCGCGGCGCTCTCGGCTTTGGGCAGATCAAAATCGATCCCTTCACGGGCGATGAATGTGGCAGTCATAAGAACGATGGCGAGCAACACCAACATGATGTCGATGAAGGGGATCACGTTAATCTGATCGAAACGCTTCATCTTAAATCCCTTTCGATGCCTTCCATAGATCTTCGATCTCTTCGATGCGACGCAACAGACCGTTGTAAACAACAATGGAAGGAATCGCCACCACCAGGCCCAATGCGGTCGCCTTGAGCGCCATCGCCAGACCAAGCATCACCGCACTGGAACTGATATTGCCCTGCTGTCCAATATCGTAAAAGGTTACCAGTACGCCTAGCACGGTACCAAGCAGACCCACATAGGGCGCATTTGAACCGATAGTGGCAATGGTGGTAAGGCGTCGACTCAACTCCATCTTCAAACCATCGAGTCGCGCATAACTATCTATCTTCACCTGTTTGAAAAAGAGGTGTCGTTCAGCGGCAAACCAGACCATGACGAAACTCATGCTACCGAGAGTGATGTACATAATCGGGTCGAGCCACGCTTTCAAAAATTCCACGCTGTTATTCTCCCTGGATCAGAAACGGGTGGTAAAACCAAACGAAATCAGGAACGGCAACTGATAGATCTCTTTGCGACTGGTGTAGTCGACATTGTAATCGTAACCGCCGACATTATTCTGCGCGTAGGCATTTACCAACTCCATATAGGCGGTGGTGTTTTTGCTGTAGTGGCGATTCACACGCAGATCGAGGCGATGGTAATCGGGCATCCGCTCCGAGTTAATCTCACCGTAGACCGGAATGTAGCGACCGGGATTGGCGGCATCGGGGGTGCTATCGATGATCGGCGAATAGGGTGCCCCGGAGTGGTACCACCACTTGGCACCGATGCTCCACCTTTCGTTCAACTGGTAATCGCCCACAAGGCTCACCACAACCGGCTGATCATATTCAAAAGGAAAACGCGCGCCGGTCGCGGTATTGATCCGCTCCGCTTTGGAGAGGCTGACCGACAACCAGCCCGAGAGTTTATCGGTCGCCGCCTTCCGCAGTAACAGTTCCAACCCTTTAGATTCACCCTCACCCTCATTGCTGTAGCGGGTGATCGGATCACTGGTAACCAGTTTATTGAGCTTTTTGTAATAGGCCTCCGCCTTCCACTCCCAGCCGTTACCCAGTTGATGTTCCAAGCCAACAACATAGTGGTCCGCATTAAACTGCGTCAGCTCAGGATTACCGAAGACCTTTTCCACCTGAATCATGCTGGGGAACTGGTGGTACTGTCCGGCGCCGATGCTGTAGGTCCAGCCAGGTTGCGGTGTGTACTCGGCGCGCAGACGTGGCTCCAGATAGCTCTCTTTCAGGTAATCCTCATGCAACCCAGATAGACCAGCGGTCAGCGCCCATTGATCGTTGGGATACCAGTTCTCTTCCACATAGAGCATCGACCAGTTCACCGTCACACTGGCCTTACTACCCAGCAGAGTCGCATCGGTGTACTGACAGTTAACATCGAATTCAGTACAGCCCGGGTCGCGAAAACTCACGTCGTAGTCGGCATTAATATTTGCCACCTCACCACCCACTGCGAGCAGATGATCGCTACCCAGCGGCTTGGTCCAGCGTGCTCGGCCATACCAGTTATCCATGGTGATGCGTGCATCAGCGGCGGCGGCGGCATGGGTAACCGTCTCATCACCAATATGACTAATACCCAGTGTTAGCCCATTGCCGCCATGATCCTCTTCCCACACCACACCCTGACTGTTGTATGCGGTGTCATTGCTGTGGTTACCGATTAATACCGGGTCGTTTTCCACTCCGTCGGCGGTGGCGTCGAGATTCACCTCAACGTTATCGGTCGCACCGTTTGCCTGAAAAGTGACACGGCTGCCATCATCCAGCTTCCATAAATATTTACCCTGGTAGTCGGTGTACTTGGGGAACTGCACCATGTCGACACCCTGAACATCGATCTGGTCACCCACCAGTAGATCGAGATAGCTCATACGCGCAGCAAAGTAGAACGACTGGTTCTCCGTTACCGGTCCCTCAACCAACACCCCCGCCTGCAACATGCTGACGTCCAGGGAGGTGCTAATCATCTCGTCATCGGGATCACGCAGCTTAACGTCGATCACCGCGCCGGTACTGCCCGCGTACTCTGCACCGAAGGCGGCGGGGTAGAGATCAAAGCTCTCCACCAGTTGCGAATTAAAAACACTAATCGCTCCGCCCATGTGAAAGATATATCCAGCGGGCATGAAATCGACGAAATAGAAATTATCTTCGGGGCGTGAGCCACGCACCGCTGGGGCGGCACTGGCATCATTATTACTCACCACGCCAGGCAGGGTTTGCAGAGCACGTAGCGGATCGCCACCACCTCCTGGCACGGTCGCGGCGCTTTTGCCACCCATGCTGTAACCGAGTGGCGGTGCAGCCTCCAGGCTGGAGTCATCCTCGCTATCGGTTATGGTGACCTGTTCCAGCCGATCCGCCTCTTCTGCTTGCGCCGCAACGGCGATAAAGAGAAGGACGCTAAAAAGTGTGGCCTCCCTGACCGCTTTATTCATGCTGATTCTGCCTCTTGTTGTTGTTTTGCAGGCCAGCGTACGCAGAAACGTGCACCGCCCAAAATCGATTTGCCGCAACTGACCTTACCGTCGTGGCGCTCTGCAATGCGCCGTACAATGGCAAGACCCAGACCGGATCCACCACTACTGCGCTCGCGGCTTTCATCGAGACGATAGAATGGGTTGAATACCGCCTCGCACTCCTCCTCCGGGATACCGGGGCCGTCGTCTTCGACACAGACCTCAACTTCGTCCTCATCGAATTTAAGCGTTACCTTTACCAGACTCTTTGCATAACGTTGTGCATTAGCCAGTAGATTGTTAAAAAGTTTCTCCATCGCCGCTGGATCAAACATCACTGGTGCATGGACGCCGCCATTCTCCACCACCAGCGCGATGTCGTGGTTGCCACGACGGTGATCCGCAGCACGCTGCTCCAGCCACTGCACCAGATCCAGTGGTTCAGGGTGGATCGCCAGATCCGGGCGGTCATAACGGGCATGGGTCAACAACTCACCAATCAATCCCTCCAGTTCAACAAGATCACTCTCCATGCTGCCGAGGTAGCGTTCACGATCCATCTCCTCAGGATGATCACGCAGCATCTCCAGAGCAAAGCGTAACCGCGCTACCGGGGTTTTAAATTCGTGGGAGACGGCGTGGACCAGCTCCTTCTGACCCTCTATCGATTGCTGAATACTGTCGGCCATCTGATTGAAGGTGGTAGCCAGCAGATGCAGGGTGGATCGCTTTGGCACCACGGTGCGCACCGTCAGATCCCCTTCACCAAGACGGGTGGCATCGGCCTTAAGCTGTTTTAAATCGCGCCATACTGGACGCAACCAAAAGAACGCCATTAACGCGATCAATATGAGCAGTGTCGAAACAAAGGCGACCATGGCGCGCACATTGATCCCATGATCATCTATTGGACCAGCCATCAACACCCAGTCATCTCGACCAACACGGCCATAATAGATTTCAGGACTCACCTTTCCACCGACACCAATAACCTTGCCCTGATCCAGCAGCGCCCGTTGTTCATCGTTTAAATTCAGTTCTGCTTCATGCTTCAGCGCCAGGGGGAATCCGAAGTGCGGCGAGAGCTCGCGTAGACCCTGATGCATATCGCTATAGCTTTCCAGGTAACGGTGAATCAAATAGGCCGTGCCAGCACCGTCACGATCCGCCTGTTCATGCCGTGATTCACGAGCGGCGTTATAGATGACATATTCACTATCCCCAATGCGCCAAAGGGCGTAGGCGTAATGCGCACTCTCTCGCGTGTAGGTGTGGCCGTTTTGTTGCAGTGACGCTCTTTCATCTTCACTAATCTGCGGCGAATCGAGTCGAATCAGTTTCAATTCGCGACCGAAGTGTTGCGCCATCTCTTCCACCCGCGCAGACCACTCACTTTGCGGCAGATCCTTCAGTTCGCGTTCTAACAGATAGTAAGTACCGCGATACTGCTCCTCCGCCAGCGCTGTTACCCAGCGGTTGAAAAGCGGCTGGAGTGGGCTGGAAAGAAGCAGTATCAGCAACGGCACCAATAGCAGTAGGTAGAGACGCAGAAAGTGTTTTGTCATTGTTCCACCTCCGCAACAAACAGATAGCCTGCACCGCGTATCGTCTTGATACGGCGTGGCTCTACTGGATCGTCGTTTAATTTCTTTCGCAGACGCGAGATGCGCAAATCAATAGAACGGTCACTGCCGTCGTAACCGATACCACGTACGTTGCGCAGGATGTCATCGCGGGAGAGAACCTGACCGGCATTACTGGCCAACAACCAGAGCAGATCGAACTCGGCGGTGGTGAGATTGAGTGACTGGCCTTTAAGTTTTGCTTCACGACTACTGCTATCGATCTCAAAATCACCACAAACGAGGTGAGTGGTGGCGTGTATCGTAGAGGGGTGGTTATAGCGACGCATCACAGCACGGATGCGTGCCAGTAACAGGCGAGGCTCCACCGGCTTGGAGATGTAGTCGTCGGCACCCAGCTCCAGCCCGAGCAACTCATCGATATCTTCATCGCGGGCGGTGAGCATCACCACCGGGCCGTCGTAGTCGGGACGAATCGCCCGACAGACACTGAAACCATCGGCACCGGGCAGCATAATATCGAGCAGCACCAGATCGGGCTGCTCACGCAGAATGCGCTCTGCCGCCCGATCGCCACGGGTTTCTATATCAACGTGCAGACCGTTCTTTTGCAGGTACTCCTGCACCAACGCTGCCAGTTTCGGATCATCCTCAACCAGCAGCAGGCGCGCTCCTGTCCGGTCGTTCTCCGTTGTCCTGTTATCTTCCTGATTCATGGTAAGCATACTACCCGCACTCGGGTGTAACGTTCCATGGTGCTGTTGTAACGCTCTGTATCAAGGAGTACCGCCGGGAGCGACTGCTCCCGACAGCGCGCTATTACCGCATCAGTGGCGGGTTTGCGTATCGTCATTCACCTGCCGGTAGAGCTTGCGCAGCTCATCCCACAGCTTTTCATTCGCCTCCTGGGTTTCCCGAATGAGATCTTGCAGCAGCATCGCCGTGATCCGGGTGGCGTGCTCCGGTGGGTTTTCGGCTGTCTGCATGATCACTGCCAGGGCATCGGCGCGGATGAGGCGGTCGGTGATGTGGTTGATCAGTGCCTGAATGGAATGACTCAGGTTGCCGTAGTCGTCATCGTCTTCGCGGACTTGCCAGGAGACGTTACGGCCGGTGGATTGGGGATAGATCACGTTCGTGTTTGCGTGTGACATGGTTTAGCTCCTTGTGCACCGGCGTATTGCCGAATTAATGGAAGCTCAAACCAAAGCGGCCCCGACGTCGTGAAGACGGAAGGGCCGCTAGTCACACAACGGGCGATAATGAACATCGCCGGGTATGTTGTATACTCGATGCAGCCCTAAGGTCTGTCGATACCAGTCTTAGGGTTAGCCGGGTGGAAGGTGTTAGCGCACCACCATCCGGCGCTTTATTTTGAGCGGTGTTGCACTGTTTAAATTAAGGAGAAAGGGAGGGGTGGTCAAGGGAAAAATGCGGCGGAAATGCAAACAAATATTAAATAAAATTCGAGAAAATCTCTACTTTTAAGAGCGTTTAATGTTTTACGTTGATCCTAAGTGTTCACTAGTTTCTTACTTCACAGTTATTCAAAAAGTGATTTACCTATACACCAAATTGATTGTCCAAAATTTGAAATCAGTTGTTCGCCCTGCCTAAGGAATGACCGACTTTCGTCGATTCCAGCGAGCTTTAAAGCGTCGTCAATTTTGGAGCTGGTGGGATGTGCGTCACCCACTCGCATATCATAAGCGCCAACAATTGAGCCAAATATTTTATAGGCCGTATCATCTCCAACCTTCTGGGCTAAGATATCTTGAAGAAGCTTATTTGAACCAAGTTTTGCCTTGTCTTTATGCGTAGAAATCTTGCGAAGAGATTGCTTATCAAGCCGATCTGAGAACACACGGACAAGTTCTTTCGCTAACCTCAGCAATGAAGCCTGATCCTTGCTAGTGAAGCGGGAAATATACTGCATGACTGCGGCATCATCTATATCGTGAGTGAATAGAGTAATGTTGTACTCTTGACGGAAACTCGTCTCTAGCATCCGCATGACCTCGAATAGTAATTGTTCAACAGCATGTGTGGATGCTGGCTGAGCTCTTACTTGTGCTGCTAGCAATTCATTTGAAACCTTCCCATCTGGAACAATGTTGTGAGCAGCCCAAATGTGCTGTTCCCACGCAACAAGGCGGGCAATATCACAAGCGTACACAGTGATGAAATCTGAAGAGTTGATGCCAAAGTGCGGTACATAACCGGAGGTAGAACGAATACCACCGGTTTCCGCCGTATACCATTCCAGAGAAAAACCACGATGACTGAGAAGCTCGTTGATTAAACTGGAGCGGAACCAGAGCCACCGACCAATATCTTCATCGTTTAAGTCGGCAGAAGTCATTCGTGTTCCGTCAGTCTCTACGATGAATTGGGGGAGCGTCTGATCAGCATCTCCCCGAACACGCACGCTATTCCCTTGATGTTCAATCCATTCGTTTCTCCAAAACTCTCCTTCTATCCGTACACCTTCATGGCCACTTCGATGGCCCCGCGAACGTTCAAAGTCAGTATTGTCATTGTTTTCTGGCCCCATAACTGGAGCGTCTTCATCTTCGTCAACATCAGTTCGCCAAGTTCGTAACATGGCCCAACTTCCGCCAAAAACATCATCCAAATCGCGAATACGAAGCTCAAATCTCCCACCATCTCGCTCTTCTTGCTTATCCACTAGATCCGCATATGCGCTACCTTCAAGTATCGCAACATTTTCTACTCTTTGTCGGTAGTAAGAGAGACGAAGGGAAAGGTTTCTTGCCGCTAAATAGTCGATGAGAAATTCTCGCTTGATCTCGATCAGTCGATGATGACCATCCTCATCAAACATCTCACGAGCCACGACAACGAAATTCTCTTCAGGCCTTACCCAGTTTGTTCCTTCCTTTATCAGACGAAGAGCAACAACAAGATCAGGGTTCAATATCCATAGACTTCCGCCAACTACTGGTTGAGGGTGCTCGAAGACAAGATTAATACCAATTGGTTCTTTGTCGTTATGCTGATATTGCTCAATGGGTGAGTAGTATCCATCATCGTAAGCATACGGTTGCACATTGTGACTGATGCCAATACGATGCCAGTCAAGTTGTTCCGCGACTTCACGATGCTCAGGTGGGAACGCAACAGAACCACATCCGAAAATATCTCTAACGAAACCTATATACTGAGCGTTACCCTGCTCATCATTGACGTAAGCTCTCAAGGGAACCCAGGTCGCACTGGAGAAGATCCTACGAGTTTCTTTGTTAAAAATAATCCAATCTTGATTCATACGAACTCAACCGAAGATGCGCAACATGGACGACTTTGTTTGAAGGCTGTGTTAGTTGGATACATTTCTTTTCTCTTCACATCGGAACTCATTGGAAGATATAACACTGTCTGACCACGCTGTGACATTACCAAAACCAACATAGCGACGAATTACCCCTTTTTCTGGATAAGCTACCTGAATAGTAAAATCAGGGTATAGGGGCGGGCCTCCACGACGATTGTTTAAACGGGACTGTAGTATAAATAGCCCATTCCATTTTCCGTATTTTCCTACCAAAGTCCGCAAGACTTCAATCTCAGAGTTCATCGATATCCGATGGGAAGGGACGTGTTCATGAAATACATCAATGATATTTCCTTCCTCATATAGCTGAACACGAAAGCACTTTTCTTCGCTTCTCAGTTCTTGGCAAATTTTATATTTCTCGTACATGGCGCATACGCTTACTTAGTATGTTAGATTTATGCCGGAGGCAACGTAATGGATGTAAACCGTATGGCATCGTATTTTCGGTTACATAAGTTGGTTTCATCGTTCAATGGCATTTCCCTCTATTATATTGCGGTTATACCATGGGAGTGATGAGTTCTCAATTGCCATAAAAAGAACGATAGTTAGGTGCCTTTGTTATGTGAATCGATTGTTACTTGCATAAAGAGTTGCCCAATTTATATGTGACGCTAGCGTTTCAAATTCTCGTGTATCTATGTGCCTTCTAGGAATTTCACTTTTGCATCCTTCAATATAATCTCTAACCGCCTTCAATATACCTTCATTTGTTCGCTCTTTGATGCCGATCTCCATGTATAGCTTATGCGTTTTGTACTCGAATTGTTTTTTTCTCGTTTTTACAATTCGCTGCGTATTGACGGCCCAGTATTCGCCTCGAACCTGTGTGCCATAGAAGTATATTTTGATAAACCCTATGATTTCATTAAATTCCCACGGGCCACCGTATGCGCAGCGCAAATACCCTTCGTACTGTTCTTTTAATGGCTGGTTGTTTTTATAGAAATCCACATCTCTTTCAGTTGAATACATTTCTTTCTGAATGTAATCATCCATATTTAAAAAGTAGGTTTCTTTGTTAATACGGTATACAGGCAACGCCATGAAGTAATTATCTAAGACCATGGGTACATCCTTTGTGAAACAGAATAGTGTGTGCAGGGCGGATGCCGGAAATAACGTGATGAGCGGTATACTTCAGTGTGTATCTATTAAGCACTGTCGTTCATACCAGTGGTGTCTTGCGGTTATAGCTTGGCAACGGTGGGGGCTCAATTGTAAAAGGTTCTACAGCGAAGCAGTTTTGGCTCACGTAGCCGCAGCCGAGCACTGGAGTCCGTTGAAGGATTAGCCCGTTAGCTATTAAAGGGGTCTGACCACTTTAACTTTTGTTATACGTTTTCATGATCTATATTTGAATAAGATTCCAACACCAGTGCTCCTGAGCTCATCTTCTTCCGCTCTCAATTGAGATAATTTTTCTTTGAGCTCTTTCGCTGTTGGCACCACACCTGACATGCCGGCAGTAGCGGCGACGGCGCCATACAGTGGCAATCCAGTAATAGCAGCTGCCAGTTCTATACCACCAACAACAAGAAAAGAACCAAGGTCTCGCCCTGCAAATGTCCACTTTTTGGACTGTATCTCCTTTATTCTTGATTCATGCTTGGTCAGTGCTGAGTGCAAATTATCAAAGACTTGATCACCTGTTCGGAAAAAATTATCAGGCCTTGCTTCAATTAGCTCAGCAACTCCACTACCGAGCGTTTCCCTGATCTCTTCTAGCGCGCCAGCTTTCCGAATCTCTAGCAATGCTTCTGGAGGCACATTGCCTAGCCAAGTGAATTTGGTAGCGACTGTTGTTTCAAGCGCTCTTGCTATATGAAGCCGATGTTGATCAACATGATCCACGCTGTATGAGTTGTTGCGAAGCATCCAGTTAAACCAAAGCCAGCTAGTCTCAGCCCGAATTATTGGAGTCCCGTTTAAATCCTGACTTCTCTGAAATGAATCGTTTGACTGAGCAAATCTACTGAGAAGATGCATGAGTACAGCATCACCAGCATTGGTTGCTCCTAGTTTTTCTGATTGTTCTCTTATGTATCGGTCTATTTGGCTTGGTAAGTCCCCGCTCCATTCAGTTGCAAACACCAACTCTTCAGGTTTTACCAGGTGTGATACCAGTGTCAATGGGTCTTGGTACTGCTGCAAAAAGTTTTGTAGTTCTTCAATTTCAGAAAACTCTCGGCCAAACAAAGTACCAGCATGAACTAACGCATCCCTGCGTGCACTTGAATGTACGAATTCACGGTAATTGTCTTCAAACTGATGTCGATCTGGCAATACAGCAACAATGGGGACTGCGTCTTCTAAAAGAGCGAGTTCTTTGTACTGCAATATCTGCAAACCGAGTCTCAATATTTCGTAGCATCGTTCTTCTTCATCCATGAATTGAAGGAGAGGTGATATCTTTACGAAGGGATCAGGCAATACTGTTGTATCGAAGTAAATTCCTGTCGAGCTAGCAATATTCGAATTGCCATCTGGGAAAATCTCGCCAGCAAAAACGGCCTTGGAGTGTGTTGAGTCTTCCAAGTGGATCCATGTCGGATCTGCAATATTCTCCCAAAACTCCAAAATTGAGGGCACAAAATCATCCGTAACCCTAATAGCATCCTTCACTCGTTCAGGATCAGATGTAAACCAACCTGCAAACCGGTATGGATCCGCATTGGCTTCAGTCATCATCTCATATGGTTGGCCAAAAGCATGTTCAACTCGTTCGAAATATGCTCGTTGTACCTCATACAGAGAAATCGCTTCTTTCCATTCTTCTCTGTCTGATTGATACGCTATGAAGGTAAGGAAAGAACGTATTCTTACATCAACTGTCTCAGGGTCGACCATGCCATCAGGAGCAAGCCGTACCTTCAGTAGGCTTTCTTCAAAATCATCGGCCAAGTGCTCCGCAATCTTGATATTGCCTGCCTCAAGTTTTTCTTTGAGCAGTTCAACACGGCGATGTAATTCTTCACGTTCCATATTCAACTCAATTGGCGTAAGTCTGATCTGACTTTTTCGTATAATAGTGTGTCAGTCGGATACCGAAGATAACGTGCCAGGCGGAATCCATATAGCACGGTATTTCCGGTCATGAGGGCTGGTTCCATTGTTCACTGTCGATCCTCCCTGTGGTGTCCTGTGGTTATAGCATGGAAGCTGTGAAATTAAAGGGGTCAGAGCCCTTTAATTTGGAGATGTACGTTGGGAATGGTGTAGAGGGATTTTGTGCAATCCGCTTGGCTTTGTTTTGATGCATTTCTCTGGCGTCCCTTCTCGTATTTCCTTTTTGTACCCCAATGAGTTGATTGTGGCAACTATCAAGCTGGGTGAAATAGTTAAACGAAGCGGTTGACGTGCAGGGACGCACTAATGTCGCGAGCGCATGGATGCGCATGAGCGACGATGGGTCCCATAGACGCACCCGAGCACTGGAACGACCTCTTTGATTACATTCTCAGTTACCTGGCACTTTATTCTGCCATGGATGTACTGACTCCAGCTCAGCAGCAAGGGCGAAGAGTAGTTTGTCATTGCCTTCAGCAGCCATGAAATGAGCTCCATGGGGCAGGCCATTACGATCCCAATACAGAGGAACCGACATGGCTGGCTGTCCGGTCATGTTGGCGATGGGGGTAAAAGGTGTTTGGTAGAGCGACTTATGAATGACTGTATTCAGGAAGTGGTCGGTGCACATGTGACGCGCCACTCCCGTCGAAACCACAAGGCGCATCGCAAGCCGCTCCACCATATTGGGGTCGAGGGCATTGGAGGCTAGCGGTGGGGTCGCGACGGTAGGTGTCAGGATGACATCGAACTCTTTATGCAAGTCAGACATACGTTTTGCCGCTTTCTTCCAGACCGCCAGCGCCCACGCCAGACGCTCGTCGCTAATACCCTTACCGATTGCCGCCATGAAGCGCGTATTCGGCTCGATAGCGAGACGGTTCTCGGGCACGCCAACCAGGCGCGCCATGTCGGCGACATCTCGTGCTGTGTACCGGAATAGAACGATCAGGAAGGCGCGCATCAACTCGAGTCCGTCAAAGTTCCAGGTAGACTCGGTAACATGGTGGCCTAGCTGCTCGCAGCACGTTGCAGCGGCTTTTGCTGCTTCAATGCAATCTTCGTGAACATGAGTGTTTGTGGGTGCATCGGTAATCAGCGCAATTTTCAGACGAGGTGGAGGAGACAGCGCAGAATAGAGATAGGAGCTCTCGGGGGGTCTGGCTACTAAGTATCCAGAATCGGTATTGCCCGCCACAACATCCAGGTAGGCCGCGCTGTCGCGCACACTGATGGTGGAAACGTGACTCACGACAGCTCCACCCCATGCCTTCGACATGTCCTCAAAGCGGTTAAGACCGCGAGAGGGCTTGTAACCGAAGATTCCACAATATGACGCGGGTAATCTGATCGAGCCACCGCCATCACTGGAGTAGGCCATCGGTACGACTCGCGCGGCTACCGCTGCAGAACTTCCTCCACTGGAGCCTCCAGCGTTCAGATTGAGGTCCCAGGGGTTCCTGGTTTCGCCAAAGGCGATCGGTGCAGTCAGCGAAGCGGTTCCTAACTCCGATGTATTGGTCTTCCCGAAGGGAATCAGGCCAACCTGGGAAAAACGGTTCGCCATGTCCGAATTCGCATCGGGAATATAATTCTTCATTGCAACGCTCCCGTTCGATAACGGATACCCGGCAAACGGAAGCATCAAATCTTTTACCAGAAACGGCACACCACAAAACGGCTGCTGTGGGTTTGTCTGTGCGGCAAGAGCATCCGCCATAGAATCCATTTCGCAAACGACCGCATTAAGTACAGGATTCACAGTCAGAAGGCGTGATCGTGCTTCTTGCAGCAACTCGAATGGCGAAACGCTGCCGGTCCTAACCAGTTCTGCTAAGCCGAGAGCATCGTATTCCTGATAACTGGTAAATGTGCTCATAACGCTATTGCTGCCGCGTACGTCCTAATCAGCCGTCGTCTTAGCGGTCGACTGCATTTTATTCTTAGGGCTTAGATACTTCACCATTGAGAAATTTACTAAGGTTACCCCGTTTCTTTGAACTTCATTCTTCTTAATCGTTGTGAAACCACGATGCTCAAAGAACGACTTAGCAGCAAGTGATGCCTCAACGTACAAGCGCTTTATATTTTTCGCTCCTGCTTCATCGAGCAAACGCTCGTACAGGCTGGATGCCACTCCTCTTCCCTGAAAATCTGGGTGTGTATACATGCAGTCAATATGACCATCCGCATCTAACTCTATAAATCCCGCTACACGATCTTCAATTATTGCAATGAGGGGGGTTTTTACATTCAGGCGATCAGCCCAGCGGTCATAATCGACAGGGGTGGGTGCCCATGCCTCCTTCTGATCGGCCGAATAGAGCGTGAGGGAAACTGCATGAACAGATTGATGAAATAAGTCAGCAATTTCCCTGGCTCTATCTACAGAGTAAGTTTGTATTTCCATAGTAGATCTAACGCCCCAGCTGACTGGAATGCGACCGATGGAAGCGAATTCTATGGGGCTGATTGTTATACCTGATTTTCATACTCAACTGGTTCTAGTTCGTTTGTTTTACAACAACGGTACCGGCTAATTTGTCATGCCAGCCTTGTTTCTTTTTATCAATGCCAACCCAAACCAAACCCAAACAGAGAGGAAGTATTGCGGGTATATAGGCGAAATATCTACCAATAGCTTGACCTAGAGACATCTTGTTTCCAGTTTTCGCATCGACTATTTTTAGTTTTGTTACCATCTTTCCAGGTGTACCGAAAAAGCGCAGCCAAAACCATATTGTTGCAACAGCTGGGACTACATAACTCAAAAACACATCCCAGAATCCATGGATAAACTGATTACCTAGCCAATATTCTTCACCATAAATTAATGTGAGTGGAACATACAAAACGATTGTCATAATGATTAAATCTATAAGCGTTGCTCCAAATCTAATCCAGAACCCTGCGTACTTTTGATCTTCCATTTTATTAATTTCTCCTAGTGGGTATAACGTTAACCATAAGCCGCGCTAGGTACGAGCGTCAGAGTTGATAGCCTGGTTAACAGTTTTACTTACAGCCACAACCATAGTCACAAAGCTTTGGCGTTTCATTGTTTTCAATTTGTGAAATCCATTTACTCACACACCCATCATCCATTTCCCAAAATTGAGAAATTGAATGCAGGTAGCTTAAAACAACATCTCTTTCCCCAACTATCAATAACTCATTCGCCAGTTTCAGACTTGGCCCAAATGTGTTGAGTTGAGGAGATCCTCTACTTTTTGCTGATTCTAAAAGGTATTCCCTTGCCTTTTCTGTATCTCCATCTTTTAAACTCAACCTTCCTAGCACCATATTTGAATCGTGAATAGAATTCCCATAATTCCAATCATTTTTGTGATTGCTACTCAACAAAAGTGACTCTTTTGAATAGGCTTTAGCCTTTTCGTAGTCTTCAATCTCATAAGCTAATTCGGCAGCATCATCCAGCCATGCCCATCTACTATATTCATCCTTATTTAAGAAATTTTCTAATAATTCCATTTTCTTAACTGGATCTTTTTCATTAAAATATTCTTGGGTAGCAGAGCCTACCTCATAAAAGTACACTGCATAAACATTTAAACCAATATAAGCCAGTATTGGTATGGCAATTACCAGAAGTATTGATAGTGCGATCTTTTTCATAGGTTAACGTCCCAGTTCAGGCGACCACTGCCGAAAAGCGACGACAGGAGCGACGCGGCAGTTGGTTAACCTGGAGCGCCTTGTTATTCGGTTTCATCGGATTCCCACAACCTTTACTCCATTAGGAGTCCACTCAAGTGTGAGTTCTAGCACTGGGCTGCTTTTCTTTTTATATATAAAACCCTGTATGTTGACTATCCTACTTTGAGATGTTGTGCGGCATGGGGACATTTGACCAGTCAATGGGATCATGTAAATAGACTCATATGTGGTCCCAGATAATTGCAATGATCGTAATTTCTTAATTTCCCTCACATTCAATCCATAATTCTTCAATTCTTCATCGTTCAAGCTTGCTGCAGGATAGAGTACCGCAAGGTAGTCGCCTTTTAGGCCCACATTGCATGACTTTTCAATTGTTCTTTGATTTGCCTCTAGAAGCTCCTTGTGTGCCTCCACAATGCATTCAGCCAGCAATACTGAGGCATCCTTTTTACATGCCGATAGCATCAACGTGAGCGCGATAATTAATATGGTAAGTGACAATGCCTTCATTGTTATTGCCGCATAACGTATGAATTCAACCGACCACTGCCGCAGAGCAACCATAGGAGCGACGCGGCAGTGGTTCAGCTGGAGTGAGTGGTTAGGCACTATCATCCACCTTAGGTGTAATCCTATACCGCATCCAGCGCCCTACACCCGTAGCAGCTAGCACAATTAAAGTAACCAAAACGCCAGGAACCCACCCGAACAATAATGCAAATGAATTTTTTGCACCATCACCGTTTACAATAGCCCGAATTTCATCTTGATTGGTGGCAAGTGCCAAATCAGCTTCAACCACTACAAACCTAGAAAGTAAAACATATGCCCAAACTGCCAGTATGGATAATATAATTCGTACTGTAGTCACAGCATGCTTATCGAATTTGTTGCGCCATGAAACGACGCCATACGACACAGCAAACATGCCTGCAAGTAGAAATAGCTTGTAATAGTGAAACATCTACCTTGTGTGCCTATCTGTTTGGGTAAGGGGCGTGCAGCGAAGCGTCCCACACGCGCGATCTGTTATAAGTAATTTACGTTGCACCTAAATTGATACCAATCATTTGGGAACGATTTGACTTCAGTATTTTCCAGCTTCAGCGTTTTATTGATTTTTCCAAACAGAGGAAGGCCATCACCTAAAAGTATGGGAGCTTTGGTTATTATCATTTCGTTAATCAGACCATGATTTAGAAACGATGTAATAGTGGTGCCGCCATCAATATATGCGTGTGTATATCCGTCCTTCTCGAGCCTCGAAATCAATTCATTAATGCCAACAGAATACATTTCAACTTTCCCTTGAAGATTTTCAGGAGCCTCCTTAACTGTGTTGCTGAGTACAAAAATAGGCATGTCGCCATAAATCCATTGTTCTGGGGTTAAGTTCATATTCGAAATCATTTCCATGCACCTACGCCCCATAATCATGCAGTCTACAGAGTCCATAAAATCATGGAACCCCATATCTTCATCGTCCATATCTGCATCCAAATTACCTGCTGTATGGAGCCAATCCACGCCTCCATCAGGAGTTGCAATATACCCATCTGCACTTGTTGCTATGTATACGGAACACTTCATATCTCTAAACCTTTGCGTGATGCCCGAGGTCACTTATAACGACCGAGCTCATTTGCGCGAATGAAGCACAGCGGAATGTGCGTCAAATGGAGCGATTGGTTAGAGCTTTCCTGCATCAATCCAACCTCGGAGTGACTCTACTTCCTTCTCGGAACCAACGTTACTGAGCGGAATAACCAGTGCTTGCGCGTTGTCCGTGAAGAGATAAACCGCTCCATTTTCTTCGACATGATCAAGGAAGCAGGCCCATGGATAGACGGTGCTTCCAAATGGGCCAGTTACAAGTAGTTCGGTTGGGCCCGCAGTGAACTCATGCTCCGCGAGCGCGCTCCCGTTCTCTGCAACCACCACGTTTCGATAGATTCTGTTACGGAATACGAGACTAAGAACAAGGAGCACAGCACCAAGAATGACAGCTCCCCCGACCACATTTAGGTCTTTAGTTAGGAAAGGGTACTCACGGTACATTGCCGAATACGCAGCTAGCGCGAAGCCAAGAGGAATCCACGCCATTAAATTTACAACGAAAAGCTTTGGATTAGCTTTCGCCAGGCGGGTAAGGCGTCGATTGACAACCTTAGAAAAGCTGTTCCATTCCCTTTTATCAAGCTTTACGGTGAACCTAATCGCTTCCATTGTTTAGCCCTAACGCCTAGCTCACCCGACGAAAACCGCGCAGCGGTTTTTGGTTGGGGGGAGCGCAGTGTAAGATGTTTTTACCGGCATAGATCTGAGTACTCACTAGCTCGGTGGATCGTGATGCCACAGGTTTGCTCATGGTAAAGTGTGCAGTCTTGGTCTTTAACATACACCTTTGGCCTGGTAGTTGGCCCTGTTAATTGCACTATGACTTCAGCATTTTTAGATTCAAGCGTTAAAGGGACATCGTTTGCCAGCAGACCTCGCATGGGTGGTTCACTACTTTGGTTTTCATCCTCCCATAACTCCCACACTCGATTAAAACTCTTTTCCGATATTTGAACCCATACTCCAAGAGAGTAATCCTGCCCTTTGTCATGAACAGGAAGAGGCAACGTGCAACGAATATAGAAGTAACTCTCTTCGCAGATGTAAATATCATCATTGTATTTACAGTTTTCTTCTATTTCGTACTCTTCCATTGAAGCGATATCATCTGGCTTGCGAAAAGTGAGCTCAATATCATTTGCTGGGACCAGCCTGTCGCAGCAAGGGCACTTTATGAGAGTTTGGTTCATGGCTTCTGACATCTAACGCCGAGTTAAGGGGCGCGCAGCGAAGCGGAGCGTCCTTTTGAACGATGTGTTAGAAGGCATGGCATTACTCATTCGGTGCTGCTTCCTCTGACTGAGGTAAATGGTCGGTGATTTCAAACCAAGGGGCTTTCGAGCCAACCATGACGTGGCGCATGGGTTTGCAGCCCGGATCACCATCTACCGTGCCCAATGCCAAACCGAAGGCGTCTTGATACGCTTGCTTGGCGACATACTGCATAGTGGAACCGCACATTTTGCAGAAGGTTCGCGTGATTTCCGGGGAAGACTGATATTGGCCAAGTTGCTCTTCACCTTGAACCCATCGGAAGTTACTGACCTCAACATATGTCCATGTGGCGAAAGCCGCACCTGTTGCCTTTCTGCACATAGAACAATGGCAGTTGCGCGCAAACTTGAGCGGGTTAGTAATTTCGTATTTGATTGCGCCACATAGGCAACTGCCAGTAATCATCTTTTGCCTTCTAACGTTGAGCACAGCGGCGCCACGACAGTAGCGTACGGCGGCTGCAGCGGTCAAAGGGGTCTGCCCCCTTTAACTCTTTCGCTGATTAAATGTGTCCGGTGAACTGGAGGAGGTTCAATCTGACCCCACATATTCCAGCGAGTAACAAATAAACACGGAGGTTTTGGCGCCAGCGCTGGGAGCGCTTGTTCTGCGTGTAAACTTAGTTACCAGTCTTACTGACTATTAATTGCATACGTGTATTGTATTCATAATCTACCATTTTAAAATGGTAATTATTCCAAACCCATTCGCCAGTTCGGCGGTCATTAATGTTTAAGCCGTGCTGTTTTTCTGAATGTTCGCCGTTGAAATTGTATTTCATTTGCAAAATGAGAGGCGAGTTTGGGCCACCTAACATTGTTCTTTTGTGACTATGATATAGGAACTGTATCTTTAGCCCATCTTCCAATACTACCCAATCATTTTTAGCAATATCAAACTTCTCATCAAATTTTACCACTTCTAATTCACCGCCCTCTTTGGTATGGACCAGGCTAAATGGAACTAGTATCACTGCTACTAAAATAAGTTGCTTTACATGAATTAAAAGGCTCATTTCACAAATACGAATAACATAAAAACCGTTAGCGTAAAGGGGACGGAGGGATTAAATTTTGACCAATCGTTGGGATTGCTCACTTTTTAATCCCTCCGTCCCCTTTTCAAGATCATTTGCATAAAAGAAATATGCCTGCAACCAGTGGAATAACAAAAGAAGCTATCCAGAAAAAATTCTTTTCAAAAACAGGTTCCAGCTCAAGAGTGCAGTCGCCAGGGTCATTTGGGTTGTAATAAACTGTCACTCTGTGCTCAACGGGATAGCGCTCTATTTCACTCTTTGGGTTTGTCGTTGTGGAGGAAAAAGAAACGGTCCTCCCTATGCGTTCAATGTCATCTACAGAATAACGGTATGCAATAACAGGATTCGGGCCAGATTCAGTAGAGGAAAAATCCAATTCAGACTTAATGATCTCTCCGTCCGTGTGCGGCCAGGATAATGCCTGTTTGCGTTTTATGCTTGAATGAACGTAGTTAATAAATAGTAAAACCGAAAGGAAAAGAAAAACAACTCCGGCAAATGTTTCTAAAATAGAAGTCATAGTGTTGTGCGCTTATTTAGTTTGCTCGTAACGTGCTGCAAGCCGACGAAAAAATAGGTCCCAGAGAGCAATTAATTCTAATATTAGCTGATATTGCTCTCTGGCACGGTTTTTCCTGCCATATTAAATAATTATATGGCAAGGCTATACCTTTGATGTCGTTATGCCACCATTCCCGTTCTGTAAAACCGTGGTCTGTCCCCGGTTACTCCGACTGGTTATGAATTGGCACTGCAACCTCCGGCCTTTACCACGCGTTTCGTTGACGCCGGATATTTACCAAGCAGTGATGCTGGTCGAATGGGACGAGGCGAAAAATTACCACCGCAGTTGGGGCACTGATTACCCAAAACACCAGATGCGCAAGATTCGCAAAAGGTGCACTCAAATGTACAGATGACAGCCTCACTTGAGTCCGGCGGCAAATCCTTGTCACAGCACTCGCAAATGGGTCTTAATTCGAGCATAGAATTCTCCGTACTGATTCATAACGCCAGCCGTAACCGGTGTATTTGTTGTGAGCGCAGCGAACGAAAAATGCGTCCGAGTTTACGGCCTTGTTAGCCATATTTTGTACCATCTGGAAACACGCAGCGCACAACCTCAGAAAAGGCACGCTTATGCCAAACCAAGTGCCTAGCGAGGAGCGGGTTTCCATTCATGCGCTCGGGGCTCTTTGTTCCACACTTAAATAGCCTTTTGTGCATTCTATAAGCAAATACTTCGTCTATTTTTGGATGTGATCCGATAGTAGACTGCTCATAGAATACGAAATAGGCCGGGTTTTCACTTGAAATCTTTTCTATCTCAAGAAGAAACTCGCTCTTCTCATATTTTCCTTTCTTCTTCTTTTTTAAATACGTATCCGAATAAGTTTCAGTTCCATGCCATCCACGTTTGAACCTTACAGATATGCCATCTTTCCTTGTGCATTCCCCAATTTTGATAAATGGCTTTGCTGTGTTCTTGAAACGATAAAAGTAGATGCCAAGTGAAGACGACACACCCGCATTAGCGAGGCATTTTAAAACTATGTTGTCTTTCTCCCTCAGCACGTCATCAGGACTTGTCAGTAAAACGCAGACAATCTTTTCTTCTCCGGTACCGCGCCCCGACTCTGCATCGTATTTCTTTGTGAGACATCTCTCTGTCATCGTTTTTGTGGCTAACGTTAAGGTAAGGGGCGCGCCCCTTGCGGCGCGTCCCGCTTGACCGCAATGTTAGTGGCAAGCTTGCGTATATAGATTACAGTCAGGATGCCACAAACAACTAAAACACACCCATAAGCAATGGACATTGTGTAATGGTTAGGAATAGCCCATAAAACTGAGGATGCTCCCGAGAGGAGTGCGGCTAGACCGCACAGGGCAGCACTCAGAGTCGAATCGAATATCTTGCTTTTGGGAATGAATATCGCGGCACAGAGAAGTGCTAGTAACAGTACGGAAAGAATTGCACCCTCCATGAGCGGTAGGCCGATTGAATCGGCATCGATTGGATAAACACCCTCTGACTGGTTGTGCGAAAGCGTGAAGGACGAAGCGACATTCGCTGCGACCAATGACGCGATTACGAGTAAAAGGCTACGGGTCTTAGTCATTCTTGCCTCTAACTATAATTAGACCCCCTAAATGTCGTAATTAAAAACGACATTTAGGGTGTATAACACACCACCCCATATTCAAAACAACAAATTAGTTTCAGAATGGGGATCCTAAAAGGATTTGTTAACGGGACAGGAGATTTTGAGATATAGCACTCCCTCGCCCGGTGGTTCCTTCCCTTTTCTACTCCGATAGAACGGTGTTGGCAAGATTGGGTAGCTGGATTCCGGCGAACGCCGAAATGGCAATCAACATCGCCTACCGACACCCCCGATAAGGATCAATCTGATTCGTCAGAATATCGAATGGCGATCTCGTGAAATTTGTCCTGCAGTTTTTGAAATTGCTTGACGATGTCGGGATCGAAGTGGTTGCCTGCTCCTTCCATGATTATTTTTATCGCCTCTTCGAAAGGATACGGTTTTTTGTAGACCCGGCGGCTGATCAGCGCATCGTAGACATCGGCTACTGCCATCAATCTGCCTGATACAGGGATGTCGTCACCCTTGAGCGCATAGGGGTAACCGGTGCCATCCCAACGTTCGTGATGGCTGAGGGCGATCTCCCGCGCCATCTGTACAAAATCAGTGGTACCCAGCTCCTCTTCAGCGCGGCGCAACGCCTCGTGACCGTAGATGGTGTGCTTTTTCATCTCTTCCCACTCGTCTGCTGTCAGTTTGCCCGGCTTGAGCAGGATATGATCCGGCACGCCCACCTTGCCGATGTCGTGCAGCGGTGCAGTTTTGAAAAGCATCTCTATGATTGCGTCATCCAGATAATTGGCAAAGCGTGGATGTTCTTTCAGACCTTCTGCAAGGATGCGCACGTAATTTTGTGTGCGCAAAATATGTTTGCCGGTTTCTGCGTCGCGGGTCTCCGCCAGCGATGCCATGCAGTAGATCGCCACATCTTTGGTTCGATTCAATTCGGCGGTGCGCTCTTTCACCTTTATCTCAAGATGGTAATTTTGATCGGTCAGTTCACGTCGGGCCTGGTTGAGTGCGAGGTGGGTGGCAACGCGTGCTTTGACGATGGGTGGACTTACCGGTTTAAGAATGTAATCCACGGCACCCAGCTCAAAACCTTTTACTTCGTCGGCCACTTCGCTTTTTACCGTAAGAAAGATCACCGGTATATCCCGTGTTACTGCGTTCTGTTTGAGCCGCTGGCACACCTCGTAACCGCTCATGTCGGGCATCATGATGTCGAGTAGAATTAGATCCGGAACTGGAATGGTTTGCGCGCGCCGCAAGGCCTGCTCGCCATCCATCGCAACGACAACTTTGTACTCACCGTTGAGCAGTTCCACCACTACATCGATGTAAAACTTCTCATCATCCACCACCAGTATTTTGGCTCTGTCGTCGCTCATTCCCTGTTCCCTTCCAGTAAAGTGTTCAGTGTCTGCTGTGCATCGTCGAAATTATACTCATCGATCTGTGTGGCCATCTGTTTGAGTTGTTCCTGCTGCTTGCCGGTTAAAACTCGTTCCAGTTGTGTTACCACCTTCAACGCATCGGGATCGCCTTCGTTCAGCATCGTTTTCAGTTGCTGTAGTAAAAGTGCAGCATTCGCTTTGCCGTTGCCCCTCTCTTCAATCTCCTTTGTATCGGGCTCTTCGTTTTCCTGCACGCTGGCAAGACCGTCGAACAGGGTGGAAAAGGTGTCGCGGAACGTTGTCGGTATATCCCCAGCACCTGTTACCTCTCCCGCCATGAGTGCCTGCTCGAGCCGTGCCGCTTCACGTTGCAGGGTCAGGGCACCGATGTTTCCTGCCACCCCTTTAAGGGTATGCAGCTCTCGTTGCGCACTGCTGTAATCTCCCTCCTTCAGCAATTTCGATAGCACTTCCAGTGCATTACCGTGATGGGCGACAAACTCCAGCAGCAGCTTGTGAAACAGGCGCCGGTTTCCGCCGATCCGTTCCAGCCCCCAACGCAGATCGATACCGGGCAAGCTTTTCGGCAGTGCCACATCGTTATCCTCGACCGGTCTCTCTGGCACCTTGTCGCTGGGCTTCAACCAGCGGCTCAGGGTACTGAACAGCCGCGCTGGATCGATGGGTTTGGGTACGTGTTCATTCATCCCCGCTGCCAGACAACGCTCCCGTTCGCCGCTCATAGCATGGGCAGTCATCGCCACAATCGGTAGCTGATGAAAACGGGATTCGGCTCGGATCCGCCGGGTGGCTTCGTAACCGTCCATCTCCGGCATCTGGATATCCATTAATACCAAATCGTAGTCGTGGCGATGCACGGCGTCGAGCGCCTCGCGACCGTTGCCGGCGATCTCCACCGTCACGCCCATTCCTTCAAGAATCTCCCGTGCCACCTGCTGGTTGACCGTGTTGTCCTCCACCAGCAGCACCCGTCCACTCAGGTAGCTGCCCTGCACCGGATGATGCATTTTGTCGCCTTCACCCACATCGCCCAGCACCCGTATCACTGTGTCGAACAGGGTCGAAGGGCTGACCGGCTTGATCAAAAACCCGTCGAGTCCCGCCGCCTCGGCCTGGTGCATCACCTCCTCGCGGCCGTAGCCGGTCACCAGGATCACCGCTGGAATATGCAGCAGCCCACTGCTGTGTTTGATCGCTCTGCCTGCCTCAACGCCGTTAACCCCTGGCATACGCCAGTCCATCAGCACCAGACGGAACGGTTCACCTTCCAGCTCCGCCGCCTCCAGCTGTTGCATCGCATCGGTGGCGTCGCATGCCGTAGACGTATTAAAGGTAAAGGAGGTGAGACGTTCGGAGAGGATCTCGCGAGCAGAGGGATTGTCGTCCACCACCAGTGCCCGCAGATCCCGTAGATCCGGATCGGGAGAGTGTTGATACACATCCGTTTTGCTTAAACCAAGGGGCAAGCAGAAGGTGAAGGTACTGCCCTCGCCCGGCCTGCTGTGTGCCTCGATCTCACCCCCCATCAAGCGCACCAGATGGTGGCAGATGCTGAGACCCAGGCCGCTGCCGCCGTGGCGGCGAGTGGTGGAGTCGTCCAGTTGGGTAAACGCGCCAAACAGGCGTGGGAGCTGTTCCGGTTCGATACCGATCCCGGTGTCGCTGACACTGAAGCGCAGCCAAACCCGCTCATCCTCTTCCCGCGCCTTTTCGACCTCAACCGCCACCCCACCCCGCTCGGTGAACTTGATCGCGTTGCCCACCAGATTGGCCAGCACCTGGCCCAGACGCAGCGGGTCGCCGATCAGGTTATCGGGTACCCCGGAGGCGTGATGGAACCGCACCTCCAGCCCCTTCTCCTCCGCCCGGATCATGGTGATATTGGCCAGGTTTTCGTAGACCTCATCAAGGGAGAAGGGGACGTTTTCGATCTCCAGTTTGCCCGCCTCAATGCGGGAGAAGTCGAGGATGTCGTTGATTACCCCCAGCAGCGCCTGGGCCGAGGCGTGGATCTTGTCCACGTAGTGGTACTGGCGGGTGCTCAGTTCAGTCTGTAGCGCCAGATAACTGAAGCCCATGATGGCGTTCATTGGGGTGCGGATCTCGTGGCTCATGTTGGCCAGGAAGTAGCTCTTGAAGCGGTTGGCCTGCTCCGCCTCAGCCTTGGCCTTCGCCAGCACCATCTTCTGCCGCTTGGTCTGCGCCAGCCACAACAGGGTCAGTAGCAGCAGTACGGCGGCCCCCGCCATGACTTTCCAGAGCAGGGCGTAGTTGACCTCTACGTCGTAGCGAATCGCCAGCGACTCCTGACGGATCGCCCGACGCTCGTCCTCACTGATGGTTGCCAGCGCCTTGTTGAGGATCGGCACCAGTTCCGGCCAATCCTTACGTACCCCTATGGTCAGGTCGTTGCTATAGGGCGCGGGCGCCGCCACCTTGAGGTTGCCCAGCCCCAGCTTGTCGATGAGGTAGCTGCCCATGGTCAGATTGCCCACGTAGGCATCTGCCCGACCGGTGCTAACCCATTCCAGCGCCTCGGGGGTTCCGTCGCTCAGCACCTGATGCAGCGCCGGATAATCACGCTCCAGATACTCCCGCGTGACGTAGTTGCGCTCCACCGCAATGCGCATCCCCTCAAGGTCCGCCATCTCTGTGATCAACGGTGCATCCTTGCGGGTAAAGATCATGAACGGGAAATGGAGATAGGGTTTGCTGAAGTTGAGGAACTCTCCTCGCTGGGGTGAGGGATTGAGCGCAGGCATCACATCGATTTCGCCACGCTTCGCCCGCTCCACCGCCTGGGCCCAGCTCAGTTGCGGATCGTATTGCAACGTCAAATCCAGCATTCGGGCCAGACGCTGCATGATGGCGGCGGAGATACCGCGGTATTCCCCTTTGTCATCGATAAACTCAATCGGCTCCCACGCCGGGTCGAGGCCGAGGCGAATCACCGGATGGGCCTTGAGCCACGCCTGTTCTTTGTTGCTCAGTTTCAGGGCTTGGCTGTTTGCCACCAGCCCCTCGGGATGTACCCACTTGCCAAGGATGGCGCTGCGCTCCCGCTGGCCGATATCGACCAGCGCCTTCTGCAAAATCCCCTGCAGGATCGGCCAGTCCTTACGCACACCGATGGCGTTGACCGAGGCGATGTCGTTGATCTTGCCCTGAATCTGCAGGTTGGAGATCAGTTCATGCTCTATTAAATAGAGTGCCACCGCCCGGTTGCCGACATAGGCATCCGCCGCCCCCTTGGCCACCGCGTCCAGGGCGTCGCTGGTCGTGGCATACTCCTTCACCGTAATGTCCGGGTATTTCTCTGCCATGATGCGGGTCATGACAAAATCCTTCTCCAGCGCCACGCGTCTGCCACGCAGTTTGGCAATGCTCTCGGTATAGGGAGTGCCGCGGCGGGCGATAATTACGTAAGGGATGGAGAGATAGGGATCGGTAAAGAGAAAATCCTTCTGCCGTTCCGGGTGGGGGGTAATACCGATCAGGGCTGGCAGCTGCTTCTTTTTCACTGCCGCATAGATGTCATCCCAGCTTCCAGGATGAAGCTTCAATACACCACCGAGACGTCGGTTCATGGCGCGTACGAAGTCAGCACCGATACCGACAGAACGCCCCTTATCGTCCACAAAATCCATCGGTGGCCAGGCGTTCATTACCCCGATCTCAATCTGTGGGTGTTCCGTCAGCCACTGCTGTTCGGTCGCTGTTAGATCCAGTGTGGCCGTCTCTGCACGACAAAACCCAGCCGCCAGCAGCAAAGCCAGTAGCAACCCTACGACGGTTCGTTTTTGCTCCATTCTCATTATCGTTTGCGACCTTCCTTCGTCGTCATTCGCGGTTATCGGCAACTCCAGAGGTAAAGTGTAGAAGATATGGACTTGCCCAACGTGTATCTGAAGCGTCACCATGGGCTATGAATCCCCGCAAGGTACAACGCGACCAGGTGCGTGCGCTGACAGACCTGCCCAATATCGGCAAGGCGATGGCCGCCGATCTGCAACTGATCGGAATTCATTCGCCAGAACAGCTGGTTGGTCGCGATGCCTTCGATCTCTACGCCACCCTGTGTCGCAAAACTGGTGCCCGGCACGACCCCTGCGTGATCGATGTGTTTCTCTCCATTGTCGATTTCATGAATGGGGGTGATCCACGTCCATGGTGGGACTTCACCGAAATACGCAAACAGGGCACTGCTGGACATGGTATTCCTGACTAAATTCCTAACCATCGTAGTGCTAAAAACACTGCTACTATCAGGGTATAAACCCGAATAGAACCCGGCACCCGTTCTGGGCAGGGATAGCCAATACGAGGAATCCACCCCCCGGCCAGACCCGGATGGGGATGTTGTCCCTGAGGCGGATATAGATGGCAAAAAGCAAAACCAGTAACCGAAAACCAGAAACCGAGTTACAGGAGTTGTACCGACACAGCCAGTCGCTGGTACGACTCTCCAGGGCGCTTGAATCGGCACAGAGTTACAACGAAGTCCTTAGTGCCGCCCAGCATGAAATCAACGCCACCATCGGCTACCCAACTGTGTGGGTCTACCTCTTCTCCGATGATCTCTCCTACGCTGTTCCGCTAGCCGCAGACGGTAGCACCTCTGAATCCATCATGACCGATGAGTCGACCCTCCGGCTCACCATTCCCGGCGATCCAATGCTGGAGGAGATCGCTGCGGCGAAGGATATTGTGGTGGTCGAAGATGCACGTACCGATCCGCGCACCAACAAGGAGATCGTCGAAAAACTGGGCAACCGCACCATTATCAATGCGCCGATTATCTTCTTTGACCGACATCTTGGCTGTATCGGCATGGGCACCTTCGGCGATGAGGGTGTCCGTGTACCTTCCGAACATGAGAGGACCTATCTCACTGCCGTCTCGAGCCATCTGGCGGTAACTCTCGATCGCATTCACCTACTCCACGCACGCACACAGGCGGAGAAGGAGCTACAAGAGAAACAGGACCTACTACTGGAAGCACAGTCCATCGCCCACATTGGCAACTGGTGGCACGACATGGTCACCGGAGAGATTTACTGGTCGGACGAGTTCTTTCGCATCATCGGTATCGAACCGCAACCGGTCACCACAGAGTTGGGCATGAAGTACCTTCATCCCGATGACCTGCCAGTGATGCTGAAAGCCATGGAGGAGTCTGCCGCTGGCAGAATGGAAAACGAACATGAGTTCCGCATTGTCCGTGCCGATGGCGAAATCCACTGGATCCACAACCGCTGGCGCCGTATCAATGATGCCGAGGGCAATGAAATCAAGCGCGTCGGTACCCACCAGGACATCACAGAACAGAAGCTGCGGGAACAGGAGCTGGAACGCTACAAAAACCATCTCGAAGATGAGGTACAACAGCGCACGGCAGAACTGATGCTGGCGCGTGATGCAGCGGAAACGGCCAACCGTGCCAAGAGTGTCTTCCTTGCCAACATGAGCCATGAATTGCGCACACCACTCAACGCGATCCTCGGCTTCTCCCGCATATTAAGCGACGACTCTCACCTGGATGGCGGGCAACGTGAAACCCTCAGCATCATCAATCGTAGCGGCGAACACCTGCTGCAACTGATCAACGATGTGCTGGAGATGGCAAAGATCGAAGCGGGCCATCTGCAGCTCTCTCACTCGCCCTTTGATCTCGGTAATCTGGTTCGGGATGTTGTGGAGCTGATGCAGATCCGCTGTATGGAAAAGGGGCTCGAGTTAAAGCTCGATCAGTCATCAAAATTTCCCCGCTTTATAAAAGGTGATGAGGGGCGCCTGCGTCAGATCCTGCTCAACCTGTTGAGTAATGCCGTAAAGTTTACCGAACACGGTGGCGTCACCGTGCGCCTCAAGGTTCGAAATAATAACCATACACATCTACTGATTGAGGTCGAAGACACCGGACCCGGAATCAATGCCAACGAGCTGGATCATATCTTTAAACCCTTCGTACAGTTGAGCGAAGACGCCTCTCGTCAGGGCACTGGCCTGGGCCTGGCCATCACCCGCCAGTTTGTGGAATTGATGGGCGGACAGATCGATGTCGAAAGCGAACCCGGCAAAGGCACCCTGTTCCGTATCGATCTGCCACTGGATGCGGTCGACGAAAATGACATCTCGCAATTCGAGAATGGGGCGAGCGGCAAGGTGATCGGTCTTGCGCCAGGACAGCCTGCCTACCGCATCCTGATCGCCGAAGACCAACGCGATAACCAGCTTTTGCTGAGCCGTCTGATGAATGAGCTGGGACTGGAAATTAAAGTGGCGGAGAACGGCAAGCAATGTGTCGATATTTTTCAGCAGTGGAAGCCAGACCTGATCTGGATGGACCGACGCATGCCGGTACTGGATGGGGTCGAGGCCACTCGCCGTATTCGCGCTCTGCCAGGTGGTGACAAGGTAAAGATCGTTGCGGTCACCGCTTCGGTTCTGTCTGAACAGCGGCAGGAACTGGTCGACGCCGGGATGGACGATTTCGTTAATAAACCCTACCGCTTTGAGGAATTATACGACTGTATGGCGCAGCATCTTGGCCTGCACTACCTTTACGCTGATGATGTCTCCGCTCCCAGGCCCACCCAACCACTCACCCCAGCAATGCTGGCGACTGTGGATCCGGAGCTGCGTGGGCGCCTTCAACTCGCACTGGAGAGTCTACACAGCAGCCATATCTCTGATGCCATCATCCAGGTAGGTGTCAACAACCCTGAGCTGGCAGTGATCCTCTCCCGTATGGTCGATGAATTTGACTACCCAACAATACTCGATGCGCTGAATCAAACTAAGCCATGAATTGGGGGCGTCGCTTTTTGTTGTGATACGTGGGTTAGCTTCTTGATATGTGACGATCCAGAGGGCACTGCTACTACACGATAGTAAGGATGAGAGATGACGTTGAAGAAAGAAACGCTGACGATCTCTGGACACTCCATGGTCTATCACCGGGAGGGGAAAGGCGAGCCTGTCCTGCTGGTTCACGGGATCACGACCTATTCCTTCATCTGGCGAAAAATTATTCCGCTCCTGTCGAAAAAATATGACGTCATTGCGGTCGACCTGCTCGGTTGCGGTGATTCGGACAAGCCGCTGGATGTTTCCTACGCGATCAAGGATCACGCAGAAAGGCTGCATGAATTCGTGACCAAACTGGGACTCGGGAAATTTCATTTCGTGGGCCACGACCTGGGTGGCGGCATGGGGCAGATTTTCGCCGTGAAGCACCCCGAAATGCTGCTTGACCTGACGGTAATCAACTCAGTGGCATACGATTTCTGGCCGGTTCAGCCGATCACCGCGCTGCGTACACCCGTGTTGCGGTTTTTCATGATGGCCTCTTTCGATCTGGGCACATTCAAGCTCGTGGTGAAACGGGGGCTGTACCACAAGGAACGCATGACCGACGAACTGATGGAGCTTTTTTCTGCGCCCATGAAAACGACCGAGGGACGTAAGGCTTTTCTGCATTTCGCCAAATGCCTCGACAACCACAACCTTATGGAAATCGAGAGCGATCTGCGCGAACTCGCGGTCCCGCTGCTGATTATCCGGGGAGATGCCGACCGCTACCTGGGCGCTGCCATCGCCGAGAGGTTGCATCGCGAAGTTCCGGGAAGCCGACTGGTGCATATCGCCACCGGCGGACATTTCATCCAGGAAGACGAACCGGAACGCATCGCGCAGGAACTGATCGCGTTCTTCGGGGGGGGACATGCCGCAGCCGGATGATATTGATCGGAAGATACGGGAGCTGGAAGAAAACAACCGTATCCTGCAAATCGAGAATGATGAACTGGCTGAACGCGCCGAGGACACGCTGCTACTTGGCATGATCGCCGAGCAGATCGGCACGGCGGACGAGGTCGGGCAGGTGCTGGAGCGCTGTCTGGAGCGGATATCCGTGCTCAAAGACATCCCCTTCTGTGCCTGTTGTTCGCTGACCGGCAACGAGGCGGTTGTGATCAAGTCCTACCTCTCTTTCAGCGACGAAGAGTTGATCAATCGTGCCATCGTATTGCCCGATGCCCTTTTGCAGGATATTGCCGACGGCGAATTTCTCCCGGACAGCGGTGTCCGGGAGTGCGCCGGTCTATCCATCAAGCTTGCGTCCGGCTTTTTCAAACCCACGTCAGTATGCTGCATCCCCTTTGTCAGCCGACATTCAACTGCGAACCTGTTCCTGTTCGCGGATGACCGGACGGAGAACCATTTCCCACGGCTCTCCGACATGCTCCATCGTGTGGTGGAAATGACCGCAGCACGAATCGACAACATTGTCCTGCTCCAGGATCTGCGTGCGCTGAACCGGACGCTCGACAACACGATCGAGGAGAGAACACGTGAACTTCAGAAGCGCGAACATGAATTTCGTTCGTTGGCGGAGAGTCTGCCGGACAACATCGTTCGTCACGATCGGGAAGGAAGGGTCGTTTACATCAGCCCGGCGCTCGAAAAAACTCTGGGTACTGATGCCGCGAGAATGTTCGGTAAACGCATCCGCGAAATATATCCCGATGGGAGTTACGAAGTCGGCGCACAAGCCGTGGATGCCGCCCTTGCCAGCGGCGAGAACGGAGAAATTGAATTTAGTATGCCCGTTCCGGGCAAGGGACCGATTGTTCATCAAATACGCACTGTCGTTGAGCGCGACGAGCAGGGCGAGGTAAGCGGCGTACTCTCCATCGGCCGCGACATTACCGAACGCAAGCGGGCAGAGGCGGCGCTGGCTGCGAGCGAACGGCAGTTCCGCAGCCTGGTAGAGAATTCCCCTGATAATATCATCCGTTATGACCGGCAATGCCGCCTCATTTACTACAACCCCATGATGGCGCAGACCCTGCCTTTCGATGCAGAGCTGGCCCTCGGCAAGACGCCAACAGAGCTCGGCTTCGGCGACCCTGAAGTCAGCGCGGAGTACGAAAGGCACATCCGACAGGTACTGCAAAACGGTGAGTCAAGTGACTTGGAACTGACTGTGCCGAATGCTCAAGACGAACCGCGTAGCAATCTTATCCGCTTTACCGCCGAATATGACACTGAGGGTGAAGTATCTGGCGTACTCGCTATCGGACGAGACATCACCACGCTCAAGCAAGCTGAGCAGGAACGCCAGCTTCATACTGATTTCCTCGCCAAACTGGATCGAATCAACCGCGCTATACAGGGTGCCGAAGATATCGAAACCATGATGGGTAACGTTCTCGACGAAACGTTATCCATCTTCGACTGTGACCGCGCCGTTCTCGCCTACCCCTGCGATCCCGATGCCGCCACCTGGACGAGCCCGATGGAGAGGACAAATCCGGACTATCCTGGACTGGGGTCAATGGGTCTGGAGATACCCATGGATCAGGATGTAGCGGCGATGTTCGAATTAATGCTGAGGACGCCCGGAGTCGTCAAGTTTGGCCCAGGAACAGACAGGCCCCTGCCCGAAGCTGGCGAAGAGATCTACAGCATTAAATCGTTCATGGCCATGGCTCTTTTTCCCAAAACAGGCAAGCCGTGGCAATTGGGCCTTCACCAGTGCTCCTACGCCCGTATCTGGACAGAAGCAGAAGAGCAGTTGCTAATGGAGATCGGCCGTCGGCTTACAGATGGACTGAGCAGCCTGCTGACATTACGTGATCTGCGCGAAAGCGAGGCGAAATACCAGCGGATGTTCGATACCGCCAACGAAGGCATCTGGATTCAGGATGAAAATTTCGTTACCACCTTCATCAACGAACATATGGCCCAAATGTTGGGCTATAGCGCAGCCGAGCTGATAAATCACCCGGTCACTGAATTTATGACCGAAGAAGATGCACTCGATCATGCACGCAGGATGGAGGAACGACGGAAAAACATTTCTGATGTCTATGAGCGTCGTCTGCTCCATCGGAATGGAAGCGATGTCTGGATGCTGATATCGGCGACACCTATATTTGAAGATGGCCAGTTCCGTGGCTCCTTTTCCATGCTCACGGACATTACAAAAATGAAGCAGGCGGAATCAAAACTCGCATCCAGCGAACAACTGTTCCGCACCCTGGTTGAACACTCACCCGACTTCATCGCACGCTACGACCTGAATTTAAAGCGCATCTACATCAACCCGGCACTGCAGAATCTGTTTGAAGCATCACCTGATCAGGTGCTTGGTAATACTCCCACGACGGTTTCACCCCTGAATGAACCGGAACGCTATATGGATGCTATCAGACAAACGATCGATACAGCATCTGAGCAGACCGATGAGTTTACCTTTCATCGTCCAGACGGCGATATCCGTTGGGCCCATATACGTTTCGTGCCCGAATTTGGTCTTGATGGCAAGGTTGCAACAGTGATGATGATTGCCAGTGACATCACGCAACAAAAACAGGCCGAAGAAGCACAGCGAATTCGGACTCTATCTCTTGCCAACATGGACCGGATCAACCGTGCCATCCAGAGCGCAAACGATCTGGAGACAATGATGGGTAAGGTACTCGACGAAGTACTCGACATCTTTGATTGCGACCGCACCTATTTGCTCTACCCCTGTGATCCCTCCGCAGAGTCATTTTCTTTACCGATGGGACGCGCCCGTCCTGAATTCCCAGGCGTGAGTACAAGCGGCACAAATATCCCGAAAGATACAGAAATAACAAAGACGCAGAAATTACTCCTGCAAAGTTCTGGCGCGCTCCAATTTGGTCCTGGAACAACTCACCCTGTTCCAGCCTCAACCTCTGAACGCTACGGCTTCAAATCTTTCATGGCCATCGCACTGTCCCCAAAAACCGGAAAGCCCTGGGAGTTCGGCATTCAGCAATGCTCGGATGCGCGTGTCTGGACCCATGATGAGGAGGTGCAATTCCAGGAGATCGCCCGCCGGCTCACCGACGGCCTGACCAGCATGCTGATACAGCGCGATCTGGTTGAAAGCGAGGCGAAATACCGTCGCATCGTGGATACGGCCAATGAGGGCATCCTGATTCTGGATGAACATGCGGAGGTCGTTTTCCTTAACGCTCATCTGGCGAAAATGCTTGGTTACACGCTGGAAGAATTACAGGACCACCATGTCACTGACTTTATGCTGCAAGAGGACCTGCCTGATCATCAACAGAAACTGACACGCCGTCATCAAAATTATGCCGAGACCTACGAGCGTCGCCTGATCCGTAAAGATGGTTCAATCCTGTGGGCACTGATATCAGCCACACCCATTTTTGATGACAACCAATATCGCGGTGCGCTCTCCATGGTGACTGACATCACTGAACGTAAACTCGCCGCAGATGCATTGCGTCACGAGCAGGCGTTACTGAACCGCATCATGGTAACCAGCCCGGTCGGCATCGCGATGGTAAATCGAGAGGGACAGATCACCTTCGCCAATCCTCAGGCAGAAAAGATCCTGGGATTGAACAAGGAAGCGATCACCCAGCGCAGCTACAACGCACCTGAGTGGCATGCGACAACCATCGACGGTGAACCTATGCCAGACGAGGCGCAACCATTCAGTCGCGTGATGGCGGCACGTGAGCCGGTATTCGATGTCCAGCATGCGATCACCTGGCCGGATGGTCGCCGCGTGCTGCTATCGGTCAATGGCGCTCCAATTTTTGATGCGCAGGACGAGATCGAAGCTGTAGTCTTTACCATCGAAGACATCACCGAACGCAAGCGTGTGGAAAAAGAGTTGCTTGATGCCCGCCTGCTCTTCGAAGGTGTAGTCGAACAGTCACCAGTACCTATGGCACTGGCAAAACCGACAGGAGAGCTGATCTTCAACAAGGCTTGCGCCGATTTCCTGCACACATGGGACGAACCAACGCTTGTTCCCGGTGTCAAGCTCCAGGAGATGAAACAACCATGGCAGGATTACGACGCTGAGGGCAATCCCATGTCCGCCGACGATCTGCCACTCGCCAGGGCGTTACATGGTGAGATAACGAAAAATCTTGAATTACAGGTTATCAGGAAAGATGGCAGCCGTAAGTGGGAGATGGTAACCGGTTCTCCCATTTACGACAGTGAAGGTAATCTGGTTGCAGGCTTTGTTACCTTTCCTGACATTACCGAGCGCAAACGCAATGAAGCGATCAATGCGGCACGACTACACCTGATTCAATTCGCATTGACCCACTCGTTGGATGAGCTGCTGGAAGAGACACTCAACCTGGCCGAGAAGCTGACCGACAGCCTTATCGGCTTCTACCATTTCGTCGATGATGATCAGATAACCCTCACTCTGCAGGCCTGGTCTGCCCAAACCAAGACGAAATTCTGCAAGGCGGAAGGGGAAGGCCTGCACTATCCAATCGCGGACGCCGGTGTATGGGTAGACTGCGTGCGCGAACGCAAGACGGTCGTCCATAACGACTACGAATCACTTCCTCACCGCAAAGGGATGCCAGAAGGACACGCGCAGGTAATCCGCGAACTGGTAACGCCGGTATTTCGCGGTGACAAGATCGTTGCGATTCTTGGGGTAGGCAATAAGCCGACCAATTATACGCAGAATGATATCGAGGCTGTGTCATTGATTGCCGATCTGGCCTGGGAAATCGCCGGACGCAAACGCACCGAGGATAAGCTGCTGCAGTCAGAGCAACGACTTCGCCTACATGCGGATCAGTCCCCTCTGGGGTTCCTGGTATGGGATGAAAATTTCTGTGCAACGGATTGGAATGCCGCCTGCGAAAAGATTTTTGGTTACACCCGGGAAGAAGCACTTGGCCGTCATGCAAAAGAGTTAATCTTGCCGCCTCAGGTTCACGACCTGGCTGACGGCATTTTCCGTGAGCTGATGAGTCAGACTAGAGGCACACATAGTGTAAACGAGAACGTCACCAAGGATGATCACACCGTCATCTGTGAGTGGTTCAATACCACTTTACGAGACAAAGACGGTAATGCGATCGGTGTCGCTTCAATCGTTAGAGATATCACCGAGCAGAAACAGAAAGAGGAAGAACTCCAGCGCTATCGTAACCACCTTGAAGATGTAGTGCATGAGCGCACCGATGAGTTGCGACTGGCACGCGATGCGGCAGAAGCAGCAAGCAAGGCCAAAAGCCTGTTCCTTGCTAACATGAGCCACGAACTGCGCACACCGCTCAACGCGATACTCGGTTTTTCCCAGGTGATGCAGCAGGATGAGAACCTGAGTACCAACCAGCACGAAACCCTCGACATCATTAACCACAGTGGTGAGCACCTGCTCAAACTGATTAACGACGTGCTGGAGATCGCCAAGATCGAGGCCGGCAAACTGCAACTGGAGAGCACGACCTTCGACCTGCAGGGCATGGTACGTGAAGTCGCCGACATGATGCGACTACGTGCACAACAGAAAGGGCTGGAGCTGGAACTTGACCAGGCTTCTGAATTCCCGCGTTACATCAAGGGTGACGAGGCACGCTTACGCCAGATTCTGGTTAACCTCGTCAGCAACGCGGTGAAATTCACCGAAAAAGGCGGAGTGACCATTCGCCTTTGCACCAAAGAGAACAAGCAGCAGCATCTGTTGATTGAGGTCTCAGATACCGGCCCTGGTATTAGTAAGGAGGACGGGCAGCGCCTGTTTAAACCGTTTGTGCAACTCCCTGAAGGGACAAGTCATGGTGGTACCGGACTTGGTCTCTCTATTGTTCGCCAGTTCGTTCAACTGATGAAAGGCACAGTTGCACTGGAGAGTACTCCGGGTAAGGGCTCTATCTTCTGTGTTGAATTGCCCTTAGAAGTTGCCGAAGAGTCAGAAATCATCCAGTTGGGTGAGAAATATCAGGGTGATGTAACAGGGCTCGCGCCTGGTCAGCCTTCCTACCGCATCCTTATTGCCGAAGACCAGCACGACAACCAGTTACTACTTGAAAAGTTAATGACCGACATCGGTATGGAAGTGAAAATTGCCAATAACGGTGAGGAGTGCGTACAGATATTCAAAGAGTGGCATCCAGATCTGATCTGGATGGACCGACGTATGCCTGTCATCGACGGCGTCGAAGCCACCCGGCGTATCCGAAAAATGCGTGGTGGCAAGAAGGTGAAGATCGTAGCCGTTACTGCCTCGGTGTTTAAGGAGCAGCAACCGGAACTGCTAGAGGCGGGTATGGATGATTACATCCGCAAGCCTTTCCAGTTCAATGAAATCTATGACAGTCTGGCGCAGCAACTGGGCGTTAAATTTACCTACCGCGAGGCTATCGCTGAACCCCTGCTGGCTCCCACACTGCTTACACCGACGAAACTGGCTACTATTTCTGGAGAGCTACGCGACGAGCTGCGCAACGCCGTAGAATCCCTGGATCGTGAGCGCATTCTTGCTGCAATCAACCATATCAGCGCTGTCGACAACGAATTGGGCCGCGCCCTATTACAACGAACCGACGAGTTCGACTATCCTAGTATTCTGGAAGCACTAAAAACCGTGGCCGGGGAATAGCCACCACCCACACGCATTGAGAGACACTATGGCCACTGCCAGTACCAACTACATTCTCGCCGTTGATGATACCCCGGCATCGTTACGCCTGCTCACCGATATCCTCAGCGGTGAGGGCTATTCTGTACGTTCCGCGATTAATGGTGAACTGGCTTTAAAGGCTGCCATCGCACAACCACCACACTTGATCCTGCTTGACGTCAATATGCCGGGCATGGATGGGTTCGAGGTCTGCCGTCGTCTGAAGCAGGAACCCCCGTTAGTTGATGTGCCGGTTATCTTCGTCAGCGCTCTTTCCGAAATGCAGGACAAACTTAAGGGTTTTGATATCGGTGGCGTGGACTATGTCACCAAGCCATTTCAGCGTGAAGAGCTGCTGGCGCGAGTACGCACCCACCTGGAGCTCTACAACCTGCGAAATCATCTGGAAGAGGTGGTGGATGCACGCACCCACTCGCTGAAGGAGAGCGAAAACAGGCTACAGAAAAACCTGTTGGAGACCGTCTCGGCTGTCGCTGCCATGGTCGAATTACGTGACCCTTACACTGCCGGTCACCAGAAGCGCGTTGAACATATCGCTGATGCCATTGCCCATGAACTCAACCTGCCGCAGCAGCAAATTGAAGGCATTAATCTTGCCGCGGTGGTACATGATGTAGGTAAGATCCATATCCCATCCGAGATCCTCAGCCGCCCGGGGCGGCTTAGCGATGTGGAATTTTCCCTGATCAAGCAACACCCAGAGACAGGCTATGACATCCTCAAAACCATTGATTTTCCCTGGCCCATCGCCGAGATGGTACGCCAGCATCATGAACGCATGAATGGTTCAGGTTATCCCCAAGGGCTCCACGGAGATGAAATTCTGCTGGAAGCGAGGATCCTGGCTGTAGCTGACGTCATCGAAGCGATGGCATCGCACCGCCCTTACCGTCCAGGCCTGGGCTTAGAGGCCGCTTTGAAGGAGATTCAGGATAACCGTGGCGTGCTGTACGACCCCACCGTTACCGATGCGGCGCTGACCCTATTCCGTGAAAAGGGCTTTCAGCTCGACATCTAAACACAAGCAACACAGCAATACCTGTCAGGAAACGAAACCCATGCTCAGGCAAAGTTGTTCCCGTTGAGAAGGAGAGGCAGTGAACGGGGCAGCAAAAAGTGTGTACGCAAAGCGATTCGACAAGGTGCTCGATTACATCGACAGACACCTTGATGAACCATTAAGCGTTGAACAACTGAGCAGTGTTGCAAATTTTTCCAAGTACCATTTTCACCGACAGTTTTCTGTTTATACCGGTGTTAATGTATTCCACTATGTTCAGTTACTTCGTCTTAAGCGGGCATCATATCGACTCGTTTTTGAGTCACATGTTCGAGTGATCGACATCGCTCTACAGGCCGGTTTCGAGAATCCGGAATCATTTTCCCGCGCGTTCAAAAAGGCCTTTGGCCAGTCCCCTTCTCAATTCCGTAAACAGCCAGCATGGCTGCCATGGACCGAAAAGTATCAATTTCAGAAACGATCAAGGGGAAGAATGATGAATGTAGAAATCGTCGAATTTGACGAAACCCGAGTGGCGGTCAAAGAGCACCGCGGCAATCCTGCTTTACTTAATGACTCTGTGAAGGTCTTTATCGACTGGCGTAAATCCACCGGACTATCGCCGGTAAAGAGCAGTGACACATTCGGTATCGCCTATGATGATCCTAATACCACCGAAGCATCACAATTTCGTTTCGATATCTGTGGTGAGGTAGATGAACCGATACCGGAAAATCTGCAAGGTGTAGTTAATAAAACCATTCCCGGCGGTCGAGTCGCGCGTGTGCGTCATCATGGTTCACACGAACGTATCGATGAAGTCGCCTACTATCTCTACCGCGACTGGTTACCTGAAAGTGGTGAAGAGTTGCGTGACTTCCCAATCTTCTTTCACTACCTCAACCTGATCCCTGAGACGCCGGAGCATGAATTGATCACCGATATTTATCTCCCGCTGAAGTAGATAGCTATTCCTACTTAAAATAGTCCTGCAGAACTGGCTGTGTTTTTTACGGTTACTGCTTGCTACGACATATTCTTCTGCTAGCCTTTCGTTACGACCTCTATGAGGTGCTCACGAGCCAGTATGATGTGATTACACTTGTATGGCTAATACCTGTTCCCTGGTCACACAAATACATATGAAATATAGGAGCTATTAAAATGTCGCCGCGACTGCGTAAGGACTACCACTCTCATCCCCAAGGAAGTTGGGTCGCAATCCTGGCACTTCTCCTTCTGACCAGCTGTAGTAGCGATCCTAATTCCTGGGAGCCGCAACAACTTTCGAATGAAAGAGCATCCGACCGTCACAGAATAGAGAGCAAACGCCTCAAAACGTTCATGAACACCCTCTACCAGACAGTGTATGTGCCAGGTGGAAACGCCAAGAATACCGATGAACGTCGTCGTCAAGCACTTCAACTTGCAGATGGTGTCGAAGCCATGTCAGGAAGAGTCCTCGCCCTGCCTGATGATAGGAATGGACCTAGATTATCGGTCATGCAAATGGTTGTCTTTGAGCGTCAGGCAATCGACTTGGGTAAGAAGGCAAAAGAGATCCGTACGATTGCGAACAAAGAGCGCATGGATGGGCTAAATGATGCCATCGACGACCTGGTCGAACAGTGTGACTATTGCCACCGGACTTTCCGCCCCAATAGAACAACAGCACCATAAGCACATGATCAATCTTTCTCTCTTCGATACCACCATATCGATAAATAAACCATGCTTAAATATATATCTCGCCTGATAGCCGTTTCTCACATTTCGATACCTTCAACATAAAGGAGGTAACACCAAACTGATTTAACAGGCCATCGTAGACCAGGATGAGACTCGGAAAGAGGGGAATATCGACGAGTATGGCCACGAAGGCTTTATCGTTATCAATGCCAACAATGCGAGAAAGTACAATACTGCAGATTCAGAACTTATAGTTTGATGAAACCATCATTGTATTCAAGGAAAATACGGGGCTTGTATACAGCTCAACAAACTTTGAGAAAAACTCAGGACTGATTGAAGTAGTCCTGCAGAAATTGATCGAAGTTGATCTTATCCGCCGCTTCAATCTCTTTCTGTTTCTGTATTGAGCGTGCAGCCAGTTCCACCAGAGTCTGTTCCCGCTCGAAGTCGACCGGTAGCTCGGCAAAGTACCACTGCTGCTCCAGCGATTTACGCCGGGCGAATTCAAAGAAGCTCTCTTTGCCGTTGCGCATCTCTGCCAATACCCGTGCTGATGGAGTCAGGTCTGGATTTTCAACCAGGCGACGTTGGCGTGCCAACGCCTGCCGATAGGGGTGCTTGCTGGTATTGTGGTCGAGTAATTCAGCGACATCGATCATTGCATCGCAAATCTCCAGCGCCCATTCGTTCAGCGTAATTGCTTTGCCACAACGACTCAGTCTCAGTTCCGGTTCACGCCCCCGGTGGGCTGCGAGCATTTCGTTTTGATCGATCTCGATGCGTTCCTGCGCACTAATCGCAGGGCTATCCTGCAACAGACAATAGAGCATCAACGTTTCAAGGAAATGAAGTTGTGCTTCACTCAGACCCATCGGCTCAAAAGGATTTACATCCAGTGAACGCAGTTCAACATAGCGTACGCCACGCTTTTGTAACGCCAGGGTTGGTTTCTCGTAGCCCTTAAGTAACTGCTTGGGGCGCACGGTACTGTAGTACTCGTTTTCGATCTGCAGAATGTTGGCATTGAGCTGGCGGTATTCACCATCAACCTTGACGCCGATTGCTTCATAGGCGGGATAGGGTTTACTAATGGCGCAAGAGAGGCTGGCGATATAACTTTCCAGATCATCATAGTTGGCCTTGATGCCGCTCTCGCTCTCTTTGTTGTTCTGGTAACCGATGTCGCCCATGCGTAGTGAGGTGGCATAGGGTTCGTAATAGGTATATTCGTCGTACGCTTCGAGGTTACTCTCTTTACCATTAAGGAAAGATTTGCATACCGCCGGTGATGCGCCAAACAGATATGGGATTAGCCAGCCGAGACGTTGCAGGTTGCGCAACAGATCGAAGTAACGATCCGATTTGTAATCCTGCAGATTGCGATCATCTCCTTCCAACTGCTGTAGCGCCTGCCAGAAGGCGTCGCTAAAGGAGTAATTAAAATGCATCCCGGCGATCACCTGCATCACTCGACCATAGCGGTGACCTAGACCAACACGGTAGATCGTCTTCATCTTGCCAGCATTAGATTCACCATAGCGGGCAACGGGAATACTCGACTCACCCGCCACCACACAGGGCATGCTGGCAGCCCAGAGGAACTCCTTGTCGAGACGGTTGAAGACAAACTGTTGCAGGTCACGCAAATAGATCAGGGCATCACTCGCCGCATGAAACGGTGGAGTGATGAACTCCAGCAATGCCTCGGAGTAATCGGTCGTAATGTAGGGATGGGTGAGTGGCGCGCCGAGGACCCCCGGGTGTGGCGTCTGGGCGATCACCCCGTCAGGGTCAACCCGCAGGCTCTCCTTTTCAAGTCCCATCATGCCGCCCTTGAGCAACGGCGCAAGATTCGCCGCCTCGATACGGGCGACCTGTTGTTTCACTGAATAGGGCAAGTTTGTTTCCGGAAGTTCTCTACAGAGGTTGGATGGCAATTATAGCTAATCGCGGCGGTCTGCCGCTATTTCAAGGCGTGTGCCTGTTAATCGCCCAGCTTTAAATGGCTGGTATCGATCTCAGGCTCCTCTGGCTCTTCCGGCTCCACCAGAATGGCGCCAGGTTCGTCCAGGGTCAGACCACTGAGATCCACTTCCAGCTCCGGAACGGCTTCCTCTTCACTAATGCGTGCACCCGGCTCATCGAGTTGCATGCCACTGAGGTCCAGCTCCAATGGTGGCGGCTCCTCATGCTCGACCAAGTCAGCCTCAGACTGGTCCAGACTGATTCCGCTGGTATCGATCTGGGGCGGCGGCACCTCTTCCGGTTCGACTATCCGGGTACCCGGCTCATCCAGACGGGCATTGGCCAGTTCGCCCAGATCCTTCGGTGCCTCCTTCAATACGAAACGGGTTTCGCCATCCTCACCTGCGGCGATCTCCACCGAACTCTTTTCATTGGGTGCTTTGGCTGCTGCCGGTGTGGATCCTGCGCTCGGTAAGGGTGTTGCAGCTGGTCTTGCCTGCTGCGGGGGCGATGCAGCAGCTTCAGAAGCAGGGGCTGCTGCGGGTGGGGCTGCTTTTGGCTGTGCGGCTGGTGGTGGGGCAACGGGAGCACCAGCATCACGCTCTTTTGCTTCGCAGATTGCGCCGGCCTTCTTCAGTGCCATCATGTACTTGAGTGCGGTCTCTTCGGTCACGCCCTGCTTGATCATCACCGGCATCCCGATAAAGAGACGCTCGATCTTCGCTACATCGGTCTTGAACAACTGGGCGACGTTGGCCTTCACCTTGTCTATCGCTGCACCTTCCACCAGCTTGCCGGTGAACAGCACGTCGTACATTTTCTCACTCATGAGTAACCTTCATTTATTCGCCACTAATCTGAAAAATACGCCCCGAGCCGAAATCGAGCAAGTAGAGCTCGCCATCGCGCCCTTCGGCAAAGGAGGAGATCTGTTTATCACTTTGCAGGATTACGCGAGGTTTGGCACGGAAATCTCCGCTCTCCAGGGCCCAGACTGTACCGCTGCAAAAGTCACCGTAGAGATAGTGACCAAACAGTTCGGGCATCGCCTTTCCACGATAAACATAACCGCCGGTGACAGAACAGCCTTTATCGTGGCCATACTCGGTGCGCGGCATCACCACACCCTCAACCCGGCAACCCCGGCGATAACAATGCAGCCCCTCCCACTGGTTCCAGCCCAGATTATCCCCGGCACCAACCAGATCGATCTCTTCCCACTGATCCTGACCTACGTCACCGAGCCACAGCTTTCCGTTTTGTCGGTCGAAGCTCCAGCGCCAGGGATTACGCAGCCCCCATGCGTAGATCTCCCCGCGACCACCGCCTTTAGCGAAAGGATTGTCCGCAGGAGTGGCGTAGGGCCGCTTACCGTCCACATCCAGACGCAGTAGTGCCCCGAGCAGGGTTTCGGGATTCTGTCCGTTACCCCGGGGATCACCCCCAGAGCCGCCGTCACCCAGACCGTAATAGAGATAGCCGTCCGGCCCGAAGGCGATGTGTCCACCGTTGTGATTGCGATAGGGCTGTGGCGTCTCCAACAGCACCCTTTTGCTGGCAAGCTCGATGCTCCGCCCACCATCAGGGCTGTGGTATTCGGCCAGCACCGAGGTTAACGGTGAACCATCACGGGTATAGGAGAGAAAGAGACGTCCGTTTTCGGCAAATTTAGGATGGAAGGCCAGACCCAACAAACCCGCCTCCATCGGCCCGGAATCGACCTTGTCACGTAGGTCAAGAAGGGTACGCCGCCCGCTGCCGTCCGCTTTCAGAACAATGATCCGGCCACCCCGTTCGACCACATACCATTCACTACCAGCCGGTCCCTGCAGCATGAACACCGGTTGCTCAAATGCAGCACCATCGAACATGGCCTGCAACCCGGTTTCTGCCATCGCGCCGACAGATAAAAGCGACAAAGCCAACATTAGCAGGGCACGGCAGGCCGCCATGACTATTTCCCGAAGAGCTGTTTGAGGAAGCGCCGCATCTCTGCCCAGGACGCCTTGTCCGCCTCGGCGTTATAGGCGAGTGGCAGATTAAACCGCTTGCCGTATTCATCGGCCTGGGGATTGGTAAAGGCGTGCTTTGCATCGGGATAGTCAATAAACCGGTAGTCCACTCCAGCACCCGTCATCTCCTGTTTAAATGCCGTGATCTGTTCTGGTTTGGTGAAGGGATCGGCGGCACCGTTCAACACCAGAACCTTCGCCTTGACCCCGCCCTTCTGCGCCGGCTCGGCGGTACCCAGACTACCGTGGAAGCTGGCGACCCCAGCCAGCGGCACGCCGCGTCGCGCCATCTCCAGCACGATACCGCCGCCAAAGCAGTAACCGATGGCGGCTGTCTTCTGTTTATCCGTGGTGGGGTGTTTGTGCAGCAGCTTCATCGCCGCACGAAAGCGCGCTTCCGCCTGGGGCATATTCTTTCGCACCGCCCCGGCAAACTTCCCCGCGTCATCAGGGTGATTGGCCTGCTTACCGTCGCCGTACATGTCCACTGCCAGGGCGGTGTAGCCCAGTGCCGCCAGCATATCGGCACGGTGACGGGCGTAGGCGTTGTGACCCCACCATTCGTGCACCACCAGGATGCCGGGGCGCTTGCCTTTGATGCTGTCGTCGTAGGCGATGTAACCCTTGAGCAGGGTATCACCAGCGTGGTAGCTGACCTCTTTGCCAACCACGGCGGCTTGCGCCGTGGTAAAGGCGAAGAGCGTCAATAGAGTCCACAGGATATGTTTCATTTTGACCCCTCCCTGTTGTCCGGGTTTTCGCTCCCGGTTTGTTCAACAAGCTTAGTCGATCAGTCGCTGGGTTTTGCCTGCCAGGTCAGTGCCGCCGTGGCAACCATCAGCAGGGCGATACCCGCCTTGTCGTGACTGAAGAGGTAGTAGGCGATACCGAGGAGTCCCGGCAGTTCCGCCAGACCAACACCCACCACCACCTGCTTAAGCTGCTCCACGGCGCGGGCGTTTGCGCTGATGGAGCCAGGGGAACGCTGCTGCTCCCGGCGTGTCAGGTTTCGCTGGTAGAGTATCGCAGGCGCCATCGCAGCTAATCCGGCGAGAAACAGCCAGACGCCCGCCTCAGGCATAAAAATCACGGGGGTCGCGTAATTGGCGACCAGGGTCAGCACCACCAGGGTGGTCAGGTTTCCGGCGACTAGTATGCGCCAGAAGAGCTGCGGTGGGAGTGCTGGACGGGGATCGTTACCCTCGCTCATGGGATCTTTCTCCTGATTGATAATTGTTAGCGAGGATACACCGGATAGGCCTCGGCACGCCAAAGAACGCACCGTGGGAAATGAGATGAGCCGCTCCCTGGGCATAAAAAAAGACAGGCTTGCGCCTGTCTTCGTTTGGGGTATGAAAGAATAGGCCCTCCGTGGCCCTCGACATTCCTTTGCCTAGCCCCCTAAGGGGTACTCCTTCGTGCCACTCCCTGCGGCACTGACGAAAGCATATACCCGTGTTGGATTACATGATGTAGGAATAATCCTATAAAACCTGTAGTCCAGTGTGGCTTTTTATAAGCGTCTTCACACCTACATATCGATAAAATTCCTTCATCCTTACCACGTTTTTTTATTGATTTACTTGCTTTACCCCTGATGCACACTCTTCTCGCGGCATTCGCCGTTATAACAAAAGTTCGTTCGGAGGAGTCGATGAGCAAAAAAACGTGGGTTGTATTGGTCCTGCTTGGCCTTACTGCTACCACACAGGCGGCTGAGCTTCAGTGGCCGCAGGATGCAATGGATGAAACTGACCCCAGAGTCGTGGCCTTCTATAACCAACAGTGCACGCAATGGTCGGAGCAAAGCAATCTGCAGGGCGCCGAACGTGAGGCATTTCATGCCAACTGTATGGCCAGTGCTTCGCAGCTATGGCCGGTCGGCCCTGAGCCAGACGGCGATGGCTAGGATCGCAAACAAAGCCGGGATCTCCCGGCTTTTTTTCAGTTCGCGGTAACCTGTGCCGCCCAGAACGCGTGCTCCCGATTGAGAAACTCCTCCCAGGGAATGTAGTGGGAGCCGTCACAGGAGAAGGTGAGGCTGACCATTCCATTGAATATATTCAGCGCTCCGGCACGAAGGTAGAACATCTCGTCCATAAATCGCAGCTCGCGCAGGCCGTCGAGTACCTCACGTACCCTCTCCGGTGGGATCACCGCCCCTTCGGGCCAGGGACGACGCGGATAGGCGAGACAGATATCTGGATCGATCAGCATGGCGATATCGAGCAAGCGATAGCGGTAGGGGTCATCGGTCAGCCAGACCGTGGCACGACTACTGGAGAAGTGCAGCTTGGCGTGGAAGATCCCGTGCTCCAGGATGAGCTCCTCTAGCAATCCCAGCACCTCATCGACATGCTGGTCCATACGGCTTTCGCTGCGGGTCTGGTGGAACACAGTCCCGCGGATCGCCGGGTCGCCCTTAATCTGCAACCAGGCGGTGGGCTCGTCGTAGAGCTCGCGGGTCAGCGGCAGGTCACGCAGATCGAAGTCAGCGCCCACATACCCCAGCAGGTTGTCATCCTCATCAAAAACGGTGGTGAGCGCGGTCAACGAAGGGCGGCGTGCGCGCAGACTGATATAGGCCTCGGAGAGCATGAAGGTGGTGCCCACCTTGACCTGCTCCATATAGGGACGATGGGATCGATCACGCCCAAAATCGCCTTCGATCAATCCCTCAGCACTGATATTGCTGCTGATCTGCACCCCGAGGGAGTCCAGCGCATAGAGGTATTTGCAGTAGGGGATGTCGCACAGTGACGCCAGCAGCAGGGCGTCCAGCCTCTCCCGCTCCTGCCAGTCAGCGACACACTTCTGTGCCAATTGCAGCAGCGGCTGCTTCATCATCGAGGTCAGCGCCTGGCGCTGCTCACTGATACTTTGGTGTAGGGGATCTTTTACAGCAGACATTGGGGGAGTTCGGTTATTTCGGCAGGGGAAAAGATAGGTATTAATCATGACAATCACAAGGGCAAAGCACTACTCCGCCTTCAACCGGCGCATGGCGTAATTGAGACGACAGCTTTGTCGCGCCTGATCCAGCTCTGGCCAATGAGCCAGATTGTTACGCAATTCACTGCTCTCTGCCTCGAAACGCAGGAAGGCGCCGATGGCGTTCTCATACAGCGGTGTGGTTAGTTTGAAAGCAGTTGGGAGTTTTCCTTGCAGGGAACTATCACTAAACCAGGCCGCCCCCCTCAGCTCCTTTGCCGAACCAAAGTTGATCACCAGTGCGCCACCCGGTGTAAGGTGCTTCAGCAGGCGTCGCATCCACGGCCCGTCGGCAGCGATCACCCGCTCCGGTTCACCGTTGTTGTCGCTATAGAGGTCTTCGATGATCAGATCGAAGCGCTCGCCCCGGTACTGGCGCAGCCACCAGATCGCATCCGCCTCATGTAGTTCAACATTCTCCGCCGCCACACCGAAATGATCCCGTGCTACCTCAAGGTGTACCGGGTTGAGCTCTACCCCGACGATCAAATCGGGCGTGAGGAAGTGGTTGAGCTGGCGGATCACCGCACCACCGCCGACCCCCATTACCAGCACCCGCCGAATCTGCTGCGGGCGAAAGAAGGCCGGCAGCATCAACAGATCCCAGACATTACCGGTGACCGGTTGCTTCGGATTGTACTGGCTATGAAAGACGCCATTCGTGTAGAGCCGCAGGCTGTTACCTGCGCGCCGCACCTCATAACGGTTTTCACCCTCGGTCTTCTGCCAGACTATCGCCACTACTCTGCTGCCCTGTTTTCAAAGGCCGCACCCTCGCCCGACCAGCCTATGTTGTCAAGCGCCTGCACCCCGTGATTCTGATACGCTTGCGGTTATGAGCCGCATCCTCCTTGCCACCCTTAACGCCCGCTACATCCACGCCTCGCTGGGGATGCGCTACCTGCTAGCCAATATGGGTGAACTGGAGAGTAAGACAAAACTGCTGGAATTCACCATCAAGCAGCGTCCTATTGAGGTCGCCGAACAGCTGCTGGCGGAGGAGCCTGCCATCATCGGCCTCGGTGTCTACATCTGGAACGCCAAAGAGAGCGAAGAGCTAGTGGCGATCCTCAAAGCGCTGCGCCCGGAGGTCACGATTATTCTCGGTGGCCCTGAGGTGAGTTACGAACAGGATCAACAGCGTATCGTTGATCTGGCCGATTATGTGATCCCGGGTCAGGGGGATCTCGCTTTCGCCGATCTATGTCGGCAACTACTCAACAAAGATCGGCCAACGGAGAAGATCATCACTCCTTCTCCGTTCAAACTGGATGAGCTACAACTCCCCTATCGCTTTTTCAGCGATGAGGATCTGCAGCAGCGCACCATCTATGTGGAGGCCTCCCGCGGTTGTCCCTTTAAGTGTGAGTTCTGCCTTTCGGCGTTGGACAAAACTGCCGTGCCCTTCGATCAGGATCGTTTTCTGGCAGAGATGGATGCGCTCTATCAACGCGGCCTGCGCCGCTTCAAATTTGTCGACCGCAGCTTTAATCTCAAGCCGGAGCAATGCAATCGTCTTCTGGAGTTTTTCCTCGAGCGGCTTGATGAAGATCTGTTTCTCCATTTTGAACTGATCCCTGATCATCTTCCCGACTCCCTCCGACAAACCATCCAGCGCTTTCCTCCTGGTAGCCTGCAATTCGAGATCGGTGTGCAGACCTTTGACCCGGAAGTGCAGAAACTGATCAGCCGCAAACAGGACACCCATAAAACCGAAACCAATTTGCGTTGGCTACACGAGGAGAGTCACGCCCACCTGCATGCGGATCTGATCATCGGTCTACCTGGTGAGGATATGGCAGGTTTCGGCCGCGGGTTTGATCGGCTGGTGGCGCTCAATCCCCATGAGATCCAGGTAGGAATTCTCAAGCGGCTACGTGGTGTACCCATCGCCCGTCACACTGAAAGCTTCGGCCTGCGCTTTCAGCCAACACCGCCCTATAACATTCTGCAAACAGATCGGATCTCCTTCACCGAGATGCAACGGCTCAATCGCTTTGCCCGTTACTGGGACCTGATCGCCAATAACGGTCGCTTCCCCACCAGCCTGCCATTGATTCTCGGTAATACCCCTTTCTCTCGTTTCCTGCAGTTGAGTGACTGGCTCTATCAGCAGACAGGACAGACCCATCAAATCCACCTGCCTCGACTGTTTACGCTTTTACATCAGGGAATGATTGAAACGCTGGCCATCTCGGCCTCAGATACGGCGGAATCACTGGAGAAGGATTTCACTCGAAGTGGACAGAAAGGGCTACCTAAGCTGACTCGCACTGCCGAACCCTGCAATGGCAGTCCAACGGGCAATCAACGACAACAACGCCACAGGGAAGGCACTGACTGAATATCAACTGTTAATAGTGGAATCCGCATGCACCGGCTCAGGCCTGGGAAGAAAGTGACCCAGGTGTTCATGCAAACGCTCTACACGTACCGGTTTTACCAGATAGCCATTTGCACCATTATCCAGACAGCGTTTCACTACATCCTTTTCACGGTGACCGGTTAGCATGATTACCGGCAGGTCCTTTAGTTGAGGACTCATTCGCATCTTTCTCAGCAAACTAACACCATCCAGACCGGGCATCTCATAGTCGAGCAACACCAGATCTGGTCCTTTGGACAGTAACATGCCCATCCCCTCATTGCCGTTAGCAGCCTGGAATACTTTATAGCCAGACTCTTCAAGAACGGAAGTAAGCATGCTCCGCTGAATATCATCGTCATCAATCACCAGTATCTGTAACAGCTGAGTTTCCTTCACTTTCTTCACATCAACGGAAGTTCTCTCCAGCAACGTCAGGTGCTTCTCCAGATTACCGGTCCAGCCATCCATCGCTTTATCGATCTTTGCATGATGACGCTCAAGCTGCTCAACAATCCCACCTTCACGAACCCGCTCAAACTCCCTGTGCAGAGCCTCGAAGTCATGCACCGTAACAACCTCCTGCATATCAGGACCCATTAAGCTGTCACGAAAGATTCCAAGACGGGAATTGATTGAAGCAACCAGACCTCTTTGCTCACTATGTTGTTGTTCGCGAAAAACCTTATTCTCTCTTACTAACTGGTCAAATTCCTCACGCATGCTTTCCACGTGCGCTGCGAGCCGCTGCATTAATTTGTAACCGTGCTTGATTGTGATTTTTGCTTCACGCTTCTCCAGCGCGTGTGTCACAGCAAGACGTAAGAAATGCTCACTCAATAGCGGACGAACAATAACAAAACTATGGAGTATCTCACGCAGACACAGTTCGTAGGCACGCTCCAGCTCACTGCGTGTAACGAAGACAATTACCTGATGTGGGATATCGTAGATATGTTCACAAGCATGAAAGAGTTTCAGATAGAACGTTTCTGCTTTGTGAAGACTGTTAAAAGCCAATAGCAATAACGCTGGCTTTTTTGCATCGAAAATGCGAATCGCGTCGTCCTCTTTCAAGACGCCGTGAACCTGTGTGTAACCGTTATTTAGGTGAAGCCTGATCTCTTCGAGCTCACTTTCATTATCGCTGACAATCAGAATGGGCTGGTCATAATTGTTCATCGCTGCCTGTTCCCTGGAATTGAGATGGCAATATCGCAATCTCAACTGTTGCGCTTTAAAACCAGGGGTATGCGATAGAAGAGGAGCTGCTCTGTAACCCACTCACAAATGCGGGGACCCCATCGGGGTAATGCCAAAACTCCATGTACTCCCTGGCCCTAGTATTTCTTTTGAAACGCTTATCAATATGGTGCTCTGTATAATAGAAGACTATTAACCCTGAAAATTCAATGCGTTCGAACAAATATTTGGCTATTGCCATCCTTGCATTTCTTTACCTTGGCGCTACCCAAATTTGCAATCCTTTCCCCCACAATTTGTCATGACTTTTAATCACCCCCCCTGGAGAAGCGACATGGCAAAAACCTCTACTAGCAAAACCCGGAGCTGGTCTACTCCGATCACCATCGGCACCTTCTTCTTCACCGGTGTATCCGGTGCAATGCTATTCCTTCACTTCGGCGAAGGTCTGATCAAGGAGGCCCATGAATGGATCGGTCTTGCTTTCATTATTGGCGCCCTGCTGCACGTCAAGGTCAACTGGGCATCCTTTAAACGCTACTTCTCCCTGGGTCTGCCCCGCACCATCATGGCTTCGATACTGACCGGCAGCCTGGTTTTCATGGTGGCCTCCGGCCATGAAGAGGGCGGTAATCCGATGAAGGCAGCGATCAAGACCATCGAAGCGGCGCCGCTCAGCCTGGTAGCCCAGTTACAGTCACGTGATACAGATGAACTGCACCAGATGCTTGAGACAAAAGGCTTCACCGTTGCAGACAACACCACAACCCTGCAAACCATCGCCAGTGACAGTGGAAAATCTGGACGGGAACTGATCACTCTGCTGTTCGGACAACCACGCTCCTGAGTATTTATTTGCTACTTCCCCACGGTCGCGATGCGTACTGAACCATCCTCCTCCCCTGATTCAGTGCGCTGAGTGGCCACCACTTACCCCTCTGAAATGGCGTCCCCTAGCGCCTATCGCACAGTTTTGCTAACCAGTGCCCACTTTTCCCAGCTTAGTGCAGGGTTTTTTGCCAACCAGTCCCCGTTTAATTTTTCCTTCAGCCTCTATCTTCACACTCAAGGTCGGTGAAAAAGAACGACCACCCCCAGCAGTAAGCAGTACGGAGCAAGGAGGAGTTAGTCATGTGCGCATGCATTATTGAGAGTTATCCACCAGTGAAACAGCTGGACCAGGAAAATGAAATTCAGGGAAAGTTCGTGCAACTGTTCTGGCAGGGCAAAGAGTATCTGCTCTTCTCGGCCAAATCGCTGCACCGCTTCCACAACCAGATGTTGGCCTATTTCCTTGCCGACCACGGTGTGCCGCATCGCTGGGTTGATGAAAAAACCCTCTACGTCGACCCACGTGAAGTTGGCGTTACCGGTAGCGGACATTTCCGTCTGGTAAAGAGTGACAATGTACTGGAGATCTGGGGCGACAAGTCACGCGGCTTTGATCGCTTCAAGGAGGCGGGTATTCGCTCCAAAATCCACGGCTCTGGCCATCCCTGGTCAGAGGCCAAGGTACTAATCCACTAACAGCGCAAAAGAAAGTGATTCCAAGCAGAAAGCCGGGCAGATGCCCGGCTTTTTTCTGCGTGGCGGTATCGCTCCCCTTGTTATACTAATACCCCATTTTTCAGATATTCGATCCCATGTCACGCTGGCGCCCACCACAACCGAAAAAATCCCCCTACATCACCGGTGATGGCTACGATGCCCTGCAGGCGGAACTCAATGGCCTGTGGCAGAGACGTAAGGAGGTAACACGAGCGCTCTCTGCTGCTGCCGCCGAAGGGGATCGCTCGGAGAATGCCGAGTACATCTATCGCAAGAAGGAGCTGGCCGGGATCGACCGCCGCATCCGTTATCTGCAAAAGCGTCTGCCGGAACTAACCGTGGTTCGGACCGCCCCCACCGACCCAGAGCAGGTCTTCTTTGGCGCCTGGGTAACGCTGGAGGATAACGACGGAAAGGAATTCACCCACCGCATCGTAGGTCCGGACGAGTTCGATCCAGCCAGGAGCTGGATCAGCATGGACTCACCGATGGCCCTCGCTCTGATGAAAAAGCACATTGATGATGAGGTAAGCGTGGAGACCCCCCACGGTCCGGCCACCTATCTCATCGTCGGGGTACGCTACAGCGTCGAGTAACTCACTATGCTCACCATATCCAATAACGTCAGCCTCCCCGATAACGAGATCGAACTCACTGCAATCCGCGCCCAGGGTGCCGGCGGCCAGAACGTTAACAAGGTCTCCAGCGCCATCCACCTGCGTTTCGACATCCGTGCCTCCTCTCTGCCGGAGTTCTACAAAGAACGTTTGCTGGCTCTGCGTGACTCACGCATCTCCTCAGATGGGGTGATCGTAATCAAGGCACAGCGCTTCCGCACCCAGGAGAAAAACCGGGACGATGCACAGGAACGACTGGTCACATTGATCCGCAGCGTCGCGGTCAACCGCAAGGCACGCAAGCCGACAAAACCGACCCGCTCCTCGCAGCAAAAACGACTGGAAAGCAAAACCCGTCACAGTAAGCAGAAGACCCTGCGTGGCAAGGTAAAGGAGTTCCAGTAAGACGCAGAAATCGCATCCCCCCACCCTGGAGCAACAGGCGCAGTATCCGGAAACCAAAAGAAGTTGTCTTTATATTTCAACAACTTCCTAGCGGCAGGAATAGCCCACATGCAAATCGAAACCCCGCAGTTGCTTGGCCAACTCAGCTCTTTGCATCAGATGCTGACACACCTGTTTAACTCGGTTCCAGAAGAGGACTGCTACCGCCGCTTCCACCCCGATTTGCCGCCACTGGCCTGGCTGTTTGGTCGCTGTGCCTACGTGGAGAGTTACTGGCTGCGCAAGATAGTGATGGAAGATGACAGGCTCACCGGCCGGGTACGCCACCTTTTCGGAATCGACATTTCGCCGGACAGTGAGATCATCAAACAGCTTCCACCGCGGGAACACCTGATCAACTGGGCACTCGCCCAACAAGAGCGCAACCTGATGCTGCTGGCCAACCCGGAACAGCTGCCGCAGCACTCACTCGTTGCCTCAGAGCGCCTGCTTCCACGCATCCTCCAGACCCAGGCGGTGCTGCTGGAAATGATGCTGGCACAGCTGACCGAGCGACAACTGCAACGGCCACAGACATTCCACGTCACCACCCCGCTCTATGTGAACAAACCCTCTGTTGATCACGCCGACATCCACAAGGGCCACTACCGCATTGGCAACAAACAGGCCCCCACCGCCACCGATAATGAGCTGCCACCTAATGTGATCGAGCTCGATTCCTATCGTATCGATCATTTTCCGGTCAGCAACAGTGCCTGGCTCGGCTTTATGCAGGCGGGCGGTTACAGCGATCAGAGCCTGTGGGAGATCGAGGGTTGGGAGTGGAAACAGCAGCATGGCAACCACCCCCACCATTGGCGCCAGGATGATCTGGGTAGCTGGTACGGGGTTGGTCTACACGGTCCGTTTGAGCTTCTGGTTGGCGAAGCGGTGACCGGCATCAGCCGACACGAAGCGTTGGCCTACGCCAACTGGGTCTCCAGCCTTGCTGGTGAATACGAAGGGGCCGCGGTGCAGCATGAATACCAGTGGGAGGTTGCGGTACGCAGCAAGGCAATCAACCATATTGGTCGCGCCTGGGAGTGGTGCAGCAATCCGTTCCACCGCTACACCGGCTATCTGGAACCTAACGATCCGGAAGCGGCAACCCAGGAATTCGACGCCGGCCACTTCTCCCTGCGTGGCGGGAGTCAGCATACCCAGCGTATTCAGCGCCGCAGCAGCTACCGTTTCCACGCCGCACCGCAACAACGCTTTCTCTTCAGCGGCGCCCGGCTGGTCTTCCCCGCATCCAAAATGGAGTGGCACAAGTAACGATGCTGGAGAAGGAAGATCTGATAAAACTCGCCAACATGAGCATGCCCTTCGGCAAGTACAAGGGAAAAGTGCTCATCGACCTTCCCGAAGAGTACCTGCTCTGGTTTGAAAAGGAGGGCTTTCCCGACGGCAAACTGGGCGAGCTGTTACAACTGGCGCTGGAGATCCGCAAAGGTGGCCTGGAAGGCCTGATCACTCCCCTCCGTGGCAAGGCGACAGCCAAAACCTGACGGCAGCACTACACTTATCCCATACCCACCTTAACTGGAGTACACCATGGCGGAACTGGGACATGTGGTTTTCTACGTTAAAGATGTGGAAAAGAGCGGTGCCTTCTATCGCGACGTGGTCGGGCTGAATGAGGTCGGCCGCATCTTCAACAACCGCGGTGCACTCTTCAGCAGCGGTCGCAGCCATCACGAACTCCTACTAATCGAAGTCCGGGACGCCCCAGGTCCGCTCAGCGGTCATCGCCTCGGCCTCTATCATGTCGGCTGGAAGGTGGGCGACGATCTCGATGCCCTGCGCAGCAGCCTGAAGCGGGCAGAAGAGTTCGGCTGTGAAATCGACGGTCTCTCCGACCATACTGTGAGTCAGAGTCTCTACCTACGAGATCCGGACGGCAACGAAATAGAACTGTTTGTCGACGACCCCAGTTTCGACTGGAAAAATAGTGACTCCTGGCTTGAAGCCCCGGTGAAACGGCTGGAGCTATAGGAAAGCACCCCCGTTTCCAGTAATCTCAAACCACCCTTTTTACAGCGAATATCCTCATGCTGAACAAACTCATCACCATCGCACGCAGCCCCTGGTACTGGTCTGGCCTGATCGTTCTTGGTCTGGGTATGGAGTCGGTGGCACTCTACTTCCAGTACAGCCTGGACCTGGGTCCCTGCGTCTACTGCATCCACACACGCATCTGGGTAATGGCCATGATTCTTCTAGCGGGACTTGGCTTATGGCTTCGCAGCAAGCCAATAGCCAACGCACTGCTTCACGCGACCAATACCGGACTAATGTTCGGCCTGCTAAACACCTCGCAAATCCTGCTCGGTACCGAGCGCGGCACCCTCTTCGGCAGTTGCGGTATGAAACTCGGACTACCCTCCTGGTTCGCCCTGGATCAATGGTTCCCGACACTCTTTGCTGTGTGGGAGTCGTGCGGCGAAACGCCGGTGCTGCTCTTTGGTATTACCATGGCGGAAGCGCTGGTGGTTTTCTCATGGAGCCTGTTACTACTGAGTGCAGGACTGCTGCTGGTACAGCTGGCGGGGATAATAAAAAAGGCCGGATAAACCGGCCTTTTCATTTGTTGGACTAGTAGTGCTTTACGCTCTTTTGGCTCGTGCTGCGTAGGGCGAACCAGCGGAAAGACCACTTCGAGCATTCAGATCAGCCGCAACCTGCTCTGCGTGCTCCATAACCATCTGCTTAGGTCCGGGCTTTTGACCCAGAATCTCAGTTGCCCCTCGCTTGATGATATAGCTATGCCAATCCTTGCCTTCCATTCCCTGTGGCGCGGTTGTTTTAATTACCTTAACTACCTGAAACTGTCCTTTGATATCACTAACTGCTGTAGATGTGCTTGTCATATACCCTTCCCTTCGTCCCTGTCATAGATAGGAACTATTACCATAGAACATGTAAGTGCTTTTTGCCAATTAGCGCTACAATAAAATCAATCAGATATAACCTAATTCTTGTGCAATGCTTGAAAGTAGGGCCCTCCCGCCATCAAGACTGTTAATGATCCCCTGACGGTGATCGATCCACCACTTCGCCTCGATCTGCTCCTCCAGATAGGCGGCGGCCTTTTCTACACCGGACCTGATCTCATGCCAGTGGTCCGGGTCCTCCTCAGAAGCTTTATCGTCAACCTCCTCGATCCACTTAAGCACCTTGTCCGCCGCGCCGAAGGCGTTGAGGCGGATGGTTTCGGCCCAGGCGACCTGCTTGCCTGAACCCTCCAGCGGAGGTAGTCCGCGTTCGGCGGCGTGCAAACGGGCGACAGTTGCCTTCTGTTCCCGCTCCCTCTCCTGCTCCGCTGCCTGGCAGACCCGGCATGGGGCATCGGCCAGTTGGCAGGCCCGCTCCTCCCAGGTGTAGTCATCATCACCGTAAAACGGGTGCAACACCGTGTGGCCGCAAACATGGCGGATCACCTTCAGTTCCAGCTGTTCCCGATCGGTGCCACTGCCCTGATTGTTACCCACCAGGGTGCAGGGGATGGTGTGTTGCTCGCACCAGCGCGCCACGTCCAGGTGCTGGACACTTTCGTAAAATCGGCGGATTTCCCTATCGGAGTAGTGTTGCTCGATGATCGACGCCTTGAGTTGCGCCGCTTTGCTAAAGTCGCGAGCCGGTCGCATCCAGAGCGCGTCGTAGCCGATGTTCCAGCGCCGAAGCCACTGTTCGGTCTTCTCTTTCACCGAACTATTGCGACCGCTGATGATGATGAGCGGTATCCCCTCGTCACGCGCCAGGTTGAGGCGGTCGATCAGGGGCAGGTTGGGCATGTCCTCATCGCAGGCATCGAGAAAGCGGTCCCAGTGTTTCACCCCCTCTTCGTTGTAGAGGTGGTGTAGACGGTGCTCGATTAACGCCAACACACCATCAAGACCGCAAATAACAATTTCCTGACTTTCAGACATGGGGCGTATTGTGCCTGAAATCAACGCCGCCCGCCCGATGAGTCTGGCGGCAAACCACCGAATCGGCTATGTTTGCCTCCCCATATCTGCCGAGTCCTGCTCCGGTGAAGACCAACACCCGAATTGATGCCCTCGTACCCTGGCGGCCAGATTTTCATCGCGGCGTGCCACTGTTTGATCCCCTGCGCCCACTGCTTGAGACCTTTGCCGCTTATCAGGAGTGGCCGGGGCTGGCGGCGATGCAGCAACTACTGGATCAACGCGCTGAGCCACTGCGCACCCATCATGGTGCGGCGCTTAAGGTGGTGCCCCAGGAGGGTCGGCCGGATCACTTTGAACAACACTACGCCCCACGCATCTACCTCAGCGGAGAGATCCAGACCCGCACCCGCAACTGGCACGACCTGTTTCAGCTTCTAAGCTGGTTTGTTTATCCCCGCACCAAGGCGGTGATCAACGCCCTGCATGTGCCAAAAGCAAAGCGGCGGCTGGAGGTGGATCATGAACCGGGGCGGCGCACCCCGCTGGAGAACACCCTCTCCCTGTTCGACGAAGGAGGCGCGGTGTTGGTGGCGAACGACGATTCTCTTTTACAACTGGTGCGGGAGTTTCGCTGGAAGGAGCTCTTCTGGCAGCGGCGCAGTGATCTGGCGAAACACTTCGACTGCGTGGTTTTCGGTCACGCCATGTTTGAAAAGGCGATGGCGCCCTATCTGGGGATGACTGCCAATACCATCCTTTTAATGGATGATGGCGACTATTTCGAACGTGATCGCGAAGGAAGGCTGGAGTGGATCGATAACAAACTGGCCGCGATCTTCGAACAGGGCGAGCTATTCCAGCAACCCCAGGACCTACAGCCCTTCCCCATCCTCGGCATGCCCGGCTGGGACCCTGCCAACAGTGACGAAAGCTACTACGACAACACCAACTACTTCCGCCCTGGTCGCCGTACACGCACAGCCTGATCCGACTACTTCTTCGCCGGCGGGCAATCCTCTGTAGTACAGCGGGACAACAAAGGCCGCAGCAACAATGGCGCCAACACTGTCGTCACCACCGCCATGATGACCACGGCGGAGAAGAGGTTCTGCACAATCTCCGGCACCGGCTGCGGCTGGTCAAACAAGCCAGCACGCAGGGCGATATCGGCGATGATCAACTCCACCGCCCCACGGGCACTCATACCGATCCCCACCGCCGTCGCCTCGCGACGACTGTAACCCATCAGTAATGCAGGCAACCCGGCACCGAGCAGCTTGCCGAAAAAGAGGGCATGGTTCGCGAACTGGTGGGCGTCATCCGGACCACTGCTAAAGATATCGGCGCGTTGATCGATCAAAATCTGCAGTCGGCCCTGGGCGAAAGAGACGATGGGTTCCTAAAGGAGATAGCCGAGCAGAATCAGTTCCCGGCCAT
>JBNKQR010000003.1:0-84539 GCA_050295975.1 Thiohalomonadaceae bacterium
CTACGGCTGGCGGCAACAGGCACTGGCGGAAAATGCAGAGAAGATTCGGGAAGTGGGTGAAGAGTTGTATGGCCGTCGATGCGGACGGCCCAAGGCAACGGCGTCAGCTGTGGTGCCCTCGAACATAAGATGGGGATCAAGGCATCTTCCACCTGCGTGATGAACTTTGACGATGCCAGCGGCTGGTTGATCGGACAACCGAACAAAGGTATGCGGGCGATGTTCACCTTTATGAATACCGCGCGTCTTGGTGTCGGTGTGCAGGGGATCGGCATCGGTGATGCCGCCTATCAGGGCGCCGTGGCCTATGCCCGCGAACGCCTGCAGGGCCGCGCGTTAAAGGGACCAAAATCGCTCGATAAACCGGCCGACTCGCTGCTGGTCCATCCAGATGTGCGCCGCATGTTGTTGACCCAGCGCGCCTATGTGGAAGGCATCCGCGCCATGGGTAGCTGGATTGCCCGTGAGATCGACGTCTACGAACGCTCCACCGACAAGGCAGAGGCCCAGGCGGCAGAGGATCTGGTGGCACTGCTGATCCCGGTGTTCAAGGCTTTCGGTACCGACATCGGTTTCGACTGCGCCAACCTTGGCGTACAGGTCTTCGGCGGTCACGGCTATATCCGCGAACACGGTATGGAGCAGTACGTACGCGACGCACGCATTACTCAGATCTACGAAGGCACCAACGGCGTTCAGGCACTCGATCTGGTGGGACGCAAAATGTCCGCCCACTTCGGCCGTTACATGCGCCGCTTCTTCCAGCCTGTGGCCGCCTATATCGAAGAACGCCAGTCAAACGAGCAGCTTGCCGAGTTCGTCGGGCCGCTGGCCAAGGCCTTCGGTCGTCTGCAACGTGCCAGTGCCTGGATCGCCCAGAACGGTATGGCCGATCCCGACGAGGCCGGCGCCGCATCGAGCGATTATCTGCGCCTGTTCGGTCTGACTGCGTTGGCCTACATGTGGACACGCATGGCCGAAGTTTCCCTGGACAAACTGGATGGGGAAGAGGCCCGCTTCTATCAGGCAAAGGTCGATACGGCACGCTTCTACATGCAGCGTCTGTTGCCACAAAGCGGCGGACTCTTCAGTTCGATTCTGGCCGGTGGCAAATCGATGATGGCCTTCGACGACGACGCCTTTTAAGCACTTAGACGGGTTGCGGAGATTGACGAAGTGAATCTGTTCTTCCGCATGTTGCGGGTCCTGCTGACGGGTCTGTTCCGCTCGCGCATCGGCCTGCTCGACAGCTCCGAGTTGAAGTTCCGGGTCCTGCCGACGGATCTGGATATCAACATGCACATGACCAATGCGCGCTATCTCAGCTTTATGGATCTGGGGCGCACGGATCTGCTGCTCCGCACCGGGATGCTACCGATGATGCGCAAGGAGAAGTGGATGCCGGTGGTGGGACATATCGATATCACGTTCCGCCGTTCGCTGTCCCCGTTTCAGCGCTTCAGTCTTAAGAGTCGGTTGATGGGGTGGGATGAGAAATGGCTCTACATGGAACAGCGGCTGGAGAGTACCAGGGGAGTACATTCCGTTGCCATCGTTCGCGGTCTCTTTCTCGATCGCAATGGCTCGATCCCGACACAACGCTTGCTCGATTACATGGGGTATCAGGGAGACTCCCCAACCATGCCGGATGAGGTACTCCGCATGAAGTCAGGAAAAAGCGAATAAAGAACGTGGTTTGTCGCTGAACGCCACGCATAACAAGCGGCCAAAGCAGCCGATGGAGGATGAGCAGATGACCACCCTGAAGGGGAAAACCCTCTTTATCACCGGGGGCACCCGCGGTATTGGTTTGGCGATCGCATTGCGTGCCGCACAAGACGGCGCCAATATCGTCATCGCCGCGAAGACCGACACACCACACCCCCAACTGCCGGGCACGCTGGATACAGCTATCATCGAAATCGAAAAGGCTGGTGGCAAGGCACTTGCGATCAAAACCGACATTCGCGATGAAGATCAGATCGCCGCTGCGGTCGCGCAGACTGTGGAACAATTTGGTGGCATCGACATCCTGGTGAACAACGCCAGTGCCATTAATCTTACCGGTACGTTGGAAACACCGATGAAACGCTATGACCTGATGAATCAGGTCAATGCCCGCGGCACATTCGCCACTTCGCAGGCATGCCTGCCGCATCTGCTTAAGGCAGGTAACCCCCATATCCTCAACCTTTCACCACCGCTCTCCATGAACCCAAAGTGGTTCAAGAATCATGTCGCTTACACCATGGCCAAGTACGGCATGAGTCTTTGCGTACTGGGCATGGCGGAGGAGTTTCGCGACCAGGGTGTGGCGATTAACGCACTATGGCCACGCACTGTGATCTACACCGCCGCCGTCGCCATGCTGAAGGGAATGGTCAAGCCAGAAAACTGCCGCAAGCCAGAGATTGTTGCCGATGCGGCCCACGCGATTTTGATCCGTGAAAGCGGTTCCTGCACGGGCAACTTCTTCATTGATGATGAAGTGCTGCGAGAAGGGGGCGTTACGGATTTTGATCGCTACGCCATTGACCCCAAGGGGCAGCTTTTTCCAGATTTCTTTTTAGATTGAGGATTGGTGATGCCGATGCATAGTAATGAAGCAATGCAGGCGCAGGATAACCATCCTGAACCTACCCGATTGAAGTCTAATGTTATCTCAGCTGATGAGGCCGTCACTCTGGGTGGCTTGTTCCAAAGACGGGTAGCACGCACTCCCAATGCGCCGGGCTTTCGCTACTTCGATACCGATGAACAAGACTGGCGGGATATAAGCTGGTTGCAAATGGCAAGCCAGGTGGCGCGCTGGCAAGATGCCATGCTGCAAGAGAATTTATCACCGGGTGATCGTGTTGCGGTGATGATGCGTAACTGCGCCAAGTGGGTCATGTTCGATCAGGCTGCACTGGCATTGGGACTGGTTACCGTACCGATCTATGCGGATGACCGCGGTGGCAATGTCTCCTACATCCTGCGTGATTCTGGAAGCCGCCTGCTGGTCATCGGCGATCAGGAGGAGTGGGGGCGTATTGAAACGGAACTGCAGGCGATGCCAGACGTAGAACGAATTGTTCTGGTTAAACCAGTGGATGGTCCTGTCAATGACACGCGAGTGAAGCTGCTTGATGAATGGTTACCAGAAGAGGGCGGGGCTTTACGCACTTCCAGCTCCAAAACAGACGACTTGGCATCTATTGTCTACACCTCAGGCACCACCGGCTTTCCAAAAGGGGTGATGTTGAGTCACCGCAATATGTTGAGCAATGCAGAGGCTGGGGCACGGGTGGTCGACCTCGGTGAATCGGATATTGCTTTGTCGTTCCTGCCGCTCTCACACACACTGGAACGCACCCTCGGTTACTACTTCGCCGTTATGGTCGGCATGACCACCGCCTACGCCCGCTCAATTAACCAACTGGCGGAAGACCTGCAAATTATTCGCCCTACAGTGCTAATTAGTGTGCCGCGTATTTACGAACGTGTGTATGCAAAAGTGATGGCGGGACTGGACGAAAAGGGCTCGATCGCAAAGCGATTATTTGCACTTGCTGTCGATATTGGCTGGAAACGTTTCCTTAATCTCCAGGGGCGTGGCCGTTGGACACCCTCACTATTGGCCTGGCCGCTACTTGAGCGTCTGGTGGCACGCAAACTTACCGACAAACTGGGGGGACGAATTCGTGTTGCCGTAAGCGGTGGCGCGGCCCTGGTGCCAAAAATATCGGAGGCCTTTGTCGGACTGGGTGTGCCAATTCTGCAGGGCTACGGGCTAACGGAAAGCTCACCGGTGATCAGCTGTAACCGACCAGATAACAATGTCCCGGAGAGTGTTGGTTTGGTGCTGGACGGTGTGGAAGTCAAAATCGGAGAAAACGACGAACTGCTGGCACGTGGACCGAACATCATGCTCGGTTACTGGAACAACCAGGAAGCAAACGGTCGGGTCCTCGATGCCGATGGCTGGCTACATACAGGTGACAAAGTACGCATCGACAACGAAGGACACATCTATATCACCGGACGCATCAAGGAGATCATCGTTCTCAGTAATGGTGAAAAAGTCTCCCCGGCAGATATGGAGATGGCCATCACCATGGACCCGCTGATCGAACAGGTGATGGTGATCGGCGAGCAGCGGCCATACCTCTCCGCCATCTGCATTCTTGATCCCGAATACTGGAAAGAATTTGCACCCACCATTGATGTCGACCCAGAACAGCCTGGCGCATTGCAACAGCCCGAGGTAGAAAACGCCCTGCTCGCCAGGATTGCAGAACAGATCAAGATGTTCCCTGGTTATGCACGGATATTACGTGTCCATCTCAGTTTCGAACCCTGGTCAATCGAAAACGGCCTGATGACCCCAACCCACAAATTAAAGCGCGCCCAGGTGATAAAAAAGCTGGAAACGCCGGTAGAAAAACTTTACTCGGGACATTGAGCCGGTAGTCCTGCATGAAAACAAGCAAACATCATTTTATGGCCAGATTGTTTTGGCCATGTTGAGCAATAGGTTGCCGTACTGGATTGAGATAAACGTACGACGCCAATTGGCAGTAACGGTCATCCAGCGATATCAGGCGACCGAATTTATCGATAATTCAATACCAAAGGGGAAACAACAATATGGGTAAGAAAAGAATTAATCCGGCGATAGCTTCGCTGCTCGTTGCTGGCGCGACACTTGGTATGGGAGAAGCCAGTGCATCGGGTTTTGCACTGGTCGAGCAGAGCGTCAAACAGGTTGGTAGTGCCATCTCTGGAGGTGCAGCATCCGCAGAAGACGCATCCACTATCTTCTTCAATCCAGCCGGGATGACACGCTTGAATGGAGACCAGGTAGTTGTGGGAGCACACTACATTGTTCCGTCTGCTAAATATTCCGGTGATGCCACCACCAATCCGCTGCTGGGTGGTGCCCCTATCAGTGGCGGTAACAGCGGTGATGCCAGTAGTGGCGCGCTTGTTCCCAGCTTTTACTACGTTCATGAACTCAATAACCAGTTGGTACTCGGCCTGGGCGTCGGTGCACCGTTCGGTCTAAAAACCGATTATGACAGCGGCTGGGAAGGTCGCTATCACGCGCTCACCTCGGACCTTCAAACCCTCAATATCAATCCGTCCCTTGCCTATAAAGTGAATAACAAACTCTCTTTTGGGGCAGGTATCAACTACATGAAAGCCAGTGCTGAACTCTCCAACGCAGTCGATTACAGCGCTGCCTGTATCGCCGCGGCAGGTGGTGCAACATGTGCGGGTTTGGGTTTGGCGACTCCAGGAACCGCAGCAACGGATGGCAAGGTCGTCGTTAAAGGTGATAACTGGAGTTACGGATACAATCTGGGACTTCTTTATGACCTGAGTCAGGAGACGCGCATCGGGCTTGCCTATCGCTCTGAGGTTAAACAGAAACTGACTGGGACAGCGGATTTTACAGCGCCTAATGCCACAGCAGAAGCGGTCCTTGGTTCAGTATTAGCAGATACCGATGCCACTGCATCTGTGACCTTGCCTGCAAGTCTCTCTCTGAGTATGACCAGTATGGTAGCTCCGGAGTGGGAAGTGATGGCCGATATCACCTGGACCGGTTGGAGCAGCTTCGACGAATTGCGGATCGAGTTCGATAACCCACTAAAAGATGACTCGGTACAACCTGAAAACTGGAGAGATACCTATAAGGTTTCCGTCGGTTTCAACTTCCATCAGAATGCGGAATGGACCTGGCGCGGTGGTGTTGCTTACGACCAGACACCGATTAAAAATGCCGAAGATCGGACACCGCGAATCCCCGGTAACGACAGAACCTGGATTGCTGCAGGGGCTTCATACAAGGTATCTCCGGCGATAACGGTCGATTATGCACTGGCCCATCTTTTCGTCGCCAAGACGGATATCCGTGCGACCGATACCAATTTTGGGCATGAGCTGAATGGAAGCTACGACTCGGATGTGAATATTGCATCCATCGGCGTCGTCTGGGACTTCTAACTGATCAGGCAGGGTGCGATTCATCCGCATCCTGCCGTTTTGTCATACATCAATATCAGCCAGAACCGGAGCACTTTATGCAGCTAACAAAAGTCGTCATCAGTGGAACCGGATTGTTTACACCTCCGGAAACCATTAGTAACGCCGAACTGGTTGAATCCTTCAATCGATATGTGGACGACTTCAATCGGGAAAACAAGCAATCCATAGACGCAGGTAAGCTAGAACCTCTAGCTTATTCCAGCGAAGAATTCATTTTAAAAGCGTCCGGCATAGAAAAGCGTTATGTGGTGAACAAGTCCGGTGTGCTGGACCCTTCCCGGTTATGTCCATCCATTCCGGAGCGCAGTAACGAAGAACAATCTATACAATGCGAAATGGCGGTGAATGCTGCTACTGAGGCACTGGCGCAGGCCAACAAGAGTGCGGCGGAAATCGATGCTGTGATTGTTGCCTGTTCGAATCCACAGCGGGCCTATCCGGCTATCTCTATCGAAGTTCAAAACGCCTTGGGTATTCAAGGCTTCGGTTTTGACATGAACGTGGCGTGTTCCTCTGCCACTTTCGCCTTGCAAACAGCAAGGGACGCGATTTTATCCGGCTCTGCCAAAGCGGTGTTGGTGGTTAACCCTGAACTCGTTTCTGGCCAACTGGCCTGGCTGGATCGTGACTGCCACTTTATTTTTGGTGACGCTTGCACGGCCATTGTGGTAGAAGCCGCCGATAGCAGTAAAAGCGATGACAATTGGGAAATCGTCAGTACTCGACTGCAAACACAGTTTTCCAACAATATTCGCAATAACTTCGGCTACCTCAATCGTTGCGATGAGAGTGGTGTAGGCGCTAGAGACAAACTGTTCTGCCAGAACGGTCGTAAGGTCTTCAAAGAGGTCGTACCTATGGTGGCGGAGATGATTGCTACCCACCTTGCCGGTGAAGCCATCGAACTGTCCGAGCTGAAGCGCATGTGGCTGCACCAGGCCAATCTTAGTATGAATCATTTGATTTCGAAAAAAGTACTGGGTCGAGAGGCTACTACGGAAGAGGCACCGGTAATACTGAACGAATACGCTAATACTAGTTCCGCCGGTTCAATTATTGCCTTCCACAAGCACAGGAAAGATATGGTGCCAAACGAGATTGGCGTGATCTGTTCGTTTGGCGCTGGCTATTCGGCTGGTAGCATTATTGTGAAGCGTCAATAATGCAACAACTCAAGGGGATAACCATGTATAAATTTGTTCTGTTTGCGGTGATATCGATAGCCACCTGTGCATCCGCCCTGGGCGGAGAACTGGCCGGTGTCGAGGTGGATAACCAGATCACCAACGCCAGCGGTACGGTTCTGCAACTCAACGGCATGGGTCTGCGTGAGAAACTTTGGATCGATGTTTATGTAGGTTCCCTCTATCTGGCGACACCAAGTCATGATGCTGCCGAGGTATTCGCACAGCCAGGACCGTTCAGGGTGCAAATGGATTTTCTCTATGATGAGGTTTCAGCCGAGAAACTGGTGGCTGCATGGCAGGAAGGGTTTGAAAGGAACCTGCCAGCGAATTCACGGGTGAAGCTCGACGAGCGTATCAAACAGTTCAACGCCCTGTTCTCGGAAAGCGCATTGAAAGGCGATCGTATCCTGATCGATTACATTCCCTCCCAGGGCACCCGCGTGATCAAAAACGACAAACTGCTCGGCACAGTAGCAGGTGAAGATTTCAAACACGCTGTACTAGCCATCTGGTTGGGCGATGCTCCGGCAGATGAAGAATTAAAGACAGGTATGCTGGGTGAACAGGGAGAGTAGGGCGGTAGGGAATTTCTTCTAGTCAGCCTATACATTTGAGGGGGAGTGTATGAAACGCATAGGAGTAGTGATTGACTCAGCATGTGACTTACCTGCTGACTATATCAGCCAGCAAAATATACTGGTGCTGCCTATCAATCTCTATCTAGGCAATGAACACCTGCTGGATGTGCGTGATCCAGACACTACTATCGACTTTTATGAACGCTATGCCAGAAACCGTAAACAGGCAGCTGAAACAGCTCCGCCTAACACCGTGCAAATCATCGAATCATTGCTTGAATACGCAAGCCACTTCGATCGTCTCTTAATCGTTACCGTAACAAGTACTCGTAGTAAAGTTTATGAGAATGCCACCAAAGCACAGTTACCTCTAATTAATGCATTGATAAAACGGCGTCGTGAGGACGATGTTGGTGGTTCTGTATTACTTCGCGTACATGACAGTAAAACAATGTTTACCGGCCAGGCGGTGCTGGTTCATGAGATGGTCCGGTTGCTGCAGGACGGCCTGAATTTCAACGAGCTTTGCCACCGTGCTGATGAGTTCAGTGATCATATTCATGCCTATCTGGTTCCGAATGACCTTTTCTACGTCCGTGAACGTGCCCGACAAAAAGGGGAAAAAAGTGTTAGCTGGCTTAGCTATCAGGCGGGAACACTTCTTAACATCAAACCTGTCATTCATATGCACCGGGGTAATAGTGGAGCACTGACCACAGCGCGAGGATTCGATAGCGCTCTGGAGAAGCTCATCGAGATTGCCACTACCGCGATTGACGATGGCTTGAAAACCAATACGGTAGTGTTGAGCTATGCCGGTGATCCGAAGGTCATGGGTGAGAACAGATTGATCCGCGAGTTTCGTGCCTATGCCGTCACCAAAGGAGTAGAAGTGCTGGAATCGGTTATGAGCACAACTGCGGGTTTGAATGTAGGACCTGGAGCCGTATCGCTAGCCTATGCGGTTTGAATAAAGAAAGTCATAGCTGAAGAGGATAAACGCGTATGCATCTCACCATGCTCAAAGCCAAATTGCATCGAGCCCGAGTAACCCACTCGGAGTTGGAGTATGAGGGCTCCTGCGCTATCGACGGTAAATTGCTTGAGATGTCAGGGATACGTGAATATGAACAGGTCCAGATCTACAATGCGACCAACGGTGAACGCTTTACCACATATACAATCCGTGCGGAGGAGGGCTCCGGCGTGATCTCGGTAAATGGTGCGGCAGCGCATAAAGCCTCCCCCGGTGACATCCTCATCATCTGTACCTATGTTGGCTTGAGCCAGCAGGAGTTAGCAACCTTCAAACCTGCGCTTGTCTATCTTGATGAACGTAATCAGGTAATTCGTACCGCCAATACTATCCCCGTCCAGGCAGCCTAGCAGTACTTTTCTGGGTGATTAATCGCCCCCCCTTGTCTGAGACCCGTTTTAGACAGATTTTCTGAACGCTTCTCCGTACGCGAAGGTACACCAGCAGCACAAATGCCCGAAAAGCTTTCGCAGGAGGTCAAAAAACTACGCGAATGTGAATTACACGATCTGGGCCAGAAACTACGTCCGTAGTTTATCGATAGCCAGATTGGGAATACAAGTTGAAGGGTTGGTTGAGAGCAACAACCAGTAACTTGGTCGGAATTACCTACGTTTTAACTCAGGCATAAACGGTTAGGGCACGATTACAAGCCTCATGGTTAGCCGGAGCACCCTACTGAGTTTCCTACTAAGTGCCATTCTTTCATCAACTTAACGCACATATCGTATTTTTGTTTCTAACAAAACTTTTTAAGCACAAGAATTAAAAAGAAAAGATAATTCCTCCAAAATTTGTGTTGACATAATACTTCCTGAAGTATACAAACATGTGTACTTGGAAGTGCAGTTTTACTGTTGCACTTTGCCCCAAAACGGATATTTGTGGAGCTTGTAGTGAGAAAACGGATTTCAATAGCTGGCCTTTCCATCCCTTCATCACCGCAGAAGTTATTTCCATTAAAATCGCACTGTACGGCCTTTTGCTTACGCCATCCGTGCGCATTACAAACTTCATTGCAGCACATACCCACTCACATCACACACTCCACTATTGGCGTAGATTCAGTGTATTGACATAGATCGCACGGATTATGCCGTGCTGGGAATTGGATTAACAAGGAGAGTATACGTTGATGAATACCAAAACCTATCAAAACACTTCCCGTAGGTTAGTCAGCATTCAATGCAATAGCGGTGAATATCGTCATATTCCAGCCGGTGCACGCCTTGAATTAAGCGAAGTAGAGGTCAAGAACAACTCAATGGTAGAAAAGCTGCTGAAGCGCTGTGTGCTACTGGAGATGAAATCCGTAAGAAATAGTGACACTAATAAAAAATCAGCTGCGCCTGAAAAGCGTGCCGCTCCTAAAGCGAAAAAGGACACTGCAAGCGACTCCAAATCATGAGTCGTAGAATCAGGGACTAACATGGAATAGTGGGAGAATCCAATGACAACTGTTACTTATCCCGGTGTATATGTTGAAGAAGTTTCCAGTGGTGTAAGACCGATAACAACTGCCAGCACATCGACTGCTGCGTTTCTGGGGCAGGCGGAAAAAGGAAGCATCAGTGAAGCTGTGCGGATATTCAATTTCACCGAATTTCAGAATTTGTATGGTGGTTTTCTTTCCGATGGCTATTTGGCACATGCGGTTTATCAGTTCTTCAATAATGGTGGAGCAATCTGTTACATCGTACGGGTGGCCAATGATGATGTGGAAACAGCCACGATAACTTTAACCGATCAGGATGGCGCACCGCAGGACACTATGACGATTTCCGCAGCTAGCCCGGGGGGCTGGGGTAATGAGCTGGAGATCGTGGTTGCCGAAGGAACACGTAACCCAAGCAATGAATTCAATATCGAGGTCTATCAGGGAAGTAGTACAACACCGCTTGAGGTGTTTGAAAATCTGACCATGATTGAGGGTATGAGCAACTATGTTGCAACCTCCACAAGCAATTCAAGCTACATCCGTGTTTCAGTAGATATCACCAACACCAATGCAAATGCTGGTACTAGCACCGGTGGGGCGGCACCTACTGTGCCACTGACTGCTCCTAGAACCCGCTTACGTGTCAATCTGAATGGCGACGGTTTCCAAGAAATCAATTTGCAGGATGCCGTGGATGGCGGTGCAGTAGCAGACTTGACTACTGCGGTAAACATCGCACTGGCAATTCAAACGCAGGTCAATGCGCTGACACCACTGCGTGGTACAACCGACCCTGACGCATTTAATAACTTCACCTGTGCTCCCAGCGGTGGAAGCGGTGAGTTGGTTCTTACCTGCGGTGTCAGCGGTGCTGCTTCATCAGTCAATGTGGCTGCTGCAACAGATGCAGCCAACGACTGCACTGCATTGCTGCGCCTAGGTGCGCTCAATGGTGGCACAGAAGTCATGGGTGGTGCCGTTACCAGACCCTATTTTAATGCTGACCCAGGTGCACCAAGTCGTTATCTGGTGGGAGATCATGCCATACCGGCTACTGGTGTGAGCAGCATAAATGCTCCCGTACCAGGCTCGGATGGAACACCTGTTACAACGGATCAACCTTACATCGATGCATTACAGGCACTGAATGCGCTTGATGATGTCAGCCTGGTTGCCGTACCCGGCATAGGCTCCACCAATGTGGTGGGTGAAGGTATGAATTATTGTGCCAACCGTTCTCTCAGCGACTGCTTCTTTATCGGTGATGCAGGCATGGATATCGACACAGTTGATGAAGCCCAAACCTATGTCGGAGGTATTTCACCTAAAAACTCATACGGGGCGGTTTATGTGCCCTGGATGAAGATGCTCGATCCCACAGGAAGCTCCAGTGAGCCTATTGCAGTACCTCCTTCCGGTTTTGTTGCAGGTATGTACGCAAAAACTGATGCCAAACGCGGTGTATGGAAAGCACCCGCAGGTACTGGTTCCGGATTAGCTGGTGCAACAGGGCTGGTAGTGAATTTCACCGATGTACAACAGGGATTGCTAAATCCGGACCCTTACAACATCAACGTGATTCGTCAGTTTGCGGCATCAGGGAGAGTGATCTGGGGGGCACGAACAATTTCCAGCGATACTGAGTGGCGTTATATCCCCGTTCGACGTATTGCCATCATGTTGCGGGTAAGTATCTATCGCGGCATTCAGTGGGCCGTGTTCGAACCGAACGATACAGAACTTTGGTCACAGCTACGACTCAACATTGGTGCATTCATGATGACGCTTTACAGGCAGGGAGCATTCCAGGGCTCGACACCGAGTGAAGCATTCTTTGTGAAATGTGACTCTGAAACAACGACTCAGGCGGATATCGATAATGGTGTGGTAAATGTGCAAATTGGCTTTGCGCCACTGAAGCCTGCCGAGTTTGTTGTCGTCAAGATCAGCCAGAAGGCCGGACAAACCTCCTGAACATAGGGAAAAAGGAGTAATTCAATGCCACGTTTTTCTGTAAATAGTTATCGCTTTGATCCATACAGAAACTTTAAATTCAAAGTCAAATGGAATAATGAATATGTAGCCGGCCTGAGTAAATGCGGCGCACTGAAGAAAAGTACAGAGGTTGTTGAGTTTCGCGAAGGCGGAGATCCTTCACATAGCCGAAAGATGCCCGGCATGACCAAGTATGAACCCATTACACTTGAAGCTGGTGTAACACATGACAGCGCGTTCGAAGACTGGGCAAATCTGGTTAATAATTTCGAAGGCGATGCCGCTATGTCCTTGAAAGACTTTCGTAAAGACCAGATCGTACTTGATGTGTTTAATCTTCAAGGCACTAAGGTGCTTTCCTACATTATTCACCGTTGTTGGGTTTCTGAGTTTCAGGCATTGCCCGAACTGGATGCCAGTGGCAACTCAGTGATGATCCAGACCCTCACCTTGCAAAACGAAGGTTGGGAACGTGACATGTCGGTAGGCGAGCAGGCAGAAACATAATCATGGTCATTTGACGCAATCATGATTAGTCATATTTGCGAACTTCCTGTTGGCTATCGGGACGAATCCGGCACGGTTCACCGACGAGCAGTGTATCGTCCATTGTCCGGGCGAGAAGAGGAGATATTGGCGGTTCGTGATAGCACATCATCTGCAGCCGCGTTGGTGAGTGAAGTACTGGCATCATGTATTGAAGCAATAGGGGATATATGTCCGATTACAGTCGATCATGCCAGAGGATTATCCGTTTCTGATCGACAGTATCTGCTATTGAAGCTGCGCGGCGTCACATTTGGCGAAAAAGTTCAGGCGATAGTGCAGTGCCCAATGGTCAGGTGCAACGCCAAAGTTGATATAGATTTTCATCTGTCACAGCTGCCCGTACCAAAATCAAATACGCCGTTGGAATATAAATTTCAACTCTCTGATGAGGCCTATCAACAGCTTTCCGAGCATACAAAGCGAGATGTACGCTTCAGGCTGCCACTGGGATCAGACCAGGAGGCCATAGCTGTCATGGTGTCGTCAAACGAAGCCAAAGCGCTCAGCCAGCTTCTGAGTTACTGCCTTATCACGATCGGCGACATCGAACAGCCGACATTGGAACAAACTCAATCCTTGCCATCGCTTGTAAGACGCGAGATAGAACAGCAATTAGAGGAAGTTACACCAGAAACGGAAATGGTGATGGATGTCGTATGTCCTGAGTGTGGATGTGAATTCTCGGCACCTTTCAATATTCAGGATTTCTTTTTCGGTGAGCTAAAAATAAACGACACTGTTTTACGCAAGGAAGTCCATTACCTAGCCTACCACTATCACTGGAGTGAGACGGAAATTATGACGATGCCGCGTCAAAAAAGACGCCAGTATATTGATACACTGGCTGAAGAAATCGAGAAATTAAACGATGTCGCACAGCAATACTAACAGTGCTACCATACGCAAGGCCGATGGAGCACAATTACATGGTGTAGCGGCTAATGCTGTGCGTCAGTTCAATTACCCATCAAGCGCAAGTGCGTTGACGGCAATACAGTTACCAACTTCTGGTACGTTACGTACCAACCAATCGTCAGCGCATGGTGCCTTTCATTATCGTCACACCAATGAGTTCGTAGAACAGTGGGCATCATATAATGACGATGCAGGTTTGATAACTGGTCATGGGCATGCATTGGATGCCCAAGCCACATCTCCACACGAAGAGGCCGGCAGTAGTATTTCGGTTGAACAAATACCTACTATCACTCAAAATTCATCGCATTTACCTCACGAACATGGTTTCACAGAAGAGCGCGCATCAAACATTCTTATTGAGGCGTCATTACCTGCCGTACCTTCATCAATAAATACGGCAGTGATGGAGGGATTGATTGACAACCGCGACTCTGACATGCATGTCAGGGAACGCACAGAGGTTGAACATATTAATAAATTGTCTTCACAGGCGTTACAGAAGCGTATTCAGGAGGTACACAAAGCTACTAATTCAAGCGCTACCAGTCATGATGAAGGAAACAAAACTTCATCTAGCCAATTGCAAAGAGTAATGAACTGGATTGCCGCAGATCCTGCACGTACGAATATACGCGTAAAACAAACCGACACAAATAAATACAAAGATTTAGCGGAGCATATTGTCGCTCAAAATTCGTTACCATCGCACCATCACGATAAATCTGTAGGCACAACTCACACTGCATCGACTGTCGACATTTCTACTAACAAGAAACATCCAGCTACTAACCGTATGCATGTCGACGCGGCATTAAAGATAAATTCAACATTGGTTAAATCAGAGCTGCCAGGGGCAACCCCTGACAGCACGCCAACCAGACAGGTGACACGAGCGCATACAACACCTACTTTTCGACGTGATACGACTACATCGATACAACAAACTGTAACGCCGGCTCGGTCTACAGAGCCAAAAGTCGTGTATCGAAAAAGCAAATCGGAAGCGACAAAACCACAGGGACGCACCAACAAAGTGCGCGAGGAAGGAACGAACCACAAAAGCAGTGCCGAGAGACCTACAGTAATACACGAAGTCGTAACGGTGCAGGGGAAAGCTCCACACAGTAGTCGGCCAACAAAAGGCTTTGTGCAACGTTGCCATCTTACAAGAGCGTTATGGCGACATGTGCGGTAGAGATATTCGATGAGTGCATCAACAGCTATCGGTATGGTGGGAGAGTCGCTGAAGGCCTTTCTGGAAGGCGAAATACAGCTTACACCTGCAGTTGATGTCACTTTGCTTGCACCAGATGAAAGTCAGGCAAATGGCAGGGTAAATCTGTTTTTGTACAAGGTTCAGGAAAGTCCGTATCAGCGCAATATGGATTGGCAGGTAGCGAGTGATGACCCTACGCAGCTTAGGCCGCCACCGTTAACACTCAATTTATTCTATATTATGACGCCCTATGCCAAAAATGATCAGAGTAATGGCAATACAAACACACATGCGATCCTTGGCGAAGCAATGCGCGTACTACATGAAATGCCTGTCGTTCCTAATGGGTACCTTGTTTCAGGCCTAACCGATGCGCACGAGCAGATAAAAATCACTCCGTCTGTGCTGGATATGGAGGAGTTAACTAAGATATGGAGCACCTTCTCCCAACCATACAGACTATCGGTATGCTATGAAGTATCCGTAGTGCAGATTGATCAATCTCCAGATGCATCTCTAGCAATGGCACCACGTGTTAGTCAATTAGGTATTCCTGATGTTTCCGCTCCTTTCATGCCACCGGAAATTAATACGATAACACCACTTAATGGTCCGGCAGGCACTATAGTCACGATAGCTGGAAGTGCTCTGGATGGGTGGAATTCTTACGTCACTATCTCAGGTCAAAAGATATCAGACGGTGTTGCAATTTCGGGTGATGAATTTACTGTAGCGATACCGATTGGTTTACAGGCTGGATTCCATCAGTTGCGTATCGATATATCCCACCTTTCAAGGAAGACTTACTTTTTTGAGGTGACGCCATGAATACTAATATAGCGGCGGACATCGGAGCTGAACAACAGCAGCAGGGTAAATCGGAATCTTATGCAAACGCCATAGAGCATTTGCATGATGAGTTGAAGAAGCTTGATCTGCTTATTCAGAAAAGGGTCACTTCATTTCGTAACGAACTAACAGCAGTGCAACAGACAACACTGCTTGGCTCGCAACATCCCTATATCAGCCATGAAGAGGTTGACTGGTTGCTATGCGACAGTGTCATCCAGCCGACAGACACAGCAGCGATTGACTCTTTGCTGTCAGAAATCAATCGCAACATCAAGGGACGTATAGCGGCATCGATAGATAATGGCGTATTTCTGCCACTAGTTCATGTTGCTCAGGTATTCCAGCTTTCCGAGTTTGAGTACCATGCGCTACTCATATGTTTAGCACCTGAATTGCGAACTAAATATGATCGCCTGTATGCATACCTACAAGATGACATCACTCGTAAACGCCCCAGTCGAAACCTGATACTCGAGATACTTTGTCGGAACGAGAGCGAACGTTGGGAGTTTCGCAATCTGCTACTCACCGACAGGACCTTGATCGACGCATGCCTTTTAACTGAACTTGATGACCTGCAGAGTCCTTCTGGAAGTTCTGATCTGGCAAAGTTCCTTAGCCTGGATCCTCATATACTCGATTTCATATTGGGAAATATGTCAGTAGATCACAGGCTTGATGGTATCTCAATGATTGTGCGTTCAGCAATTTCGTTGCCTGACGTAATCATGGATGAGACCATCAAGCGCTCATTTATCGCACAAGTCAGCACTGCACTACAGAGTCAAAATAGCGCACCTGTTATGATTCACTTAAATGGCCCTGATGGAGCGGGTAAACGCACCCTGGCAGCTGCTGCCTGTAGCAGCTTTAACAAGCCACTGCTGGAATTAAACTTACGAAATTTATTACAAACACAACACCAGATGCACAAGCTGTTAAAATTGGCGTTTCGTGATAGCTTGCTACTACAGGCACCACTGTTTATCTGCCATATCGACCTGCTGGAAAAGCCTGATGAGTCGACAGGCACAGTCTCAAGCCGCCTGCTTCAATTGTTGCAGCATTATAACTGGTTATCATTCGCCAGCAGCCTTAACCCCATACAGGACAACCGGCTATTCCATCGAACTTCATTTAGCGAATACACCATACCAATGCCTGATAGTGCGCTACGCGGAAAAGCGTGGCAACGATTTCTTGAAAGCGTCAAGCTGAATACGGCTACGGATGCGATAAACCAGCTTGCGGCACAGTTTAATCTTACGCCGGGCCGCATATTTGATGCGTTGCAATCACTCGCTCATCAGGCACATCGTCGCGGTTCAGGAATTGATAGCAACCTCTCACTAGAGCAGTTAACAGCTGTATGTCGTAAACAATCCAACCAGAACCTTGTCTCGTTGGCGATGAAAGTACCACCACGTTATGGTTGGAGTGATATTGTCCTGCCTGAAAGAATCAGTACACATCTGCACGCTATTTGTACCCAGGTGAAACACCAGCATAGAGTCCTGACCGAATGGGGGTTTGGGCATAAATATCCCTACGGCCTTGGCCTCAGTGCGCTATTTTCAGGCTCCCCTGGGACAGGTAAGACCATGGCCGCCCAGGTTATTGCAGGTGAGTTGAATCTAGATCTGTACAAGATTGATCTTTCCAATGTCGTGAGTAAATATATTGGTGAAACGGAAAGAAATCTCAAAAAAATATTCCATGAAGCAGAAACTAGCAATGCGATCTTATTGTTTGATGAATGCGATGCGTTATTCGGTAAGCGTACAGAGGTTTCTGATGCTCACGATCGCTATGCCAATATTGAAGTAAGTTATCTGCTTCAGAAGCTGGAAGAATACAACGGTATTGTTATTCTCACTACAAATCTGCGCACCAACATAGATGATGCGTTTTTACGTCGTATTCGTTTTATTGTTGAATTCCCATTCCCTGATGAGAAAAGCCGAAATAAAATCTGGCAGTGTCATTTGCCTGAGGCAGCCCCGCTAAGCCAGGATCTCGATTTTGAGTTGCTGGCAAGAGAATATGTAATCTCAGGTGGTAGTATCAAGAATATTGTTCTCAATGCTGCATTTCTGGCGGCCGAACAGCAAACCATCATAGGAATGCCACAACTTGTAGATAGTGCGCGCAGAGAATACGAAAAAATCGGAAAACTCTGGGACAGTCGATTTGATGTCAAGCCGGCACTGAAATCAGCAACATCAAAAGGACACAAATAGTGGGCGACGGATTCCGCAATAAACCAAAAAAACTGCGTGGAGCATTTGTCGAATACGGACTTAGCCTGCCTCCGCTTATTGTTCCTTTTCAATTTAATCCGGAAAAGCTTACCAGGAGCCGTAGCCTGAACTTCCTGGGTGAGGACGTCGAAATAGAGCAAACCCCAACGCCCGGAGAAACCGAGGAGTCACGACGCATACGCACAATGCGCAGGCAGCAGTCGCTACGTGAAACCCACCAGAATTATGATGACTTGCTTGATGTGCGTAATTCACAACAGGTGGCCATACAGGAAGAATCGATTAATTTTGAATTACGCCTTGATGCAGCGGACGAACTCAATGACGGGGATGTTATTGCTGGTTATGCCGGTGTCGGCCCAAGGCTGGCTACTCTGGAGCTAATGGTAACACCTAAAGAAGACAGTGTTCTCGGCGCCGCTCTCGAATCTGCCATATCTGGATTACTCTCAGGAACCGGTTTTAGTTTTTCGCAGCGGGAAAAGCCGCCAATGATCCTGTTTATATGGGGGCCTACTCGTGTACTGCCAGTAAATATCAACAGCATAAGTGTTACGGAAACTGAATTCAACACACTACTCAGCCCTGTAAGGGCGACAGTTTCGGTAAATATGACGGTCATCGAAGGACCGAATCCTCTTTACAAATACAGCACGGCTGCCAAAGAGGTTCTATCACTGCTCAACCTGGCCAATATCACTGATATCGCCGATGTAGTAGTACCTGGATAAATATAGGGCCTGATTATGTTTTCAAAAATATCACGCTATAGAAAACTTGATGACATTGTTGCCAAGGACCATAACGGCCGTGAGCTGGAGTTTAAGTCCATACGCATTATTGATAATGTGGAAGGTATGATTGAACATACCATCGAGGATTCTGATCGCCTGGACCACCTTGGATACAAATATTACAAGCAGAGTCGGCATTGGTGGCGGATATGTGATGCAAACCCGGATTATCAATCTCCTTTTGAATTGCTAGGGAAAACACCTCTTCAAATCTGTCGTATTGCATTGCATGGGTCGGAAGAGGTTCACCCATACCCATGGAATGATTTGAAATCCACCATCATGGCGATTGCTGGTGTGGAAGATGTTTTGCCTGAAGAGAATATTTCGCAAATCGAAGCAATCAGAAGTGTTGGTAGTCAAAACGTACTCGTGAAGGCAGAAAAGTATCAGCGTACGGTGGTTATATATTATAACTCACACATCACCAGCCATACGGAAATCGCAGAGCATTTATCCGCCAGTGGCTATGTAATTGATGAACCGGCTATTACAGGCCGAACCGGTAAAACATTAGTTATACCGAGAGTGACGAGTCTCTAGGTGCGCATTAATGCCGTCGGATAGAAACGTCATTATTGAATTAAACGGTAATGAGGATGATGGTCTGTACGCGGACTTCTTAAGTCTTGACGTGGATCTTGGTGGGCAGATGGCAGCAATGGCATATTTAACACTGGCAATACGCAAGGATGATCAAGAAAATGGCTTATGGCGACACGTGGATGATGAGAGATTTGGACCATTACAAAGCATAGCGATCAAAGTAACACTTAATGGTTCTACTGAGGACCTGTTTAGTGGCTATATCACTAATACCAGACCACATTTTGAGCGACTAGAGCAAAACTGTTTTTTTGAAATATGGGCAATGGATGCCACCGCACTAATGGGAAGAAATGAGATCGCAAAAGCGTGGGAAGGAAAAAAAGATAGTGACATTGCCCGCGACATATTTCAAAAATATGTCACAACCAGCGTCATAGAGGACACACAAATCCTGCACGACAAGGACATATCAACGATTATGCAACGTGAAACGGATATTCAATTCCTCAAACGCCTGGCTATTCGCAATGGATATGAATGCTATGTCGATGGTGATACAGGCTATTTTCATCCTCCACAGACATCATTGGATGACTCACAACCAGTACTAGCCGCCCACTATGGCGATAAAACCACTTTGATGAGCTTTTCTGTTGATGTTCAGGCACTTAACCCTGTTGCCGTCTCCGGTGTACAGATTGACAGTATCAATAAGGAAATTGTGAATGCTTCGGTTACAACTACAACTTTGGATGTGCTGGGTTCCGAGGATCATGCAAGCCTACGCCCCACAGGCATTGATACGGGAACAGCACAAATTGCCACAAGTGTCGCTACGGGACAGCCCGAACTAGAAGCCCTTTGTCAAAGCCTGTACCACCAGGCCGACTGGTTTATTGCCGCAGAAGGTGTTGTCGCAGCCAGTCGCTATGGCCATGTTCTCAAACCGTACATTCCGGTGACAATTAAAGGCGTTGGTGAGCGCTATAGTGGCGCTTATTACGTCACCCAGGTCACACACAGTTTCTCTGCGGAAGGCTACACACAACGGTTTAAAGCGAAACGTAATGCATTGGTGCCTACAGGTGATGAGGATTTTGAATCATCTGCAGCAGATGCCCTTGGCCTTTTGTAGTAGGAATAGACAATGTCAATGGAGATAGAGCCACTTGTACAAAGCCTCGCCGAGAAAGTAGAGCGCCACTGGTATGGGAAATACCGCGGTTATGTCGAGGACAACAGGGATCCTAAAAATATTGGTCGCCTGCGTTTGCGTATCCCTGCCGTATTTGGTGACGAAAAAACTGGGTGGGCTATGCCATGTGTACCCTATGGCGGTGCCATGGGAGAAGGTATGGTGTTTATCCCGGAGAAAGACGCAGGTGTTTGGGTGGAATTCGAAGAGGGAAATCTGGAGCGACCTATTTGGGTTGGCATGTTCTGGGGTGTTACTGATGATGGCGGCGAAATGCCTCTACATAACAACCCTGATGGCACTGAAGAAACCGAATACCAGGTCCCGCCAAGCAGAAAGATTATACGGACAAAAAAAGGTCACACCATACAGCTTGAGGATAAGGATGGGGAAGAACTGATTACGATTGTCCACTGGAAGGATAACGAAAATAACAAAAAAAACGTAATCACCATGGATGCAAGCGGAATAAAGATTACTGACTACACAGAAAATGTTATCGAGATGAAAGAAGATGCCTTCACTATAACATCGAAGGTTGCATTTACAATTGATGCTTCGGGGCAGGCAATGGAATTTATTGCCGATGCAGTGGATTTCACCAAAGGATAATTATGGGCATATTGATTATTGTTGATGCTGATCCGGTAGAAGGTACTGACAAGCACAATGTTTCCGGTAATGCGGCAACAAACCCGCCCAGCCCAAGTGCATGGGTCGCTGATTATGACTATGAAGGAAAAATAACCGATCAATTAAGTGATTTTGTAAATATTGGTGGTGCTGCCATTGCTACGGTAGGCAGCAAAAGCACGTTGAACCCGGGCGGGAACGCTCCGCCGGCAGGAAAACACTCCGGTCCACAGGGGAGTAATTTTGTGCCTTCAGCACCGCCACCGGTCGCCATATCACTGGTCATTAGTGACCCTGTTGGTGATGGATTCCCCAGTACAGGTGCAGGAAGTGGTTTTGTCAGTATCGGTGGTGAAGCAGTTTTGCTGGATGGTGATTCAATAGATACCTGCGATGGATTGTCAACACCGGAAAATTCTACAGTGACCGCAGATGGGCAGGATTTTGTCAGCTGTTCTGAATAACACGGATCAGGAGGACTACTATTGGTACTCAATGCACAAGGATTTGCTTTTCCCTGGAGCGTAACTGACGCCGGACGTATCGCAGTCAGTGGCGGCGACGAGGCCTTGCGGGGAAAGATTGTCCAGGTACTGTTTACGGCACCTGGCGAGAGGGTGCATAAACCGGAATTCGGATGCGGGCTGTTTAATCTGGTTTTTGAACCGAATGACTCGATTCTGGCTGCCGCAATGGAATTCACCATTGGTCAGGCACTGGTACGCTGGCTCAAAGATGAAATTAAAGTGGATGGTGTAAGTGTCAGTCACAAGGATGAGATGATTTTTGTGGAAATCGTTTACACCAAACTCAAAGACCGTACGGCGCAAGCCATGCGGATCCGCTTCAAATAACACCGAGACTAGATATCATGGCAAACAATGGCGACAACAGTTATTCCCAGGTGCTGGACTACATGGCGCGTGATTACGACAGCATCCTACGTGCCATGCGTGCAGAGATACCGCGCAAGTTACCTGAATGGACCGACTATGAATCGGAAAGTGATTTCGGTAATGGCCTGTTACAGTTGTTTGCACACATGGCTGACATCCTGAGCTATTACCAGGATCGTATTGCCAATGAGAGTTTTCTCTCCACAGCACGAGAACGCCGTAGCATTATCAATCATCTGCAACTTATCGGTTACCAGTTAGCAACCGCAGCACCATCTGCTGCAGAATTAACCTTAAGCATTCCTGCTACATGCATGGATACCGTCACTCTGTATAAAGGTGATGCCTTTGCCACGGAAAGCACAAAAACACGCCCAAGCATACGTTTCGAATACATTGGAGAAGATTCCACCATCGATTGTTCCACACTTTCTGTGGACAGTGACACCGGCAGAAAACTGTACCGATTTCCAGCTGAAGAGGGGAGATTTGTTAAAGATGAAATACTTGGAACCTCAGACGGCAGCCCCAATCAACGATTCCCCCTGGGTTATCAGGGTCTGATCCTGCGCTCCATCGGTGGTAGCGCATTGGTCAATCCGGACATAAGTATTGAAATTGAATTGGGTGGCGCCGTTGATACTGATTGGAGTTTACAGGAAACGCTTGCATTCAGCCGTGCCGAGCAAAAGGACTACATCATAGAAATCGATAAAAATGACCAGGCACATATTATATTGGGTGATGGAGAATTTGGCGCCATACCGTCTTCCGGTGCCGAGATTCGTGCCACCTATCGAATAGGTGGTGGAGCGCAGGGGAACGTACCGGCAGAGAGTATCAATACGATTATAGATGCGCCGGAACTCACATTAATCAATGCATCGGTAAGCAATGAAGAGGCTGCTACGGGTGGCAGTGATCGAGAGAGTATAGAGCATGCCGTTTCCCATGCGCCGGGAGTTTTTCGTTCACTCAAGCGTTCGGTGACAAAAGATGATTATGAGGCACTTGCACTCAATTTCCAGGGCGTAGGCAAGGTAAGAGCAAAACCCACCAACTGGAACACAATAACACTTTATGTGGCTCCACAGGGTGGTGGTTACATGAGTGACATACTGAAAGCCAACCTGCGTACTTATTTCGAAGACAAGCGACCTTTATCGACCATCGTCGAGTTTGATGATGTCACCTATGTCAATATTTATGTTACAGCTACGGTAGGATTGAAAGGTTACTATTCTCAGGCTGAAAAAAAGGAAGAGATCGAGCAGGTTGCAGGTGAGCTGCTGGCATTCGACCGTCTGGATTTTGGTAAACCTGTTTATCTCAGTAAATTCTACGAAGCAATAGAGTTGGTAGAAGGTGTTGAATTTGTCACCATTACCGAATTTCGTAGCGATACCCACGATGGATTGACAGAAACTCCACTAGGAAAACTTGAGTTGCAAAGCCATGAATTGGCGCAACCTGCCAAGGGCTCAACGTATGTGAATGGCATACAGGTTTTGGTAACAGGAGGTTACTAAGTGCGACTTATTGCCATTGCCGCCAGCCCCAATCCACAAGGAAACAGGATAGATATAACCTGGAAGTTTCCTGATGCGCCTGAATATCCTGGCGTGCGAATAATGCGGCGTGAAGGAACTCACCCCTTACACCCCAACGATGGCGATTTGGTAGCAGAGGGAGATAATCTACACAAAGTTTCAGATACCGGCCTGAAAAGTGAAACCGTCTACTACTATGGCTTTTTCCCTTACCGTGGTGATCCACGCGAGTATGCTTACGACCGACGCAATCGAGCCATGGCCATGGCAACCGGTTTCTACGATTATGCCAAGCGTATTTATGAACTGCTGCCAGCAGTTTATCACCGCTATGATACCGAGCTACCCGATCCCACCAAGGTTGTCACTGAAGATATAGATAAACCTCAATTACGACGTTTTCTTGATATTTCAGGTGGGCAACTAAATCAGCTTCACAGTTTCGCCCGATTCTTACCCAAAACCCGCAATATCAGACATGTGCCGGGAAATATGCTGTCATTGCTGGCTCACTGGATCGGTTGGAAAACCAATTCCATGCTGGAATACGAAGGCCAGCGAAATGAGGTTATTTACGCCCCGCATCTATACCAAAGGATCGGGATCATCCCAACAATCGGCGCAACGGTGAAACGCATCAGCGGCTGGGAAAGCCGTAGCAAGGAATTCGTACACAACGTACACCGGAGCAATACACCCGAGCGACTAAATCTGTGGCTGATGGAATGTAATACTGGTGATCCCTGGCCATCACAGGGATCACTATTGTCGCTCGACCATGCCTATGACGGCCGACCGGAACTCGTCCGCCATGATGATACCCTGTGGTTGTTCTACCATACGCCGCGTAATTCTCGTTGGGATATCTGGTACAAAAGCTACGACATTGGCATTAGCACAGCATGGAGTGCCAGCCAGCGCCTGAGCAATTCTGGCCGTGTGGACAAATATCCTACTGCGGCAAGTCTCGATACTCATCTCTATCTGTTTTGGGCAAGTTGTGATGATAGCGATGATCAGCAATGGCAAGTTAACGGCAAAGTATTGATCGCCGACGAATGGTCAAGCACAGACACTCCATCTGGTAGTGGCGCACAACGTCGATTACCCACAACGGCAGTAACAAATGACACCCTGTGGCTGTTCTGGTTGGAAAAAAGTGTAGCGGGATGGTACCTGCAATATGATACTCGGACAAACTCGTCATCATGGACAGGTAATGTCGTGTTTCCTGATGATGTGGGTGGTGAAAATCCTCGTGTGGAAGATGACTTGCATGTTGTTCTACAGCCACCATTATCAACGCCACGACTATTTGTATTCTGGGCACGCAAAACTGATGGGCCGGAAGCAGGGCAAAAGCGTTGGGAAATAGCTTATCGGGTAAAAAACAATCTGAACCCGGATGATACGGGTTGGAGTAATGTACGGGTATTGGCAAAGAGCCCGGCCAATGCAGACTGGCACGACAGACAACCATTCGGCTTCATCAATGATGCGGATGAACTGGAGCTTTATTGGAGCTCCAACCGTGAAAGTGAAGGATGGTCAATCTGGCATTCAAGGCTGACGACATTTGATACGGATATGATCAATGGGATCGATACCTGGGAAGCGCCGCAGCAAGTAACAAACGGTGTCTACAGCCAGAATCATCCAGCGGTCATTTCCTCCGGCAGTCAGCAATGGCTGTTGTATCGCAGTAATAAACATCTTTTACACCAAAGCGAAGTGTATCGTGCAACCACAATAGTCGATGAACGATACAACGGCGCCCTGACGGTAGATATGCGACATGGGGAAAAAATTGCCTTACGCGGCAGCTACAATGACTTTCAGACCTATAGCTACGACACAAATAAAAGTGACGATGACTGGTATGCCAGAGATACCGTAGGCGTTTTTCTGGATAACGATACCATGGACGAAACATCGATTACCCAACATATCGACCGTCTGAAACCGGTGATCAAGGAATTCATGCCGCTAACTGATCGTGCGGTATTTTTTAACAGAAGCGATCTGCATACCGATTACGTATACAACTATGGCGATCCACTGGATACAGACTCATATACCATTACTGAATCATATAGCGATGAACTAAATGGCACATTAGTGGAACTAGCACTTTCTCCGGGTGAAGATTTCGGAGATGCCATAGAGTGAGGGACCACAGGGTGAATGAACAATTGAGAACACCAAAAGGTATCTACCATGATCAGATCATCTATGCTGATGGACAGCAGATGGATTATGGCTGGCGCTCTAATATCGTGGTAGACCGTTGCAGGACATTACTGACGGCATTCATGCGTGGCGATGTTGATGTCGAGCCAGGCATTCGCTACCTCGCCCTGGGTCGAGGTATTTCTACATGGGACGATACGCCACCATCTCCACCCGTAGCTGGAGCCCTCGCGCTGACAGACAGCTCACCTGAGATAATCACGGTGGGTGATCCTGCGATGACACTGGCGTATCTCGACACAACCGGAAGTGAAACGACCACTCCTGGTAACTGCCTGCAAATTACCCTCACCATCGCCTCAGGCATGCTACCAACCAGCAGTTCTGAACCCACCTACCCGTTGAGGGAATTCGGCCTGTTCGGGCGTTATGACAGTGCTGATTACATGATCGATTATGTTCGCCATCCGGTCATCAACATTAGTCCTACCGATACATTGGTACGACGGATCCGGTTGGTATTTTGAGACAAAGGACGAAGTCAATGGGCGATTATTCACGCGACACATTCAAACTGACCAACGTCATGCACCAGATGCTGACAGGCGAGACGGTCACCGACCCACAGCATTATGTAGGGGTACGTTTGCAACAGGGTGTTCCCCTGCTGGATGCAGATTGGAATGAACTGGACGACATCCGCCGTACCGAGGCACAGGCACTGTTGAACTTCTTCATCGGGAGCGGTGTTCCAGCCAACAACACAGGCTTTGAGATCACTGGCAGCGGTGCCAGCAACAGTTTCACTATCGGAACAGGAATCATGTCGGTTGAGGGAATGATTGTCGTTAACCCACAGATTACGACCTATGCCACCCAACCGGAATCTGCCACATTACCAGCATTGAATCAGCCACCCAGCGGAGTGGAGCGTACCGATCTTGTATACCTTGATGTATGGGATGAAGAAATCGGCGCCAACGGCAGCAACTACGATGACCTGCGCCTGGTAAATGGCCTGATTGGTGTCGAAACCAGTCGTCGATTATCGCGGCATTGGGCTGTACGCGTGGAGGAGGGGGCTGATGACCTCTCTGCTGTCACCATGGAAACCGGACATCATTATACGATTTTGGCGCTCATGGAACGCTCGCCATCCACCTCCGCCATCCAGGACAACATGATTATCGACCAGCGCAAGATCGGTATCACCCTGGCGGACAACCTGAAAGTACCGCTGTATGTCAGGCGTGGTGTGGAGATCATCACCCCGCAACGTTTTGCCACCATGCTTGATGGTTTGCGTTCAACACTCTTTTCACGTCTCAAGGACAATACCATTCCATACCAAATTGCCGCGCCCGAAGAGCAGCGCAAGGAAGCGCTGATTTTTATGCAGTTACAGGAACTGATGCATCTCTGTCAGCTTGGCGAGAGCCAGGCACTGACCGGTGGTCTGGACAACGATGACGCCGTGGAATTTCTTTCAGGGCTCTATGATAGCCAGGGAGACTGGTTGGGTATCCTCGACGAACTGGGGAACGACGGTTCCATCGCACAAACATTTATTGACGAATATACGGAATACCTGAATGGAACCACTACGATTGACGGAATTAAGCCGGCACTTGATGACAGTAATTTACTACGCGCCGTAGTTGCACAGGAAGCGTTGAATACCTGGCTTGCTTCCGCAGGCGATAACCTGCCGGAAGGCAGTGTCGATGCACTTTATATAACCGCCCTGCCGTATGAGAATCTGACGGCAGGAAGCAGTTACGAATTCACCTACACAATCAGTGCCAATTTCACCACACCTGAAACCGATGAAGAGTTCCAGATCCAGGTCGATCTCAACAGCGGCTTTGGCACGGTCAGCGTGGACCAGAGCACACTCACTTTCACACCGCCGGAAAGCGAGACAACCATTACGGTAACGGTAACCCCATCAGGTGGCCTGACAACAGCAGAGTTGGACGTTATTGCCTATGCGACGCGTAGTCCTGTCGCTATTCGCTCCAGCCAGACGCCAATTACACTGACACTTAATGCACTGCCACCTGTGGCATCCTTCTATTTTTACGCTGGTGCACTATCGACAGTGGATCGTGTATTTGAAATCCCGCAGGGCCATCTTACTCGTTCACAGGGACGCAATGTTCTGTTCCGTTTGCGTAATGAGAGTGAAACGGAATCTCGTACCTATGAAATCATGGGCCAGATCATTCCGGATGTCACTGACACAACAGGCTGGTCGCCACTGACATTGACTGCAACCGATGACTCGCCGATTACCGTACCGGCCGGTGGGGAAACAGATGTGTTCGTTAACGTCCGGGCGGATGATGCCAGCAACATACCGCCTGTCGGCACTACCGGCCAAATTATTAGCACCGCCGAACTAATAGCGATAGACGGGTCTGGGGTGAGTGAACCTCAGGAGCCGGTCACGGTGACCATATCATTTGAAGTTACCTCTTAAGGAGAAGGGCAACATCATGAAAAAATTACTGAGTCTGTTACTTTCAAGTGTGTTGTTATCATTATTAACAACAACCGCCAATGCCAACAATTCCAGTAGCAGTTGCGCAAACACCGCTGTCAACGGTGGTGCAAACGATTGTTATACCATTACCCCGCCTTTGGTTAGCGGCGGCATCACAGTCAATGGCACCGAAGATGAAGCTGGTTGGGCTTCCGCCAGTGCCAAAAATCTCAACGGTGATATGTCAGGCAGTTTCAAGGTATTGCGCACAACTGATGCAATCTATCTCCTCATTACAACGGATGACAGCATTTATAATCAATCTGATCGCGTTAGCGTGCATATTGATGCCCAACACAATCATGCCACCACTACCGACGATATCGAGTTCCGCATCGTCCGTGACACCGGCGACAGCCCAAGCCACAAAAAAATAACCAGTAGTGGTGCTCCTGAATGGACACCGGCAACATTAGGCAGTGAGCTAAGTGTCACCAGTAGTGGCACTGCCTGGATCGCAGAAATGAAAATTACTGCACAGGAACTGGGGATGAGTGACCTGCCACCCATTCTGGGAATCGGCATAGAAGCAGAGAGCCTGGACAGCGGTGATATTGCAAGCTGGCCTACAAACTTCAACAACAATAATCCCAGTACCACATGGGCTAATCTGAAAAACCGCTATCCCATTGAGTACATGATTGTGCTGGATCAGTCCGGCAGTATGTTGAGCGACAGCAAATGGGACAATGCTGTTAGTGCAGCAAATTATATGGCAAATGCCATGAGCATTTTACGCGATGCGGTCTATTTTCAAGACAAACTTGGATTGGCAACCTTTGCCTGGCCGTGCTCCGGCAGTGATGCAACTGCAGTAGCCATTGGACTTACCAACCTTAGTGCATTCCCGGTAGGGGATTATGTCGGTGGTATCACCCCACCGGTTTCCAGTAACTGCACACCTATTGGGAAAGGGCTGGATGAAGCATTCAGTGCATTGGGCACCGGTAGCGAAGATACCCAGCGCATCGTCCTACTACTCAGTGATGGTCTGCATAATCGCCCGTCTGGCGACACACTGACACCCGATGATTTGAATTACAAACCATGTGCAGGTAATACCTGGGGTATATGTTCTGACTCGTTGATCCAGGTGAATACAGTTGCCTTCGGTGAAGGTGACTGGTCCGTCGATACAGAATTGCTTAATGATATAAAAAATCACTTTCAGGGCGGGTATGGCTCTACATATCAGATCACCAGTGATCCCAGTGACCTGAAGCAGACCTTCATCGATAGTTTGCAGGAACTGTACCAGATGAATCTTTCATACATCGGTGCACCTGCGGAGTTCACCGTTGACTCCAATAACCGCAAATTAATCGTCATCGGTTCATGGAGCAATGCAGCCAATGCCGCAGCGTTCCAATTGCAGCAGAAAACTAATGTCGGCGATCCCTGGAATAGTGTTTCCTGCGACACTTCCGGTGCAGATGCCACAGTTGGCTTCGCTGTTTGCGTCGTAAATGAGCCAGATGCTGGAACATGGCAAGCCGTTAACATGTCGCCATCCGCTGACCGGTTGTTTGTCATGCTCGACCTCAATCTGCGTGCTCGTTTCGCAGTCGATCAAAAGGTCCACGGCACCGGTATGGATATCGTGCTGACTGCCGATCTCAATCAGGCCGGCCAGGCAGTAACAAATGATGCCGCCCACCCTGTGTCAGTTAACGTGCACATCGAAGAGCCGGGCGAGGGTCTGGGTACATTCCTCTCCTCACATTCTCTGGAGAATTGTGGTACGACCACACCTCATCTACCGGATGTGGCTTTCGATGGTGATCATGTTGTCATTACCGATAAACACCATATGATGAGCGTGGCCGGTTACACCGGTGCTGCAGCAGCGACCAATGCAGGTGCCGCCACAGGCGATCCGGTCACCGGTCGCCATCTGCTGGCAAACTACCTGTTGGAAGTCTGTGGTCTCGACGGTTTACCACGTAACAGTGATCCGGGACTGTCATTGTATGATGACGGTACTCACGGTGATGTCACGGCCAACGATGGCATCTATACACTGCGTTTTGCTAACACCAACTATGAAGGTAGCTATGTCTTCCGTTTCACCGCAAAAGGCACCGCGCCAAATGGTGACGCCTTTAATCGCACTCGAATGATGGCGGAATACGTGCGGGTGGAAGTGGAACCTGATAACACCGCTACTGATATCCGTATCCTGCAGCAGATGGGTAACATTATCGTCAAGGAGTTTGCCATTACGCCACGTGACAGGTTTGGCGGCTACCTCGGTCCGGATCAGGTCGATCAGGTGAAATTCCTGGTAAATGGTGCGCAGGTAATCGGAGATGTTCGTGACTACAACAACGGCATCTATTCAATTATCGTGCGTTATGACTCAAGTCTGGGAGAACCTGACGTTATACCAGTCGTGCAGGACAAACCCATTGCACCAATACAGGTATGCACCATACCCATCTGGGTTTATATACTCATCCTCCTGCTGTTGTTGTTGCTGCTCATTCTGTTCTTCTTCTGCTGTCTGAGAAAGCGCTGAGGTAGCTGTAACATGTTGACCAATCAGTTTTACGCTTATCTGGCTGCATTGGTTAAGGGGGAGCCCGGCACGGGCTCCCTCTACATCGCCGTGGGTTCCGGGGATACGGGGTGGGATAGTAACCCTCCCGCTTATCAACGTGATACTCAGCAGCTTACCCATGAAATTGCACGGAAATCCGTTGATCTCGAGAACATTCAATTTCTCGATACCGATGGAAATACCGTGGCCAGACCAACCAGCGAACTCAGGATCATAACCAGTTTCCCTGCAGGGGAGGGCACAGGGACAATTCGCGAATGCGGCCTGTTTGGTGGTGCCGGTTCACAGACGGGAAGCGGTAGGCTGCTGTCATATTTCACCCATCCACGCATTGATAAATCTACTGATATGAGCCTGGAGCGCAGCCTGCGACTAAGTCTTACTCCAGGTGCGACCGAGACCGGACAGACCGTTACCCGCTATCTTGGTAATTCCTACTCTGAAGAGTTACACGATCTGGAAAACGAGAATGCCGCATGCCAGATCAACGAAATACGCTATGACAGACGGGCTTATTTCTCTAGCCCTGAAGAAGCGCTACAACTCGGATATGACTATTGCGCCTTCTGTTTTGGACGGAATCGTTCCCAGCGATGATGCCGTGCTTTACCCAGTTGCCTCAGTAAACAAGGAGTGTAAACAGCATGGGTAGTGAACATCACTCCAGTAAATCGGAAACCAAGAAACAGCGCACTGCATCGACCACAATACAGGCGGCCGTGCCTGCTCAACAGAATATTGAAACCTCTTTTGACCGTTTTGTTGGTAATCAAGGACTGCCATCGATTAGTGGCGCCGTTATTCAGCCAAAACTCAAGGTAGGGCCAGCACACGATCACTACGAGCAAGAAGCAGACAACGTTGCCAATTACGTCATGCGCATGCCGCACAATTTTGCATCACACTCACTACAGCCCGTTACACGGCTGCAGAATACCAGCGTTCAGCGTATGTGCAGCAAGTGTCAGAAAGTTCTGGATGAAGAGAAAAAACACCATATACAACGCAAAGCCACGACTAATCAGGGTGATATTCCGCCTGCAAATCGCGATAGAACGAGCACGGAGGCCGCCAATGGCATTGCGGCACTAAACGGCAGCAGTGGTCAACCATTAAGCTCAGCTGAGCGCAATTTCTTTGAACCACGTTTCAATACAAATTTCAGCCACATTCGTCTACATACTGATCCGGTGGCGGCGACCACGGCAAATGCCATTGACGCCAGGGCCTTTACCTTTGGCAACCACATTGCATTCGCCCAAGGAGAGTATCGACCCGGTGAATTTTCCGGCAAGCAGTTATTGGCCCATGAACTTACCCATACAATGCAACAACAGGACATAACTGATACACAAGTACAACGTACCACCCACGGACCGGGTACACTTACAAACTGTCACAACTGGCGCATACCATTACCGCCATGGATAGCCGGCACTATTGCTCATGGCCAGATAGATGCCATGCTGGGGATACCACCAATGGCAATACCACGTGCAACCAAAGCCCTCATGGGTACCCCCACACCCCCACACGGTACACCTTACGGTTTTGCCGACTTGTGGCAGGGTGGTGCTCCTGCTGTCGGTATAGCCGAAATAAAATCAACCGCAACCGGCTCCGCTGTCGCCCAGGCACAGGCAGGGCACTATATCCGTCGCCACCGGGAGTGGTTGGCACGTTCACCCTGGACATACGGAGATGACACGACTTATGCCACGATTGTTGGTGGACCACTAAACGCCAGACCTTTGAACCTTTTGCCGGTTACCGGCACTGCAGGGTTACCCCTTGGACCATTCTGGGGGGATCCACTTAAAACGCTGCATGTCGAAGGTGACAATCTGGGTGGTGTTGTGTACTGGTGTACGGGGCCGGGACTACCATTCAGCCCCCTCTGGTATCCTATATTCAGGCAGATTATGCGTGATCTGAGAGATGAGATGCGCAATACGCAGCAATTTGCAGAGCAGGTTCTGGCACCGATTGTTGCACATGCTACGGCTGCATTTATTTCCCTTGCCAATGCTATCAGAAGCGCAGTTGAATGGGTTGCGGAGCACAGTTTGCTGTTGGCTATTGTTCTGGTAGCGCTGTTTGTGGTTGCGGCATTGATTGTTGCTCTGGCAGGTTTACTCGCTGCGCCGGAATCAGGTGGAACATCCCTGGCGTTCACCTTTGCCGGAGTTGGCGGAATGATTCTCGCCATTGGCGCCCTGGTAGCGGTAATTGAAGGGCCGAGTGCGGGTGCTCCTGCCCAGGTAGCCGCGCGTAACCTTGCCGATACCTTTTCTCCCGATGCGGCTTCACGAACAGCCAGTGGCGCTGATTATGAGCGTGACTGTGACAATGGCGGACCATTTCCTGACTCACCACAGGTTGCACGCGCACAGACACCGGATCCCTCGCGAGCGTTTGTTGCCTCATTACAACCACTGACCAATCCCGCAACAGTACTACAGGGTGTGGCTACCAGTGGACGTACTGCACCCACAGCAGCAGACAGACAACAATTAAACGATGCAATTGGCATGTTGGAGCGCGCAGGCGACAGCACTTCTGCAGCACGTGCACGCCAATTTCTCAGTGCCATTGATGTTGCCTGAATGTCAGGCACCAATACTGCACCAATTACAGGGATACAGCAGTATGTTGAAACGAGGCAAATAGTTAGTTCATCACCAAAAACGTACCTATGAAAACATAGTCCAACAATATGCTTAAACGATAGAATCGTGCGCGCATTTCGGCAATGACAAAACAAAATAATAAGACCACGCCAACACAGCCACAGAAGAGCGATATCAAAAGTTCGTCGCCTGGCGTCAGTACGGAAAAACCCCCATGCCTGTCGCCTGATCCGCGACAAAATATACTGCGTGCGGTAGGAAACCAGGGAATATTATCACAGGTCCAGACCAAACTCAGACTCGGCCAGTCACATAGCCCCTACGAGAAAGAAGCCGACGATACTGCTGCCAGGATTATGAATTTGTCGGTGGAAACGTCAACAGCACCGGCTGCGCAAAATTGTTGCAAAAACCGTTTGCAACCGAAAACGGTAAATACCATCGCCAATAGTGGAAACGATGCCGCGACCACAGCAGCGGCTGTCGAACCTGGACTGGGTGACAAAATCAACCATCTCGTCAATGGCGGAGGTAGCCAACTTCCGGACGACACTCTGCAATTCTTCAACTCACGCTTTAAACAGGACTTTAGTAATGTCCGCATTCACACTGGAGTAGGTGCCGATGCAACCACCAGCGCATTGAATGCAAAAGCGTATACACTGGGAAACAACATTGCATTTGCTCCGGGTGAATATTCACCGCACAGCTACACAGGAAGATATTTGCTGGCACATGAACTAACGCATGTTATGCAGCAACAACCGTATATAGCTCGCACACCAGGTGATGATGAAGAACAGTGTTCTTACGGCTACTCTGAGGGGAGAGGTACATACGCGAAAGGCGATGATAAATATTACATGTGGGGCACATATGATGGAAATGAAGAAAGACTTGATTTCGGGCACAGGATAATACGTTCATGGATAAAATGGCGATTTGGAGCGTCAGTTGATAAATCTACGGAAAAGAAAATATACGAATTAATACTCAGCGGAGGCTTTGAGAGTTATGACATCCCTCTTGTAGCCCAATGCCAATATTCTGTAGAGGTCGACGTAGATCTCATCAATGCAATTACCCCCGTGGTGAAAGAAAAAGTCAGAAAAGCAAAAACCGAGGAGGCACAAGAAAGAGAGGAAGAAGCCGGGCTACCACCGCCACCCTCGGCACAGATTGGTGAAGCTAAAGGAAAGTCTGGAGGTACGGGAGGTGGTGCCGCCACAACTGGTGGAAGCAAGAAAGGCAAAAAAAGTGGTGAAGGCGGCAAAGGAACCTGGAGTTCAGGTGCGGAATACTTAGGCAACAAAGAGGGAGAAAGTGCAAATCGCCCGGCAATACCCATGACGATTGACGGGCTTGAAATACAACCTATCGGGGGCATCGGTACATACAGTGCACGACTTGACTACTCCATTGCCGGTCACGACACGCTGAGTCAGGTCGTGGAGGCAATGAACTGGGTTAACTTCCACTGGGAGGTGTACAACATTACCGCCATTGCCAGAAAAGGTCTTGGCAAGACATATACCGAACAGAACAAGCACAATCCGCTTTCGGATGAAGCCGAGATTGGAAAAATGGAGGCCACCGGACGCCGCTTCGAAATAGTCGGCGATGAATTGGTCGAAGATACCGAAACCAGCATTAAGGGATTAATAAATCCTGAAGAGAGCAGTGCCACGGGGGATCTGGATGAGCTACTACTCAATACCTATGCCAATACCCTTAACATTGAACTGCTTCCTGTTTCCGCCATCATCGACTATGGCGGATGGGCGATTGGCGCATTTGCAGACCTACTGAGCGTCGATTCTCAGGAAAGAGAAATTCCCTGGCCAAAAAAGGCCGGCATTTACATGATTCGCGTTATCGCCCAACCGACACCACAAGGTCGCGACGATGAAATACTTCGCGCACCGAGCGTTGCGACAAAAATTGTCGAAGTCATCAATGCAAAGGATATTGCCAAGGATGGCCTGACCAAGCCCAAGGCACAAATCGCCGAGAAAGAACTGGAACTGGAAATGGCCAGAAAACGCCAACCACCAGATCCTGAGCTTATCACGCGGCTGGAAAAAGAACTCGCCGATCTGAAGGTCGCCGCTTATGGCTCAACTATAGAAGCGATAAAAACCGCCATTCGGGTCAAGGAAGAAGCCGCCAAAAATGCTACCGGTTATCAGAAGAGGGATCTGGAGCGGCAAATCACGGAGCTAAAAAAGCAACTTGTGCTGGCGGAAGAACGTGAAACTGATTTTAGCAAAGGAAGTTGGCGAGTACAGGCGTCATTTGCAAGTGAAATCACCGGGCAAACCTATCCGTTACTGTTGCAACTTGGAGAACGAGAAAAAGACGGTAGCAAACATGTATTTGAAATATCTGACGTCACCTCAAAAAGTGGCGAGAGATACATCGGTAAATCAAGCAGTCGCGAACGGGCCGCATGGAAAGCGGCGAAAAATTTCGCAGGACACAATCAGTACGGTAGAGGTTATGTGGTAATCCAGATGCCGGAAGGCATGGGTTTCAGCAAAAGCGAAGAAACCATCCGCAATGCCCCGACTGATACGGCCATTGCCCGCAAACGTCTAGATGATCTGGTATTGGCACTTACAGCACTCGCTATCTTTGTACCCGGCGTCGGCACCGCCGCAGCCATGTTGGGTGCGGCGGTGGCGGCAGAAAGATTAATACATCGTTGGAACAACGGCACACTCTATTTCGATGCAGACGCTATCTCCGATTTCATTGGCCTCCTGGGTGCCGTCGCACAGGGCGCAAGTGTAATTGGAAAAATGCGTGTCATCAGAGCGGGCAACAAATTTGCCCTGGCAAGTGGGAAAGTGAATCACACTCAGTTGGCCGCTGCGCTGGCGCGAGCAGAGCGGATATCTGAACTCGTCGATCTTGGTGCCGAAATTATTGATTGGGGCGGTTTTGCATTCGGTAATCTGGTCGTATTGGACAGCATTATGGAAACCAACCAACTGGAACTGGAAGGTAAAATCAGTCATGCCGAGGCGCGTCGCCGTCGAGCCAGCCTGCTTACCAGTGCTATTCGCGATAACAGTATGCAAATACTCGGCGCCGCTAAAGGCAGGAAAAAGACGCCGGTAGAAGACAGCCCCCCCTCAAGATCGGCAGGAGATACAGAGCCTCCGGTGAAAAAAGCACCTCCACAAGAAAGTGAAATCGGCGGTGGAAAAATGACACACAGCACACCGCCTGCCGAACTAGGAACAACACCGAAGCGGAGTAGGGCGGAACCAGCCGCTGAACCTCCGGTGACAAAAGCGCAACCTGTTGAAACACCGCCGACCGCTCCTGAAAGAACACCTAAGGCCGGTGAAAAAGATGGCGCACGCACTGAAGAAGGGGCGAAACTCACTCCGCCTGAGCACGCGCCGATTACTGGGCACGAGGTAGTAGAAGCCAAGGCAATGACAGCGGATAAGCTCCACGTTATCACAGTGCTGGAAGATGGCCGCATCATTCGCTGCTCCTTGCGCTGTGGTGAAATGCGTCTGCATTACAGTGAATTCCTGAATGTGGCAGAAGATTCCCCCTTGCATGCACGTGCACAGGAACTTAACGGCAAACTTGCAGGGCTGGAAAGCGAAGCCACAACTCGTGACCCAGCTCAAAAGCAGGCGGTTGCCGAACAGGCCGCATCGCTAGAAATAGAGATGCGGGCACTTGCCGCCGACAGTCTGGCTGTAGAGTTTAGCTCGGAAAAGTCATCTGCCTCCATCGAGGCTCTGCTAAAAGTATTTTCGCCGGATGAGATTCGCCAATTGAAAACCGATCTTGGAATTACTGATCTCACCAAATTAGGGAAACCTGGCAAGGAAGGCTCGGTACAGGACCGTACTCTGCGACTGCTCTCTGAAGCTCTTTCGCTAAGCTCTGATCCGGAAACCAGCAAAAGGCTCCTTGATATTGTTGCCGGAAAACGTTTGACAAAAAAAGTAGAAGCTTCATTAAAACGCGAGATTCGTGCCGCTGAAAAGAGTATTGCCAAAAAGGCGGAAATGCGCGCCAAACAGGAAAGAATGTCGGCACTGCAAGATGAACGGGCGCGTATAGCGGAAGAACGCGACAAGGTCAGGGGAAGACGCAAACAACTGGAGGCAGAGCACCATACCGCTGAACAAGATAGACGCAAGTACTTTCATCTATCTGTTGACGAAAAAGATCCGGCAAAGCGTGCAGAATACAAACAAAAACTACGCGAAGCCAAGGCGCGAAGTGTCGAAGCCACAAGGAAACTTCTCGAATTGGATGCTGAAAGTAATTCGGAAAGTGGTTATAGAAAAGAGATCGAAAACTTGGATAAGCAGATTGAATTACTTGATATTATTCTTAATCCGGAAAGCCACCGTGCCTGGCTCCCCTGTTTCGCAGAAGGGACATTAGTTAATACGCCAGATGGTTATCACCCCATCGAGAGTCTCACTGCCGGAGATTATGTCATCACCAATAACTTGAAAGATGGGACAAACGTAAGTAGAAGGATAATGCGTACCTATCAAAGCCTCACCGAACACTTCTATGATATTTTCATCGATCAAGAGTGTATTGCAGCGACAGGACGCCATCCCTTCTGGATCGCGGATCGAGAGGTATGGCTCCCGGCACAGAATCTCAAAGCGGGTATGGCAGTCAGGCTCAATACCGGCGAAACTGCACGCATCACAGAAGTAAAGCGCAGAGCGACCGCACTTTCCCACTCATATAACCTTTTGATAGAACAGCACCATAACTACTACGTCGGCTATGGCATTTTGGTGCACAATGGAGGAGAGGGTGGTGCCATCGATATGGGAATGGGTGATAAACTCATCTATCGTGGTACCAATCCGGATCCAAAATTCGCTGGAAAAGTCTACATCGGACAATCCGATAACCTGGACCGTGAGCAGGAACATATAGAAAAAGCAAAGAAAATGCTGAAGCGTTCGGATCTGACACCGGAGCAACGCTACTGGTTTGAATTCATGGCAGGCATTGAGTTGGTGCCAGTGGTAACCGGACTGGACGATACGCAAGCCGATTACCTGGAACAGCGTAACATGGAGATAGAAATAAAATTGGCCGGTGGCAAGAAATCAGAAATTAGCAATCTCACTGATCTGGGCGCCAAAATGCGCGGTGAAACCGTACTAATGAACCGCCGTCGCCAGTTAACCAGTAGCTTGAAGAAAGTAAGCAAAAAGATTGCTGCCGATGAACGTGTGCATGCACTTGGTATGTGCCTGGATTAACCGAGGGTATTAATGATGTCCTGGTGGGATGCAGATGAAAATGATATTAGCGGTGACAAGCCGCTTGACCTCATGCAGGCAGTATTGCGTGAACATGCCGAATACTGCGATAAAGCAGCAACAGCCAGACCGAAGTTACTCAACGTACTCAATGCTCTTTCTATTGCCTTGTCACAATCCACGCCACACATCGAAGACTGGCATTCCCCCATTGTGTTGCAGGCTGAGATCGCGTCTGACGACGGGAGTGAGCATGCCAAAATCATCTCAACCATTCATCAACAATCGAGTATTGATACGTCTGAGCTGGAATTGGCAGAAAATTTTAAAAAGGCAATTGCCGATATGGATACCGTTTACAAGGAAAACTGGCAACGCAAACCACGTATACGAGAAGTACTCTACGCACTTGGATATGTATTGGGCTATAAACCGTCTCGCTTCCTAAACGCAGAAGAGACTCAAAATTTGCAAATCGCTGACATTTTCCTGCTGCGCTAACTGGACTATCAGGGCTCAATGATGCCATCCACAACCCGTTCACATATGCAGTCCAACAACAGGGTAGCAGCTTCACAGCGCCGGAAAACAGAGCCCTATACTACAGCAACAAATCATATCAACACACCGACACATCGCTACCTGGGAAACAGCAGGAGCCTCCTAAAACGTGATGACATGTCTGTGCCGCAACCCTATCGCAATCAACTTTCCCGTGACTACGGTATATCTCTCGACTTATTACGTATACATGCGGGTCAAAATGGACGAAATAGGGCGGCACAAGACAATGCCGTCGCAGTATCACAGGGTAGAGATATCTATTTTTCTCCCAACACCTTCAGGCCTGATACCGAACAAGGAAAAAAAGTTTTACGTCATGAAGTAGCCCACTATGCACAACGGTACTTGCCAGGTACGGGACAAACCGTACCAACCCAATCACTCGAAACCGAAGCAGACGCTGCAGCATCAAGAACTGAAGGACGAGTGACAATTCGTGGCCGAGCTGAGCCACATAAAACGCTTTACATGAAAACTTTTGTTTCCACCAAAGGCAGCAGCATCTACCTTAACAACGCCGCAAAATTCTACAAATTGTGGGAGAACGAAACAGCAGTGCGTGTGGATTCATATCAGCAAATCGTTACCGCACTGGCAAAAGATACAAAGGCTTTGCAGAACTTCCGCATTGTTTCACACGCTAACGATTACAACCTATTTCTGCCCCTGTTACACGGTGGCAAGGCTTACGCCAGCCTGGATATGCTGGGCCTGCAGACTCGCGCCGCGACCGCTACTTTCTTCGGCGACAAATCGCACATGATTACTACCGATATGAGCGGTGATATACATAGCTGGTTAGTCAGCGATGCCAAAGGCAAAGCACTACTCACTAAACTGGGGCAGGTTACCGGGTTCAGCGGATTATTACGGGAAATAGTACGTTGGGCGGTCGACTACTACTTTGTGGCAAATACAATAGAGAATGCGCCCGCAAAAGGCAGTGGACAGAAAAAAAGCAGTAAACTTGAAATTGCGGCACTAAAACGTGAAATCAATGCAATACACCAGGCAGTAAAAGCCGCAGCCACGGCAAATTTACCCAAAACGGCCTCATCAACCGATATCGACACTCTTCGACAACAGACTATTTCGGCACTTGGTACACGAAAGTGGAGTTGGCCCAATATGCCGCCAGGGACATTCAAAGACCGACTGGATAAACTCAGAGACCCGGACAGGGTGTCGTTACGCAATGAAATTGCCTCAGGAAAAATGGAATCCGATCTGGTAAAGGTTAAAAAGCGCGTCAACACGAATACCCATATTGAAATCCGCGGCTGCAACATTGGCACAAACACCAGCTACCTGAACGGCATTCGCGCCTATTTTGGTACCAACCCTGGCGCCTTGCCTTCAATTTCGGCGCCAACACTCTATCAATTTTTCGGCACTCCAGGACTACAGGTCCTGCCTCATGGACGCAAAGCGCCACCTATAAACAAATCGCTAAAGTTCCTTCTTGAGGAGAACTTCGACGACAGCGACACACTTCCGGCTGTACAAGCTGCTTTAAAGGCGGCCAAACTCACATCAATGTCCGATCTTGCGCAGATACTGCGCTACGCCGATGTCAAAGATGAGTTCGAATCATGGTGGAAAATGCAACAACGAAACACAGCGCAAAGCCGGTATGACAAGGCAGCAAGAACGGCGACAACCGCCGCCAAAGCACAACTGAAGAGCCAGCTGAACAAGGACATTGCTGCCATTAACAGCAAATCCGCCACGTTGAAAGACTTCGTCGCCTACATGCAAACGCAAAAGAAAACCTTCCCTATGAATGCACCTGGTGTCTCAAGCGCAGAGTCACTCTGGTATCTACTGCTTCTACCAGGTAGTGCTGTCGACGCGCTGGTTACATTTGTTGAAGAGCAGGGGTATAGCCTTCCGGGCGGGAAAAAAATCAAGGACAGGTTTTTTAAACGTGTGGGAAGGCTAAATAGCAAAAGAGCCAGGAGAAGATTTACGGCCGGGGCCGGAAAGATCTATGTAGACTGGCTGGGGGATAATTATCCGGTACCTGATAAAATCTATTTCCAGGCAGATCCTGAATACAAAAAAAGCTTTAAGAAACTCCCATAAAAATAAGATAGGATTCTTTTCAACTTTACATAATAGATATTATGCGCACCAATATATGGTCAGGGAGCAAAATAAGTGAGCACACAACGAGACTACTCCTCCGAATTCCCCCTCAGGGATGACATCATCTATCTGAATCATGCAGCTGTCTCTCCATGGCCAATGCGTACCGCCGATGTTGTTTATGAGTTTGCGCAGCAGAATCTGACTCAGGGTTCTTTGTTCTATCCCCAGTGGCTGGAAACTGAAACGCTATTGCGGGAACAGTTACGCCAGTTAATCAATGCGCCATCGACCGCAGATATAGCGTTGGTGAAGAATACCTCCGAGGCCCTCTCATTTGTTGCCTATGGGCTGGACTGGAAAGCTGGTGAGAATATCGTTAGCAGTGACCAGGAGTTTCCCTCAAATCGCATTGTCTGGGAGTCTTTGGCAACTCAGGGGGTCGAATTTAGACAGGCAGACCTGGCTTCAGCTGAAACCCCTGAAGATGCCCTGTTTGCTCTTGTTGACACCAATACCCGTCTCATAGCCATCAGTTCAGTACAGTACGCGTCAGGCCTGCGTATGAATCTGGAGCGGATCGGCGAATTCTGCCGTGAACGTGGCATTCTGTTCTGTGTCGATGCAATTCAAAGCCTGGGGGCACTTCCATTCGATGTACAGGCCTGTCATGCGGACTTTGTAGCTGCAGATGGCCACAAATGGATGCTGGGGCCTGAAGGACTTGGATTGTATTTCTGTCGTGCTGAACTACGGGAGAAGCTCAAACTGACCCAGTATGGGTGGCATATGGTCGAGGCACTTGGCGATTTTGACCAGCAGGAATGGCAGCCCGCCGCTAGTTCTCGGCGTTTTGAGTGCGGTAGTCCCAACATACTGGGCATTCATGCCCTCAGCGCCAGCCTCTCACTACTACTGGAGACAGGAATGGAATCTGTAGCCGCGCAGATCCTCGATAACAGCCGCTATCTAATGGAAGCGCTTGGCAAACTTGGCTACTTACTCTCGACACCGCTCAATCAATCACGTCACGCGGGTATCGTCTGTTTCCGCCATCCAGTGGAAGAGTCCAACGCCCTGTTCGAGTATCTCCGCGAGAATGGGGTCTTTTGCGCACTCCGCAACGATAACATCCGCTTCGCGCCACATTTTTACACGCCTCGTCAACAGCTCAATCATTGTCTCGAATTGCTTGAGAGTTACCGCTAAGAGACTGGTATACTTTTACACTTGCCATACAGCTGGCGACCCACAACAACAACGGTTTATAGAGAATAGAGACGGTCAATACGCGTGAGCACAGAGGTATTACGACAGTTTGTTCCCCTCAATGAATTAACGGAGGAGAACCTGCGCGACATTGCGGAGAAGACCCCTATAGAGCAACTACTCAAGGGGAAGGCCCTGTTCCATAAGGGTGACTCCGACAACTATTCCTATTATCTGCTAAGCGGCAAGATCATCCTGGTTGGAGAGGAGAATCAGCCTCCTACAGCAATTATGGGTGGCTCTGCCCCTACCCGCTTCCCGCTGGATCACCATCGTCCTCACCATGCCACCGCCATTGCCGATACCGATGTCGCCTACTTTCGAATCGACAACGACCTGCTCGATATCCTGCTGACCTGGGACCAGAACGCTGGTTACATGGTGTCGGAGATCGACGACGATGAGGAAGAGAATGACGGCGACTGGATGACCATGATGCTCCATTCGGAGATATTTCATCGCATTCCACCGAGTAACATCCAGCAGGTCTTCATGAGTATGGAGGCGATGCCATATCAAACAGGTGAACGGGTCATCACCCAGGATGAGGAAGGCGATTACTACTACTTCATAAAATCTGGCCGGGTGGAGGTCACCCATCTCACCAAATCCGGCAAGGAGATCAAACTGGCGGAACTGGAGGCTGGCACTGGCTTTGGTGAGGAGGCGCTGATCTCCGACAATCGCCGCAACGCCAATGTCACCATGCTTACCGATGGCGTACTGATGCGCATGGCAAAGAAGGACTTTGTCCACCTGCTAACCGCGCCAGTGCTGCAGAGCGTCAATTATGAGAAGGCCAAGGAGATGGTGGCGTCAAACAAGGCCGTCTGGCTCGATGTTCGCCTTGAGAGTGAGCATAAGAACGCCTATATCGCCGACAGTATTAACATTCCGCTCTACCTGCTGCGAATCAAGGCGCGAGCCCTCAATACCAAGCTCAAATATATCGTCTACTGCAACACAGGCCGACGCAGCTCCTCTGCCGCCTACCTGCTCAACGAGCGTGGGCTCGACGCCTGCTATCTGGAAAATGGCCTACGGGGACTGGAGAAGGAGCAACTCTCTGAATTGAAGCGTGGCGAAGCTTGAACCCCTATAAAATTCAGTAAGTTCTAAAGCAAACTTAATGTGGAAATCTGGCCCTAATGAGCGGGGTTACAGCCCAAAAAGACGATTGAAATTAGCGCTGGTTTGCGCTGCTAACTCCTCGAACGACTCACCCCGTATCTCCGCCAGCAGTGTCGCCACGTCTCGTACCCAGGCCGGCTGATTGCTCTTGCCCCGGTGCGGTACCGGCGCCAGATAGGGAGCATCGGTCTCTACCAGCAATCTGTCGGCAGGTACCCGCTTTGCCACATCACGTAGCTCCTCCGCATTACGAAAGGTCACGATCCCGGAGAAGGAGATATAGAAACCTATCTCCAGGGCATGCTCTGCCGTCTCCCAGTCCTCAACAAAGCAGTGCATGATGCCACCCGCCTGCTCTGCGCCCTCCTCCCGCATCATCTGAATGGTATCGGCTCTGGCATCACGGGAATGGATGATCAGTGGCTTGCTGCTCTTTTTGGCCGCAGCGATATGGTTACGGAAGCGCTCCTTTTGCCACTCCTGGCCCTCATCGCTCCGGAAGTAGTCGAGCCCTGTCTCCCCAATGGCGATCACCTTGGGATGGTCTGCAAGCTGCAATAGCTCCCCAGTGGTGACCTGCACCGGGTCATTCTCATTGGGATGCACCCCAACGGAGGCGTAAACGTTGGGAAAACGCTCAGCAATGGCGATAACGTCGGGGATATTGCCACGATCGATAGCAACACAGAGGATCCGCTCAACACCGTTCTCTTCAGCGGCGCTGATGGCATTGCCCAGGTCGTTATCGAAGGGTTCGAGATTGATACGGTCGAGATGGCAATGAGAGTCTATAAGCATGATTGGCACAAAAAAATGAGGAGGACGGTGGACGTCCTCCTCTAAGTTGGTTGGGTAAGGAGACTAACCCGTCAGGAAACCTGACACTTACATCGTGTGGGTCTGTCGGTCCGATTTCAATGCCCCGGCAAGATGCGTTTCAATCTTGCTGCGGGCGGAGCCGCCGTCCTGCTCACTGAATTGCACCCCAATACCGGCAGCACGGTTGCCCTGTGCGCCTTTGGGACTAATCCAGACGATCTTGCCAGCGACCGGCATCTTCTCTTTTTCGTCGATCAAGGTCAGTAGCATAAAGACCTCATCGCCGAGCTTGTAGGTCTTGGTGGTTGGGATAAAGAGGCCACCATTCTTAACAAAGGGCATGTAGGCGGCATATAGCGCGCTCTTGTCCTTAATGGTCAGGGAGAGAATCCCCTGTCTCGGGTTGGGCGTACTCATTATTGTGATTTCCCGTCTATACCTTGCGTTGTGTCCACGCCAGGAGAAGCTCTTCCAGTATCACCTGCTGATTGGTCTGGCCGTGAATCAGGCGCAGCCGCTGCAGGACCTTCTCCGCCAATGACTGAATAAACTCCAAGTCTACCCTTTCAATCAATCCATGCAACTGTTGCTGACGCGCTGGATGACTCAGGCGGGCCCCCTGCGGGACCATCTTCAGCTTCACCATGTCGCTCAGCAGCAGGTAGAACCAGGGCAGGACCTTGCGCGTGCTATGTCCCTGCCACTGTTCCGCCAGTTTAACCGGATTGGCCTTGCCCTCTGCCAGGGCGGTGAAGTCCCCAAGCAGCTCTTGATGCAGGTCGAGAATTCCCTCCTTTTCCAGTGCTACCGCCAACAACGGTGCCCCACCGGCCATCTGTAGCAGCTCTTCCGGAGTAGACGCCTCCTGCTGCTTCAGCCAGGCGATGGTCTGGGGTTCAGCCGTGGAGAGCGGACGAAAGGTCACCTGCTGACAGCGGCTGCGAATGGTCGGCAGCAGTGCCATAGGACGATTGGTGGTCAGCAGCAGGACGGTGTCCCCCGCTGGCTCTTCCAGAGTCTTGAGCAGGGCATTAGCGGAGTTGGGGTTGAGGGCGTCAGCGGGCTGCAACTGAATCACCCGCTGGCGGCCATACTGGCTCTTCAGTGCCTGAAAGCGGGCCAGTTCGCGCACCGCCTCGATGCCGATCGCCTTGCCCTCCTCCTCCGGCGCCACCAGCAGATAGTCCGGATGACTCCCGGCCTGCATCAGCATGCAGCCGCGGCAGCTATCACAGGCACTGCCATCTTCCCGTGGTGAATCGCAGAGAATGGCACGGCTGAAGCGGGTGGCGAAATCCGCTTTACCCAGTCCGGCGGGGCCGGTCAGTAACAGCGCATGGGGCAGACGCCCCGCCTGCAGTCGTTGCAGCAGGCCGTCCCAGAGGGATTGTTGCCAGGGATAGGGACTCAGTTCAGCCATTTTTCGCCTTCAGGTATCCGCTGATGAGTTGTGTCAGTTGAGCCTGTACCTGTTCCAGGGATTGCGAGGCATCGACCAGACGATAGCGTTGCGGATGGCGTTCGGCCTGGTCCAGGTAGCCCTGACGTACCCGCTCGAAGAAGTCGATCTTCTCACGCTCGAAACGGTCCGGTTCACCGCGCTCGTTGGCGCGGGCCAGGCCCTGGCTCACCGGCAGGTCGAGGAAAAAGGTCAGGTCAGGGCGCAGCTCTCCCTGCACCCACTGCTCCAGTTGGGCGATGCGTTCATTATCGATACCTCGGCCTGCGCCCTGGTAGGCGTAGGTGGCGTCGGTGAAGCGGTCGCAAAGCACCCACTGGCCACGCTCCAGGGCGGGCAGGATCAATTCATTGAGATGCTGGGCACGGGCGGCGAACATCAATAGCAGTTCGGTATCGCTGTGCATGGTGGTGTTGTGCTTATCCAGCAGCAGTTCCCGGATTTTCTCTGCTAACGGTGTACCACCGGGCTCACGGGTAAGGACCACATCCAGGCCAGCGGCCTGCAGTTGTTGATGGATAAAGGCGAGGTTGGTGCTCTTACCGCTACCTTCGCTGCCTTCCAGGGTGATAAAACGTCCGCGCATGTTAGGGCCTGTCCACACTCCGCCAGTTACAAGCGGATAATCCTACCATACAGCCAAAGCGGTTAAGCCTTTTCTTCAGGCGGTGCCAACAGGGATTCGATGTTCTGTCCCAGTTGCTTCACCAGTGGCGGCGCCTCAACCTCCATAACGTGCTCGATCACCCACTTGTTGTCCTCGCCGCCCATAACTTCATCACAGAGGGTGCCGAAGTAGCGCAGCATCGGGTAGCTCGGCTCACCGTTTGTAGCTGCAAACTCGGCGTACCCCTCCAGGTGGTGATTCAGCTTCTCGATAATTGCCTCGCGATAGGTCGCTGGATCGCCCTTAAGCTCCTCCACCTGATTCTCGACTACGGTGTTAATCAGATGTTTGGCCAGCGCCTGAGTGAAACGTCCTCGCTGCTCCTCTTCCACCATTTCGTAGGCCTTTCGGTCCGCCAACTGCAGAAGAAAGATGGCAAGTTCACTAATAAAGTCAATTAGTTGCGCGTTACTCTTAAAGTTAAATCCCTCGTTAAACATCTTGGTGGCCGTACCGGAAGCCATCTTCCAGATATTCATCCCTGCCACCCCTGCGATGGTCTCGATGGATTTCGGGGTCGATTTGTTGTGCCAACGACTTCTGATTCGCGCCATGCTACTTCCTCTGGATATTCATATGTTCTGGCAAGCTTGATTTCGCCTTGATAGCCTAAAGATCAGATGGGTCTCTAACCTTGGGTTTCTGAATGGCGAATACAAGCAACAGTGTACCGAGCGGAATTCTGGCACATAAACTGGCCGGAATGGTACAGCACAACTGCAACATCTCCGATGCGCTGCATGCCCGCAACTATTCGCTCTGTATCTACCTGCTCAAGATGCGCGAATTCTATCGCTGGGAGAAAGGCTTCGCCTACCGCGATTCGCTACCCAAGGAACTGCTGGGGGAGTGGATCAGCGAGCGTGAGCAGCTCTGGTGCACCCTGGATGAGAAGGAATTCCGCCCCATCATGCTGGCCGGACAGGCCAATAATCCCTTCGATGCTGAGGTCATCAATTCTCAAATCGAGTCTCATGGCCTGCTCTACAGCGGCGGCTACTGCGGCGCCAAACCTCACTTTTTTCTCGCCGAGCTGGAACAGAAGGTCGAGAAAGAAGGCACCACCATCTACATTGCGGGTAGAGAGTTTGCACGTGAGATAACCGCACCGCCGGCACTGAGTCTGGGCAAAACCGTGTTCCTGCGCCGCGAATCCTTGAGTCGTATGATCTGGGAAAAGCTGGAAGAGTGGGGCTGGCACGACCAGAACCGGGCCATTGCCCGCGCCAGCCATGACTATCACTTTGATCGCGCCTTCGATCAGGCGCTGGAGAAGATGACCGGCGACGAAATGCAGACCCTGTTGCAGCACGAACTGGGCGAAGTAGAAGTCGGTCGTGAGCTTGGACCTGAATGGGAAGAGATGCTCGCCACCCTCCCCCGCTCCCGTGCTGAATTTACCATGCGCGCCATTCGCGACCATCTGGTCGACTGTCGCCGGACCCTGCCATGGATGCTGGATGAGGGGCGCGATACTTCGCTGCACTTCTACATGGCCAACTTTGCCACCCTGCGGAAGGATATCTTTCCCGCACTGAGCAGTGCGTATGAACGTTGGCTCGATGGGGATAAAGGCAAGAAGCTGCGTGAAACTCTCAAGCGTGCTACCGATCACTGGCAGGCACAGGCGGAAAAGGCATTAGTGCTCTTTCGGCAGCATGGGGATAATGAAAAAGAGCTAATGAAGGCACTGGATGCGATGGATGTAAAATTCTGACGGCAATTGGTATGCTGCAATACCATTAGCTAAAATCTTCTGGTATCCGCATGCTCAAAACAGAACGAAAAAATTATAAAAATGGCGCGTTCCTGTTTGTGGCCACTCTACTATTCCAGACACCGGCTCAGGCCATCACCATCGATCTGGGTGCCAGCTTCTCACAGCCTGTAGTCGAAACCCGTCTAGTTGATAGCAATACAAAACTTGCCGAAAGTGCTTCCAATTCTTCTCTATGGCCCTCCATCTCTCTGCAATCCAGAGAGCGTTTTATAGGGAATAGCAACTGGGGCTATTCGCTAAGTGCGATGGCGTGGTACTACTCTGTCGACAAACAGAAAGAGCACGACAACTTAGTTGACTACAACACCTCAGTTGAAGGCTATTACGCCTATCTGACACCGACCCTCTACTATCGCTTCGGTGACAGATACGTCATGGAGAGTAAAGACAGATGGAACTGGTCTATAGGGATTGGCCTTGGTATCGGCTATCTGGTGGCCAACGGCAACGTCTACACCAACTATTCATCAACCAAGACGACAGAAAAAATCAGTATCAATAATGGTGCCGCATCCAGCGGGATATTTATCGAAGCGGTAAGAAACCGCTGGTTCGTACGTTTTTCTTCCTACGGACCTGAATCTGACAACATTGATAAAAGGCTGAAGGTACGGTTAAGTGATAACACCATCACCATCGGCAAGCGCTTTGAGTTGAGAGAGCTTTTCTAACAATAAAAAGCCCGCATTAGCGGGCTTTTTTTACTTCGTTCTTCAGAGAAAATCTATCTGAATTTAGAGTTAAAATATCACACGTGACTTACAAAGAGTTGTCTTCGCTGCAGTCATAATCATTGATGAGGCTGGAAAATTCGCGAAACAACTCCACTCCATGCTTGTTCCACCCATAACCGGTATTGGAACAAGAGCAACTTTTTTCCCAGCACCAAATTCACTGGAAAGTTGCGCAAGAAACACACCATTTTTTACAATAGAAACCTGAACGATGTACAGACTACTCAAACTTTTTTCCTCAAGCCCCAACTCCTTGAATGACTTTGGCCATTCGCCATTCATTGAGTAATATTCAACTATAGAGAATTTGAGTGGGTGCAATGTTGCAAGCACTTGAGATAGTTTTGCCAGAAACACCATTTGATTTGCCAAAACGGGCTCATCTTTGTCTGCTGTGTACTCAGAATTACCAAACAACTGAGCGTTAGAGCTTAGTTCGGGCAGTTGCGCTATGGCTGCCGATTTTCCGCGAATTGTAACCGTCTCCTGCTTTGTCGCTGATGAACAAGGACGTTGTTGATAGGCTGTCTTACCGTTAACATCTGTACACTTATAGAATCCCTCTTTTGCATTTACTACAGTCACAGAACTAAAGATAAATAAGAGCGAAAGGAGTGACGGTAGCGATACGCGGAGAAATGACATAGTTATTTTTTGCCAAACGCTCGTGTGAGCGCTACACAAACTGTGTAGAGATAGATTCACCTTAAGCCAATTCCCAGGCACTAGATGACCATCAAAATTTGGAGACCTCATTCGCCAACCAATTAATCGCTCAACCTTGTCCATGGGGCAATCCTAGCAGAATTCAATTCACATATTCACAATGAATATTATCACGCAAAAAAAAAGCCCGCATCAGCGGGCTTTTTTATACATCGGTTCCGGTAAGAGGCAGATTAATATCCACCTTTACGACGGCTCTCAGGAACACCGGCGATCTTGGCAGCCTGTTTTGAGGGCTGCATCGGGAACAGGGTGTAGAGATCTTTTGCCTGTAGCTTCTCTCCCCACTTGTCGGACATCGCCTTAACAATGTTACGGTCGTTAGGTTGATTGCCGTTGTTGTTGAGGTACTCGTCACGCAGGAAGTTGATCAGGTCCCAGGACTTTTCGGTCAGTTCAACACCTTCGGCAGCGGCAATGGCTTTGGCCACATCTTCGTTCCAGTCTTCGATATTGACCAGGTAACCGTTGTCGTTTGCTTCGATGCTGTTTCCGTTTACTTCGTATGCCATGATTTTCTCCTATCTAGCAAGTCTCAGTGCAATGAAAAAAAATGGGATAAAAATATAAGAATATACTAAACCGCTTTGTGTGGAATGAACAACCCGCAACCCATTATTTGTAGTGCATGGGGTCCAACTCCGATTTCCTGTAGACGTACCGCATCAGCGAAAGAGAGATCGGCGATTAACACACTTCGCGTCAACAGCTCCCCATCGGGAAGGGTAAAACGGGTCTCTTTGCCGCAGAGTAGCTTCTTGAAACTCAATCCCGCCGCTTTAAGTTCAGCAACCTGCTGCGCGACAAATTCCTCTTCGCTCTGTCCCGATTTGGTAACCGCCACATAACGGGAATAGAGCGTATTGGTCGCACTCAAAGGATGAGCCACGCCCTCGCCTACTTCGATCTCGCTACCACCCACCTGTAGTCTCTGTCCGCTGAGAGCCATGGCATCTTCAATACGTTCCCTGGGCAGGCGCAGGATCAGCTTGGTACGGCGCGAGGGATATAGCACTTCACCACTACCGTGAGGACGCTCCCAGCCGTTACCTGAATCGGCGACAAAGATGAGATGCAAACCGGCTTGTGATTCCGTAGCAAACCAGGGCAGGGCCTGCTGTATCGCGTTTGAGAGTGCCCAGGCGTGATCAACCGGCAGGCTTTTGCAACGTATGGCGAACTGAAGATCGAGCACATTCTCCGCTACAACGAATTGGCTGATGTCTGTCTCTTCCTCTTCCTGCCACATCACGCGATTTACTCCGGGAGCCTGGAGCGCAGTTCGTCACGATCGAACCACCACTTATCCGCCGGAACCAGCACATCGAGAATCATCGCCAGGCGCGGCAGAAACTTGTCCGGCTCCTTCAATTCGAGACGGTCCATCCAGATGTCGAACAGCTCCTGAGTGTCACAGGCTCCATTGGTATAGCGGCGTGCCACCTGGCCCAACAGCTGGCCGGTGAAGAATTGTAGTTCGTCACGTTGCTTCTCTTTGGCCCGCATATCGACCAGATAGCAGGCCACCGCGGCGGCCACACCGGCGCCGTCGGAGTTATCCGGGGTCTCATCCACCAGGTGCTGCAGCATAGCGACGCTCAGTTCCGGATCGATGGGATAGGTAACGCCTAGCCAGATACCGTGGGCCAGGGCGGCCACCGCATCATCCTTACCTGCCTGATAGATGATGTCACACGCCTCGACCGCCTGTTGCCACTGCTCGTTTGCAATTGCAATATCGAGCGCCTCTTTCGCCGCTGTGTCTGCCTCGGCTTCGCGGCCTACCAGATCGAGCAGGATATAGCCGCTATCCAGCAGCGGCTTGAGACGCTCCAGCCCACTCAGCGTAGCCAGGGCAGTTTCCAGTTCGCCAAGTTTAGTCACCAGCAGTTCACTGGACTGCACTGTATCCTCAGCACCCTCGGCTTCACGGTGATGGTCGTCGATGTTCAGATATTTCACGGCCGGTCCTATCTATATATATGGTGAGTCAATCAGGTGAAGCTAGCTTCCAGGCGGTCTTCCCAGTTTTCCGGGGTGTCCGGATAGGGCGGCTTAACGTCGATGCGGAAGAACATCTCGCTCTTGGAGCGCTCCTTAACCACCTCCAGCAACTGGTCAAAGTTCTCTAACTGGGGGTTTTGGATCAGCACTTCGCTCAGATATAACATGCGGCCTCCTTCCGAATAGATCGCCTACACAATATGTGCCCAGGTTGTGTACAACTCAAGCTTAGTGGGCTCGATGCGGCGCGATAATACCACAGCAAAAAACATTCTCCAGACGGCCGAAACATCCTCCACAATTGGCGTCTATCCCCAATGCGCCGCACCAATCGCTTCAACTAGCGACCGTAATGATATGTTTTTTCAATACTTACTATTGCCGCGCTGTAATGAGTGTGGGGGGTAGTTAATACGGCCATATATCCCATTTAGGATATACGGTTACCTATCCCCTCCCCCATCAGAGCGGTTTTATTACCCCATAAGAAACTCCTAAACTTCGCTCCATATTGAGAGCATCTGAAACCGGGGCTCATCAATGCATGCAGGAATTTTCAGAATCTGCAGCCTTTGGTAGGTCGCCTTGTCACAAGTAGACCGTTTGCCCATAAGTCTGACGGGAGTATCGAGAGAATGGCCAAGAAAATGCACGACACACCTATGCTTGATCAGCTGGAAAGCGGCCCATGGCCTAGCTTCGTTACCGGCCTCAAGCGTCTGGCGAAAGACAATGACATGATGGTTGACCTGATGGGTCAGCTGGAAACCTCTTACAAGACCCGCAAGGGTTACTGGAAAGGCGGCACAGTTGGTGTTGTTGGTTACGGTGGTGGTGTTATCCCCCGTTTCACCGAACTGCACGACGAGAACAAGCAGCCCCTGTTCCCTGCCGCTGCTGAATTCCACACCCTCCGCATCATGCCCCCCGCCGGTATGCACTACGATACCGCTACCCTGCGCAAATTCTGCGACATCTGGGAAAAATACGGTTCCGGCCTGGTAGCTTTCCACGGCCAGTCTGGTGACATCATGTTCCAGGGCTGCACCACCGAAAACGTTCAACCCGCCTTTGACGAGTTCAACGAAATGGGCTTTGACCTCGGCGGTGCTGGTCCGGCTGTCCGTACCGGTATGTCCTGCGTTGGTGCCGCACGTTGCGAACAGTCCTGCTTCGATGAGCAGCGCACTCACCGCACTCTGGTTAATGCCTTCCTTGACGACATGCACCGTCCGGCCCTGCCGTACAAAATGAAGTTCAAGGTCTCTGGTTGCGCCAACGACTGCATGAACGCCATCCACCGCGCTGACTTTGCTGTTATCGGTACCTGGCGAGACGACATGATCGTTGACCAGAACGAAGTTAAAGCTTTCGTTGAAGCCAAAGGCCGCAAGTACACTATCGATAACGTTATCAGCCGCTGCCCAACCAACGCTCTGTCCCTGAATGACGACGACACCCTCGACGTCAACAACAAGGACTGCGTACGTTGCATGCACTGCCTCAACGTGATGAACAAGGCCCTGAGCCCAGGTAACGACAAAGGCGCATCCATCCTCATCGGTGGTAAGCGTACCCTGAAGATCGGCGACCTGATGGGCACCGTCATCGTTCCCTTCATGAAGCTGGAGAACGACGAAGACTTCGAAGCCATCGAGGAACTGGCTGGCAACGTTATCGACTTCTTCGCTGAAAATGCGCTGGAGCACGAGCGTACTGGCGAGATGATCGAGCGTATCGGTCTGGTTAACTTCCTGGAAGGCCTTGGCATCGATGTTGACCCCAACATGATTGCCAGCCCGCGCTCCAACTCCTACGTCCGTATGGATGGTTGGGATGAGGAAGCACAGAAGTGGGCCGAGCGTAAGGCCCAGGCCTGAGTCATTGATTCATGCGCAGGCGGTGTGAACTCCCGCTTGCGCAAAACTAATTAACTTTAGAGTTGGAGGTAAATATGTCTGCACCTCGTATGCCTGATGAGTGCGGTGTACCGGATCCGTTTCCGTTCATGCACCCGGTGCTGAAGGATAACTTCGGCCAGTGGAGCTACCATGATCGTCCCCGTCCCGGCGTGCTGCGTCACGTTGCCAAGAACGGTGACCAGGTTTGGACCGTCCGCGCTGGTACCCAGCGTCAAATGGACCTGTATACCATCCGCAAACTGTGCGACATCGCCGATGAGCTTGCCGAAGGTCACGTTCGATTCACCATGCGTTCCAACATCGAATTCATGGTTAGCGACGAAGCCAAGGTTGCCCCGCTGGTTGAGAAGCTGACTGCCGAAGGCTTCCCTGTTGGTGGTACTGGTCCTTCCGTGACCATGATCTCCCACACCCAGGGCTGGCTACACTGCGACATCCCCGGTACCGACGCATCGGGTGTTGTTAAGGCGCTGATGGATGAGCTGCACGAAGAGTTCATCAAAGAAGAGATGCCGAACCGCGTTCACATCACCACTTCCTGCTGCCAGATCAACTGCGGCGGCCAGGGTGATATCGCGATCAACATCCAGCACACCAAGCCACCCAAGATTAACCACGAGCTGGTTGCCAACGCCTGTGAGCGTCCGACCGTTGTAGCCCGTTGCCCGGTTGCTGCGATTCGCCCGGCCATGGTTAACGGCAAGCCGTCACTGGAAGTAGATGAGAAGAAATGCATCTGCTGCGGCGCCTGCTTCCCGCCCTGCCCGCCGATGCAGATCAACGATCCGGAACACTCCAAGCTGGCTATCTGGGTTGGTGGTAAGCACTCCAACGCCCGTTCCAAGCCGATGTTCCACAAGCTGGTTGCTGCTGGCCTGCCGAACAACCCGCCACGTTGGCCGGAAGTTGCTGAGACCGTCAAGAACATCCTGGCTGTCTACAAAGCGGACGCGAAGGATTATGAGCGTATGGGTGACTGGGTTGAGCGTATTGGTTGGCCGCAGTTCTTCGAGAAGACCGGTCTGCCGTTCACCAAGTACCACATCGACAACTGGCGCGGTGGCCGTGTGAACCTGAACGCCTCTGCTCACATCCGTTTCTAATGAGGGTTTGAGATAATGAAGTTTACTATTCAGGTTAATGAAGGCCCGTATCAGCATCAAGCCTCCGATTCTGCCTATCAGTTCACCAAGGCTGCGCTGGAGAATGGCCACGAAATATTTCGTGTCTTTTTCTACCACGACGGTGTGAACAACGCGACTCGCCTGACCACTCCACCACAGGATGACCGCAACGTCGTTACCCGCTGGGCGGAGCTGGCCAAAGCGCATGATCTGGATCTCGTAGTTTGTGTTGCCGCGGCTCAACGCCGCGGCATCGCCGACGCAGAAGAATCCAAGCGCAACGGCAAGGACGCGGATAACCTTCAGGAAGGTTTCCGTATCTCTGGTCTGGGTCAGTTGATCGAAGGCGGTATTCAAGCCGATCGACTGGTTGTATTTGGCGATTAAGCGAGGAGACTACGATGAGTGAAGCGAATAAGAAATTCCTGTACGTCAATCGCAAGGCTCCTTACGGTACCGTTTATGCGCTTGAGTCTCTTGAAGTCGTACTAATCGGCGCCGCGTTCGAACAGAACGTAGAGCTGCTGTTCATGGACGACGGTGTGTTCCAGTTGGCCAAAGGCCAGAACACCAAGGGTATCGAGATGAAAAACTTCTCCCCCACCTGGTCCGCTTTAGGTGACTACGACGTAACCAAGTTTTACGTCTCCAAAGAGTCACTGGAAGAGCGTGGTCTGACTATCGACGATCTCATGCCGATTACCTATGAAGATGAGAACGACGATTGGGCGGAAAAAGATTCCATCATTCTCGTCAGCAAAGAAGAAATCTCTGCGCTGATGGAAGACCAAGATGTTGTTCTGAGTTTCTAAGGGAGAGATGACATGTTGCACACTGTAAATAAATCACCCTTCGAAAAGAACAGTCTCGCATCCTGCCTGGAACATGCTGCAAAAGGCAGCGCGATCCTGATGATTGAAGATGGTGTATATGGCGCCCTTAAAGGCTCTGCCGTTGCTGACAAGGTAAAGAGCGCCATGGGTAACTCTACTGTATATGCCCTGGGCGCAGATCTGGAAGCCCGTGGTATTGCTGACAAAGTTATGGACGGCATCAAAGTGGTAGACTACGCGGGCTTTGTTGCCCTTGCCTGCGAGCATGACAAGGTTCAAGCCTGGCTGTAATTCAGGCTAAAGATAAACACTCTACGAGGAGATGATGAAATGGCTACTATGAATGTTAACGGTCGTGAGCTGGAAGTCGATGAAGAAGGCTACCTGGTTGATCTGAGCCAGTGGGACAAAGACGCCGGCATCGAGCTTGCAAAAACAGAAAGCGTTGAGATGACCGATGCACACTGGGAAGTTATCGACTTCCTGCGTGAGTACTACGACGAATATCAAATCGCTCCCGCGGTTCGTGTTCTGACCAAGGCTATCGGCAAGAAACTGGGTGCCGAGAAAGGCAACAGCAAGTACCTCTACGAGCTGTTCCCTTACGGTCCGGCTAAGCAGGCGTGCAAAATCGCTGGTCTGCCTAAGCCGACTGGCTGCATCTAAGTAGTACCCCGGACGGGGAGGGTTTTTCCCTCCCCTTCTTCCAAATTCCGTAGCCCGGAGGGTCGAAAATGTCAGTGCTCTATGCACTCCTTTTTTACGTTGCGACTGTGCTGCTGATCGTCGGTCTTGGTGTAAAGATTCGCCAATACTGGTCCACGCCTGCACCGCTCAAGATTCCAACCACACCCGCGCCAACGACCCGTGGCGGCGTGGTGTTCCGTATGGCGCGCGAAGTCGCGCTGTTCGAAAGCCTGTTCAAATCCAATAAATGGATCTGGATCTTCGGCTACATGTTTCACATCGGTCTGGCTCTGGTGCTGATTCGCCATGCCCGCTACTTCGTTAGTGAGCCAGGTATGATTCTCACTTTCCTTCAGCCGTTCGGTATATATGGTGGACTGGCGATGGTTGGTGGCCTACTCGGTCTTTGGGCGCGCCGCATTATTGTAGAGCGCATCCGCTATATCACAGGCCCATCGGATCACCTTATCCTGGCTCTGCTGGTCGCTATCGGTTTCAGCGGCCTGATGATGAAGTTCGTTAAACACACCGACATCGTCGCTGTGAAGATCTTCTTCCAAAACTGGATGACTTTCCGCATCGGCGATCTGTCACTGCCACAAGACCCTGCACTGATGGTGCATCTATTTCTTGTCGCAGTACTGATGATCATTTTCCCGTTGAGCAAACTGCTGCATGCCCCCGGCGTGTTCTTCAGCCCGAGCCGCAACCAGGTAGATAATCCGCGTGAAAAACGCCACCTGGCTGCCTGGGCCGCAGAGCTCGACAAGTAAGTACGGCGAAACTGGACCAAGAACGAGGATAATCGCGTGGCCGATTTTCAAACACCGGAATTCAGGGAATACCCCGCTGTTCCCAACACACTCGTCAAGGGTGCCACCGCGCATCTGAGCCCATTCATCGCCAAGCCGGCGCACCAGGAACCTCTCGGTTTCCCCGGCGAACTGGTCGATAACTGGGAAGAGAAAGCCGTCGATAAAATGGGCGAGCTGCTGGGCAAGTACCGCGGCCTGCGCGTTTATCTCGACAGCTGCGTAAAATGCGGCTCCTGTACCGATAAGTGCCACTACTTCCAGGGCACCAGCGATCCGAAAAACATGCCGGTCGCACGTCAGGATCTGCTGCGCAGTGTCTATCGCCGCTACTTCACCTTCGCCGGTAAATATTTCCCCGGACTGGTTGGCGCACGTGACATGACCCGCGAAGTGCTGGATGAGTGGTACAGCTACTTCCACCAGTGTTCCCAGTGCCGTCGTTGCTCCGTGTTCTGCCCCTACGGCATCGACACCGCTGAAATCTCCATGGCTGCACGCGAGATCATGGACTCAGTCGGACATGGTCAGAAGTACTGCAATGAAATCCTCGGCAAGGTTAAAACCATCGGTAACAACCTGGGGCTGCCTGGCCCGGCACTGAAAGCGACCCTGGCTGAATTCGCCGAAGAGATCGAAGAAGACACCGGCCTGCCGGTCAAAATGCCGATCGACGTTAAGGGCGCCGATGTACTATTAATTACTCCCTCAGCCGACTTCTTCGCCGAGCCGCACATCGATGGTCTGATGGGGTATGCCAAAGTGTTCCACGAGGCCGGCATCAACTGGACACTCAGCTCACACGCTGCCGAGGCCGCCAACTTCTCCATGTTTATCGGCTCCTACAGCAATATGAAAGAGGTGGCTGAGCGTATTCGTGAAGCGGCTCTAGACCTGGGCGTTAAACAGATTATCGTCGGTGAGTGTGGTCACGCCTGGCGTGTCGCCTACTCCTTCTGGAACACCCTCACCGGTGTCGGTGCCGGCGCGGACCCGAACGACAAGTACGCGCAGCAACTGCAAAAGCAGCTTGACCCAAGCGTGCCGCAGCCTATGCATATCTGCGAATTCACCCACGACCTGATCCAGAAGGGCAAACTGAAGTTCGATAAATCGGCCAACGACCATCGCACTGTCACTTTCCACGACTCGTGCAACGTTGCCCGCGCCTCTCGCATGGGTACCATGCCCGGCGGTCAGTTCATCATTCCACGTGAAGTAATCAAGGCGTGCTGCAACAACTATGTCGACATGGATCCGGAAACGATTATGGAGAAGACCTACTGCTGCGGTGGCGGTGGCGGTCTGCTCACCGACGACCTGATGGAGATTCGGGTCAAGGGCGCCCTACCTCGTATGGAGGCCCTCAAGGAAGTGGCCGATGAGCGTGGAGTAAATACCCTGGCAGCAATTTGCGCCATCTGTAAGGCACAGTTCGCCAAGATTCTGCCCTACTACAAGTTCCCGATGCACATGCTAGTCAGTACGCATCAACTTGTCGGTGAGGCATTGGTCATGACAGGTTCAAATCAGGAAAAAGCGTTGCTAGGCGAAAGTGCCGAGGCAGAAGCCTCGGAAGCCGCAGCAGCGGAACAGGAATAGATATTCGATTGGTGCAAACGCACCGGTTGTAACCAAACGACAGATTTCAGGCATAGGAGAAAGTTGAAATGGCAGCTTCTAGCGACGACATGAAAAAGACAAACACTTTCCGTCGTTACAACGACGGCGACACCCAGTGGTCACGCTGGTCCGACGATATTTTCCAGGCGGGCTGGTCACACAAGTGCCCGACCTATGTGCATCGCACTCCTCCCTGCCAGGGTAGCTGCCCCTCCGGTCACGACATCCGCGGCTGGTTGGACATCGTGCGTGGTATGGAGAAGCCGACTGGCGATCTCTCTATGCAAGAGTATGCATTCCGTCGCGCCACCCTCTCCAACCCGTTCCCATCAGTAATGGGTCGTGTCTGCCCGGCACCTTGTGAAGATGGCTGTAACCGCAACATGGTTGAAGACCACGTTGGTATCAACTCGGTTGAGCAGTACATTGGTGACACCGCACTGGCCAGCAAATTCGCATTCGAAGCGGGTAAAGACACCGGCAAAAAAGTCGCCATCATCGGCGGTGGCCCTGGCGGTATGGCAGCGGCCTACCAACTGCGTCGCATGGGTCATGCGGTCACTATCTTTGAAGCCTTCGAAAATCTGGGCGGCATGATGCGCTACGGCATCCCCGGCTATCGTATGCCACGTGACGTGCTCGACGGTGAGATCCAGCGCATTGTCGACATGGGCGTTACTGTTAAGACCAGCACCCGCGTCGGTAAAGACGTGCCCATGGCCGATATCGAGAAAGAATTCGATGCCGTGGTCTTCGCCATCGGCGCTCAGGCTGGCCGTGCCCTGCCGATCGACGGTGCCGATGCAATGAACTGCATCACCGGTGTAGCCTTCCTTGCTGCTTTCAACGAAGGCCGACTGAAGCACGTCTCTGGCAAGGTACTGGTAATCGGTGGTGGTGATACCTCCATCGACGTCGCCTCTGTTGCCCGTCGTCTTGGCAACATCACTGTCGAGAACGAGAAGGACCGTCCAGAAAACGTCATCCTGAATCAGACCGCTCACGATGTAGCTGAAACCGCTGCACGTGAAGGTGCCGACGTTACCCTGCTCTCCCGCTCCCCCATTGAGAAGATGCCGGCGGCCGAGCATGAGATCGAAGACGCCAAGCGCGAAGGTATCGAGATCATTGGCCAGGTTTCTCCGGTTGAAGTGGTTAAGGGCGCCGACGGTCGTGCTACCGGCCTGAAAGTGGTCAAACTGGAAGAAGACGGCAAGACCCCAATTGAAGGTTCCGAGTACGTCATCGAAGCAGCGCTGATTGTTGCTGCTATCGGTCAGACCGGTAACTGGGAAGGTATGGAAGGTTTCGCCAACGACCGCAACCTGGTCGATGCCGACAAGCACTTCCAGATCCCTGGCAAGCCTGGCTTCTTCGCGATCGGTGACGTAATCCGCCCACACCTGCTGACCACCGCTATAGGTCACGCCTCTGTCGCGGCGGAGAGCATCAACCACTACCTCAACAGCGAAGAGCTGAAGAACCGTCCGAAGGTCGATGTTCACCACTGGAATCTGCTGCAGAAGTTGCGTGAAACCGACCATAATCCAGAAGAGTTCCACACCCTGACCAAGGATGAGGTGAAAGCGAAGGAAGGTTTCGCCAAAGAGATCGACCTCGGTATTCGTGGCACATCCGAAGCGGGCTTCGCGGTACACAACTACGAAGACCGTTCACACAGCGAGATCATCCCGGCTGACATGCTGTTCCTTGGCCACTTCGCCGATGTTCCACGCAACAAGCGTGCACACATTGAAGTCTCTGCTGACGACGTTATCGGTAACTTCCAGGAGCGTCTGGTACCGCTGACCGAAGAGCAGGCCGTTGCCGAAGCCAAGCGCTGCATGAGCTGTGGCATGTGCTTCGAGTGCGATAACTGCGTTATCTACTGCCCGCAGGACGCCGTGAAGAAAACACCGAAGAAAGATGCCACCACCGGTCGCTACGTCTACACCGACTATGCGCGCTGCATCGGCTGTCACATCTGCGCCGATGTCTGTCCGACCGGCTACATCGACATGGGAATGGGCGAATAAGGGGACGTCATGAAGCGATTACAACAGCTTCTCAGCGTACTACCGGCCCTGTTGGTGCTGGCGGTACTGTCAGCACCAGCCTCCGCTGGTGAAAAAGAACACGGTGTAGGGCCTAACATCCCTGCACCGGTCAAGGGTGAGCAGTGTGTTGAAGATACTGCGGACATGCGCAGGAATCACATGAAATACCTGCTCAAGCACCGCAATGAGACTCTGCGCGAAGGTATTCGTACCAAGCAGCACAGCCTCAAACAGTGTCTTGAGTGCCATGTTCCTGCGACGTCGCAAGCGACCCGCAGCGAAGGCGAGCACTTCTGCAAGAACTGCCACACCTATGTGGGCGTCACCCTCGACTGTTTTGAGTGCCACGCCACCAAGCCGGAAAAGTCAGCTCAGTTCCATCCGCTGACCAGCCCGTCGATGAAGGCGCTGAAATCACAACCTGCCGCGGAGATGCTCAACCAGCTTGCCGCGAGTGAGACCAATACAGGTGCCATGCAATGAGTGAGATGAAGCAAACGGATCCGTCACGCCGCGACTTCTTCAGCAACGGCGCCAAACTGGCCGCCGCTGTCACCCTGGCCCCCGGCGTATTGCTCTACAGTACCGCCCAGGCCCGTCCTGCCGATCAGGCCGCCAGCAGCGATGTTCGCTGGGGCATGCTGGTTGACACCACCCAGTGTGCCAGTGGCTGCAATGCCTGTGTTACCGGCTGCCAGCAGGAGAACGGCTGGGGTGCCGGTTCCGAAGATGAACAGCACTCCTCCGCTAATCAAAAGGCCCAGTGGATTCGCAAGATCGACCTACGTAACACCTCCACCGGCCACGTCCAGTCGCTACCGATGATGTGTCAGCACTGCGAAAACCCACCCTGCGTAGATGTCTGCCCCACCGGCGCTTCAATGAAGCGTGAAGACGGCATTGTGCTGGTAGACCGCCACATCTGCATCGGCTGTCGCTACTGCATGATGGCCTGCCCTTACAAGGCCCGCTCCTTTGTTCACGAAGAGCTGGAGCACCAGCGCGAGCACATGCCACGTGGCAAGGGCACTGTCGAGGCCTGCACGCTCTGCGTACACAAGCTGGATGCCGGCGACGGCACCACCGCCTGTGCCGAGGCCTGCAACAGCAGCGGCAACAAAGCCATTCTCGTCGGCGACCTGAAAGATCCCAAGAGTGAGATTGCTCAGGCCGTAGCCCGTCACACCACCACCCAGGTGCGCGCCGATCTCGGTCTCAACACCGGCGTCCGCTATCGCGGTATCTGAGAGGAAGGGTAAAAGATGAAAAAACCACTATTTACACAAATCGGCGCGGGCGCAGGCTTTTACACACTGCTTATGGCCCTCGGTGCGGTAATCGCTGTCGGTATGCTGGCGGTCTACCACATGGAGCACAACGGCCACTGGGTCACCGGCATGAGCCAACAGATCGTTTGGGGTATGCCGCATGTGTTCGCTATCTTCCTCATCGTCGCCGCCTCCGGTGCACTGAATGTCGCCTCCATTGGCTCGGTCTTCGGCAAAAAGATCTACAAACCACTGGCGCCGCTCTCCGGTCTACTCGCCATCACCCTGCTGCTTGGCGGCCTGACTATTCTGGTGCTCGACCTGGGCCGTCCGGATCGACTCATCGTCGCGATGACCCACTACAACTTCAAGTCGATCTTCGCCTGGAACATCATTCTGTATAACGGCTTCCTTGGTCTGGTCGGTGTTTACCTCTGGACCATGATGGAAAAGCGGATGAATCGCTTCACACCAGCAGCCGGTATGGCCGCCTTTATCTGGCGTCTGATACTGACCACCGGTACCGGTTCTATCTTCGGCTTCCTCGTTGCTCGTCAGGGTTACGACGCGGCAATCATGGCACCAATGTTCATCGTCATGTCCTTCTCCTTCGGTCTGGCGATCTTCCTGCTGGTGCTGATGGGTACATACAAAGTCACCGTTCGCCCACTGGGTGATGTCATCCTCAAGCGCCTGAAGAACCTGCTTGGTGTATTCATCGCCGGCGCCTTCTACTTTGTCGCTGCGATGCACCTTACCAACCTCTACGCAACCGAACATCACGGCGTTGAGGCCTTCATCCTGCGTGACGGCGGGATCTACACCAGCCTGTTCTGGTACGGTTATGTCCTGCTTGGCACCCTGGTTCCACTGGCCCTGCTTTACGGACCTACTGGGATGAAGCGTGGCTCAATTACCCTCGCTTCTCTGCTGGTAGTGGTTGGTGGTTTCTCCGCCATCTACGTCATCGTGATCGGTGGCCAGGCCTACCCGTTGCAACTCTTCCCGGGCTATGAACTCAGCAGCACCTTTGAGGGTGGCGTGAACTCCCCCGCTTACGCCTACAGCCCGAGCATCTACGAAACCCTGCTTGGTTTCGCAGGTGTCGCCCTCACCCTGGCAATGACTGTGGTAGCAATGAAAAACCTGCGATTCCTGCCGGCAAGTTTGGCAGATGCAGAGGTTGATCCTCACGCGAAGTAATCGCAGGAAGTTTTACAGGCAGTACGCAGCACCGATGTGACCGTATGGTTCATCGGTGTTTTTTTTGCCTTCCTTCTCGTAATCCAGCCGGGTATAACATTTCAAAAGCCTGTTAACCTTTTGGTTTATACTCAGCGAATGAGTCAAACAAACAACACTATCGGCTGGCGCGAGTGGGTTTCACTACCAGGCCTTGGGATTGATCGGATCAAGGCAAAAATTGATACCGGCGCCAGAACCTCCGCCATCCATGCCTTTGAGGTCGATGAATTTTTTGACGCCGGAATTAAAATGGTTCGATTCTCTATCCACCCAATTCAAAAACGTAATGACATTGTGCAAACCTGCGTGGCACCGGTAGTGGATGAGCGCATGGTCAGTGACTCAGGTGGGCATCGAGAGAAGCGCTATGTAATTAATTGCCCGATACGCCTGGGTGAACATGAGTGGCCCATCGAAATCACCCTGACAAACCGAGACACCATGCTGTTTCGCATGTTATTAGGACGTACTGCACTGGCGGGAAAATTCCTGGTCCAGCCAGAATCCTCCTTCCTTTTCGGTCAGCCGAAACCGTTAACGAGATAATGTTATGAAAATCGCCATTCTTTCACGCAATCGCAAGCTCTACTCAACACGTCGACTGGTAGAGGCGTGCGAAGAGCGCGGCCACGAAGTGCACGTTATCGATACCCTTCGTTGCTACATGAATATCACCTCGGAAAAACCGGAGCTGCACTATAAGGGTGAGGATCTGATCGGTTTTGATGCGGTCATTCCTCGTATCGGCGCCTCTGTCACCTTCTACGGCACCGCGGTTTTGCGTCAATTCGAAATGATGGGAGTATTTCCTGTTAGCGAATCGGTAGCGATTAGCCGTTCTCGTGACAAATTACGTTCGCTACAACTGCTTTCACGCGATGGTATAGGTTTGCCAAAAACTGGTTTCGCGAACTCACCGGACGATGTTCAGGACTTGATCAAGATGGTGGGTGGGGCACCACTGGTGATTAAGCTACTGGAAGGGACTCAAGGTATCGGCGTGGTACTGGCTGAAACCAAAAAGGCAGCAGAGAGTGTTATTGAAGCCTTTATGGGTTTGAAGGCCAACATTCTGGTGCAGGAGTTTATTAAAGAGGCAGGTGGTGCGGACATCCGTTGCTTTGTTATTGATGGAAAGGTAGTAGCCGCAATGAAACGTCAGGGTCTGGAGGGAGAGTTTCGTTCCAACCTGCACCGTGGTGGTACCGCCACCCTGGTTAAATTATCCCCTAAAGAACGCGCCACCGCAGTAAGGGCCGCTAAGGTGATGGGACTTAATGTTGCCGGTGTCGATATTTTGCGCTCTGAGCGCGGCCCGTTGGTAATGGAGGTTAACTCATCCCCCGGTCTGGAAGGGATCGAATCTGCCACTGGCAAGGATGTGGCAGGAATGATCATTGAGTTTATCGAGAAAAACGCCAAACCCAACAAGACTAGAACCCGTGGCAAAGGTTAATCATCAGGAACTGGTGATCGGTGGCATCACCATCGAACCGGGTAGCCGTCAAAGTATCGATCTGCCCATCGCGAGACTCCACACCCACACACCGTTAGTAATGCCGGTACAGATTCTCCGTGGTCGACGTGATGGTCCGATTCTTTTTGTTAGCGCCGCGCTTCACGGTGATGAACTTAACGGTGTCGAAATCATTCGTCGACTGTTGCAACAAAAGAGTCTTAACAAACTACGTGGCACCCTGGTCGCTATTCCCATCGTCAATCTCTATGGCGTTATCAACCACTCGCGCTACCTTCCCGATCGACGCGATCTAAACCGTAGCTTTCCCGGATCTGAACGTGGCTCCCCTGCCAGCCGACTGGCTTATAAATTTATGAATGAAATCGTTGCCAACTGCACCCACGGCATCGACATCCATACCGGTGCTATGCATCGCAATAATCTACCGCAAGTCCGCGCCAATCTGGAACATGAAGAGACCAATCGACTGGCACACGCCTTTGGCACACCGGTGATCCTGAACTCTGATGTCCGTGACGGTTCGTTGCGCCAATCTGCTGCTGAACACGGTATCCCCATGCTGCTCTATGAAGCTGGACAGGCGTTACAGTTTGATGAGCTATCCATCCGAGCCGGCGTGAAGGGCATTGTCAGCGTAATGCGTGAACTGGAAATGCTGCCCCCGAGTCGTTCACGCAGCAAAAAGATCATTGATCCGCTGGTTGCCCGTTCATCACAATGGATACGCGCCCCTGAAAGTGGCATCTTCCGCGCATTTACAGCATTGGGAACAAAAGTAAATAAAGGTGATCTCCTCGGCATGATCGATTCACCCTACGGCGACAGCGAAGCTGAAGTGATCTCCAGCATCAGCGGCCTGGTGATTGGTCGCACCAATTTGCCCCTGATCAACGAGGGGGATGCGTTGTTTCATATCGCGCGCTTCTCGAGCGGTAAAGATGCGGCTGACAAGGTTGAGGAGTTTACCGAGGCGCATTTCCCCACAGATGAGGAAGATGATGCCTATGAAGACCCACAGATTATTTAAACACCCAATTGACCGCATAAAGTCCCAATGCGACATCTCTCGCAAAACGCTTTAAAATCCCCTCCTGCGGACCAACATATAGGCACACTGCCACCCGCAACGAGAGATTAGCCAATGAGCCAGCAAGAACACCCGTTTGCACAATATGTCCGTATCCTCGGTAAGGGCCGTAATGGCTCCCGTGGCCTGACTGGCGACGAGATGCGCGATGCGATGCGCATGGTGATGCGCCACGAGGTCGAGCCGATCCAGCTCGGTGCCTTCCTGATGCTAATGCGGGTCAAGGAAGAGAGCCCGGAAGAGGTGGCTGCGGCGGTCGAAGCGGTACGCGAGAGCCTCGAAATCCCTGCCGATGCTCCAAAACCTGACCTGGACTGGTCTTCATACGCAGGCAAGAAGCGGGTTCTGCCCTGGTATCTACTGGCGACCCTGCTGATGGCTGAGAATGGAATACGCATCTTCATGCACGGCGCTGCAGGCCACACCGCTGGCCGTATTTACACTAAAGACGTGCTGCCGCAACTAGGCGTCCCGGTGGCCAAAAGCATCGCTGATGCGGCCCTGCAGCTGGAACAGAACAACTTCTGCTATCTCGATCTGGAGAAGATGAGCCCTCGGCTCCATGAAATCATCGAACTGCGCCCCCTCCTCGGCCTGCGCTCGCCGGTGCACACCATCGCCCGCATGCTCAATCCGTTCAATGCTGATCATGTCATGCAGGGCATTTTCCACCCCGGCTACCGCCCTACCCATCAGGAGGCGGGCCAGTTGCTCAATATCCCCCATCTCGCGGTGATCAAGGGCGAGGGCGGCGAGATCGAGCGCAATCCTGACATGGAGCTGTTGCTCCAGGGTGTGCGCCACGGTGAGATGTTTGAAGAGGAGTGGCCAGCCATGTTCAGCAAACGCCATGTGCGTCCAGACGAGATGGATGTGAACGACCTGATCGCCGTATGGAACGGCAGCAAGCAGGACGAATACGCCGAGGGCGCTGTGATCGGCACCGTCGCCCTCTCTCTATCCACACTGGGCCGTGCCGCCAGCCGCGAAGAGGCCGAAGCCCAGGCCCGAACCATGTGGGATGCGCGCAACCGCACCCGCTTTGCCAGCGCGGCCTGATATGTCTCGACTACTCCTCGGCGCCAGCCACAAATCCTCTGGCAAGACCACCATCACCCTAGGGATCTGCGCTGCCCTGGCCCACGCTGGGGTCAGGGTACAGCCGTTCAAGAAGGGACCGGACTATATCGACCCGGTCTGGCTGGGGCGTGCCGCTGGCCGCACCTGCTACAACCTCGACTTCAACACCATGGGACGGGACGAAATCCGTGATTTCTTCACCCGCCGTAGCGCTGAGAGCGATATTTCAGTAATCGAGGGTAATATGGGGCTGTTTGACAGCCTCGACGTGGAAGGTAGCGTCAGTAACGCGGAGATGGCCAAGCTGCTTGAGGCCCCGGTTGTGCTGGTTCTCGACGTGAAAGGGGCCACCCGTAGCGTGGTGCCGGTGATCCTCGGTTTCCAGAAGTTCGACCCGGAGCTAAACATCGCCGGGGTGATCCTCAACCGGTTAGCCGGAAATTGCCATGAAGACCGTCTGCATCAGGCCATTGAGCACTACTGTGATATCCCGATCCTCGGCTCTATCCGCCGCGACAGGCGTCTGACCATTGACGAGCGCCATCTTGGGCTAATCCCCGGCAATGAAGCGACTGAGGTCGATGCCAAGCTGGCGCAGATCCGCGAGCTTATTGGCGCGCAGGTCGACCTGGAGGCGCTACGCAGCCTCGCCGGCAGCGCCCCCAGTCTTCCAGAACCCCAGCCCCTCTCCTTCCCTGCACCTGCCGAGCCGGTACGCATTGCCGTCGTCAGCGATTCCGCCTTCGGCTTCTACTATCCGGACGACCTGGAAGCCCTGGAGGCCGCAGGGGCCGAACTGGTGCCCTTTGACACCATCAACGATACCGCTCTGCCCGACGCCATCGATGGACTGTTGATTGGTGGTGGCTTCCCCGAGACCCATCTTGAGGAGCTAGAGACCAATCAGGCCCTGCGTGACGCCATCAGGGAGGCCATCGACAACGGTCTGCCCACTTACGCCGAATGTGGCGGCCTGATGTATCTCTGCCGCTCGATTCAATGGAAAGAGCAACGTGCTGAGATGGTCGGTGTCATCCCAGGCGACGTGGTGCTGCACCGTATGCCGGTAGGTCGTGGTTACGCCGAGATCGCCGAGACCGAACACGCCCCCTGGCCCGGCAGCAAAGCGGGCACACTCTACCCAGTGCATGAATTCCACTACTCCTCAATCGAAAACCTGCCCGAGGGGCTGGACTATGCCTACAAGATGGAGCGGGGTCAGGGAATCCACAACGGCCATGATGGTATTGTCTACCGCAACCTGCTGGCCAACTATGTACACCTTCGTGATGTAGAGGGTAATCACTGGGCACGCCGCTTCGTCGATTTCGTCCGCCAGCGACGTAACGAGTATCAACCGGAACCGGCCGCGGCCGCGCTTCCTCCATTTATGTAATAAGAGGTATTTGCATGATTACACTCACCGAGAAAGCGATCGAACAGGTCAAACAGGCCGCCGAACAGAGCGAAGCTGCCGGTCTGGCCCTGCGTCTGGCAGCGCGCCGTAACACCGACGGCAGCATGGAGTACGGCATGGGTTTCGATGACCCCACCGATGACGACATGGTGTTCCGCTTTGGTGATGTGGAAGTGGTAATGAACGGTGAATATGGCCCACTGCTCAAGGGCACCACCATCGATTTCGTCGAACTCGAACCGGGCCAGTGGCATTTTATTTTCCAGAACCCAAACGACGCCAATTACCAGCCAGGTGATGGCAATTAAGGGGAATCCCTGTTTAGGGCTGTGGTATTATCGCCGCTTCGTGAAAAGGTAGCGGGTGACACGAGTAACATGCTGAACATGACAGACACCCATCGTCAGGGACGGCGACACAGCCTGCCGGAGGCACTGACCGAGCTGTTTATGCTTAGCGGAGGCGGTATGCTGGGCAAACGCCTGCGTCTACTGCTCATTGGTGTCGGCAACACCTTCGCCCTACTCGTGCTGAACCTCGCCCTGCTGCTCAATTTCCCCGAATACGAGAAACTCCTGCTGGTCAGCTTCGGCATCCTGATCGGCGGCGGTGTGGTGCAACTCGTCGCTATCACCATCGCCTTCCGCCGTTTTCTGCTCCACCCCAGTGAAGAGCTGAAAAGTTGGTCCAACGAGCTCCGCGAAGGCAACCTGACTATTCGCCTGCATCCTGATGAGATGGGTGAATTGAAGGAGGTGGCCAAGGATATCAACAATCTGCTCGACTACCTGCAAAATCTCTCACGCCACATGGACGACGAGATCAAACGGCAGACCAAGCGCTTTGAGCAGAAGGCCAATTCGCTACAGGTACTTTACGACGTCGCTGCCAGCCTTAACGCCTCTCGCGACCTCAAGGACCTGCTGACCCGCTTTCTCCACACCATGCGCGACATCGTCAACGCCAAGGCAGGTACCGTCCGCCTGCTCAACGATACCGAGCAGATGGAGCTGGTGGCCAGTATCGGCCTGGATGATGAGGTGGTAGAACAGGAAAGACTGGTGCCAATCCAGCGTTGTCTCTGTGGTAACGCGGTCACTGGCGGTGAGGTGCTTTTCCAGCATGACCTGAGTCCCTGCAACCAGTGGCTGAATCGACCACTACTGGGTGAACCGGATCTGGAGATGATCGCGGTACCGCTGCAATACCACGGAAAAAACCTGGGTGTCTACAACCTCTTTGTCGAACACGGCGACCTCGATGCACGCGATGAGGTGAAGGCGCTCTTCACCAGCATTGGTCGCCACTTGGGCATGGCGATCGAAAAGGCCCACCTGGACGAAGAATCAAAACGCCTTTCAATTATTAATGAACGCAACGCCCTCGCCCACGAACTCCACGACTCTCTGGCACAAACCCTTGCCAGCCTGCGCTTCCAGGCGAGCATGCTAGATGAGGCGGTGGACCGTCAGGGTGCCGATGTCACCCACGAAGACATCCAGCAGATCAAGAGTGGCCTTGACGACGCCTACACCGAACTGCGTGAACTACTGGCCCACTTCCGTGCGCCGATCAACTCCCGCGGCCTGATGCCCGCGCTGGAGGACCTGATCAGTAACTTCCGTAAGCAGACCGGCATGCACGTATTACTACAGAAAGAGTGGGACTCTACACGCCTCCCCGCCAACATGGAGATGCAGGTACTGCGCATTATCCAGGAGGCACTGGCCAATGTACGTAAACACAGCAAAGCGCACACTGTGCGTGTGATGCTGCGCTGCGACAGCGAGGGGTATTACGATATCCTGGTCGAAGACGACGGTGTCGGTATGAGCATGCAACCTTTCAGTGGACACCCGGGCGAGCACCTTGGCCTGTCGATTATGGATGAGCGTGCCCGCTTCCTCGGGGGCGAGTTGCGCATCGAGAGTGAACCGGGAGAGGGAACAAGGGTACAATTGGCGTTCAGCACTGTTGAAAACAGTGACGGAAAACAAAAAACACAACAACATTTCGCCCTAATCTGATTACAACACATGCGCGTATTACTGGTAGACGACCACACCCTGTTCCGTAGCGGCCTAGAAACCCTGCTGGAACGTCACGACATCGAAGTGATCGCCACTGCCGGCAACGGTCGTGAAGGCTTCTTCAAGGCTCAGGAGCTGCAACCGGACGTGTTGCTGCTGGATATGCGAATGCCCGAGATGAGCGGCCTTGAGGTGCTCTCTGGTCTGCGTGCAGTTGGCTTCAAGAAACCGATTGTGATGCTGACCACCAGCAATGAAGAACAGGACCTGGTGAAGTGCCTGCGCAATGGCGCCAGTGGCTACCTGCTCAAGGATATGGAGCCGACGGAACTGGTAAACGCCCTGCGCGGCATTATGGAGGGTAAAACCATTGTTGCCCCGGAACTAACAGCGGTACTGGCCCGTGTAGTCATGGGCGACGGGGAACAGAATGAAGTCAAAGAGGTCAATCCCTTTGCTGATTTAACCCCTCGCGAACTGGAGATCCTCTGCCTGCTTGCGGAGGGTCAAAGCAATAAGGTGATCGCCCGTAATCTCGGTATCTCGGACGGCACCGTTAAACTCCACGTCAAGGCAATCCTGCGCAAACTGAATGTGCATTCGCGGGTTGAGGCCGCTGTAATGGCCGTGGAACAGAACTTCTGCAACAAGGAATAGAACGTGTCACTACTGCAAAACTGCCGTAACACCGTACTGTTTATCCTGCTCACTGCGGGTGTACAACCGGCCCTGGCCGAGATCGCCGATGTCCGTTGGTATGACGTTGAGGTGATCCTCTTCGCCCAGAACAACCAGGAGTACCGTAACTCCGAAAGCTGGCCCATCGACTACACCCCGCCCGATTTGGAAAATGCGCGCGAACTGCTGCCACTGGAAAAGGAGAAGCGCGACCCGGCACGCCCCACCGCTTTCCGCCTGCTCTACCCGGATGAATTGCATCTTGATGCGGACGCAAAGCGCATCAACGCAGCCCAGGATCTGCAGCTACTGGGCCACTTTGGCTGGCGCCAACCCGGCCTGCCTCAACAGGGCGCATTGGCAGTACGTGTTGATCAACCCCTGTTTGATCGTATTCAGGCTATGAATGACGCAGCGCGACTGGAATCCGGTACAGCGGAACCTGTCGTGGAAGAGGAAACGATGACAGAAAAACCTAAGGTGGATGGAACACTGCGCCTGATCCTGTCACGCTATCTGCACATCGAAACCGATCTTCTGCTCAAGGAACCACTAGATGAGCAACCAATGAATAACGATGCGCAACAGGCCAATGTACTGCTATTCAGTGAGCCCGCAGTTGCCGCGCCAGACGCATCGGGCCAAACCGCACAACCGGACCTCTTCGCCCTGGCTGAAGAGAACGCTGCACAGGCACCCTACCGGGTCTACTTTATGCATCAGTCTCGGCGCATGCGCAGTAGTGAAACCCACTATCTGGATCATCCGGTCTTCGGTATGGTGATCAGAGTTGTGCCGTTCCAGCCACAGGTAGAAGAGCTCCCCGAAGCACCACAGTAAAAAAAAGCCCGCAGATGCGGGCTTTTTTGTTTCGCTTCGTTTTACGCAATCCGCGGCACAGCGTGCTCCAGCAGACGTCGGACCTCACTCATTCCAGTGATCAGATGTCGCTCGATCATCTCCATGGTGATCGCCTCGTCACCCCTACCCGCTCCCATGTTCGCCACCACCGCAACACAGGCGTAGCAGAGCTCCAGTTCACGGGCCAGCGCCGCCTCTGGCATGCCGGTCATCCCCACCAGATCACAGCCATCTTTTTCCAGCTTATTGATCTCGGCGGAGGTCTCCAGGCGTGGTCCCTGTGTCGCCGCATAGGTCCCTTCACTGATCAGTTCTACACCCGCCTCATTGCCACACATCAACAGAGTCTTACGCATCTCTTCGCAATAGGGCTCAGTGAAATCGATATGGGTAACGTGACTCAATCCCTCTTCAAAATAGGTGTTGGTACGTGACCAGGTGTAATCGATGATCTGGTCCGGTACAACCAGCTTACCCGGTGTCATGTCAGCACGAATTCCGCCTACTGCATTGATCGCAATCACCTGCTCTGCGCCACTCTCTTTCAGGGCCCACAGATTGGCGCGGTAGTTCACCTTGTGCGGAGGGATGGTGTGTCCTGCACCATGCCGCGGCAGGAACATTACCTCTCTGTCGGCCATCTCACCGAAGAGCAGTGGCGCAGACGGTTCACCGTAAGGGGTGTGCATCACTTCACGACGAATGATCTTCAGGTCCTTCAGAGATGTCAGACCGGTGCCGCCGATGATGGCCAGTTTTGCCATATTAAAACCCTCAAAAAGAAAAAATCACTTACCGCAGAGGCGCAGAGTTCGCAAAGAAAAATGTTAGAAGCTCACTAGCTTTGCGTCTTTGCGGTGTTGTTAGCTACCTTTAACAGCATAGATACCCGGTGCGTTGCGCAGGTACTCTTTATAGTCCATGCCGTAACCGAAGACGTAACGGTCTTCCACTTCCAGTCCCACGTAGTCGGCCTCGATCCCGCAGTTACGCTCGTGCAGTTTTTGCACCAGCACAGCACTCTTTACCGATGTGGCACCGGCGTTTTCACAGGCGAGGACGATCTCTTTCAGGGTCAGTCCCTCATCGAGGATATCGTCGACGATCAGTACGTGCCGTCCTGTCATTTCAAAACGTGGGGTCACCCGCCACTCCAGCTCTGTGCCGCTGGTGTCGCCGCGGTAACGACTGGCATGAAAGTAATCGAGCTGCAGTGGGAAATCGAGATGGGTAAGCAGGATACCCGCAGGAATCAATGCACCACTCATCACCACCAGTACTAGTGGGTTCTTGTCCCTGTATTCGACACTGATATTTGCCGCCATCGCTTCGATGGCCGCTTCGACCGCTGCGCGATCATATAGACAATCTGCCTCGCGGTAGACCTGTTCTATCTGTTCCGGGGTAACACTCATCTATCGCTTCCTCACAGATCGAGGCTAAGGGTGGGGTTCTCTTCCAGTTCCTGCATCGCACTGATTGCCTGCCGCCATGCTGGATCCTTATGTAATTCATCCAGCGTTACTGGATGGCGGCCATGCAGTCGGGCAAGACGTGCATGCAGTACCGGACTCTGTTTGTAGTCGAGATCATTAAGAATGATCCGTGCAGCCTCCGGGTTATTGCAGATCAGCACCATGTCACAACCGGCATTCAATGCCGCTTCGGCCCGTTGCACATAATCACCACCGACACTGGCCCCTTCCATATTGAGGTCGTCGCTGAAGATCACCCCCTGAAAACCGAGCCGCTTGCGCAGGATCTGCTGCAACCAGAAGTGTGAGAATCCGGCAGGTTTCTCATCCACTTCGGTGTAGATCACATGGGCTGGCATCACTGCGGCCATTCCATTGGTGATCATCAATTCGTATGGCGCGACATCTTCCTCAAGGATATCTTCCAACGGACGTTCATCGTGGGGGATCGCCTCATGGGAGTCGGCCTCTATCGCGCCATGACCAGGAAAATGTTTACCGGTGGCGGCCATACCGGCACGCTGCATACCGTGCATGGTGGCGGCGGCGAGATCGGCAACAATTTGGGGACGACGGTGATAGGCGCGATCACCGATCACGGCGCTGACACCGTAGTCGAGATCCAGTACCGGAGCGAAGCTGATATCGACACCGATGGCGCGAAGTTCCGAGGCCATTACCCAGCCGCACTGCTCTGCCAGTTGGCGGGCGCGGCGACGGTCGTGCTCATAGATTTCACCGAAGCGACGCATCGCTGGAAGGCGGGTAAAGCCCTTACGAAAGCGCTGCACCCTTCCCCCCTCCTGATCCACCGCGATCAACAGTGGCGGTCTGCGCAGAGCGTGGATCTCTGCGATCAATGCGGCGACCTGCTCTGGGCTTTCGAAGTTTCGACTAAAGAGGATCACCCCACCAACTAGTGGGTGACAGAGTATCTCGCGCTCTTCCGCATCCAGTTGCGTGCCGCGCAGGTCAAGCATTACCGGTCCCAATGACATGCTATGCAGTTCCTTTGAATGGTTCTTCTGTAATCAACACCGGGGTTCCCGGCTGCACCTGCTCAAACAGGGTAATGATATCGTTATTCCGCATCCGCACACAGCCGTGAGAACGTGGCATGCCCATCGGTTCACTGTCAGGGGTGCCGTGAATGTAGATATAGCGACGCATGCTATCGACCCTACCCAGGCGATTGCGCCCTTTTTCACAGCCGCTAAGCCAGAGGATACGGCTCAAAATCCAGTCATCCTTCTCTGTCTGCTGCGCCAGCTCTTCACTATAGATTTTACCGGTCGGACGACGACCAACAAACACAGTTCCAGCGGCGCTACCGGCACCGATCATCGCCCTCACTATGTGCCTACCACGTGGAGTACGACCGCTGCCTTCTTCTTCACCGGCGCCATTGGCAGCAGTGGAGACAGGGGCATCGAAAATGACACGCCCCCCATCTAGCAGTAGCAGACGTTGTTCAGCGATGCTGATATGGATCGATCGCTGATTCACGTCCAATCCTTGTAGGGATGCTTCACCAGACAGACGTTGTAGTAACGGGTATCGCCACTCACCTCTTCACCTATCCAGGGCGGACGTGCAAAGGCTTCATCTTCTGCGGCCAGTTCCACCTCAGCCACTACCAGCCCAGCGTTGTCGCCGTCGAAAACATCGATCTCCCAGGTGTGTTCGCCGTAGGGGACCAGATACCGAGTCTTGCTGATCTGCGGCTGCTCACAGAGGGTATCAAGCAACTCCTCCGCCTCATCCAGCGGAATAGGGTATTCGAACTCCTGACGCTGGATACCGAGGGTTGCGCTTTTGATATTGATATTCGCTTTCTCACCTTCAATACGTACCCGCACCGAGGCACGCTCTGCGCCGATGAGATATCCCTGACGGAAACGGGTGCCGCTATCGGCAGCATCGCGCCAGCCTTCATCGCACAGCAGGAATTTGCGTTCGATTTCTATCGCCATCCGCGCTGCTCTCTCCCGTTACTTTTTCACAAATAGTGCGATGGATTCTACATGTGCGGTATGCGGAAACATATCCATCACGCCTGCCTTCGCCAGTGTGTAGCCGTATTCGTTGACCAGCAGCCCAGCATCCCGAGCCAGGGTGGCAGGGTTACAGGAGACATAGACGATACGCTTTACGCCGAGTTTGGCGATATGCGGGATCGCCTCCATCGCGCCGTCACGGGCCGGATCAAGCAGCACTTTATCGAAACCTTGCGACCACCAGGGTAGCTGCTCCACCTCTTTAGCCAGATCGGCAACGTGGAATTCCACGTTATCGATGCCATTTATTTCGGCATTCTCCCGCGCCCGTTGCACCAACAGCTCCAACCCTTCGACACCGACCACCTCTTTTGCGCGGCGTGCCAGCGGTAGGGTGAAATTACCAACACCACAGAAGAGATCCAGCACCCGCTCATCGGCCTGCACATCAAGCAGTTCGATGGCATAGGGCACCATCTTACGATTGATATCGGTATTGACCTGAGTGAAACCGTTAGGAGTGAAATTAAAGTGGACATCAAATTCGGGCAGCGCATAACTCAGCTGTGTTTGCTCCGGCCAGAGTGGCGTGACGGTGTCTGGTCCTCCAGACTGAAGAAAGAAACGCAGGTCATGTTCTTTGGCGAAATTAATCAACTTGTCACTGTCCGCGTTACTCAGCGGCTTCATATTGCGAAACACCAGCGCGGTCTGAGTGTCGTCAACAGCCACTTCGAGTTGTGCGATCTCACCTCTTGCCTCAAGCGAACCGACTAGCTGTTGCAGTGCTTCAAGATGTTCGCCCACACTGGGATGCAAAACCTCGCAGCGCTGCATATCGACAATATAGGGTTTGCGCTTTTCACGAAAACCGATCAGGGCGCGCTCCTTTTTGTCCACGTAGCGTGCACCCATGCGCGCCTTACGTCGATAGCCCCATGAGGGGCCGGTGAGTGGAGGTAAGACTTCCACGGGGCTCACCTTGCCGATGCGCTCGAAGTTTTCCAGCAGTACCTCCTGCTTGGCAAGGATCTGCGCCTCCGCACTCATGTGCTGCATTGCGCAACCACCGCAGATACCGAATACCGCGCACTTCGGTTCTACCCGCTCGGGTGCTGCCTGGTGGATCTCCTGCGCGACACCCACATCGTAGCTACGCTTTTTTTCCACGTAGAGGAAACTCACCTCTTCGCCTTTCAGTGCGCCTTCAATAAATACCGTCTTGCCGTCGATATGCGCGACACCGCGGCCATCGTGTGAGAGATCGTCAACAGTGACTCTCACAGGCTCGGTGGGCATTTGGGGGCGTTTACGTCGTCTTGCCATATTTAAACTCTAAAAGCGGAACCACGAAGAGCACGAAGGACGCGAAGAATGATGATCATACGCTTCGTGAACTTAATGTGCTTCGTGGTGAAAATGTTGTTATTCAGCGGGAAATACGCCGGTGGAAAGATAGCGATCGCCGCGATCGCAGATGATGGTAACGAGCACCGCGTTCTCCACCTCTTTTGCGAGCTGTAACGTGGCAGCAACCGCACCACCAGATGAGATACCACAGAAGATCCCCTCTTCTGCTGCTAGGCGCCGGGTAATGGTTTCTGCGGACTCCTGGTCAACGTCGATGGTGCGATCAACACGACTAGCGTCGAAGATGGTCGGCAGGTACTCCTTGGGCCAACGACGGATGCCGGGGATAGCGGCACCCTCGGCAGGCTGCACACCGACTATCTGTATCGCAGGGTTTACCTCTTTTAAATAGCGTGAGGTCCCCATGATGGTTCCGGTAGTCCCCATGGCGCTGACGAAGTGGGTAACCCTGTGCTCGGTATCGCGCCAGATCTCAGGACCGGTAGATTCATAGTGGGCAAGCGGATTGTCCTGATTGCCAAACTGATCCAGCACCTTACCCTTGCCTTCTGCCTCCATCTGCTTGGCAAGATCGCGTGCCCCCTCCATGCCCTGCTCTCGAGTCACAATCACCAACTCAGCACCGTAGGCGCGCATTGAGGCACGGCGTTCCATGCTCATGTTCTCAGGCATAATCAAAACCATTTTGTAACCCTTAATCGCCGCAGCCATAGCCAGAGCAATTCCGGTGTTACCGGAGGTAGCCTCTATCAGGGTGTCACCGGGTTTGATGTCACCACGCTTCTCCGCTTGCTGGATCATCGACATGGCGGGACGGTCTTTCACAGACCCAGCAGGGTTATTACCCTCCAGCTTTACAAGAATGGTATTACCGTTCTCGCCGATAAGACGCTGCAGCCGCACCAGTGGAGTATTACCGATAAATGATTCAATTGTGGGGAAGGTCATGGATCCGCCTTTCGTGAGATTTATCAAAGGTTTTACACAAGGATTATAAACATGCTTGAATCCAATGACGATTACTATTAGATTCTCCCGTATAAGTACTCTAAAAAATACTCATAGAGGATTCAGGGATGAACGCACAACAGAAAGTCGTAGATTCGAGTCTTGCACTGGAAAGAGCTGGTGGAAATGCCGACCTGGCCAAGGACCTCTACCAGATGTTGCAGAAAGAATTGCCGGTCTACCTGGAAAAAATCCCCGCACTTTTTAACAGTGAGGACATTCCTACACTCACTGCCAGTGTCCATAAGCTTCATGGTTCCGCCACCTATTGTGGTGTGCCTGCATTAAAGGCAGCCTCAGAGGCGTTTGAGTCTGGTCTCAAACGTGGTGAGAGCCATATGTATCCGCAGTTGATGGCTGACCTGCTCAAGGCCATCCGCCAGTTAATGGAGCAACCTAAGCTGGAAATTTAAACCGCAACACCCCGTCAGGCGATGGTGATCGCCTTGTCGAGATAGACATCCTGGATACTGTTAAGCAGCTTCACCCCTTCTGCCATCGGTTTCTGGAATGCCTTACGCCCAGAGATCAATCCCATACCCCCAGCACGCTTATTGATCACGGCTGTTCGCACCGCTTGAAGTAGATCGTCCTTACCGGATGGGCCACCTGAGTTGATCATTCCTGACCTCCCCATGTAGCAGTTCGCCACCTGATAACGCACCAGATCGATTGGATGGTCACTGGTCAGTTCCGAATATACCCTGGGATGGGTCTTACCAAAACCAATGGCATTGTAACCGCCGTTATTGGTCGCCTGCTTCTGCTTCACGATATCCGCATTGATGGTCACCGCCAGGTGGTTACCCTGCCCGGTGAGGTCGGCACTCTCGTGGTAATCGACCCCGTCATGCTTGAAGGCGTTGTTGCGTAGGTAGGCCCACAGCACTGTCACCATTCCCAGCTCATGGGCATGGGCAAATGCCTCACTCACCTCCTGGATCTGCCGCCGCGACTCTTCTGATCCAAAATAGATGGTTGCGCCCACAGCCACCGCGCCGAGGTCGAAGGCCTGATCCACCGAGGCGAACAGGGTCTGATCGAACATGTTCGGGTAGGTCAGTAGTTCGTTGTGGTTAATCTTGACCAGGAACGGGATTTTGTGAGCATAGCGGCGTGACACGGAACCAAGCACACCGAGGGTCGATGCCACCGCATTACAGCCGCCCTCAATAGCCAGTTCACAGATGGCAGAGGGATCAAAAAAAGCCGGATTGGGAGAAAAAGAGGCACCGGCAGAGTGCTCTACCCCCTGATCCACCGGCAGCAGTGACATATAGCCGGTACCCGCTAGCCGTCCGGTATTGAACATCTGCTGCATATTCCGCAATACCGCTGGCGGGCGGTCCTTCTCCACCATCACCCGGCTGACATAGTCACTTCCCGGTAGATGCAGCATCGAAGCTGGGATCCCCCTGCACTGGTGCGACAGCAGATAGTCTGCATCGTCACCTAACATTTCTGTAATCGCACTCACTCTGACCTCCTTTTCACAATTTCATTGAATTCAGCCATTTGGCGTCCATACTTGAACCATAACCTAGGATTGATAGAATCAGTAACAATCACTAACAGGGATCATCCAGAGCATGTATCGCCTCATCCTTCTCACCCTGCTCCACCTGCCGTCGATGCTGTATGCCTCGTCACCGGGTGAGGATCACGGTGCCCCAGCCCTGACCTACAGCCTGACCACCATGGCGGTACTGCGAGAGAAACCAGATGGACGCATCGTCGATATCTGGAATCACGGCATGTTGTTCACATCAAATGTAGCAGAGGGTGGCTGGGTACGAGTAACTGGGTATTTCCCTAATGACCAGTGGCAGCCCGTAGACTCCGAGCTCTGGATCAACACCCACTACATCAAACCCACCTATACCGACAAAGATCATCCACCGCCATCCAACCGGCCAAACGGTATCGTGCGCTATGTCGAGGTAAATAAATCGACCTTTGAGTTAAAGGTGATTGAAGAGAAACAACAGCGGAAAAAGGTGATCTTCAAGACCCGGGTAGCACTTGGGATGGATCGATGCCTGCCCGAAGAGAAAGGGGGTAACTGCTATTACACTGAACCGGGTACCTACCATGTGCGTTGGAAGATACATGACCCGGACGGGATCGAGTGGTGCATCCCCAAAAGCATGGAAAAGGAGTATCCACGTAGTATTGCTAAGGGTAAACGCTGCTATCGTGGCGTGCTCGGTTCCTATGCCCTTAACATCGGTAAGACCTACGCCATACACGGCACTAACCGACCTGCCAGCCTCGGCAAACGGGTCTCCCACGGGTGCGTGCGTACCGCCAACCGTGCCGTCAAGCTACTCTACGACCTGCTGGATATCGGCGATCGGGTGGTCATACTCGAATAAGCTCCTAATATGGTGTGATATCGGCACTAAAGGACTAATCGATGTTGCTGCGCCTACCTGGCCTCTTTTTTCTCTTTCTATGTACTAGCTACACTCTGGCGGCCCCTCTGTTGGATATACCAGAGCGGCGTGAAACCCCCTTTCCAACACAAGAAGGTCACCTTTTCGTCCCCCTGCCTTACAGCATGCCTGGTATTGGTGAAGGCTATTTCATCCTGGGCTATCTCGCCAATCAGCTGGACAGTACTATGGATGTTGCTGTGGTTTGGACACAGGGTGATGCCCCTGGATTTATCACTCAACTGGATGAAATTCCACTACTTGAAGACCGCCTACACCTGAAGCTACTTGATATAAATATCGATAAGGTCACGGTCAGTGATTATGAGTCACGCGGGACCGATGCACTCAGCCTCTATAACCTGGTGGAACTTTCAAATGTGCGCCAACAGGGCGCCGAAATGACCCTGAGCTTGTGGGAACGTCGTTTAGCACTCAGCGCCCGTTACGACTACCGGTCTGAAGATGCTACTGCCCTACGCGATTCAGGAGGCACCCTGCTCGCGAAATACAATCCGCCAGTGCGCACAGAAAGAATCCACCATGGCATTGGCGCCATGCTCGATCTGACCGATGACTATCAGGATCCACGAGATGGTTTGAGATTGCGCCTGGATGCTACCGATCACCCGCCAATCAGAAACACTGATCCAGATTATTTTGTACTGGATTACAGCCTGCTCTTTTACCAACCGTTCAGTAATGGAGACACCCTGGTATTTAACCTCTTCCGCTCTGATGTTCATATGCTCAGTACTGGTGCAACCGATCCAGCAGAGGTTTTAGCAGACCTGGGCGGCTCAGCATGTGCTCCAAGCGATTACACCTGTCTAATTGCAGAGAATCAGCGTGTTAGCAACATCATCACCACAAATCGCTATGGGACAGCTACTCCACTAGGAGGCATGGATCGCATGCGAAGCTATCCAGATGGTCGATTATCCGGAGCACACGCTGAGTTCGTCGGTATCGAGTTACGTAGTAATTTCGCTCAAAATGCCGTGCCTTTTAATTACTTTATCTGGCAAGATGTCCGTACCAGCATTCAGTTGGCTCTCTTTGCCGAGGCTGGAGCTGTGGCAGAAACACGGGATGAACTATGGAAGGAGACACACACCAGTTTTGGCATCGGTGTACGCATGCTAACTGCCTCTGGAAGTATCTATCGGGCCGATTGGGCCGCAGGTGACGAGGAGGCGGCATTCAGTCTGTTTTTTTACTACCCGTGGAGGTAACACCCACTCCGATTGAGATCTTAATACCAGGCATCAATGTACTGGAATATGGAGAACAGCTGGTTATTCTCAAATCGAGTCGGGCATAATCGCCTATGTAATCATCATATGGATTTATCGATGTCCTTACGCACACTCTCATTTCTCTCTCTTTTCCTATGCACTGCCAATGCCGTAGCCGAACCGCTGTGGGATGTACCCGTACGGCGCAGCGATCCATTCCCCACCGAAGAGGCGCATCTGCTGGTCCCCCTGCCCTACAGCATGCCCGGCATTGGCGAGGGTTACTTCCTCATGGGCTACCTCTCCAACCAACTGGATAGCACACTGGATGCCGCGGTGGTGTGGACCCAGGGTGATGCCACTGGTCTGATCGGACAACTGGATGAAATCCCGCTAATTGAGGATCGCCTGCATCTGCAACTGATGGACATGAACATAGACAAGGCCACCACTAGTGATTACGCCTCACGGGGTATGATTGGAGGGAACGACTACAACCTGGTGGAGCTCTCCAGTGTGCTTCAACAGAGCGCAGAGCTAACTTATAGTATGTGGGAGCGTCGCATCGCCCTCATTGCCCGCTACAAATCACAGGCGAATGAGGTAGCGGCGCTACGTAACTCAGGTGGCGATCTGCTTACCAATTACGACCCACCCGTAAGCAGCAAAGGTATCAGTCGTAGCGTTGGGGCCATGCTCGACCTGACCGACGATTATCAGGATCCGCGAGATGGACTTCGTCTACGACTCGACATCACTGATCACCCGGCCAACAAAAGCAGCGATCCAGACTTCTTTGTCATGGATTACAGCCTGCTCTACTACCAGCCGTTCAATCAAAACGACACTGTGGTATTCAACTTCTTTCGTTCTGATGCTCATTTACGTAGCCAGGGGGAAACTAATCCAGCCTTAGTCATCGCTGAGATGGGCGGAAGCACCTGCGCGGGTGACACCGCATGTATTGCAGCAGAAAGCCAACGCGTAAACAATATCATCGCGGCCAACCGCTATGGTACCGCCACCTCACTGGGTGGTACTGATCGTCTGCGTAGCTACGCAGATGGCCGTTTTTCCGGGGCGCACATGGAATTCGTCGGTGTCGAACTGCGCAGTAACTTTGTGCAGGACGCCGAGCCGTTCGACTATTTCATCTGGAAAGACATACGCACCAGCATTCAGTTGGCGGTGTTTGCTGAAGTTGGTACCGTGGCCGAGACCCGTGATGACCTTTGGAAGGAGACCCGCAGCAGCGTTGGCATTGGTGGTCGACTCGTGACCGCCTCCGGTAGCGTCTACCGTGCTGACTGGGCCACAGGTGATGAAGGTTCAGAATTTAGTCTTTTCTTTTTCTATCCCTGGAAGTAACTCTATAAGTAAATACTAAGAGCACCCTAACGACACCGGTCAAAGTCAGATTTTGGTACATCAATACCCACTACACGCCAAAGGTCTCAAGTTTCGTCTTACCCAAACCAAACCGGCGCTTATCGTTCTTCAGGTAGATTAACATTGACCGAATTCCCTGCTCCTTATTGTCACACATATGGAATGACAGAAAGAATTGCCACGATGATGAATCTGATATCTGTTTTGATTTGAGGATTCACAGCTTACGGCACTGCGTAATTTTCAAGATTGGTTCGTTTAAGATAAAACTCACGCTTATCATTTTTTAATAGAACTGAAAAAATCTGCCCTTTTTCACCATCACGCATACGTAGTTCTAAATAGAGAGGCAAGTTATCTTTCTCCAGCTCTTGAAACGTATCCATGATCTCTTTTTCATTGAATGCCAGCTCCAGCAGGCGTGGCCGGCCCACCGGCCAGTCCCATACAACAGTTATGGCCTTGGGCACGGCATGTGGCTGACTGAGATATTCCTCGTTGTGTGGATATTCTAGTAAGTCACGTTCACCGTTGAAGTATTTGATGTACTGCACTATCTTTGGCGGTTCCTGCCCAGTAAACAGCAACTGCCAGTTATAGCGCTTGCGGTAGTTTTTCCAGCGATTGAGCGGGACACCACTCTTCGCCATCACCTCCTTCGCCTCGGGTGACAACTTGCTGCGCCCGTCTTCAATCGAAGTTTCAATATATTGTTTTCTCGGCATCTCCTGGTGCGTGATAACACTCCAGTCCAGCTCGGTTTTCTCTGCATGACCAGAGAATATTTCAAGCGTGCGATCAGCACTGACTAACCAAACAGAAACAAGGCCTCCGGGCGCAACACCCGCGACTATGGTGTTATAGGTAATTACCTTCTCGTTTTTATGGCTATAGTAGGGGCTGTTGAATAACTCCAGTATCCGCTCGTATGGCAACTGGAAATCGCCATGATAGAATTGGTCTTCTGTATAGGAGAAAAAGGTGATCTCCAGGCGATTAGGTATTGCCTTCAGTTCCGGCCCGACCACATGGGTTGATACACCTTTGCCCCATCCATCATACAGAAGCTTTCCGTTTGGCACGTATAGCGACCCACCGTCAGGGTCGTAGAAATAGCCTGTGACTATTTTCATCGGATAATACTTAGGCGCACTCTCAGAGGCCAGCCAGTCATGCTTCTTCTTTACACCATGCCCACAGCCGAATAGCGTAAAAAGTGATAGCATTGCCACGATGATGAATCTAATATCTGTTTTGATTTGAAGGTTCACAGCTTACGGCACTGCGTAATTTTCAAGATTGGTTC
>JBNKQR010000004.1:0-81700 GCA_050295975.1 Thiohalomonadaceae bacterium
GTAGCGTGCAGTGACCGTGGCACTGGCAACACCGTGCTGACCCGCACCGGTCTCGGCGATGATCCGCTTCTTGCCCATGCGTTTGGCCAATAGTGCCTGACCGACGGTGTTATTGATCTTGTGCGCACCGGTGTGATTGAGGTCTTCGCGCTTAAGCCAGATCTGCGCGCCGCCGAGCTGTTCGCTCCAGCGTTTGGCGTGGTAGACCGGTGAGGGACGACCGACGAAGTGCTTCAGTTCGTACTCAAGTTCGGCAAGAAATTCAGCATCGTTCTTGTAGTGTTCGTAGGCCTCGCGCAGCTCGTCGAGTGCCTCCATCAGGGTCTCTGAAGCGAAGATTCCGCCATAGGGACCAAAGTGGCCATGCTCATCGGGCAGGGCCAGCAGATCCTGGAAGTTGTAGTTCTCAATCGCCATCGGCGCTGTTTACTCCACGTATAAAAGCAATAATCTTTGCGGCATCTTTAATGCCCTTTTCCGCCTCGACGCCGCTACTCACATCGACCGCAAAGGGATGCACAGAGCGTACTGCGGCTGCCACATTCTCTGGCTCCAACCCACCCGCCAGGATCACCGGCAGCGCGAGATCCGCTGGGATGCGTGCCCAGTCGAAGGTTTCGCCGGTACCGCCGGCGATACCCTTATGGTAGGTATCCAGCAGCAAACCACGCGCATCGCTGTACTCCGTAGCCGCCATCTGCAGGTCGACACCATCGGCCATGCGGATCGCCTTGATATAGGGTCGTGAAAAACTGCGACAGTATTCAGCGCTTTCATCGCCATGAAACTGCAACAGGTCCAGCGGTACTTTTTGCAAAATGTCGAAAACGGTTGCGGCTGGCGCATCGACAAACAGGCCGACTGTTGTCACGAACGGCGGCAACGCCGCACAGATCGCTACAGCCTGCTCCACTGCCACATTACGGGGACTCGCGCCATGAAACACCAGACCGATGGCATCGGCCCCGGTGGACGCCGCAGCCAGTCCATCCTCGACACGGGTGATGCCGCAGATCTTGGTGCGAGTACGTCTCTGTGCTGTCTTGTTCATGGAGCCGTGCAGATTACCAGACCGGGGATAATGGGGGAAGTTGCGGGATGCCGAACTCCTCCGGATAGCCCACCGATGTGAGGTACAAACCGGAAGGCTGAGCGGTGACACCACCCAGGGTACGGTCCCGCGCTTCGAGTACTTCGCGACTCCATTCAACCGGCTTTTCACCTTCACCGATGGCCATCAATACCCCGGCAATGTTGCGCACCATGTGGTGGAGAAAACCGTTGGCCTCCACGTCGATGAAGATATAGGGCGGCTGACTACTGACCTCCAGTCGATGCAGGGTACGCACCGGACTCTTTGCCTGACAGGCAACGGCGCGATAGGAGGAGAAGTCGTGCTCACCGAGTAACAGCTTGCCCGCCTGCTGCATGCGTTCGATATTCAATTCACGATGGTGCCAGGTGACGCGTCCGGCGAGAAAGGTGGGGCGCACCTCGCGGGTGAAGATCACATAGCGATAGCTGCGGCGTACCGCTGAAAAACGGGCATGGAATTCGTCGCTGACCGGCCTGGCCCACAGCATGACCACATCCTTGGGTAGATTGGCATTGGTACCGAAGACCCAGGCTCGTTCATCACGCTCGGCAGTGGTCTCGAAGTGGATCACCTGACCGGTGGCATGAACCCCAGTGTCGGTACGCCCAGCGCAGTTCACCCGTACCTCGTGATCCGCCACCTTGGTCAGAGCGGACTCAACCAGGCCCTGCACAGTACGGACACCCTCCTCCTGTAGCTGCCAGCCACAGAAACGGCTACCGTCGTATTCAATCCCCGCCGCAATCCGCATTTTTACCTGCCTGAGAAACAAACGCCCCGCACCGGTTTGCCCGATGCGGGGCGGGATTGACCCTTATCTGCAATAAATCAGATACGGCTTAACAGTGACTCCGCCTGCTGCTTCTGCTGGGCGTTCCCCTGTACGACAACTTCGTCGAGCATGCTGCGTGCACCCTCGCCGTCACCCATCTCAATATAGGCCTGGGCCAGGTCGAGCTTGGTGGAAATCTCGTCACCACTGAATACATCACTGTCATCAGTAGTGGCGGCCTGAGTATCAGAATCTGTTGCGAGGTCGTTAAAGTCGTCATCGCCGGCATCGAGATCACTCAGGTCTAATGATGCAATGTCCTGTGACTCGTCACCACTGCTATCACTGAGGTCACCGAAATCGAGGTCACCGAGGTCCAGATCACCAAGACCTTCACTCTCATCGGTAGCAGCCAGTGTAGAGTCACTATCAACCTCTAGATCGGTACCTGCATCATCCAGATCATCGGCACCAATTTCACCCAGATCGAAATCCAGATCGTTTGACTCACTCAGTTCTTCAGCGGCCGGAGCAGGAGAGGCATCTGCACTCTCGTCACCGAAATCGAGATCAAAGTCCAGGTCATCAGCAACGCCGGATTCAGCCGGTGTAGCTTCCGCAGTCGAACTATCATCCAGATCACCAATGTCCAGACCAAGGTCCAGGCTATCGCCGCTATCGGCTTCGCCTTCCATTTCCGCTGAGAGCTCATCCAGATCGAGACCGATATCCAGTACGTCATCGCTAATTGGTTCTGGTCGAGGTGCAGGAGCGGTGGGGGCACTCGCTTCGGCAGTAGCAAACAGAGGATTCTCAGGAGAGATCTCCTTACCCATCGCTACTACGCTGGCCCATGCCTCATCGTTCTCCTGCACAGATGAAGCAGAGCTATCGACCAGTCCGTCAAATTTGTCTTTTTCGCGGGTATTGAAGTAGACCTCAAACAACTTCGCAGTCACATCCGGACGGTTGGGATGCGCCTCCAGTGCTTTCTTCAGTACCTCTTCAGCCTGTTGATAGCGGCCGTAGGCCATGAACACATCGGCCTCAGTGATCGGGTCTACCTCACCCTCATCGGCGCTAATTGAACCACCACCCATACCACTGATGGCAAGGTCGCTAAGGAAAGAGGTCTCACCACGATTATCGTCATCACCCGCACTAAGCATGGATGAGGTCCCACCTGAGAGAATACTCTCCTGGAAGCCGCCCTTGTTGCGACGGCGACTGATCACCAGGCCCAGCAACAGTAGCAGCACGATGACACCACCACCTGCCATCATCATCAGTTCATCTTCCAGCAACATGTCAATGAAACTGGGCTCTGGCTGAGGCTGCGGCATCACCCGTGGCTTAGGTTTCGTTTTCGGTTTCGGCTCAGGTTTTGCCGCTGCTGATTTGGCAGTCTCGGCGGCTTCAGCGATCTCTGCTGGCTTGCCCTTATCTGCTTTCGCTTGTTCAGCATCAGTGGCCTGCGCTGTCTCTTCCGGCCGAGGCGTAACGGGGGTTTCCGGCTTAGGCGCCTGTTCTGAAGGCAGGCTGACCGCATTGCCCTGTTCGCGCAATTGCTTTTGCAGGGTCGCCATGTCGCTATCTTTCAGCGCCAGCAGGCGTTGCATATCGGTAAGCTGTGCTTCCAGGTCATCCACTCGACCCTGGAGCTCTTCGTTCTCTTTACGCTGAGCTGCGGAGCTCTCCAGTGCCAGCATTAACTGTTCCTGTGCATCTGCATCAGCGGCATCACTACCTGCACCGGCACCAGCACTCTTCTGCTTGCCGTTAGGGGCAACTAGCTTCAGCTTGGGCTCAGATTTACCACTGGCGGTACTACGAGAAGTTCCGGCATCGGCATTAACGTTTTGACGCTCACCCGCCTTAGCAGCCACCGCTTCGCGGTAATCCTGCCATTCACGAGTCTGTTGAGATACGGCACGGGCCGCTTCAGCTTTACTCATAGCACTGTAGAGTGCTGGGTCGTCGACACGCAACACAAAGCCCTTCTTCAGGCGATTGATGTTGTTATCAACAAAAGCGTGCGGGTTGGCCTTGAGCAGGGCCATCATCATCTGCGGTGCAGAGATATTCCGGTTAGGGCGTAGTTTAAGGGCGATCTGCCACAGGGTGTCGCCAGCTTGCACTGGCCCATAACTGACACCGCCCGGTTGGGCGGCTGGTTGGGACGGGTAATAGGTGACGGCCTCTTGCTGTTGCATTGGCGCCGAGGTGGCAGCCTGGGGTCGATTCATCTGTGTCGGTTGTGGTGTGGGGGAAGCCATCTTTTGACCCCCAGTTGTGGTCGAATTTACTGGGGCAGCCATTTCAGAATGGCGAGTCGGTGGATCCAGTAACAGGGTGTATTCACGCAATACGCGACCGGCAGGCCATTTGGCCTCTACCAGAAAATCGAGGAAAGGTTCGCGAATGGCATCTTTTGAAGTGGCGTTAACGTAGTACTTGCCATTAGTACCTTGCTTGACCTCAAACTTTACAAACATCAGCACGGCGGGCCGATTAAGACCGAGCTTGGCAAATGTCTCGGCAGAAGCCATAGAGATTTCCAGCTCTTCCATATCACCCGGCTCGACCGAGAGCAGCTCAATATCTGCGTTCAGGTTCTGATTCAGGGCCGAATGCAGTTTGACTTCCCCAAGGCCCAACGCCAGTGCTGCGGCAGGCGCCATCAATACGATTGATAGCAGAGGTTTTATCAGCTTCCGCACCATCCTTAATCCCTCGATCATCGAATTATTCTCTTTCCGGAGCATCTCTTTCGCACATTACTCACATAGTTGAGGGCTAAAGTTACCAATGAACTTTAGTTTTTGCAACTAACTACAGCAGACATATAGCATTTTTCATCCTGGACGGCAAACCAAAGCAGCGTGCTCGGCTATCCGGGTGGCTATCATAATGCGAAGGGAGTCACGAAAAAATCAGCCAAAAGGAGGGGGTTGGGGTACGGGAAAGTAGCCTTCCCCGTGCCCAAACAAAGACATTACTGCTCCAGCAGGATGCGCAGCATACGGCGTAGCGGTTCGGCAGCGCCCCACAGCAGTTGATCACCGACGGTGAAGGCAGAGAGGTAGTCATTACCCATAGTCAACTTACGCATCCGACCCACCGGCACGGTGAGAGTGCCGGTCACGGCCGCCGGGCTGAGCTGCTCCATGGTGATCTGACGATCATTAGGGACCACCTTCACCCAGTCATTGTGCGCAGCGATGATGTCGTGGATCTCATCCAACGGTACGTCTTTAGACATTTTGATTGTGAGTGCCTGGCTGTGGCAGCGCATCGCACCGACACGCACGCAGAGACCATCGATCGGCACCTGATTGTCGGAACGACCGAGGATCTTATTGGTCTCCACCTGCGCCTTCCACTCCTCCTTGGACTGACCGGAGTCGAGCTGAACATCGAGCCATGGGATCAGGGAACCGGCCAGGGGTACGCCCCATTTATCCTTGGGATAGTCGTCGGAACGGAGGAAGTCGGAGAGCTTCTTGTCGATATCGAGGATCGCGGAGGCCGGATCATCGACTAGTGACTTAACCTCACTGTTGATCGCACCCATCTGCTTGATCAACTCACGCATGTTCTGCGCACCGGCACCGGAGGCCGCCTGGTAGGTCATCGGTGCAATCCACTCGACCAGCCCCTTATCGAACAGTCCACCAATGGCCATCAGCATCAGGGAGACGGTGCAGTTGCCACCGACATAGGTTTTAACACCCTTGGCCAGACCGTCCTGAATCACATTCTTGTTCACCGGGTCGAGGACGATGATCGCCTCATCCTGCATACGCAGGGTGGAGGCCGCATCGATCCAGTAACCGTCCCAACCGGCCTTACGCAGTTCTGGGTAGATCGCCTTGGTGTAGTCGCCGCCCTGGCAGGTAACGATCACATCCATCGCCTTCAGCTCATCAATGCTGTTAGCATCTTTTAGCGGCGGAACATCTTTACCCACATCGGGGCCGGGTTGACCGGCCTGTGAGGTGGTAAAAAAGACCGGCTCAATCGCGGCGAAATCATTCTCTTCACGCATGCGCTGCATCAGCACCGAGCCAACCATACCGCGCCAACCAATCAGACCTACTCGTTTCATATTCATAAACTCCAGGAAAAATTAACCACGCATGGCGGCGACGACTGCATCACCCATGCCGCTGCAAGAAACCTCTTTGCAACCGTCAGTCATGATGTCGACGGTGCGAATACCCTGTGCAAGAACCTTCTTTACTGCATCTTCAATACGTTTCGCATTGGCTTCGTCGCCGAAGGTGTAGCGCAACATCATCGCCACCGACAGAATCGTTGCCAGTGGATTGGCCTTATCCTGACCGGCGATATCCGGCGCAGAACCGTGGATAGGCTCGTACATACCCTTGTCGTTTTGATCAAGAGAAGCAGACGGCAACATACCGATGGAACCGGAGAGCATCGACGCCTGATCGGAGAGAATGTCGCCGAAAATATTGCCGGTGACGATCACATCAAACTGCTTCGGCCACTTCACCAGCTGCATCGCCGCGTTATCGACATACATGTGGCTCAGTTCAACCTCGGGATAATCCTTGGCAACTTCCAGCACCACCTCGCGCCACAGTTCAGAACACTCCAGCACGTTGGCCTTTTCTACCGAGCAGAGGCGTTTGTCGCGCTTCATCGCGATGTCGAATGCAACCCGTGCAACACGGCGCACTTCCGACTCGGCGTAAAGCATGGTGTTGAAACCGACCCGTTCACCGTTACGCTCTTCGATGCCACGTGGCTCACCGAAGTAAACATCACCCGTCAGCTCGCGCACGATCATGATGTCGAGTCCTGCAACGACCTCCGGCTTGAGACTGGAGGAGTCGGCCAGCTCTTCGTAGAGCAGCGCCGGACGCAGGTTGGCAAACAGATTCATTTCCTTACGGATACGCAGCAGGCCGCGCTCGGGGCGCAGCGGACGATCCAGTTTGTCGTACTGCGGACCACCAACAGCACCGAGTAACACTGCATCAGATTCCTGCGCCAGTTTCAGGGTAGCTTCCGGAAGTGGGTCACCCGCTGCATCGTAACCGGCACCACCAATGGCACCCTCTTCCATTACGATGTCGAGCCCATCAGCCTTCAATACCTCAAGCACCTTTACTGCCTGAGCGACGATCTCTGGACCGATGCCGTCACCCGGCAGTACTGCAATTTTTTTAGTCATCGTATTCTTCCGTCTCTGCTGTCGTGTTATACAAAAAGCCAGGGGGCTTCCTGCTTGCGTCGTTCTTCATAGGCCTTGATGTCGTCCACATGCTGCAAGGTCAAACCGATATCGTCGAGGCCGTTTATCAAACAGTGCTTGCGGAACTCATCCACATCAAACGCCATCTCCTCACCGCCAGGTGTCGTTATTGTCTGCGCTTCCAGGTCCACCGTCAGTTGATAACCTTCACTCGCTTCAACTTCTTTGAACAACTGATCGACCTTCGCTTCATCCAGCACGATGGGCAGGATGCCGTTCTTAAAACAGTTATTAAAAAAGATATCGGCGAAACTGGGCGCGATGATCACCCGGAAACCGTAGTCGAGCAAGGCCCACGGCGCATGTTCCCGTGAAGAACCGCAGCCGAAGTTCTTCCGCGCCAGCAGAATGTTGGCCCCCTGATAGCGTGACTGATTGAGCACGAAATCCGGGTTAATGGGACGCTTTGAATTGTCCATTCCCGGCTCACCGTGATCCAGGTAGCGCCACTCATCGAAGGCGTTTGGGCCAAAACCACTACGCTGAATCGACTTCAGAAACTGCTTGGGAATAATGGCGTCGGTGTCCACATTGGAACGATCCAGCGGCGCCACGACTGCTGTCATCTTTTCGAATTTATCCATCTCAAAACTCCCGCGCGTCGGTGAAGTGGCCTTTGATCGCTGCCGCCGCGGCCATCGCCGGACTGACCAGATGGGTCCGGCCGCCGTTGCCCTGCCGCCCCTCGAAATTACGGTTCGAGGTGGAGGCGCAACGCTCGCCCGCTTCCAGTCGATCGGCGTTCATCGCCAGACACATGGAACAGCCCGGCTCACGCCACTCGAAACCAGCCTCAATAAAGATCTTGTCCAGACCTTCCTCTTCCGCCTGCTTTTTCACCAGACCGGAACCGGGCACCACCAGCGCCTGTTTCACCGTGGCGGCGACCTTGCGGCCTTTCGCTACCACCGCTGCTTCGCGCAGATCTTCGATGCGTGAATTGGTGCAGGAGCCGATAAAGACCACATCCACAGGGATGTCGCTAATCGCCATGTCCGCATCCAGTCCCATGTACTCCAGGGCGCGACGCATGCCGTCTGCCTTTACCGCGTCCGCCTCGTTGGCCGGATTGGGCACACGGGCGTCGATCCCCACCACCATCTCTGGCGAGGTGCCCCAGGTGACCTGCGGCTTGATAGAAGCGGCATCGATCACCACCTCCTTGTCGAACACCGCGTCGGTGTCGGAGTGGAGATCACTCCAGGCGGCGACCGCCTTCTCCCACAACTCGCCCTTGGGAGCCATCGGTTTGCCATTGAAGTAGTCGATGGTCTTCTGGTCCACCGCCACCATCCCGGCACGGGCACCCGCCTCGATAGCCATATTGCAGACGGTCATGCGTCCCTCAATAGAGAGGTCTTGAATCGCCTCACCGGCAAACTCCAGCGCATGGCCGGTACCGCCTGCGGTGCCGATCTCGCCGATGATGGCCAACACGATATCCTTGGCGCCAACACCGGGACCGACGTGACCCTTCACCGTCACGCGCATGTTCTTCATCTTCTTCTGCACCAGGGTCTGGGTGGCCAATACATGCTCCACCTCAGAGGTGCCGATACCGTGGGCCAGCGCACCGAAGGCGCCATGGGTGGAGGTATGTGAGTCACCACAAACCACGGTCATACCGGGAAGGGTCGCCCCCTCCTCCGGACCGACCACGTGGACGATGCCCTGACGTATGTCATTCATCGGGAAATAGGTCAGGTTGAACTCGTGCACATTGGCATCCAGGGTCTCCACCTGAATACGGGCGATGGGATCGGTGATGCCTGAGATCCCGGCACTCTGGCCGGTGGTCGGCACGTTGTGATCCGGGGTCACCACCACCGTCTCTTTGCGCCACGGTTTGCGCCCGGCAAGACGCAGCCCCTCAAACGCCTGAGGTGAAGTCACCTCATGCACCAAATGGCGATCGATATAGAGCAGCGCGGTACCATCCGCTTCGCTGCGCACCACGTGGGCGTCCCACAATTTGTCGTATAGGGTCTTGCCTGTCATTGACTAATAGTTCCTTGTTTACGCTGCTTTGCTCGCCTCAACCTCAAGGCGAACCATCTTCACATGGGTCCTGCCGAAATCATCGACTGGATGGTTTTTGAGGTAGCTCTCTACCAGTTCATCGATAAATGTTTCCTGCATCGTCTGCGGCACCCGTTGGATATATGGAAGCCAGGTGGTACGAAACCACCCCTTCAGGCCATCCACACTCTCATGCACCATATCCTTCGGTACCAGTTCCAGCCGGGTTGGGGTAAAGCCCGCTTCGGTCAACCACGCCGCATACTCCTCGATACCGTAAAAGGCATAGGGAAAAACGAAGCCTTCAAACCAGGGCCGCCACTTTTCCGATGTCACCAGACTATCCATGGCGGATAACGGCCCCAGGGCATTGCCCTTGCCACCCATGGAGAGCACCGCCCTACCGCCGGCACGCAATGCGCGGTTCATGCCCGCCAACACCGCCCGATGATCCTTTACCCAATGCAACGCCGCATTGGAGAAGATCAGCTCGAACTCGGTATCAAACTTCAACGCAGCTGCATCCATGACCAGGAATGCCAAATCGGGCTGGCCTGCGTACTTCTCTGTGGCCAGGCACACCATCTCCGACGAGCTATCGATCCCTACCACCCGTCCGGCGTGTTGCGCCGCGATTTCGGCGGTTATCCGGCCATCGCCGCAACCCAGATCGAGGATGGCTTCATCGCCCTTAAGGGCAAGTCGTTCAATCAGCGACTGAGCCCAGACGTATTGCGCCGTCGCGTTTTGCGCGTAATCACTGGCGTCCCACTTCATCTTCGCCTGACTCATCGAACAGCCCCTTCGTGATCTGTTGAAGGATGATAGGCTTGCCGTATAGATTACACAAATTCATCTTTTTCATATATTATATTCCTATATGGAATTAAATAGCCTGAAAGCCTTTATTGCCGTAGCGGAGAGCGGTTCATTCACCGAGGCATCGGAACGCCTGTTTCTTACCCAACCCGCTATCAGTAAACGGATCGCCGCATTGGAAGAAGAGCTGGGCGGGGCGCTGTTTGATCGCATTGGTCGACGCAGCATCCTTACCGAGGCGGGGGCGGCGCTACTGCCCCAGGCAAGATCGATCCTGCGTCAGGTGGAGGAGAGCCGTCGGGTGGTCACCGACCTCTCCGGCAAGGTGGCGGGTGAACTGCACATCGGCACCAGTCACCATATCGGCCTGCACCGTCTACCCGAGCCGCTGCGCCAGTTCAGCCGCGACTTTCCTGCGGTACAACTCGACATCCGCTTTCTCGATTCGGAGGAGGCGTGCCGCGGCGTGGAGAGCGGCAGCCTGGAGCTGGCCATCGTCACTCTGCCCAACAATCCGGCACCGGTGCTAAAGCTGGAGCCTCTGTGGCAAGACCCGTTGGATCTGGTCTGTCACCGTGATCACCCACTGGCAAAAATGAAATCGGTCACCATCGCCAACCTGGCGAAGCATCCGGCGATCCTCCCTGGCCCCGGCACCTTCACCCGCGAGCTGATCGAAACCGCCTTCAAGGGTTATCGGCTGCAGGTCAGCCTCTCCACCAACTACCTGGAGACCAACAAAATGCTGATCGCCGTCGGCCTCGGCTGGGGGATCCTGCCCGCCTCGATGGTGGAGGATGGCGGTGATCTGCGTGCCCTCGACTCGCCGCTGAAGATGAGCCGCGATCTGGGACTGGTCAGCCACACCGCGCATACGCCATCCAATGCGGCCCGCGCCATGGGTGAGCTGTTGCGGGATTTTGCAGACAAATAAGGGAAAGGGCTAAGTCAGCTATGTGACTTCGCCCTCTCAGATTAGAAGTTGGCTATTAAGGTTTAGGGGATTGCGAGTTGTTGTCGTGTTCGACATCACTGGGGATGACATAATCACCGTCGTGGTGATCTCTGAGAATTTTGTCCAAGACCTTAACTCTGTTCAATTCCGTGGTTACACCAGAGCACTTCTCCGATATGGTTTTATTTGCATGTTTAGCTATGTGAATGTGTTTGCTGTACGGTGCACCATCGTAGGTCTGGCGTTTAACCTTTACGATACCATCTGAATCGCTTCTGTCATTATCGCACCTGAAGCGCATGGCGAGAAGCGGCACAATCTTGCCATCATATTTGAAATCCCGATAAGGGTATTTCTTGTTGAACTTTTTCATCTGTGTTATTCCCAGATCATACGCCGCATCACTGGTATGAGCTTTCGTCCCGGCAAACTTTTGTCCCTTGTGTGGCGTCGCGATGGTGTAGATACGCTCGATATATTTAGCGGACGGCAGACCTTTACTTATGATATAGCGGCTATCCAACCCCCCCATACTGTGGGCAACAACGCGTAGTTTACCCTTTCCGATCTTGCACTCCTTCGCAATGCGGGTGATATAACGATCAAGCATATGACCACGTTTACTGATTGAACCGTCTTCACTGACACTGGTTCTAAAAACCCGCCACCCCTTCTTTTCTGCATGGGTGGCAAACTTGCCCCAGGCCTTCTGCGAGTCGTTAAAGCCATGGGCAAAAAGAACAGCAGATTTCTTCTCGTTTTCATTGCAACCACTCAGATCGGCCTGGACATGGGGGGCCTTGTCTGAGGTGTGGTATTCACCGTTGGCATGCCATATGTAAAGATCCTCTCCACATTTCCTGTGCACTAAGAGATCCTTACCGTCTTTCTGAAGGTATTTATCCCCGTGCTTGACCTTTATCTCAAAGTTCTTCAACTTGCCACCACCGGAGCAATCATTAACATGCTGATAATTCGCCGTGTGGCTGCGCAGCTCCTTATGTAAGTCCGGACCGGTCCTCTTGATCTCGAACTTCAGATGTTTGGATGTCTGGTTAATGAAAGTGATGTGGTGGTTGTCATGCCCGGCTATCGCTGGCGATGCGCCAATCAATGTCATGGCAAACAAGAGCGTGAATACATTCCTCATGAGTTTTCTCCTATTCATCAGTAGATTCATCCGTGTCTTCATCCTCATTCGGCAAATCATCGGAACGGGATGCGGGCAGAGCAATGCGGTTGCTGGAGGTTGAAGGGATAGCACTGGAACCGACATCACGTTCGGATTTCACCATCCCCGAGGCGTAGTCCAGAAACATCCGGTAGACCTCAATGGTCTTTGCTTCATCGGTGTTGAGATTCATCGTTAGCTCGCAGGCTCGGTACATCAGCTCGCGGGCCAACAGGACGGCAGGACTACGACCACCCAAAGCGACGGCGTTGGTATTGGAATCCTCACCGATGCTCTCGCTGCCGATGCCCAGTACAACCCCCTGGGAGTCGGCGGTTTCAACATCGGACTCGCGGTAGGCGCAAAAGCGATCGACATGTCCGTGTTGCTTGATGTAAGTGACTTTCGCCTCGTTACTGGTAATGATGGTGTCCACACCGTCGCGATCTATCTGCCGCACACCGAACCGACTTTGCGCGCTGCATCCGCTCAACACTGCCAAAATCGCCAGGATAATCAAAGCCGTAGAACAGCTCCGGGTGTGAATCGTGGCTATTGAATTGGACATCTGTACCGCTCCTGCTCCTGAAGGAGTTATGTACAGAAAATGCTAGACAAGATACGCATGACACTTCACGCCAGATCGTTGTTACCATAGGGACACGGTGCAATTTGTCGGTCAGCCCGATAGTCAGAAACAAAGGAATGCTCACGCGTGAAACTTCTGCCCTCGCTCGACGGATTTTCCCTCTCCGCCTCGCTCTACAACCTTGTCTGCGAAATACTTTACGAGATCGCACCGGACGACCGGGAGAAGCACCCCAAATTCAGCAACCCGGATCAACGGGTCTCCCTGCTCAAGGGACTGAAGCTGTGGAACGAACTGCGTTCGCGCTATCAGGGCAGCGACCTGGGGATCCAGATGGCGCGTCGCTTAACCCCGCAAAAAGCAGGGGTCACCGGGCACCTGTTTCTGGAGACGGAGAATCTGCGTGAGTCGGTGAATGTAATGCTGCGTTACCTGCCGATCCTTGCCGACAACATTGAGTATGAATACGAGGAGCGCGGTGACGACGCACTGTTTACTTTATCACTGCGTCCGCAGTCACTGGCGCACTACAGCATGCTCGAATTCTTTATGTTCACCTGCTACTTCTGGGTACTGCAGTACCGGGGTGACGAACTGTTACCGATCAAACAGGCCAGCTTCACCTATGAGGAGCCACCCCACGCCGCCTTCTATCATGCCGTAGCGCCGCAGGCGGCACTGCGCTTCAAACAGAAGCGGAATATCATCCGCATGGATCGCGCCTTCTTTTACGAGAAAAACAAAAAACACTCCCCCTACCTGCAGGAACTGATCACCGGCCACGCCGAAAAGCTCTACGCTAGCTACCGCAACGAAAACACCGTCACCCAGCAGGTGATCCAGAACATCCAGCGTCAACTTCCTTCCACTCCGCAGCTCACCATCGACTCTGTCGCCGAGGGGATGAACATCAGCGTCCGTACCCTGAACCGCTACCTGCAAGCCGAAGGCACCCGCTTCCGCGACCTGCTGGAACAGGCACGCAAGGAGATCGCCGGATCGATGATCGGCGACCCCAATCTGCTGGTGGAGGATATCGCCTACCTGCTCGGCTACAACGAGTACTCGTCGTTTTCGCGGGCGTTTCGGCGTTGGTACGGCAAGAGCCCGGTTAAATACCGGGGAGTGGCAGGATAGAGAGCGGCGCTGCCGCTCTCACCTCCCTGTGTCGTAGAGGATTCCAGACGAATTTGGGGCCGAATCGGTGAGTCCTCAACCTGTACCCGAACGGGAATTACTGTCCGCGCACCAGACGCACGGAATTATGATTGAACTTTGCGTCGCTTCCAACAATCGCCCCGATGTAGAAAGAAACACTCCATACGTAGCCATCAGTGCTGTAATCCGGCGAGGAGTGCCAGAAGTGGTTACTCGGTGTCGCAGGAAACCGCGTGATGTTGATCGCAGGATAGTAGCAGGCGCGCTCAATCAATGACGCCAGTTCCTTGCGGTTGGGCAGGCGCCAATCGCTGTAGCCGGCAAAGCCGGTGCCATTCACCGTCTGCGCCTGTGCCAGCGCCTCTTGCCAGGTGTAGGTCGCTGCACTGCCCGTGTCGCAGGCCGGGCTGTTGCTCAGCCCCTCGACACACTGCTTCCACATCAGGCCGGTCCGGTTGTCGGTCACCGTGCCGTCACCGTTGTCGGTATAGCGGTTATCCGGTGCGGTAGGGGTGATGTTGGGATTGCAGACCTGGGCCGGGGCCTGCACAGCCGCTACCAACAGGCCCGTTGCTACCAGGGTGAAGATCGCTCTATTCATATTGTGTGACTCCTGCCAATCGCGATTCTGGATACTTTGTCTCCAGGCTTGCCAAATTCCCTTTATCACTTTTGCGTCATCCCGAATCACGGATTCACTGTATCCCTGCACCTTATTATCAGCGCACGAGACGCACTACATTGTCATCACTCTTGGTGAAATAACCAGAGCCTACATAACTAGTACGGAAATCGACGTACCACGCGCGCCTACTATCAGAGGCATTCGCCAGGGAGGACCAAAAAATGGCTGTTGTGGGGATAGTGGGGGTGGGGGTGGGGATATTGGGAAAATAGGCGGTATCGAAGAGCGGGACAGTTGTCGCACCCAAGTCCATCAGGCCGGACAGTTCATCCACCGTGGGCATCCGCCAGTCTGTGTTACCGCAAATCCCGCCACTACCATTGACCTGCGCCACGAACTTCTCGGTGTCGCAATTGCTGGTGTCGTAACAGGTGCCGCCGTTGGCGGTGCCGGCGTCGCCGCCGTTGGTGTCGTTGTCGCTGTTGTACCAGGTATAGGTCCAGCTTGCATCGCGCAGACCGCTGTCGCTAGTCTTCACCTCCCACATCAGGCCGGTGACATTATCTCGCACACAGTCCCAACTGGTGGCCGATGCGGGCAGCGGATTGCCCGCGCTATCGATTTTGGTGAAGGAGAAACCGGCGTGGCCATCGAGGTCGTCATTGGCCGTGACGTCACGGCCATAGAGGGCATCCTGCCCGGCAGGCACCGGGTCGCCGTCGCTATCGGTGCCGTCGACGGTGGTCGTGGCGCCGACCGCGGCGCAATCGAGATCGTTATTTCCAAGGCCGTCGGTGCGATAGTCGCCACAGAGGGTACTGCCGGTGTCGTTAAGGGTGGCGCTGATGTCGTCGGTAACGACGGTACCGCTGGCGCTGCCGCTACCCAGTTTGGCATTGGCAGAGAGATTGCTGAGGGTCAGTGTGAGGTATTCGCTCTCCTCAACAGTAGTGTCGCCATTGACAGTCACGCTCACAGTGTTGCTGGTGGTGCCGCTATTGATAGTGAGGGTGCCACTGGCGCCAACGTAGTCGCTGTCCGCCGTGGTGGCAGTGTCGTCGCCGGTGGCGTAGTCGACCGTGACATCACCGTTGGCCTGTGCACTGAGAGTGACGGTAAAGACCAGGGTGGCGGTACCACTATCGCCCTCAAATACCGCGGTATCGGCGACGCTGAGTGTAGGCAGTACGAACACCGCGCTGACGGTGCAATCAGCGGTGATAGCCCCAGTGGTGAAGGTGCTACCGGAGAGTGTACCGCCGCAACCGCTGACCGAATCGATTTCATAGCCAACGTCAGGGGTAACGGTAAAGCTGGTGGTATCGCCTTCGGCCACCAAGACGCTGGTCGGATCGATAGTACCGCCTCCTGTCACCGATGTGTCGACGGTATAACTGGTACTCCCTCCCCCTCCATTGCAGGCTGCAAGCATCAGGCCAACGACGATCATTGCCACAAGGTGAATGGGGTGTGATCGCGCTTTACTGGACAATCTCATGGGGGAAAAAGCCTCTTTCTTGATATCGGCCTGGGGGCGATAGTTCGGGTACAGCATAAGTCACCACGTTTCACGTTTTGACCACAGGATATGTCCATTGCGTATGAGTGAACATGATTTACAGCAATGAAGGTATCCTTCACCTGAAATGTTAGTTAAAAACCGCATGACATTTCACGCCAGATCGTTGTCACCATAGGCACACTGAGTAGAAATGGCCTCAAAATTCCGCTTTGAGCCCAGAGACAAAAGACAAGGCCTGTAGCTCAAAAAACTGTACGTAATATGGACGAGCTATTGCTTGGCTCCGCCGACACCCTATGATGAAGGAATGAACACGTCTTCCGATCTAGATGCCGCACTCTCCCGCCACGGTCCGCTGGGTCGCTGGTATGCGGCGCCAGTCGATGCGGAAACAGCGCGGCAATGGCTGTCACTATGTAATGAACGTCGTCAGCAACGATTACGCCGTGGGCATAGCGACACCGTAACACTGCGTCTTGCCTGCGCCGTGGCACGGTTTCATTTGGGGGAAAACATCGACGCAGAGATGAGTGCGATGGAGGGCGTATTTCGCCAACGCCACTCACCGCGTGCACTGGCATTACTATTCCTGATTCATGGTCAACTGCTGGCCACACGCCAACTGCCCGGGGCCAAAGAGAAGCTGGCACAGGGTTTTCGTCTCGCCAATCACCTGCTCTACCCACAGGACTACTTCAATCTGCTGCATCGTCACAATCTGCTGGCACGGTTACCGGTCACTTCAAGAACATCGGCTCAGTCGTTGAAAGCACTACTGCATACCGCCGCCGTACAGGAACGACTGGAGCTGACGCAAAAACCGCGGCTAATGCCGCGGCCCAATGCATTCTTTTAGAAGTATCTAACCGAAACTACTTCTTGTAGAGAAACAGCCCAGCCACCAGCGAAACAGCCCCCAGGATAAAGGTAACAATCGTCTCGTCAGTCGGCGAGCCGGAGAAGGCGCGGCTAATTCCAGAGCCGAAGGAACCATACATCTGTACTCCCCATAGAATCAGCACAACCCCGACAATTAGCAGTATCAGGCCAATGAGTTTCTTGTTCGACTTTGTCATTACTGCCTCTCTTAATATGTTGTTGGAAACCCAATGCTAACAGACACTACCACGATGTAACCCCCTACTTTTGCATAGCCTCATCCATGATGAGTCGCTCCTGCTGAAAGGTAGTCGCGATTGACCACACCACAAGAGCACAGGCAGTCCATTACTTAGTGACTACAAAACAAATGGGAACAGAAAACAGTAAAACAGTGTAATCAATACTGGCCGAAGCAAATCAACTGGCCGTGTAGGTGGATATTTACCCCAAAATTTGTCAGACACACCCACAACACGCATGAACACTTCACGATATGCCTCAAGTGGGTCGGAAAAGACTAGAACCACCAAAAGAAAGGACGGCAGCACCCATACCTCATCGACTAACCAGCCGTGATCTATTATGGACATAGGAAACAATACTGCTGCCACTGAAATTAATAATCTATAGAACCATGAAGGCACTACACCTATAGAATTAATTTTCACGAACTCGTATAAAACAACACTTAACATGAGATACAACATAAACATCATGATCGATCCCGCAATCCCATACATGATGGCTCGCCACTCACACAGAAAAACCCCTTCACCACACCCAGTAAACCGTAGCAAAATGACAGTAACATTCATCACAGCCAGACATAACAATAAATACAAAGAAGCCTTTCTCAGAATATCCAATTAAAAATTCTCCTTATAAAAGAGGCCAGCTCTTTATCAAGGTGGCTACCACTACCTGCAAATGCAGCCAACTTAGCAGTGATTAATGCTATAAAGCCATAAAACAAAGATTCTTTTGCCAAAGACGAATTCCATTCATCAATAGGTTTTGTTGTTGTAATATCCTCGATATATTTCGAGAATTCAGAGACCGAAAGAACCCCACCGGCCAGAGCAATAATTGACGCAAGCCAGAATGGCGCAAAAGCAAAAACAGAAATTGCCATTAATATCAAGAAAGTGAATGTCAAAATAATAATAAATGCCCCATTCATCCCCCCACCAATCTTATACGCCCCAATACCCGTATCCGGGTCGATGATGATGTAGCCCGCTCCTGTATAGCCGGGCACGGAGAGCGGGTCGGTGTGGGTGGTGACTTCTTTGCCTATTGCGAGTGCGTTGCGGATTTCCTCCATGGTGTTCGTATCAAGATGGATGTTAGGCAGGGCTGTGTTCATGTTTTGTTGGGTGATGTGGTAGATGCGCTGTCCTTGTTGTTGTGCCTTGGCGATAGCTTTGACTGCGCTGATGGCCTCGCCCGGATTGGTCGGGGAGGTAAACATCTGCTCAGGAATGGCGTGCTCCAGGGCCGAAGATAGCATCCCGAGCTGCTGGTTAAGCTGGATACGTGCCTGTGGGTCATTGGTGTGTGTGGTGACGTAGTTACCCAGCCTCACATTCATCACCACCCCACCCGGCTGGATGGCTCTGGGGATGCAGAAGAAGCGTCCCACCTAACATCACGTTTGTTACGAATCGTTTCGCACCATAGAACTAAGCCGCTTAATCCTCATTGCTTGTTTAAAAAGAATCACGCCTATTGCAATAAGAAAAACCGCCACTAACATTCCAGTAACATAATACAGAATACTAGACTCTATTGTGCTGGGCGGAAACATTGCCACCAACGCAAGAACCGCCCCGAACGCGCCAATCACAACTGATGAGAAAAGCAATGTGGCATACTTAAACGTATTCATACACAAAACCCATTATTAATCGCTTGGTATAAAAAGATAACTCATTATAGTCACAACAATCCCAACCAAATCAGGAAAAGCGACAGTAAGACCCGTACTCAACCATCCTAACCATTCGGCCGCCTTCTTATACGACTCTCTTAAGAAATTGTCTTCATCTGCAAGCCAATATGCGATCAACGAATTAAGTGCAATTGAACTAATCGCCAGCCCCCACCAAGTTACAGATGAGGCCGCAATTGCAAAAAGAAGCGGAACTCCGACCGTTATAAGAAATAGCAATGCGATAGCCATTCCGACGAATAGTAATAACCATCCCCCATTCATCCCCCCACCAATCTTATACGCCCCAATCCCCGTATCCGGGTCGATGATGACGTAGCCTGCTCCCGTATAACCGGGCACGGAGACCGGGTCGGTGTGGGTGGTCACTTCCTTGCCCACTGCGAGTGCATTTCGGATTTCTTCCATGGTGTTGGTATCAAGATGGATATTGGGCAGGGCTGTATCCATGTTGGCCTGTGTGATGTGGTAGATACGCTGTCCCGCCTGCTGTGCTTTGGCAATGGCTTACACGAAATACAACGAATTTGCGTCGCACTCAAAAAACACTAGTGCTTACCTGTTTTACTTCTGCATAGCCTCATCCACCGTGCGCCGGTCCAGATGCGGTGCAAACATTTCGATAAAAGCATAGGTATAACCGCGCATGTGAGAACCGCGACGCAGACCGATGCGGGTAGTGTTGGGTGAGAAGAGGTGGCTGGCATCCATCATCCGCAGGCCGGGATCCCGTTTTGGGTTGTAGGCCATCTTGGCCATCAGGCCGATACCTAGCCCAAGCTCCACATAGGTTTTGATTACGTCGGAGTCGATGGCGGAGAAGACCACATTGGGTCGCAGGCCAGCATTGACGAAGGCGTCGTTGATCTTGGCCCGGCCGGCGAAGCTGATGTCGTAGGTAACGATGGGATACTCGGCAATCGCCTCCAGGGTCAGCGGCTCCTCTTCGAGGATCGGCATTCCAGGCGGGGCAATCAGGCAGTGGTCCCACTCGTAACAGTTGAGTACCGCCAGCTCTTCGTATTTGGACATCCCCTCGGTGGCGATGGCGATGTCGGCCACCCCGCTGGCGACCCACTGGGCGATCTGATCCGGATTACCCTGCTGTACGTGCAGACGGATTTCTGGGTAGGCCTCATTGAAACCGCAGATCACCTTGGGCAGGGCATAGCGCGCCTGGGTATGGGTGGTGGCGATGGCGAGGGTACCTGTGGCCTCGTTGGAGAACTCGTAACCGATCTGTTTGATCTCCTCCACCTCACGCAGAATCCGCTCGGCGGTGGCCAGCACCGCCCTCCCCGGCTGGGTCAGCCCAACCAGACGCTTGCCGTTGCGCTCGAAGATCTTCACGTTCAGCTCCTCCTCCAGCAGCTTGATCTGATGGCTGATCCCAGGCTGGGCAGTGTGCAGACGGTTGGCGGCGGTAGAGATGTTCATACCGCAGCGAACCACCTCCCTGATATAGCGTAATTGTTGGATATTCATGCTTATCCTTGCTTTGTCTTATATTGAAATCGTATGTAAATAGAAAAATATATTCGTTTTCATGCTATAGCAAGCGAAATATAGTCCTTCTCAAGCACAGGCCACTGGGGCCGGTATTTTTTTTGAGGGGATTCCAAGGCGTGGAACTAGCACAGGCGATATCGGGCTTTGTCGTAGGCCTGCTGGTCGGATTGACCGGTGTAGGCGGCGGTGCGTTGATGACCCCGACCCTGATCTTTTTCTTCGGTATCCCACCTCTGGTTGCGGTCGGCACCGACCTGCTGTTTGCCGCTATCACCAAGTCAGGCGGCATCATCGCCCACACCACCCAGCGCACCGTGAACTGGCGCATCGCAGGTCTGATGATGCTCGGCAGTTTCCCAACCGCCCTACTGGTAGTGGCCTGGCTGGGTGACTATCGCGCCGCTGGCGGTGAGGTGAATCAACTGGTCAAGGTCCTGCTCGGCGTCGCTCTGCTGTCGACCGCGCTAGTGTTGCTGTTTCGTGGCCGCATCGTCGCCTTCGCCCGTCGCCAGTTGGTTAAGTCACCGCGCCTTTCCAGGCTGCGCCTGCCACTGACCCTTTTAGCTGGCGTGGTCATTGGTACCCTGGTGCCGCTCACCTCCGTCGGTGCGGGCGTACTGGCCACCGCTGCCCTGTTGCTGCTCTACCCGTCCTTGCCTGCCCGCATGGTGGTGGGGACTGACCTGGTTCACGCCGTACCACTGACTGCCATCGCCGGACTCGGCCACCTACAGTTGGGCTCCGTCGACGGTCATCTGCTACTCACCCTGATTATCGGCTCCCTGCCCGGGATCTACCTCGGCAGCCGCCTCAGTCAAATCGTGCCGGAGAGAATCCTGCGCCAGGTACTCACCAGCCTGCTGCTACTCACCGGCCTTAAATGCATCCAAGTTTTCTGAACGGGAGAAACACCATGACCATTAACCACACCCTCGTAAACGACCAGGAAATAGACCGCTTCGAGGAGGCCGTCGAAGCCTTCCGCCGTGGCGAACTGGATAGTGATCGCTTCCAGTCCATGCGCCTGCAACAGGGCGTATACGGTCAGCGCCAGGAAGGGGTAAACATGGTGCGGATCAAACTTCCTGGCGGTCGCCTCGATCCACATAAAGCGATCACCATCGCTGCGACATTGAAGCGCCATTCCCTACATGACCGGGTGCACATCACAACGCGCCAGTCGATACAGATCCACCACGTACCGCTGGAAAAGACCTCTGCTGCGCTGCGCGACCTGGCCAAAGCGGGACTAACCTCACGCGAGGCGTGCAACAACACCGTACGCAACATCACCGCCTGCCCGCTGGCCGGAAAGTGCGCCGCCGAACACACCGATGTACAACCCTACCTCGAAGCGGCGGTAAAACACTTCCTGCGCCATCCGCTGGCGCAGCACATGCCGCGTAAATTCAAAAGTAGCTTCTCCGGCTGCGAGAGCGATTGCGCCCAGGGCTTGCTGCACGACTTCGGCGCGGTGGCGACCCACCGTGACGGGCAACCCGGCTTCCGTCTGCTGGCCGGTGGTGGTCTCGGTCACAAACCACGCCGCGCCATCGTGCTGGAGGAGTTCATTCCGGTTGAACAACTGATTCCTAGCATGGAGGCGATCCTCGCGGTGCATAACCGCTACTCGGACCGCACTCTGCGTGCCAAGTCACGGATCAAGTTTCTGGTGGATCGCTTTGGCGCCGACGGCTTCCGCGAAAAGTATCGTGAAGAGCTGGCCCGCTCACTGGTTGCCACCACGCCTCCAACAGTCGAGGCGGAATGGCGCAAACCGGGGGAACAGCTGGTACGCGATCCAGGCGCACCGCGGCAGGTACTGGAACAGCGACAGAAGGGGCTCTTTATCGTGCCGATCCACGTGCCGGTTGGTGACATCTCTGCTTCCCAGCTTAAGTCCGTCGCCCATCTGATGCTGCGCGAGGAGTTGAACGACCTGCGCACCACCCAGGATCAAAACCTGATCCTGCTGAATGTGCCCGAGTCACGCGTCGCCGCGATACAAAGCGAGCTGAGTAAACTGTATCTGGATGCCCCGCGTACGGGCGACAACGCCACCGCCTGTCCCGGCAACAGCACCTGCCGCCTGGGGATCACCTCCTCCAAGGCGCTGGCTGCGAGCCTCAGTGGTGGCAAGCATGACCTGCGTATCCGTGTCAGCGGCTGTCACAACGGCTGTGCCCAACCAGAGACCGGCGACATCGGTGTTTACGGTGAAGGCAAACGTTTCTTCGGCAAGCTGGTCCCGCACTATCGCTTCTTTGTCGGTGGCGATGGTCGTGGGCACGGTGATCTGGCGCTAAAAAGCCACTCAATTCCAGCAGGCCGAGTCGAGCAGGCTGTCGGCCGAATAAAAGATAGCTATGAAACATTGGCGCAGGAAGGCGAAAGTTTCTTCACCTGGTCACAGCGACTTGGCACCGAATACTTCGATGACCTGCTGCACGATCTGCGGGAGGTGACTGAAACACAGCTGCCCAAACTGTTGCGTGACCATGGTGATAGCCGTGACTTCAAGGTCGAGCAACTGGGCGGTGGTGAATGCGCCGGTGCCGCTCAGGACCAGGTAGCCGCCAATTTTGCTGAAGCGAGTAACGAGCGTAACTACCGCCGCTCATTCCTGCTGCAGCGTAAGTTCGACGAATCAATCGAATGTACTGTTGCAGCGCTGCGTCTCAGCGGCAACTCCCTGCTCTTCGTTCTGGGCGAAAAAGATGGAGGCAACCTTGAGCAGATCGCCGCGCAGTTACAGCAACACAACCATTACGCCGAACTTGGAAGCGAACTACAGGCACTGGAGCAGTGGTCCAACCGCCTACTTGAGAGTTTTGACCCCGTGTCATACGACCAGTTGATCAAGGAAGCCGATGACTGGAGTGCCCGTGTAGCCGGCTTCTGTCAGTCGCTGGATGGTCATCTCGATCTCAGTTCCGCGCTGCCTACCCAGGCAGAAAAACCAAAAACCGTCGACCTCAGCGAGTTCGACTGTCCCCTGCACTTCATCAAGGCTCGCAACAGCCTTAAACAAGAAAGCAGTGGCAACGTGATCAACTTCCTCTTCGCCTCGGAAGACCTGGCGAATCAAGCCAGTCAGAGTCTGGCTCAGGAAGGACACGAAGTATTGGCAGTCGCCGCACAAGGCGATAACACCCACGTATCTATCCGTAAAGCCGGTTAACTATTTCAGATAAAGAGGAGATTAAAATGAGTATTGATACACAACTGAGTGAACGTATCGATGATGCAGCGGCGCTGCTGAAAGAGATCTACAACACACACAAAGGCGTCGTCTTCGCCAACAGCTTTGGTGCCGAAGACATGGTACTGACTGACCTGATCAGCAAACATGCACCGGAGATCCGAATCTTCAGTCTTGATACCGGCCGCCTACCCGCCGAAACCTACGCCCTTCTGGATAAAACCGTGAGCCACTATGGCATCACTATCAACACCTATTTTCCGGATGCACAGGAAACGGAAAAGTTCATCACTAATCACGGCGCCAATGCCTTCTACAACAGTGTGGAAGAGCGTAAGGAGTGCTGCCGCATCCGCAAAGTAGAACCACTCAAGCGCGCCCTTGCAGGAAAAGCCGCATGGATCACCGGACTGCGCCGTGAACAGGCTGTTACCCGCACTGAGCTACCCGTAGCGGAGTGGGATGAAGGAAACTGGATGCACAAATTCAATCCACTCACCGAGTGGAGCCAGGATGATGTGTGGAACTACATCAAGCATTTTGAAGTGCCGTACAACGAACTGCATGACAGAAGCTTCCCCAGCATCGGCTGCGCCCCCTGCACCCGTGCAGTTGCCGCCGGTGAAGACCTGCGTGCCGGACGCTGGTGGTGGGAAGACCCGCTTAGCAAGGAGTGTGGTCTACACGTAAAGAAACAGACTGCCGCGTAAAACAGGAACACGATTTCCAGACACATGCCATGGATGGCAAGATTCATTCGTAGTAATTTCAATCAACACAGAATTACCCAACAAAACAACAGTTTACTATTTTTAAGGCACCACGAGTTTCGCATCATTTATAGCCGAAAGAATATCATCAACAATTATTGAACTTCTCTTAATATGTTCAAGAATGGCTTCTTGCTGCCTGCACAATGAGTAAGCCATCGAATCCGCGAGAACTTTACGGATGGAGAGCGTATGTTCACGTATCTTATGTGCTATCACGATGGGTGGCACATTCTGCACTTCACGAATAAATTGACTGCGTAGCGGCTCATCTATCAGATCATATTCTCCGTCACACATATCAAGCAGTCCGACATATACAGAAAATGCCTCTTCATACGGAAGCGGGGTTTCAAGAAAATTATTGACACTTACAGTCAACGCCAAATTATCAATACTGGAACCCGTTGTATCCAGTATCTCAACAAATCCTCCTTTCATACTTTTGTCACAAAACTGCATTAGCAAACACTCATATAATAAAGGAGATATAACCCAAAAAATTCACAACGTCATGAATCATCTCTAACCAGAACGCTCCTATTTTATTTAGAAGGCGCTTACGACAAAATATTCAAATCGATACCATCCATGGCATCGTCGATATAGGCGCACGTCACGCACACCAAACATAAATGACCTGATTAAGCCCTACGCAGCTTCCTGCATGCGTCGTATCTGATCAATTCCTGCAGCAATATCTATCTCCATAGCAACAACCAGGCAATCCTCCATCTTCCTTACCTTACCCAACCGTCGCACACTTGCACCAAGAGAGTGTGCCAACCGTTCAATCGCTACAGATGTCACGCAGACACACCGTTGCACACCTATTTGCAACAGATAATCTACCGTTGCACACATAATTTTCCTTGTCACTATTGTGGCATAGCGCTTGTTTTTTAAATCCAGATCCACAGCAAACCGGCTAATTTCTACCGTTGAATCATCAGCTGGGAGTGGCGTCTCGGATAGTCCGGCGAAAGCTGATTCGCGCATCAAATAATCCCCTGTCGTAGGTAAGATTCTCCAACAACCCTGTATCTCACCTTTCTCTTCAGCAATCACCCATAGTGGGTTAAGGGAATCAAAGCGATCTATCTCCTGACCATTAACAATCGGAACACTCCAGTTCAGCTTTTGGTGGAATATTCGTGCTCGAAAAACATAGATCGCCTTCAACAACTCGACAGACAATTCACTTGCATGCGATACGATAATATTCATAACAGTTCTCCGCTAAAGTTGAGCTTACGGGAACTATTAGATTATCTATGTTATTTTGGGGATATTAGAGGAACCTATTGGTTTTGAGGGCTTCACAGTGTTATTAAATTATTTTGCAGAGCAATTGCCACAGCGTGAACCCGGTTCTCTGCGCCTAGCTTGCGAAAAGCATTAGTGAAATGTGCTAGAACAGTGACCTCACTAATACCCAAAAGGGTTGCAATGCAGCTCGTATCCTTTCCGTCTGCCGCTGACTGCAATACTTCACGCTCTCGTTTGGTCAATTTAATCGGAGGTACCAATGCTCGCATGATGCGAGTCAGTGCCTCATGGTAGTGAAGGGCAAAAAGCGTAATGTCGGCCTGGTAGGAATTGAAATAGCTCTGCATTTCCTTCGGGCGTAGATCGCTATGCATTGAAACAATACCACGCTCCTGAAAATAACCTCTTATCGGCGCAACTACTCCGGACCGCATATCAAAATCCGATGCTTCCTTCATCAGCAGAATTCCATCACGATCAGCATGCAAAGCGGTAGCGTTATCCCAGGTTATTGGGGTATTGCGAGTCAAGCCGTGGCGTACCAGAGGATCGACGCTAAAAGCATTCTTTGCCTGGTATTCGTCCATCCACTCCTGTGCAAAGTTACTCAAAACGAGCGGCGGCCTGTATTCATACACCGCGCGTCCCTGCTGTGCATACAGAAAACCGTTAAAACCTAGTTCAGCTGCATAAGATGAACCGATTGTGTAGAGTTCTTCCACACTCTCTGCAGCAATGAGTTTTTCGATGTGCTTTAGAGTCGTAGACATACATTGTCCCGGTACTAGTCACAAAGCCGCACATCCATATGGAAAGGCTAAAAGACTTTAGAATAAAAAATGCTAAGGCATCTCCCATGCTAACAGTAAGGATAGGTCAGAAACAAAAAAACCCAACAAAGAGACTAGAAATAATCAGGGGGTTAGAAGAAGATTTGTTTGAGAAAAACAAAAAACCGAACGCACGTCACAAAAAATAGTGATGGGGCATACATTATATTAATAGATGCCGAGTAGATTTATGGAAAATCAACCACCTTACTTAGAACTATAGTGGTATCAGCCATCTGTAGAGTGCACATAGCACAAATCATATAAACTTGTCTGATTGAGAACATTCCCATCACTATCAAAGATGAAGAAATTCGAGATATAGCAATTACTCCGTAATTTAGTCTAGTGAGTTCTGACTGGTCCACGCCAGTGCAGCGACGCCTTCAGAGGTACAATTCATACCAATAACATATCGACTCTCCCCATGACGTACTTCTGCGGCGTCATCACTTAGAACGACAACTTCAAAAGATCCCGGCTTCCATTGCAGTCCTTTACCACTGCACTTTGCGACGGCCTCCTTGGCCAGCCATAGAGCACGAAAACGGTCAGGCAGCTCATTATCCTTGATTGAAGCAATCCAACGATTGAATTCGGTTTCACTGCATATGCGTTTTGCCAGCGCGAGCAGATCGGTGCGTGGAACTCGGCTTTCAATGTCTACCCCGACAGGGTTGTCAGGCGCAGCGATAGCGGCAATGGCCTCATAACCACTGTGAGCGATACTGATGGCGGGGACTTCATCTATCCCCTGAATGGTGATAAATGGCATTCCGGATTCATTATTGCTGATCTGAATCTCATTCCACACAACGACGGACAGCCCCTGCTCTTCCAGCCAACGACGGCAGGCAGACTTGGCAGCATAACGACCCAACAGCCATTGGCGGCTACGCTTTGTAACGGCACTGGCTTGCAGTTGCCTATAACGTGTCTTCTCCTGGTCGCAAAGCCAATCGGATAGATTCACTGCGTCGAAATCGCTTTGACTCACACACTCCGCAACAAATGGAAACGGAACATCAATGTCGGTAAAGATTGTGCTCACACTCCCTCCTTGCCAACCCAACGGGCTGCGATGGCAAAAGAGAGGAAGGCCAGCAGTGCGGCAAAGCTGTAAGCAACCATGGGACCGAGGCTGTCCCACATCGCGCCAGCGTAGTAACTACCGAATGCACCACCCGCACCAAAGCCCAGACTTCCGTAGAGCGCCTGGCCTTTGCCGTGGTGTTTACCACGGAAATAGCAGTGGAACAGTGCCACAGCAACGGCGTGAAAGAGACCAAAGCTGGCAGCGTGAAGTAGCTGCGCGAGCAGCAAGATCAGGATCGAATCGGGGAAGAAACCAATCATCAACCAGCGAACACCGCTGAGAAACAGCGCAGCAAGGAACAGAGGGCGCTGACCGATGCGCGGTTCCAGTCGATGCATAAAAAGAAACAGCACCACCTCCGCAATCACGCCGAGTGCCCATAACTGACCGATGAGACTGCGACTATAGCCGTGACCTTCGAGGTAGATGGTGTAGAAGGTGTAGTACGGACCGTGACTGGCCTGAAGTAGAAAGCAGGCAACGATCAATGCGATGACGGCGGGTTTGCGCAGCAGATCGCCCAGGGGCGCGGAGTCGTGATGGGGTTGCTCGACCCGCTCCGGCACCAGCAGGCTGGAAAGAAATATGCTGACGTAGATTCCAAGCAGAACCGGGGGCAATAGCTGTGGACCAAAATACTCCAACAACGGGCCAAGCGCGGCGACGCTGAAAATAAAACCTACAGAACCCCACAGGCGGATCATGCTGTAGCGGTTGGAACGTTCTGCTAAGTGGACCAGAGTGACCGACTCGAATTGCGGCAGCACCGCATTCCAGAAGAAGCTGAAACCGAACATCACCAGCGCCAGGCGCCAGTAGGTATCGGCCCAGAACACCCCGAGGAAAAGCGCCATCGACAGGAAGCTGCCGATCCGCACCACGCGCATACGACGTCCGGTGTGATCTGCCAGCCAGCCCCATACGTTGGGCGCGATGACCTTGGTTACCATCAATAGCGCCATCAACTCGCCGATCTCCAGGCTCGAAAAGCCAAGGGATTTCAGATAGAGCGACCAGTAGGGAACCAGCGCACCGAGGCTGGCGAAATAGAAGAGGTAGAAGCCGGAGAGGCGCCAATAGGGCACACGCCTCTCCTAGGATTTTTCGGCGGGGATTATTGGCGTGACACTTTGCACATCGGCGTTCTGTGCCCGATTTCTCAACAGATGGTCCATAAGAACCAGCGCCATCATCGCTTCAGCGATGGGGGTAGCGCGAATACCAACGCAGGGATCATGACGCCCTTCGGTCACCACATCAATCGGTTTACCGTTGAGGTCAATGCTCTTGCCCGGCAGGCGCAGACTTGAGGTGGGTTTGAGGGCAATCGATGCGGTGATCGCCTGACCGGATGAGATGCCACCAAGAATGCCGCCCGCGTGATTGGAGAGAAAACCTTCCGGGGTGATCTCATCACGGTGTTCGGTGCCCTTCTGTTCAACGCAGGCAAAACCGGCGCCGATCTCTACGCCCTTGACCGCATTGATGCTCATCAACGCGTGAGCCAGATCCGCGTCTAGACGATCGAAGATCGGCTCACCCAGTCCCGGCGGTACCCCTTCAGCCACCACATTGATGCGTGCACCGATGGAGTCACCCTCTTTGCGCAGGGCATCCATGTAGGCCTCCATCTCGGCGACTTTGGATGCATCGGGACAGAAGAAAGGATTGTTGCTCACCTCGTTCCAGTCGAAGGTCTCGGCCTTGATCGGACCGAGCTGTGACAGGTAACCGCGAATGGTGATGCCTTGCTGCGCCAGAAACTTCCTGGCGATACCACCCGCTGCCACACGCATGGCGGTCTCACGCGCAGAGGAGCGTCCGCCGCCGCGATAATCGCGTACGCCGTACTTCTGCTGATAGGTGTAGTCCGCATGACCGGGACGGAAGGTATTGGCGATGTTGCCGTAGTCCTTGGAACGCTGGTCGGTGTTTTCGATCAGCAAGCCGATAGGCGTGCCGGTAGTCTTGCCTTCAAAGACACCGGAGAGGATGCGTACCTCATCCGCTTCACGTCGCTGGGTGGTATGACGCGAGGTGCCCGGCTTGCGCCGATCCAGATCCCCTTGCAGATCCGCTTCGCTCAGCTCCAGCCCTGGAGGACAGCCGTCGACAATCGCACCCAACGCCGGGCCGTGCGACTCGCCGAAGGTGGTGACGGTGAAGAGCTTACCGAATGTATTTCCAGACATGAGGGCTATGATAGCGTTTTATTGAATAAAAGTATTCACCACAGAGGGACGGGGAACAGAGTGAAAAATCAAAACAGTTTTACCTGTTTTCTCTCTGCTCCCCGTATCCCTGTGATGAGATCAGATTACTTTTGAGAAACTCTGGCTCTTCTTCTCGCGCAGGTAACGGTCGAACACCATGCAGATGTTTCGAATTAGCAGTTTCCCCGCCGGGTTGACCTCAATGCGTCCCGTTTCCAGTTTGAGCAGGCCGTCCTGTTCCATCCCTTCCAGATCTTTCAGCTCATTCGCAAAGTATTCATTGAAGTTGAGGTTATAGGCCTTCTCGATCACCGACTTATCCAGCTCGAAGTGACAGATAAGACGGGTGATCACTTCGCGACGCAATTTGTCGTCCGCATCAAGTTCGACACCGCGATAGATAGGCAGACGGTTGGCATCGATTTCGGCGTAGTACTCTTCCATCCCCTTCTGGTTCTGAGCATAGGTGTCACCCACCATACCGATGGAAGTAGAGCCGATACCAATGAGGTCGCAGTCGGCATGGGTGGAGTACCCCTGGAAGTTACGATAGAGGGTACCATCGCGTTGGGCCACGGAGAGTTCGTCATCAGGCTTGGCGAAGTGGTCCATACCAATGTAGACATAGCCTGCGCCGGTAAGCTTCTCAATGGTCATCTGCAGGATATCGAGCTTCTCTTGTGGTGCCGGAAGCTCGGACTCGTTGATCCGACGCTGGGGTTTGAACATCTCCGGCAGGTGCGCGTAGTTGAACACCGAGAGGCGATCCGGATCGATCTCCAGCATACGGTCAAGGGTACGACTAAAGCTCTCCACAGACTGGAATGGCAGGCCGTAGATCAGATCGACCGAGATGGATTTAAAGCCTTCCTCACGCGCCGCTGCCAGAACACCGAGGGTTTGCTCATCGGACTGAACGCGATTAACGGCTTTTTGCACCTTCGCATCAAAGTCCTGCACACCCAGACTCATACGGTTAAAACCAATCTCACGTAGCAGAGCGATGGTGTCAGTTTTCACCTCACGCGGGTCGATCTCGATAGAATATTCCCCGCTGTCATCGTCATGCAGATTGAAACACTCACGGGTTTTGTCCATTAGTGCACGCATCTCATCGTGACTGATGAAGGTCGGCGTGCCGCCGCCCCAGTGGAGTTGGTCTACGGTGCGTGATTTATCAAACAGTTCTCCCTGCATCTCCAGCTCACGGAAGACTCGCTGCAGGTAGGGCGCTGCCTTACTGCGATCCTTGGTGACCACCTTGTTGCAACCGCAGTAGAAACAGACGGTGTCACAGAAAGGGATGTGGAAATAGAGCGACAGCGGGTTACCGCTGGCGTTGCTGTTCAGCGCGTGCTGGCGGTACTGCTCTTCGCCAAAGCCTTCATGGAACTGCACAGCAGTCGGATAAGAGGTGTAACGGGGCCCGGATTTGTCGTAACGCTTAATCAGTTCCAGGTCGAATATGATGTTTTGTGTGGTCATTATATTTCTTAGCCTTCGTCGTCGAGTCCATTGCGGTGGGTATCGTTGATCACCGCAAGTATCTGGATAATTGGTTGCTGATCAGTCAGCTTATTTGCCACCTCCATGAATGGCAGATCCTTTTCATTGTCCTGATTTTCATAGCTACCGTCCGCCATTGATCCGAGCACGGTAAACAGGCTCTCAGAGAGTTCATTCAGCAGTTGCAACTGCTCACTCTGATCTTCCGTGTCGTCTTCGAGTTTGAGGATGAGCTCGTCCACCTCATAGATCGCCTGGTCCACCAGGTGAACATATTCGTCGATGGTTTTAGGTCTGTGGTTAATCATTATTAGCGCAAAACTCTTAATATGACCTGATAGTAATCGCTTCGGGGCGCACCAGGCGAATCAATTCGTGGTGTTTACTCACCTGATCGGCGGTAAGCAGGAAGACCCCTTCTCCACCGCGCTCGAATTCCAGCCAGAGGAACTCCACTTCTGGCAACAGTTTCTCCAGGGCCACACGGCTGTTTCCTACCTCGACTACCAGAATACCGCGTGGTTCCAGGAAGTACATGGCGTTGTAGAGAATATCAAACACCAGATCGAGGCCGTCTTTGCCCGCCTCCAGCGCCTGTTTCGGCTCGTGGCGGAACTCCTGCGGCAAATTGCTCATATCCAGCTCGTCCACGTAGGGTGGATTGGTGACGATAATGTCGTAGCGCTTTGGCGGGATACTCTTAAACAGGTCGGATTGAATCAGGGTTACCTGATCATGCGCCTCGAAGCGATCCAGATTGATCTTCGCCACCTCCAGCGCATCACTGGAGAGGTCGGAGGCGTCAACCTTCGCCTCGGGGAAGGCGGCAGCACAGGCCAGGGCAATACAGCCGCTACCGGTACAGAGATCGAGGATATTCACCACCAGGTCCGGATCCTTCACCCAGGGGGCGAAGTGGGCCTCGATCAATTCGATGATCGGTGAGCGCGGGATCAGCACCCGCTCGTCCACATAGAACGGCATGCCGCCGTACCACGCCTCGTGGGTCAGGTAGGGCGCGGGCAGACGCTCCTCAATGCGACGATTGAGGAATTTCACCACATCGCGCCTCTCATTGGTGGTCAGGCGAGTGTCCAGATAGGCTTCACCCACCTGTGGAGGCAGATTGAGGGCGAACAGCGTCAGGTAGGCAGACTCGTCGAGGGCATTATCGGTGCCGTGGCCGAAGTAGATCCCCGCCTCATTGAAGCGGCTCATACCCCAACGGATGAAGTCGCGAATAGTGCTGAGTTCAGCGACTGCCTGTTCCATGGACATCGATTACTCCTTGGTCTGTTTGGCGTGAGCGGGACGGAATGCCTTGCACACCGCCGCATCGGTTTCGAGAAATGGCCCATTGATTAGATCGATACAGTAGGGCACCGCGGGAAAGACCGCATTGAGGCAGTCGGCAATGGCCGAGGGCTTACCCGGCAGATTTATAATCAGCGTGCTGCCACGCACCCCGGCAGTTTGCCGTGAGAGGATCGCTGTGGGCACAAATTTCAGGGACTCCTGACGCATCAGCTCACCGAAGCCAGGCAGCATCTTCTCGCATACTGCCTCGGTAGCCTCGGGGGTAATATCACGCACTGCTGGACCGGTGCCTCCCGTGGTAACCACCAGACAACACCCCTCCTTGTCTGATAACGCCTTAAGGGTCGCTTCGACCTGATCCAGTTCATCCGGTACCACACGGGCTATCGCCTCCCAGGGGGTGGTGAGCGCCCGCTCCAGCCACTCGCGCATGGCCGGCCCACCCTTGTCCTCATACGTACCACTGCTGGCACGATCAGAAACGGTCACGATACCGATACGAATGGGCTGTTCTGACATCACGCTACCTGGGTCCAATCGAAAAGGACGGGCATTATAGCGCGCTATGAGGTGGTGTGCAGGCCGGTTGCACGGGAATCTTATTCCATTGAACTAACGGGTGAATTCTGCCAGATGGACCGGCTGTCGTTTTGCGCCCCAGTTACCCGGCTGTGCCTCGAAGATCCCGGCGCAGGGGGTACCGCAGCGGTTGCAGCGGCCTTCGGCGGTGAGGTTCCAGTCGCTAAGCACATACCAGTCGCGACCGATCAGGCGCTGGCCGCACTGGTGACAGTAGGTGCTCTCCCCCGACTTATCGTGGACGTTACCGGTATAGGCGTAGCGCACACCACACTTCAGAGCGATCTCCCGGGCACGGCTCAGCGTGGCGGGCGGTGTCGGCGGGACATCGAGCATCTTGAAGTCCGGATGGAAGGCACTGAAGTGCATCGGCACATCCGGCCCCAGCTCCCTCACCACCCAGGTAGACATCGCCTCGATCTCCTCATCAGAGTCATTCCAGCCAGGGATCAGCAGGGTGGTGGTCTCCAGCCAGACATCGGTCTCGTGTTTGATGTAGCGCAGGGTGTCGAGTACCGGCTGCAGATGACCGCCGGTGAGCTTGTGGTAAAACGCCTCGGTGAAGCCCTTCAGATCCACATTGGCCGCATCCATCCACTGATAGAACTCCTTACGCGGCTCTTCACTGACGTAACCGGCGGTCACCGCCACCGATTTAATGCCCCGTTTGCGACAGGCTATGGCCACATCGATGGCGTATTCGTGGAAGATCACCGGGTCGTTATAGGTATAGGCGACGCTGCGACATCCCAGCTGCTCGGCAGCACGGGCGATGGTCTCAGGATCAGCGGCATCGGCCAGGGTATCAGTCTCACGGGATTTGGAGATGTCCCAGTTCTGGCAGAACTTGCAGGCCAGGTTGCAACCAGCGGTACCAAAGGAGAGTACCGGGGTGCCGGGCAGAAAATGGTTGAGCGGCTTCTTCTCAATGGGGTCGATACAATAGCCACTGGAGCGGCCGTAGGTGGTAAGAACGATCTTGCCACCCAGGTTGGCGCGGACGAAACAGAGACCCCGTTGCCCCTCTTTCAGAGAGCAGTCGCGAGGACAGAGGGTGCACTGCACCCGACCATCATCCAGCGCACGCCAGTAGCGTGTATCAACCACCGTACCCTGCGGCAGCACACCCGCCACGACCAGTTCGTCACTCATCTCTCCTCCTCCATCAACAAACGGACGTATCGATGTTGCAGACCCACTCGCGGACTATTATTGATACTGTAGTTGATAACATCAGGGAGTCCTGCCATGTCCAGCATTCGCGAACCAGCTGTCGCTGGGATGTTCTACCCGGATGACCCGGTTAACTTACGTCACATGATCGGCGGATTTCTGGCAGAGGCTACAGAGAGTACCGCCCCACCACCCAAGGCTATCATCGCCCCCCATGCCGGATATATTTACTCCGGCTCGGTCGCAGCTAGCGCCTACGCTCGTCTGCATGCCATTCGCAACAAGATAAAACGGGTTGTATTGCTCGGCCCCTCCCACCGGGTCGCCTTTGCTGGTCTGGCAGCCAGCAGTGCCTTGCGCTTTCGCACGCCGCTGGGGGATATTCCCCTCGATACTGACGCCATCGATGCGCTCGGTGACCTGCAACAGATGCATCTGCTGGATCAGGCACATCAGCAGGAGCACAGCCTGGAGGTCCACCTGCCCTTCCTACAGATAGCACTGGACCATTTCCAGTTGATCCCACTGGTGGTGGGTGACGCTACCGCCGAGGAGGTGGCCGAGGTGCTGGAGCGACTCTGGGGCGGAGAGGAGACCCTGATTGTGATCAGTTCTGACCTGAGCCACTACCACGACTACACCACTGCGCAACGCCTGGACAGCAAGACCGCTACGGCCATTGAGGCACTCGAACCGGAAGCGATCAGCAGTGACGGCGCCTGTGGCAGGAATCCGGTGAAAGGATTGCTGTTGCTGGCGAGACGCAAAGGGATGCAGGTGGAGACCCTCGACCTGCGCAATTCTGGCGATACCGCCGGGCCACGGGATCAGGTGGTCGGTTATGGTGCCTGGGCATTCAATTAATGGACGAACGCCAACAGCAACTGCTCGATCTCGCCGAGGAATCTATTCGTCATGGGCTTGAATGGGGACGACCATTGCGACCTGATGAAAGGAACTATCCTGCGGTACCAAATGCGCAGGGTGCCTGCTTCGTTACCCTGCATAGCCGTGGGGAGCTGCGCGGCTGTATCGGTTCACTTCAGGCACATCAGCCACTGATTGAGGATGTGGCACACAACGCCTATGCCGCCGCCTTCTCTGACCCACGCTTTCCGCCACTACGTGAGTCGGAGCTTGCTGGGCTGGAGATCCACCTCTCTCTGCTCAGCACCGCATCACCGCTGACCTTCGAATCGGAAGAGGCACTGCTGCAACAGCTCCGCCCGGGAGAGGATGGTCTGGTACTGGAAGAAGAAGGACGGCGTGGCACATTTCTGCCATCGGTGTGGGAACAGTTGCCAACACCGGGGCTGTTTCTGCAACACCTCAAACAGAAGGCAGGGCTCCCAGCCGACTACTGGTCAGATACGTTGAAGGTGAGTCGTTACACCACAGAGAGTTTTGGCAGAACTATTGTTGGCTAGCGTTGGCCTGGGATACAACGACCTACCGATCCCGGCATGCAGGCAACCTCATCAGAAAGAATGGCATTATCCAGTTTAGCCCCAGTTAGCGCCGCCCCATCGATATTGGCACCGGTCAGATCCGCATAGCGGAGGTCAGCATCACGCAGATTGGCCGACTGCAAATTAGCCCGACGCAGACTGGCACCAGTGAGTTGTGCCCCGAAAAGATTCGCCCCACGTAGATTGGCCTGACTCAGATTGGCATAGGCCAAGTCGATACCGGCGAGGTTGGCGGCACGCAATACCCCATTACTCAGGTCGCTATTGCGGAGTATGGCGTCGTGCAAATCGACGTTTTCCAACCGGTTACCCTGCATCCGGCAGTTACTCCAGTTGACTCCCGGTGCAGCGGGCGCATCACACTGGGGTAATGACAACTCCTTGCCACGTGGCAAAAGGAAGGCCAACGCAATCACCACCAGAGCTAGAATGACGGCGACAGCATAACCTGCCAATCGCTGGCTTGCCCCCTCCTCCTGGTGTGCAGCGCGCGAGGCACTTTCCATTATCAGCTCGGCTTCAGCACCACGGGCCTCGTCAAGTGGGACAAACAGGGTGGGGTGTTCATCAATCCAACGCTGGGTTGCCTGCAACTGTTGCTTCTCAAGGTCGCTGATCGTTGCAGCGCCAAGACGATTTTCTGGCCATACCTCGGCTACGTCCCTGATGCTGTACCAGCGGTCCTTGTCACGGCTGATTTTGTCTTCCGCTTTTACCCGCTGCAGCTGCAGATAGCGTGCGATCTGGACGGTCGGAAACGGTCCAAGCGTTTCATCGTGATAACGCAAATACCACTTCTCCGCCTGTGTCTCTGACATACTTACTTTTCCATCGGTTTCGCAGCGTTGCTTGCCGAATGGCATATACTGCAGGATAGACAAAAGCTTAAGTGGAATTGACTCACAATACCAGCGTAAATCATGCAGATATCCGGCCCGGGAACTCATCCACCACTACAACTTCGCCTGCCTGCGCAAACGTTGCAGGGCGTCGTGTTGCAGGAGGGTGCGACCGTACAGGCAACGGTGCGACAAAGTGATATCTCTGGGCAGCTGACTCTGGAGATCAGCGGCAAGCTGTTGCAGGCGATTTCGACCCTGCGTCTCGCTGCAGGCACCGCCCTGCAATTACGGGTAGAGAAGGCCAATGATGGCATCATTCTTCACCTGGATGAACCTGAGCAACAACGACTGACCTACCAGCAGGCCCTGCGTCAAAACCTGCCGCGCCAGGAGTCATTACGCCCACTACTGCAACAACTTGCCCAGTGGCAGACCACCACAAAGAGTGGGACACAAACTACTCCGACACACTCTGCGCAGCAGAACAGCACAAAAGCCGAAGCCAGAACAACATCCCCCACCTCCGTGACACCACCTCTTCCCAAATCGGTTAGCCAGACAATCGGCCGTCTGATGAGCGTTATTCCCACACTGGAAAAACTGCTCCAACCCGCGGGTCTGCACCAAGCGATTACCCGTTCAGGACTCTTTCTTGAAAACAATCTGCTACAAGGTGCTCGCCCGTCGGAACTGGAAAACGATGTCAAAACGGTGCTGTTGCGTCTGGCGCAAACCATTCGCCAACAGCTCGGTGAAGGGAGCACAAAAAGCGGAGCACAGAGACATGAACAAATCCACGATCAGTTGCAGGGTCTGCTGCGTCAGGTCGATGCTGGTGTCGCACGCATTCAGTTAAATCAGCTCAACAGTCTGAGTGGGCGTGGAGAAAGCGATGAGCGTTTAAATATCACACTGGAGTTACCGTTTTATCACGCGCAAAACGGTGAAATGGATTTATTGAAAATGCGCATTCGACGCCATGGCAATAAAAACCATGACAAGGAAGGTAGTAGCTGGAGCGTCACCCTGCACCTCTCGCCGGAAGGCTACGGAGATATCCGCGCCGTGATCACTCTGAATAGCGGAAAGATCTCCACCACCTTCTGGTGCGAGCAGGAAACCACGGCACAACTATTCCGTCAACAACTCCATCAACTGCAGGAACGTCTGGAGCAACAGGGTCTGGAAACTGCGCAGTGCAGCAGCCGTTGTGGCAGGCCCCCAGAAGAGATGACCGAATCATCCAATTCCGGCAACGGACTCATCGACACCCGCGCATGAAAAACAAGAGCCCACCAAAATCCGCCGTCGCCCTACACTACGACGAAAAGAATGCCCCACGGATCACCGCCAAGGGACGCGGTGAAATCGCAGAGAAGATCATCGCCCTGGCAGAGCAGCACAGCATCCCGCTACATGAGGATCAGGAACTTGTTGCCCTGTTGGCACAACTGGATCTGGGCGACGAGATCCCACGTGAACTCTATCTCGCTGTGGCTGAAGTGCTCGCCTTTGCCTACATGCTTACCGGCAAACTTCCTGGCAACAAGTAAACCGGTCTGCATTAACCCAACCATCCTCTCCATGCTATAGAACTCTCCTTCGCATCCCCTGCTTCAGGAAATTTTTCTTAGCCACAGTTTACGAGCGGTTATTTTTGCGATAGTTTGCGCACTTTAGATTAGAGGTTAGTGGTATTCTTATCCGCTAATAAGCTACTGAACTTTTTATTTATTTTTTTATTTTTCAGTTAGTTGCCATGGCAGGCGTCGGGCCTGCCGATAAAAAAGGAGAAAAAATGGCGGGACCGATTAGACCTCTGTGGCCCCCCTATGTAGCGGGTATAGTTCTAGGACTGGTTCTGATCCTGACCTACGTACTGGTCGGCAATGGGGTGGGAGCCTCAGGCACATTTGCCCGCCTTGCCGCCGCAATCGGCATGGGCGTCGCCCCGGAAACCACACAGAGCAATAGTTATCTTGGCCCCATGGTCGCCAACGGGGCGAATCCGTTTGCTTCCTGGATCGTGGTTGAGGTCGTCGGTATTGCTATCGGTGCCCTGCTTGCTGCCATCGGCGCAGGACGTTTCCGACTCCACCTGGACGGAGCCCATAAACTTGGACAAAACCGTCGCATTCTCTTCGCCCTACTTGGCGGCATCCTTGCCGGTTTCGGTTCACGTATTGCCGCAGGCTGTACCAGCGGCATCGGCCTCTCAGGCACAGCCATGCTGGGGATTAGTGGCTTCGTCTTCCTCATGACCTTTTTCCTCACCGGACTGGGCGTCAGTCTGCTGATGCGGAGAGCCTGGTAATGGATTACGGCACAGCGGGCACAGCCCTCACCTCAGGAATCCTTTTTGGCTACGTCCTGGAACAGGCCGGCTTCGCCTCCCCTTGCAAACTCACCGCACAGTTCCGCCTGAGCGACTGGTCGGTATTCAAGGTGATGTTCACCGCAATTCTTGTTGCTGCGGTCGGCATCCTTATTCTGCAAACCGATAACAGTTTCGGCTCCACCGGTTTTTATGTACCTAAGGTGATTCTTGGGGCGGTCGCTGTGGGCGGCGCGCTCATCGGTGCGGGATTTGCGGTGGGTGGCTATTGCCCCGGTACCGCTGTGGTCGGTGCAATGTCAGGACGGATGGATGGGTTTATCTTTACCTTCGGCATGGTCTTCGGAATCTGGCTCTTTTCTGGCCTCTTCGATACCAGCTGGATGCAGGCGCTGCTCAGTGCTGGAAAGATAGAAAGCAAAACAGTGCCTGACCTGCTAGGTATCTCTCCCTGGATTGTTGTTAGCGCAATGATCGCCATGGCATGGGCCGGTTTCCGCTTCGGCAGCAGATATGAACAACGCACTCGTGGTGTTTATGATGCGGTGGCGATCACTGAAGGCCGCGAAACCGGAAAATAAACAGAGCCAAAATGAAAACAGAAAGACGAGATATGAACATGAATAAACGACCAGACAAAAAACAGATGCAAAGCAAACACCGTCGCCTGCTGGCCATCTCAGTACCTACCCTTGCGGTTGGCATTCTTGGCGCAGTGCCACTACCACAGCCGATCTCATCTCTTTTAATACCATCGGCCTACGCCCGCGGTGAAAATCCCTGCGGTCCGGCAACACGAGGCAGCAATCCCTGTGCTCCGGCCTCCCGCGGTGAGAATCCCTGTGCCCCGGCCTCCCGTGGCGAGAATCCCTGCGCCCCTGCATCTCGTGGCGAGAATCCCTGTGCCCCTGCATCCCGTGGCGAGAATCCCTGCGCTCCGGCCTCTCGTGGCGAGAATCCCTGCGCTCCAGCCGGTCGCTAATTCGGTACCTCACGCATGAATAGCACGACCATCGACTACCCACTCTGGCTGACTACGCTGGATGACGAGGTGTTTGATGCGGTGGCAGATGCCGCAGAGCGGGTCGTGCAAATACATGAAGCTCTCCTAAACGATGGCATTACCCTGCAGACAGAGCTTTTTCGGGATCGTGGTGAACAGCCAATCACTGCCTGGGAACACTACCCTGCAGACGACTGTCGCGATCCGAAAACCGGTGCAATGTTTTACTACCATGCCCACGAGCCGGAAGAGTGGGACAGAGATGAGCATGGTCATTTTCATCTATTTGTCCGGCCCGCAGTCGGTGCCGATTTCACCCACGCCATGGCTATCGCCATGACCCCCCACGGATTACCCAATGCCCTCTTCAGCACCAATGACTGGGTGACCGCAGAAAAGATGTTGCCTGCAACCGAGGTACTGGAACTGCTACATCAGCGTTGGGAGATCAAACGGGCTCGTCCCTCCTGGATGGTCACACAGTGGTTATCGGCAATGGTGACACTGTTACAGCCACTGACTGAGAAACTGTTGCAGCTACGCGATCAACGCCTTACCTGGTCTGACGAAGTAAAACCTGCCAGCGCTCTGTTAGGCGACCGTAACATCCACATACTTAGCGAGCTGCCTGTGGACCTCATGAATATGTTGCAGGCAATTCAGGAAGAGGCACGACAACGAGCAAATCAGGACAGCCAAAAAAAGGCATACGGATAACTATTTCTGCAAGGGCTTACAAATGCCTTGCTGGATTATCACTGTGGTTAGCACTAACCCTTAACAAGGAGCAGCAAATGAAGTTCAAGAAGTCAATTATTACACTGGTAGCAGTGTGTGCATTCATTGCACAAGGTATTCAGGCATCTGAAAAACTCTCCCCGGTTGTAGATGCTGCCTGGTTGAACGCCCACAAAAATGAAGTTGTCATTCTTCAGGTCAGTGGCAAGAAGGAATCATTTACCAAAGCACCTGTGATTGAGAAAAAAGATGGCAAAGTGGTAGTAAAGAGCGTTTCTGGTCACGTACCGGGCGCAAACTTCGTCGACTTTGGCAAGGTTCGTGTCAAGCGTGAAGTTGGCGGCAAAATGGTCAAGAAATTGATCCCGCTGAAGGCCGACTTCGAGAAACTGGCTCAGTCCTGGGGCGTAAACAAGAACTCAAAAATTGTTTTCGTACCTGCAGGTCTGGACACCAAAGATGTTGATGAAGCAACCCGTCTCTACTGGCAGTTTAAATACTACGGTCATAAAGACATGGCGATACTCAACGGTGGTATGGCTGCATGGCTGGCCGCAGGCTATCCCGCAGCAACCAATGCACCTGTCAACAAGAAGGGTAACTGGGTAGCCAGTGGCGAAGACAAGAACATTCTCGCAACCTACTCCGATGTTAAATCCGCACTGGCGAAAAAGAATGTACAACTGGCTGATGCCCGTCCGCAAAACCAGTACATGGGCGTATTCACCAAGAAAGGTGAACTCTCAGGTCACCTCTCCGGTGCCAAAGACATCTCTCCGGACCTGCTGACCAAAGCAGATGGTGCTTCCGCAGACTTCCTGCCTGCTGCCAGCTATAAATCCATCATGCAGGCAAAGGGGCTGAATGCTGATGCTGATACCATCGCTTACTGCAACACTGGTCATCTGGCATCTGGTCTCTGGTTTGTCTCCCACGAAATCATGGGTAACAAGAAAACCAAACTGTATGACGGCTCACTGGTTGAATACAGCCTGCTTGGTGGTGAAACCGTAAATCCGGCAAAACTGAACTAAGTTTTCGTCCGGCACAAAAAAGCCCGGGGAAACCCGGGCTTTTTTTTATGCCTGTAGTTGACAGGATATTCCCAATAAAAGTTCGTTCTACTCACCACCCAGGCGGTGCATCATGGATACTAGCTCTGCTTCGCCACGGGAGAGATCACAAACATCCATAATCTCTTCAATTGAACTACCCTTTTGTGCCAGTTTAATCGCCTGATCAAAAACCCGTTCATCAGGCTCCGCATAGGTCATCTGTTCCTGACGCACACCAAGTTCCTGTTGGCGAGTTTGTAGTTGTCCATGGTTGCGCTCGAGTCGAATCACCCGTTCCCCCACATGCACCGCTGCGTTACACAGAGCACGCAGGTCATTTTTGACCGTCTCCAACTGCTTTGCCTGTTTCTCCATCTGACGTCGTGCACGCATCGCGGCCAACATCCAGAACACAGCCAGGATAGCGAGCCCCAGTGCCACCAGTGATAGATCTATTGTCACTCCAAACATGCAATCGCCTCGCTGTCAGGCATAGTAATCAATGCCATCCTTGTCATTATTGTGCTCGCTTTCGTTGTCACTTTCTTGCTGCTTTTTTATCTTTTGCTGTTTTTTTCTATCACGCTCGTCTACGGTCTTATCCTGCGGTACAGGCGGGATGATCGGGTTTCCTGGCTGGACTCGGTTGATATCCGCCATCACCACACGGCTACTCAGCCGCCTCCCCGGTTAAATCTTCGTAGCTAAACATCTTCTCCATATCCAACAGGATCAGCAACTCATTTTCCTGATTTGAAACTCCATGGATATATTTTGAACTCTCATCGTTTCCCACATTGGGAGCGTATTCAATCTCAGACTCACGCAGATTTGCAACCTGGGCTACGCTATCAACCATAATGCCAAGCACCTGCTCCTGTATTTCGAGCACTACCACACGCGTGGCTACATCTGCCTCTTTGGCTTGCAGTCCCAAACGTTTACGTGTGTCGACCACGGTCACTACATTGCCACGCAGATTGATAATACCCATCACGTAGGGTGGTGCACCAGGCACAGGAGCGATTTCTGTTTTCTTTAACACTTCACGCACCAGCAATACGTTGACCCCATACTTCTCTGCTTCGAGATAAAAGGTCACCCATTCGCTGACTGGCTCGTTGATTAATTCATCTTCATCATGCATGGTAAAACCTCAATTATTCCGCAACATCACTTCAGACATCGTCACCCTGCTCCGATGGTGAATCCCCCATACCAGTAGCCAACATATCGGCAAAGGCTGGCGGATCGATAATGGCACACATATGTTCAATGACTGTTCCAGCCAACCAACGACGCTTGGTCCGACTGCTACGCCACTTGACCTGCTCATGGCTAAGAGTAATGACCTGATCAACGCTGTCGCATGCCAGTCCCCACTGACCACCATCGATAAAGACGATACGTTGAATACGCTCTCGTGGTTCACCACTTAAGCGTGCCAGGCGCTCTTCGGGCAACACAAGTTGCGACGTATCAATAATGGGGACACTGCGATCTCGGTACTGCATCAGACCAAGATACCAGCCAATGTGTCCTGGCATGGGGGTCACTTTCTCACCATGCCAAACCTGAATACCACTTAACTCAGAAAGCGGTACCGCCAGGGTCAGACCAGAAGTAGTAAATAGCAGTGCCTGAAACTCATGCTCTGCCCAGTCCGGCATACCGTCGGTACGAACAAGGAGTGGTGGCTCAACTGCCTGCTCGACCTCATCTGGCACATCCAGCGGCACAACCATGGGCGGCGCGATAACAGGGGCCTCCAGCATCGGTTCAGGTACTACTTCAGCCATCGGTTCTTCAGTTAGCGATTGCTGCTGGGGTTCGTCGTTGAGCAACGCCTCGAAATAGGCGCTAAGGGCCTCGTCCTGATCTACTACGGATGCACGCTTAATATTCATTGTTGTTGCACCGCCGCTTTTTCCCGTTCGTTCTCAGGATTACCTAACAAGGTATTGAGTAGTTCGGCGTAGGCCACTGCACCACGAGTGTGCGCATTCAGATAACTTAACGGCATCCCCTGTCGACTCGCCTCACGGAACTGAGTATCGATTGGTATCACTGCACTCCAGACCTCATCGGCATGTTCATCGCGCAAGCTGCGCAGACTTTCCACCGATGCACGTGTGCGTCGATCAAACATGGTAGGTACAACCAGGTAGTCCAGTGGCTGCTTGCGCGCACGCAGAATCATGCTCAATGTGCGCAGCATTCGCTCAAGACCTTTAAGTGCCAGAAATTCAGTCTGTACTGGAATCAAAAGTCTGCTACTGGCAGCAAGTGCATTAACCATCAACACCCCCAGCACGGGGGGGCAGTCAATAAAGACATGATCGTAGTTTCCTGCCAACTTCAGGATCGCCCGTGCGAGAACCAGGCCCATTCCCTCGCGGCCACCGAGCTGTCGATCCAGTGTCGCCAGAGCAGTGGATGATGGCATGAGATAAAGATTCTCAAACCGGGTTTCCACAACCACATCCTCGGGGGCAACCTGTTTTCCTGCATCATTGAGAAACAGTGAATAGACACTGGTTTCGATGTTGTCCGGGTCATGACCAAAATAGGTGGTAAGTGACCCATGCGGATCGAGATCAACCATCAGAACCTTCTCACCACGCTGGGCTAACAGCCCGGAGAGGGTTACTGCGGTGGTGGTTTTTCCCACACCGCCCTTCTGATTGGCAATTGACCAGATTTGCATCAGTTGCCTCCTCTCACAGTGGGATCGACCTGATTTCTACCTTGTGGGGTTTTACCGCGATCGTCCTTACGGATCACCAGCACTACACGACGATTTTTGCGTCGACCTTCAGGTGTTACATTATCTGCAATGGGTCTGTATTCACCATAACCGATGGCAGCCATTCGCTCAGGTTGTACGCCAGTGGTTGAAAAGAGTTGTACCACACTGGCAGCACGTGCTGCTGAGAGCTCCCAGTTTGAAGGATAGAGTTGATTCCTAATCGGCAAATTATCGGTAAAACCTTCTACCTGTATCTGGTTGGGATAACGTTGCAGGGTCGTAGCCAGGCGGCGCAGCACTGGTAGTGCATCATCCTCCAACTCTGCACTACCGATATCGAACAGCAGACTGGTGTTGATCTCAATCTCAATCCAGTTATCGTTACGCGTAATACTGATCAGCTCCTTATCGATCATGGGCTGCAGCTGCTTTTCAAAATCGTCGGCGATTTCACCAAGTGTGGGATCGTTGGTGCCTGACTCTGGCAGGTCAACCAGGCTCTGCGGCGCTTCACTTGGGTTCTCGGGCTTTACCTCTACATTTTGCTCGGCAGTTATCGTGGCATTGGGAACTGCAATTGGTTGCAGAACTTTAGGTTGCTCGTTAAAGGCTTCAACAAGGGTATCGGAAAGAACGCGATATTTACCTTCATTAACCGATGAAATGGCATACATAACCACGAAAAACGCGAACAGCAGGGTAATGAAATCCGCATAGGAGATCATCCAGCGTTCCAGATTTTCGTTTTCCAGTGGTTTGCGTTTGCGTGCCATTATTCACTCTCACCATCTGCCCGGATTCAGTTTGAAAAACCTTGCAGCTTGGTTTCGATATTGCGCGGATTGTCACCTTCAGCTATGGAGACAATCCCCTCGATCATCATGTAACGAAACTGGCTCTGTGATATGGCCAGACTCTTCAACTTGTTGCCAATAGGGATCAGAATCAGGTTGGCCAGTCCGACACCGTAAATGGTAGCGACGAAGGCCACTGCAATACCGTGTCCAAGCTTCGATGGATCAGTAAGATTCTCCATCACCTGAATCAGTCCCAGTACGGCACCAATGATCCCCAGGGTGGGTGTGTAGCCGCCCATGCTCTCATACAGGCGTGCCGCACTCAGATCATGGTGCTCACGGGTATCTGCATCAACCTCCAGAATATTACGCATCACTTCCGGCTCGTTGCCATCAACAAGCAATTGCAGCCCCTTGCGTGCAAACTCATCATCCTCGGTATCGGATGCAGCCTCCAGCCCAAGCAACCCCTCTTTGCGTGCGATATTGCTCCAGCTGACGATCTTGGAGATGGCATCATCAGAAAACAGTTTGGGTGGAACAAAAACCCAGTAGAGCATTCTTATTGCGTGCATAAAGGTGGTGATCGGTGACTGCAGCATGATCGCACCGAGCGAACCACCGGCGACAATAATCAGTGCCGGTCCATTGATTAATGAACTGGCATGACCACCCTCGAGAAATTGCCCACCAAGGATGGCGGCAATGCCGAGAAATGCGCCGATGAGACTGAGAAAGTCCATGACTATATTCTGGCCAGTGTCGGCCCGACCTCAGTTAGTCCCAGCACACCATCACTCAGACCCGCATCGGCAATCGCAGCAGGCATCCCGTAAACCACACAACTTGCTTCATCCTGTGACCAGATAGTTGAACCACCGCCCTTCAGGGTGCGACATCCTTCGCGTCCATCGGCACCCATACCGGTCAGAATGATCGCCAGAGTATGTGACGGGTAGACATTGGCAATAGAGTTAAAGGTGATATCGACACTGGGCTTGTAGGTCAAAGTTGGATCGCTCTCGGTCACCTTGACACAGTGGCGCCCACCACGAGACTCGATCAGCATCTGCTTACCACCGGGAGCGAGCAGCGCGGTTCCCGGGGTTAACATTTCGCCATCCACCGCCTCTTTTACAGTGATGGCGCACAATTGATTGAGACGCTGGGCAAAGGCTGGGGTGAAACTGCCGGGCATGTGTTGTACCAGCACGATGGGGTAAGCAAAGTTTGCAGGAAGCTTGGTCAGCACCTCCTGCAACGCCACTGGACCACCGGTAGAGGTTCCGATAGCAACCAGCTTGACCGTACCGTGGGCAGGCATCTTCGCACTTTTCGAAACGCCACCTTGTGTAGCGGCGAACCGTGGGGACACTGCACTAGCCGCTTCACGCGATGTAGTCGCAGCTGGACGAGAGGACGGAGTTGTCGCAGTGGGTGTCCTTAGTGAACGACGACCCTGCTTTGCAATCTCATAGACCCTTTCGCAGAGGGCACGAGTCGCCTCCTCGCGATTAGTGGAGATATCCTCAAATTTCTTCGGAAGATAATCGACCGCACCCGCTTCCAACGCATCCAGCGTGGCCTTGGCACCATCGGTAGTAAGTGAGGAGAACATCAGGATCGGTCGGGGGCTGAGCTGCATGATACGGCGCGTGGCGGTAATTCCATCCATCACCGGCATTTCGATATCCATGGTGATAACGTCTGGACGCAGCTTGCTGGTCATCGATACCGCTTCGGCACCATCGGCGGCCTCGCCAACAACCTCCAGGCGTGGATCACCCTCCAGCATCGCCTTTACCCGGCGGCGGAAAAAACCTGAATCATCAACCACCAGTACCCGTATGGGCATGTACACACTCCTCGACGTTTGTTGCGTTACAACCCACTCAGGGCCTTATACTCAAACGGTAGCACGTTGTCAGGCGTAGGCCTTCAACAGGCTGGGGATATCCAGAATCAGAGCGATACGCCCGTCACCAGTAATTGTTGCCCCTGCCATCCCCCGAGTGCCGTGTAGCAGCGCACCCAGCGGCTTAATCACTACCTCTTCCTGGCCAATTAACTGATCGACCACAAAACCAATCTGTTGGGTGCCGATGTGCACCACCACCACATGTCCCGCCTCTGGCAGAGTCTCTGAACAGCCTTCTACCAACCAACCGGAGAGATAGTAGAGCGGCAACGCATGGTCACGGATCATAATCACTCGTCGGCCATCCACCACATTGGTCTTGGTTAGATCGAGATGGAATATCTCACTGACATTTACCAGTGGCAGGGCAAAGGTCTGACCGGAAAGTTTGATCATCAGAGTCGGCATGATCGCCAGGGTTAGTGGCACCTTAATCAGTACCTGTGTCCCCTTACCCATCTCAGACAGAATTTCGACACTACCGTTAAGCTGGGTGATGCGGGTCTTGACCACATCCATACCTACACCACGGCCGGAGACGTCGGAAATTTTTTCCTTGGTAGAGAATCCCGGGGCAAAGATCAGCATGTAGGCTTCACTGTCGCTAAGCCGTGATGCAGCATCCTCGTCCATCATCCCTTTTTTCACCGCCAGCATACGTAGCTTGTCCGGATCCATACCAGCGCCATCATCATCAATGGTTAGCAGGATATGATCTCCTTCCTGTTCTGCCGACAAACGAACCACACCGCCACGCGGCTTACCTTTGGCTTCACGCTCCTCGGGCATTTCAACGCCATGGTCTACCGAGTTGCGCACCAGATGCACCAGCGGATCTGCCAGTGCCTCGACCAGATTTTTATCCAGGTCGGTATCCTCACCTACCAACTCCAGATTGACCTCTTTTTTCAGATTGCGCGCCAGGTCACGTACCACCCGAGGGAAACGTCCAAAGACCTTTTTGATCGGTTGCATCCGGGTCTTCATCACCGACATCTGTAGATCGCCGGTCACCAGATCTAGGTTAGAAACTGCCTTGGTCAGGTCCTCGGAATGGGTAATGGAATTTTCGCCATTGGTTAGATTCCATAACCGATTACGCACCAGTACCAATTCGCCCACCATATTCATGATGTCATCCAGACGTTTGGTATCGACCCGCACTGTAGTCTCAGTCTGAGCTGCTTCTGGTTTCTTCTTTGCTGTCTCTGCTGCTTTCTTCGGTGCTTCAGCCGGCTTGGCTGGTGCAGTTTTTGGCGTAGTGCTTGTATCAGGTTTAACCGCCGGCGCTACCGCCGCAGGATTAAACTTGCCCTTGCCGTGGAGTTGATCGAGTAGCGCATCGAACTCATCTTCGGTAATGTCTTCATCACCACTGGCAGCAGCCGCTGCAACTTCCGCCTTGGCGGGGGCCGCAGGTTTATCCTGGGGCAATGCGTCAGGTTTGAACTGTCCCTTACCGTGGAGCTGATCAAGTAGATCCTCGAACTCTTCCTCAGTAATATCCTCATCGCCTGTCTCGGCAACGCTAGCATTTGAATCGGATGCAGACTGCGCAGGTGCCTTGCCATCGATCGCATCAAGCAAAGCTTCAAATTCATCATCGGTAATGTCGCCTTCAGCAGCCGTGGGAGCTTGTGGCTCAGGCTCAGCAGCAACCGCTGGTTCGACGGCAGGCGGTGGCGAGGCTGTCTCTACCGTTGCCTCATCACTACCTGGGTGGTTCATCCGTTCAAGTGCCTGCAACAGTTCTGGGCTGGCCGGCTCTGGCTCCTGCATTGCACGCAGACTATCGAACTGTGCATTCAACACATCGAGCACCTGGAGAAAAACATCCATCATGTCTGTGGTGAGACTCTTCTCACCATTACGCAGCAGGTTGAAAATATCTTCGGAGCGATGGCAGACATTCACCAGTGCATCAAGACCCAGGAATCCAGCCCCACCCTTGATGGTGTGAAAGCCGCGGAACACGGTATTCAGCATATCGCTATCTTCAGGCGTGTTTTCGAGATCGACCAGTTGCTCATTCAACTGTTCGAGGATCTCACTGGCCTCAACCAGAAAGTCCTGCAGGATTTCGTCGTCTGCATCCAGAGCCATCGCCTAACCCCTCAAAAACCCAGACTCGACAACAGGTCATCGACTTCATCCTGCCCCGAGACCAGATTTTCGGTATCATCGACACCAGGGACACTGGGACCGGTTGCCTTGATCTTGTCCTCTTCACTTTCCTTTTTGTTCAGTGATTCCGTCGCTGCCAGGTTCTGGCCGGAAATGCGTACCAGATCAACCAGGCTGTCTTCCATCTCGTCCACCAGTTTTATCACCCGTTCGATGATTTGTCCGGTTAGGTCCTGAAAGTCCTGCGCCATCACCACTTCACTGAGATTCTCTTTCACGGTGGCACTATCGCGTGACAATTCGGCGAAAAAATTACTCAATTGATTACTCAATTCACGAAACTCATCGGCGCTCAAATCACGGCTGGTAAAACGCTGCCACTGCTGCTTCAGTTCTTCCGCCTTATTCACCATGGTGTCACAAAGTGGCATCGAATTTTCCACCGCAGTCAGACTTCGATCAGCCGCTTGCCCAGTCATAGTAATGACATAGCGCAAACGCTCGCGGGCATCAGGAAATTCCTTTTCGGCATAGTTGGCGATACGAGAATCGAGGCGAAAGTTATTCAGCGACTCGTGGAACTGGCGAGTCAATTTACCCAGCTCCTGAAACAGACTGCTTTCACGCATCCTCGAAATCTGATCCAGGATACGGTCAGCCTCCGCTTCATTTCCCGCCTCAACGTACTGCGACAGTTCGCGTACTTGCTCGGCGAATTCGGTGGTCATGGTTGTTGGTGTTTTTGACATCAGGTATATCTCTTGTCCGCAATCGGATAACGCTATTGCGCGTTAATGCGCTCGTAGATCTTGTCCAGCTTTTCCTTGAGCGTGGCAGCAGTAAATGGTTTGACGATGTAACCGTTGACACCTGCCTGGGCAGCCTCAATGATTTGCGCCTTTTTCTGCTCGGCGGTAACCATCAACACCGGCATGCTGGAAAGTTTTGGATCGGCGCGCACGGCACGTAATAGATCGATGCCCTGCATCCCCGGCATATTCCAGTCGGTTATCAACAGGTCATAGTTGCCCGCCTGCAACATCGGCAGTGCGGTGAGACCATCGTCCGCCTCATCGGCGTTGGAAAAACCCAAATCGCGCAACAGGTTTTTGATGATCCGTCTCATGGTAGAAAAATCGTCTACCACCAGAATTTTGATGTTCTTATCCAAGTTTGCCTCCGAAACAGTTACGCCCTACCACTCAAAAGATTTATGCGTAACGGTTAAGCCCTTCTCTAGTGCCCATTAATAGCAAACACCGAATTTATCCGGCATCCGCAGAATTCATGTGTGCGCGTATCCGCACCAGTGCCTGACTATGGATCTGGCAGACACGTGACTCGGTGACGCCGAGTACCTTGCCAATCTCCTTCAGGTTCAATTCATCACCGTAATAGAGTGACATCACCATACGCTCGCGTTCCGGTAACTGTTCTACCTCAGCCGCGATCCCTGCACTACGTTCAGCCCGAAGCAGCTCATCGCTTGGTTCCGGCTCACAGGATGAAAGCATCTCGTCTACACCACGCCCTTCGTACCCCATGTCCTCAAAACTCAGCACACGAGACAAACTCGCATCCTGCAACATGCGGTAGTACTCCTCCATCTCCACACCCAGCACCTCGGCAATCTCAACATCCTGAGCGTCACGTCCTTCGCGTGCCTCAACCTTACGAACCGCCTCAGCGATCTCACGCGAACGACGGTGTACCGAGCGCGGCGTCCAGTCGTTGCGCCGCACTTCATCAAGCATCGCACCACGAATGCGAATCCCGGCATAGGTCTCAAAACTGGCACCATGACCGTTCTCAAAATTCCTTATCGCCTCAAGCAGCCCGATCATGCCGCTCTGGATCAGGTCGTCCACCTGCACCGTATCCGGCAAACGTGCCAGCAGATGATAAGCGATGCGCTTAACCAGCGGAGCATGGCGAGTAACCAGGTCTTCCTGGTTCTCCGTGTAGGCTGCCAGCTTGAGCGCGACGCTGTTCATGCCAGCCCGTCCATCAGCTGCCTGCTCTGTACCAGGCGCTCGACAAAAAATTCGAGACTGCCAGTCGCAGAACTGGGCATAGGCCATTTATCGGCACGTTTGGCTATATCCTTGAATGCGCTTGAAATCTTGCTGCCGGGATAGGCATCGACCACCGGCCGCTGCATTTTCACCGCCTTGCGCAGATATTCGTCGTAGGGAATGCTGCCCATAAAATCGAGCATCGCGTCGTCGAGGAAACGCTCAGTCACCTTGACCAGCTTGGCGAACAGCTCGCGCCCCTCGTTCTCAGTGTGGGCCATATTGGCCAGTACGCGAAAACGGCGAATACCGTGGTCGCGGTTGAGCAGTTTTATCAGGGCGTAAGCATCGGTGATCGAGGCGGGCTCATCACACACCACCACAATGACCTCCTGCGCGGCCTTGGAAAAACTGACCACACTGTCGGAGATCCCGGCAGCGGTATCGACGATGAGGATATCTACATCGGTATTCAGTTCACTGAAGGCACGAATCAGTCCCGCATGTTCCGCCGGACTCAGTTCCGCCATGTTCTGGATTCCAGAAGAGGCAGGGATCACCTGAATATCACCAGGTGCCTCAAGGATGATCTCCTCCAGAGTACATTCGCCCTTGATGACATGGGAAAGATTGCGCGACGGTTGCAGGCCAAGCATCACATCGACGTTGGCGAGGCCGAGATCCGCATCCATAATCATGACCTTTTTGCCCAACTGGCTGAAGGCGGTCGCAAGATTGACCGAAACATTGGTCTTGCCGACTCCCCCCTTGCCGCTGGCCACGGCGATCACACGGACCGGTTTTGGTTTGGCCATACGTCTTAACCCCTCTGCTTGATCGGTCATCACTACCTCAATGACAGTGTGTAATTCAGCCTGCCATCCTTCCAAATTCCATTACCAGACGCTCCTCGGCAGGCTTTTCGGGGAGCTGCTGTAGTTGTTGTACACAACGGTTCACCAGGTTGTTGCTGCGCCCGGGGTGGAGGTCTTCAGGTACCCGCTGACCGTCACTGACGTAGGCCACCGGTAGCCGGTTTTGCACTACCACCGAGAGCGCCTCTCCCGGCACCATGGTCTCGTCCATCTTTGTCAGAATAGCACCTTCGAGCTTAACCTTACCAAAGCTGCGTAATACCTCATCCAGGCTGCTACGCTGACTGGATGCAGAGAGTACCGCATAGCTGCGGATCGGCAAGCTACTTTGATGCAACATACCGAACTGCTCTCCCAGACGTATGTCACGCTGGCTCATCCCGGCAGTATCAATTAACACCAGTTTTTTGTCGCTTAGTGTCTGCAGAATGGTGCGCAACTCCTCACCATCTTTTGCCACATGCACCGGTGCGCCAAGGATCTGACCATAGGTACGCAACTGCTGGTGTGCACCGATGCGATAACTGTCGGTGGTGACCAGGGCCACCTTGTTCGGACCGTGGCGCAGGGTGAAACGCGCTGCCAGTTTCGCCACGCTGGTAGTTTTACCTGCACCCGCAGGACCGAGCAGCGCAACAATACCGCCGCGATTGAGGATGTCATCGTTGGTCACCATCACCCTGGTGGCAAGCAGAGTCAGGGCACGACGCCAGTTCTGGTTCATATCTTTGGTATAGGGCAACTTCGCTGCAACACTGCGACAGAGATCGGGGTGGAGTCCCATCTGCAACAGCCGCTCCAGCAACTTGGCCTGTTGCGGATGTTTGTGCTTCATGTTCTTCCAGCCGATGCCACTGAGCTGATTCTCCAGCACTCCGCGCAGCATATTGATCTCATCGCGCATCGCCACCAGTGCCGGGTCCTGTGACCACTCAATCATTGGCCGGTTACCCGTCACCTTGGGCTGGGCTGCGCTTGTCTCAGTAGTGCCATTGAGACTGTGGTACATCTTTTCGTCGTAATCCATGGCAGCGACGATCTCAATACCGCCATCGACCCGACGATTGGAAAGGATCACGGCATCTGGCCCCTGCGCTTCGCGCACCATCTGAATGGCTTGACGCATGTCGGTAGCAAAGTAGCGTTTGATTTTCATTCCTCTAACCCTCACTCAGCCCGGTGTTTGCCGGGCAACTGGTCAGCCCGTCTGTTTGCCTACGGTTGCCACGATTCTGAGTTGTTTGTCGTCCGGGATCTCGTTATACGAGAGTACGTTCAACCCTGAAATCGTGTGTCTGGTAAAGCGGGCCAACAGTTCGCGTATCGGTGGTGCCACCAGCAGTACCGCCGGTTTGCCTGACGCCTCCTGCTTTTGCGCGCTGTCGGCCAATCCCTGGTGCAGGCGTTCAGCCAACATTGGCTCGATGCCCGCGCCCCCTTCAGCGGAGGCCTGTACACTCTCAAGCAATATGCGTTCCAGTTCAGGGGAGAGGGTAATCACCTCGAGCTGAGCTCTTAAGCCGTTGATTTTCTGAACAATCATCCGCCCCATTGCAACCCGCGCCATGGCAGTCAAATTCCCGGCATCTTTAACCCGAATCGCACTCTCCGCCAGAGATTCGGCGATGGTGCGAATGTCGCGGATCGGAATGCCTTCTGCCAGCAGGTTCTGCAGCACCTTAACCACGGTACCCAGCGGCAGGTTGTTGGGGACCAGGTCCTCGACCAGCTTGGGCGCACTCTTGCCCAACTGCTCCAGTAGCTTTTGCACCTCTTCGTGACCGAGCAGTTCATGGGCATGCTCCTGCAGCGCCTGACTCAGGTGGGTGGCAACAACGGTATTGGGGTCGACCACGGTATAACCCAGCCCCTGAGCATGCTCACGCTGGCTTGGGGTAATCCAGACCGCATCAAGACCGAAGGCTGGGTCCTTACCGTTGATCCCCTCCACACTGCCGAAGACCTGACCCGGATTGATCGCCATCTCCCGCTCTGGATGGATCTCCGCTTCTCCTACGTTGACCCCCATCATGCTGAGGCGATAAGAGTTGGGCGGCAGGTCGAGGTTGTCGCGAATATGTACCGGTGGAACAAGGAAACCCAACTCCTGAGAGAGCTTACGCCGCACGCCCTTGATTCGAGCCATCAGCTCACCGCCCTGAGATTTGTCTACTAGTGGAATCAGGCGGTAACCCACCTCCAGACCGATGGGATCAACCATCGGCACATCGTCCCAACTCAGGTCACGGCTCTCCGCCGGAGGTGGTGCAGCCGCCTGTTCTTCAAGTTGCTGCTGCTGAGCCTCCTGCAGGATCTGCTCCTGACGTTGCTTCGCCTTCCACCATGCAGCGCCACCGGTAGCCGCTGCGAGCAACAGAAACGGGAAATTGGGCATTCCGGGGATCATCCCCAACAGCCCCAGTACTCCAGCGGTCACACCGAGAACCTTGGGGTTGCTGAGCAGTTGCCCCATCATCTGCTCACTCATGTTCTCCGAAGTGGTTACCCGGGTCACGATAATGCCGGCAGCAGTAGAGAGGACCAGTGAGGGTATCTGCGCCACCAGACCATCACCGATGGTCAGCAGGGCATACACCTGAGCCGCGTCACCGAAGTTCATGCTGTGTTGCACCACACCGATGGCGAGACCGCCGATGATGTTGATCAAGGTGATCAGAATTCCGGCCACCGCGTCGCCACGCACGAATTTGCTGGCACCGTCCATGGAACCGTAGAAGTCGGCCTCAGCAGCGACTTCAAGACGGCGGCGGCGTGCCTCATCCTGATCGATCAGACCAGCATTAAGATCCGCATCGATGGCCATCTGCTTACCGGGCATCGCATCAAGGGTGAAACGTGCACTTACCTCGGAGATCCGTCCGGCACCCTTGGTCACCACCACGAAGTTGATGATCACCAGAATGACAAAGACCACCAGACCAACCGCGTAGTTACCACCTACGACGAAGTCACCGAAGGATTGAATTACCTGACCCGCCGCACCGGGACCGGTGTGACCGTTAAGCAGCACCACCCGGGTCGAGGCAACGTTAAGCGCCAGTCGCAACAAGGTGGCAATCAATAGAATGGTAGGAAATACCGCAAAATCCATCGGCCGCAGAGCATAGACCGTGACCAGCAGGATGATCAGCGACAGGGTGATATTAAAGGTGAAAAAGATGTCGAGCAGAAACGGTGGCAACGGCAGCACCACCATCGCCAGCAGCAGCACCACGATAAGTGGCGCGCCAAGACCGGTGCGTGTCATCTGCACCAGTGCAGGAGTGAGGCGGTTAGCATCGGCCATTATTCTTCACCTCTCTCGTCATCGGGTGAGTCGCGGCGCAGATCCTCAGGGATCGGCAGATCATGCAACTCGTGCATCTCGTCGCGACTGTAAATAGGACTGCGCTTGAGCGCGTAGACATAGGCCAGTACCTGAGCCACGGCTCGGTAGAGCCCTTCCGGGATCGGCATATTCAGTTCGGTGCTGTAGTAGATAGCGCGGGCCAGAGGCGGTGCGGAGAGGACCGGCACATCGTGCTCGCTGGCCACGGTTCGAATACGTCCGGCCAGCAGATCGCTGCCCCTGGCGACCACAATCGGCGCACCCATTTTGGTCGGCTCATAACGCAGCGCCACGGCGAAATGGGTCGGGTTGGTAACCACCACGTCGGCCTTTGGCACCTCCTCCATCATTCTTCGCTGCGCCATCTCCTGTTGCAGACTGCGCTGACGATTCTTGATCTCCGGACTACCCTCGGTCTGCTTGAACTCCTCCTTGATCTCCTGACGGGTCATCTTGATCTGACGGTGGTAATCCCACAGCTGGAACGGCACATCAATGGCTGCCACCAGCAGTAACGCAGAACTTAAAAAGAGAAAGGCCCAACCTAGCAGGCTACCCGCGTGGGTCATCGCCTGCTCCAGCGGCTCACTACCGAGACCCAGGAATTTGTCCCCTTGCAGCCTCAGCAACAACAGCGCTACCCCGGCGACCAGGGTGAACTTGGCCAGCCCTTTAAACATCTCCATCACGCCGCGCCAGGCGAAAACTCGCCCCAGTCCCTTAACCGGATCGAGCTTCTCCCATTTGAAGGCCATCGCCTGGGTGGAGAAACTCCAGCCCCCCAGTGCCATCGCGGCACCCAGTGCAGCCAGCACCATGAGGATGAAAAAGGGTAGAAACAGCCACAGCGCTTCGAGAATGGACTCGGTCAGGGCGACAGTCATTGCTGCATCGTTAAAGATCATACTGCGCGGGATAAGAAAATCGTTGTGGAGCAGACCGACCATACCGCGTACCAGGGAATCTCCCATGGCGAGAAAAACAGTCGCCGCCATCAGCAGCGCCATCACTGTATTCAGTTCACGGGAACGAGCGATCTGCCCCTTCTCTCGCGCCTCCCGTTGGCGTTTGGGGGTCGCCTCTTCCGTGCGTTCCTGGCCGTCGCTGTTTTCAGCCATCAGCGTGCGCCTCCCAATAACAGATACTGCACCAGGTCAAAACCGCGTTCGACGATCTGGCTGAACTGCGGTACCACACTGGGCAGGGTGTAGAGAATCACCACGAAACCCATAATCATCGCCACCGGGAAACCGATGGCAAAGATATTGAGCTGTGGTGCGGAACGGGCCATCACACCAAAGGCGATGTTCACCACCAGCAGCGAGGCCATCGCTGGCAGGGCCAACCACAACGCGCCAGCGAACATCTGCGTTCCCCAGGCGGCAACGGCGTGGAAGCCGTCAGCACCGATGCCGCTCTCACCGATAGGCAGGAGACGGAAGCTCTCCACCAGCAAATTAATGAGTACCAGATGGCCATTCATGCCGAGGAACAACAGAGTGGTCATGATGATGTAGAGCTGACTGAGCACCGGCACCTGGGTACCGTTTTGTGGGTCGACCATGGAGGCGAAACCGAGACCCATCTGCATCGCGATTAACTGGCCACCGGTAACGATGGAGGAGAAAACCAGCATCAGGGCGAAGCCCATCGCTGCACCGATCAGCAGTTGTTGCAGGATGATGGCGATAGCCGACCAGGAGAAAGGGGTTACCTCTGGTACTGATTCGAGTATTGGCATTACCAGCAGAGTTACCGCCAGTGCCAGTATCAGACGCACCCTTACCGGGATGTTACTGGAGCCGGTGATCGGTGCCACCATAAAGAGGGTACCGATACGAAAGAACGGCCAGAGAAAACTGCCGACCCAACCCGTGATTTCCGCCATCGTCAGGGTCATGCCGGTCACCCTATTAATGTCGGGACGTTGTTAAACAACCGTTGGGTGAAGTCGAGCAGGGTCTGCAACATCCATGGCCCGGCAATCATCAACACCCCAAGGGTAACCAGCAGTTTGGGAATAAAGCTGAGGGTCATTTCGTTGATCTGAGTCGCTGCCTGGAACATCGCCACCAGCAGACCGACAAACAGCGCGGGCAACAGCACGATGAGGATCAGCACCACCAGCAATTGCAGGGTTTGCTGAAATACACTCATTACTGTTTCCGGAGTCACCGTTCATCTCTCCTATTGCGTTACGTAGAAACTGGCGGCGAGGGTACTCATCACCAGCGACCAGCCATCCACCAGCACAAACAACATGATCTTGAACGGCAGCGAGATGATCATCGGCGAGAGCATCATCATACCCATCGACATCAGCACGCTGGCTACCACCAGGTCGATAACCAGAAAGGGAATAAACAACAGGAAACCGATCTGAAAAGCGGTCTTCAGTTCACTGGTGACAAAGGCGGGCACCAATACAGTCAGCGGTACATCATCGGGCGTTTCGTAACCCTTTTCGTTACCGGCCATACCGGCAAACAGAGCCAGATCTGGTTCGCGCACCTGATTCATCATAAATTGCTGTAGCGGTTTACTCGCTGCCTTGAGGGCGTCGTTCATTTGCAGTTTTTCACTGAAATAGGGCTGAATCGCCTCGTTGTTAATACGATCAAAAACCGGCGCCATAACAAAGAAAGTGAGAAACAGTGAAAGTCCTACCAGTACCTGACCGGAAGGTGCCTGCATCAGACCGATCGCCTGACGCAGGATCGCCAGCACGATGATGATGCGGGTGAACGAGGTCATCATCATCACCCCGGCAGGAATGAAGGTGAGCAGGGTCATCAACAGCAATAGCTGGATGCTCAGGCTGTAGCTCTGTTCACCGTTGGCAGCGGTGGTAACGGTCACCGCCTCCAGGCCGGGTTGTGCAGCAGAGACGGCAATGGGAAATAGCAGCAGGGTGATGGCGAGAAGCTTTTTCATTGCTGCTCTCCACCGCGGCGTTTGAGTACCGCAGCCAAACGTTCGGCAAAATTTTCCGTGGGGGTTGAAGTGTTGTCCTGAGGCATCAGCGGCTGGTCAAACACATGCAGGGTACGCACGTTGCCCTGGGCAACACCGAGCAGTAGTTGAGTCTCCCCTGCCTGCACCAGTACCACACGTTCACGCTGGCCGACCGAGACCGAAGCAAGCAGGCGCAACGCACCCTGTCCGGCAAAGTTACCGAGACTCATGCGGCGGAAAAACCAGGCTGCAACACCAATGAGGAGCAGAACAAAGAGTAGTGCGAAGAAGACCTGTAAAACATCACCCGCGCCAAGCGGATCATTCAAACGCGCTGCTGCCTTTGGCAAACGCTCTGCATCCGCCGCATGCAGGGTGGCGGGCAGGATAAACAGCAGGCAAAACAGCATACGTTTGAACATAAAGAGACACCATTATTTAAGTTTTTTCACTCGTTCAGCCGGACTTATTACGTCGGTCAGGCGGATACCGTATTTTTCGTTCACCACGACCACCTCTCCATGGGCGATCAGGGTGCCGTTAACCATCACGTCCAGCGGCTCACCCGCCAGACGATCCAGCTCCACCACTGAGCCCTGATTGAGTTGCAGCAGGTTACGGATGTTGATGCGGGTGCGGCCGATCTCCATTGAGATGGTCACCGGGATATCAAGAATGACATCCATGTTGACATCTTCAGATCCGGGGCCCACCGCGTCATCGCGGAGCTCCTGCATTGGTGCGGGTTCAGCCTCCACACCCTGCTCGGCCATCGCTTCGGCCCAGTCGTCGCTGACTGCTTCGTCGTCTGTTGTCGTTTCGTCGTTCATCGCTCAACTCCTGCATTAATGGCCGAGCAGAAAACGCTCGGCCTGCTTTACGATTTTGATTGCCATCTGGTCATTGGAGACACCCAGATGTCCACGAAATACCGGGACCCCTTCGGCACGTAGTGTTACTAAAGAAGGCATGTTGATGGGAATGATGTCTCCCGCCTTGATTTTGAGTACATCACGCAGGCTCAAGGTGGTTTCGGTCAGCGTACTAGTCAGGTCCACCTCGGCATTCTTCACCTCTTCACGCATTGCGCTGAGCCAACGGTCATCAATATCAGTTCGATCGCTCTGTACTCCAGCATCGAGGACATCGCGGATCGGCTCCAACATTGAATAGGGCATGGTGACGTGGATATCACCACCGCCACCCTCCAGTTCCACATGGATCTTGGAGACCACTACCACTTCGGTAGGGCTAACAATGTTGGCGAACTGCGGGTTTACTTCGCGGTTGATGTATTCAAAGTTGATGTTCATCACCGGTGCCCACGCCTGATGCAGATCCTTGAACGCCAATTCCATCAGGATCTGAATCACTCGCTGCTCAGTTGGGGTGAATTCCCGACCTTCGATCTTGGCGTGGAAACGACCGTCACCACCAAAAAAGTTGTCCACCAGGACGTATACCAGCTTCGGTTCAAACACCAACAATGCGGTGCCGCGCAGTGGCTTTACCTTGATCATGTTAAGGCTAGTGGGAACGAACAGGGTGTGGATATATTCGGAAAACTTGAGCATATCCACACCGCCCACCGATAATTCAGCAGAACGGCGTAGCATGTTGAACAGACTGATACGGAAGGCGCGTGAGAAACGCTCATTGACCATTTCCAGGGTCGGCATGCGACCGCGGACGATACGATCTTCACTGGCGAAGTCATATCGGCGCGCATCCGCATCCTCCAGGCCTGCACCGGTCTCGGTCTCTACATCACCGCCGTCTACACCATGAAGCAGCGCATCGATTTCATCCTGGGAGAGAAGGTCTGGATTGGCCATAGTGGACTCACTGCATCACGAAGCTGGTGAAATAGACTGACTGGAGCTTTTTCTTCACCCCTGCATTCTGCTTCACGATCTTGTTTACCGCGTCGACGATCTGTCCGCGCAGCGCTTCTTTACCTTCACGACTGTTGATTGCGTCGTAAGTCTGACTCCCCAGCAACACTAGGATATCGTTACGCACCACCGGGATATTCTCCTCCACAGCGGTAAGTACCTCCTGGTCATAGGCCATTAACTGGATGTCCACTTGCAGATAGCGGGCCGGTTTGGGATCAGCAAAATTGACCACCATGGTCTCCAGCGGCAAGTAGATCGCCTTTTTCGGCAAGTTCTTGTCTTCGCTCTCAGTCGCTTCATGCTCTTCGGCTACTACGCCCTCTTCAGTGGACTTATCACCACCGAGGAAGAACAGGGTTGCACCAACACTGGCACCGATCAGCAGTAGACCAACCACCGCCATGATGATGATGGGTTTCTTACTGCTCGATGCAGGTTTGACGTCGAGGTCGAGATCTTCGTTATCTTCTTCAGCCATGGCACTATCCTTTTTCAGGTTACTGGGGGAAATGCAAACAGTGTGCCACTGAATTCGGTCACACTAATTTGCTTCTATTTCATTAACTTATAGAACATATGTGGCGACAGTGAGGCTTCAACCCGAATTGAGAGGGTCAGAGTGCCAAAAAGCCGTCACCACCCTGGGTACGCAGGAAATGCTCCCGATAGTGGCGCAACTCGTCGATGGATTCACGGATATCATCCAGCGCCAGATGGGCACCACTCTTTTTAAAGCTATTGTAGATGTCGGGACGCCAGCGTCGCGCCAGCTCCTTGAGGGTACTCACATCCAGATTGCGGTAGTGAAAGAACGCCTCCAGATCTGGCATGGTGCGCGCCAGAAAGCGGCGATCCTGACAAATGCTATTACCGCAGATGGGAGACTTTCCTGGATCGATATACTGGGAGAGAAATTCGATAGTCTGTGTCTGCGCCTCACTCTCCCCGACTTTGCTTTCACGCACTCGCTGCCATAGCCCGGAGGCTCCGTGGTGATCGCGGTTCCACTGATCCATCCGCTCCATCACCTCTTCACTCTGATGGATAGCGAGACTGGGACCCTCGGCCAGGATGTTGAGATTGGCATCGGTCACGATGGTGGCAATTTCTATGATTCGATCATTATCTGGATCAAGTCCGGTCATCTCCAGATCTATCCAGACGAGATTATCGGGGTGTTTTTCCATGATTAGCTCCAGCAAGGTAATAAAAACGGGCTGCGTCAGATGTAGCGACTTGCCAAGCATTCTAGCAAAAGCTACCCTGCTGCAACGCCCACAAAGAACTTCCTCTTATGCATCTATTTACCCTGCTGTTCCTCGGCATGTTGTTGCTTTCTACCGCTGTGGAACTGTGGCTGTTGCTCCGCCAGGTGCGCAGCGTTGCCACACACCGCGATCAGGTCCCTGATGCCTTTGCCGAAAATATCGCCCTGCCTGCCCATCGTAAGGCTGCCGATTACACTCTGAGCAAGGCACGACTACATCGGCTGGCCCTGATATTTGACGCCCTGGTACTTCTGGCACTAACACTGGGTGGTGGCTTGCAGGCACTGGACTCTTTGACCCATGACCTGCCCTGGTCACCAATACTCGAAGGCACCGCATTTGTCCTCGGCTTCCTCCTGCTCAGCTACCTGCTGGAACTGCCATTCGTTATCTATCGCACCTTCCGTATTGAACAACGTTTCGATTTCAATCACACCACTCCGCGACTCTTCGTTCTTGATGTCCTCAAGCAGTTTGTGTTGATGCTGCTACTGATCACGCCACTGACAGCGCTGGTGTTGTGGTTAATGGAGAGCGCAGGAGAGTGGTGGTGGCTTTACGTGTGGCTGGTGTGGAATGGCTTTTCACTACTCATGATGTGGGCCTATCCGGCAGTGATCGCACCACTTTTCAATAAGTTCACGCCGCTGGATGATGAATCTTTACGTCAACGTATCGACAACCTGTTACAGCGCTGCGGCTTCACCTCCAATGGCGTCTATGTCATGGATGGATCACGCCGTTCCAGTCACGGCAACGCCTACTTCTCCGGTATGGGTAGCAACAAACGCATTGTCTTCTTCGATACCCTGCTGCAAAGCCTCAACCCCGACGAAATCGAGGCCGTGCTTGCACATGAGCTGGGACACTTCCGCAACAAGCACATCCGAAACCGATTGGTGCTGGGGATGGTATTGAGCCTGATCGGTCTGGCACTGCTCGGCTGGTTGATTGGTCAACCCTGGTTCTTCAGCGCACTCGGTATCGATACACCATCAACCCATGCGGCACTGGTACTGTTCATGCTGACGCTACCGGTCTTCACCTTCTTCATTAAACCGATCTCCTCCTGGGCCATGCGCAAGCAGGAGTTTGAAGCCGATGACTTCGCTGCCGAACAGAGTGATGCAAAAACCATGATTGGGGCGCTGGTAAAACTCTATGAAGAGAACGCCAGCACTCTCACCCCTGACCCTCTCTACTCCTCGTTCCACGACAGTCATCCTCCGGCACCGGTGCGCATCGCCCAGTTGTCAGCTAAAATTCAGAACAGTTAAACGGAAAGGAGCTCGCAATGAGAAAATCCCTGCAACTGACGCTGTTTTGTCTGCTCGGCGTAATGCCCTTCGTCGCCAACGCTGATGCCGAAAACGGTATGAAACTGCATGATGGAAATTGTATCTCCTGCCACGCCTCACGCTATGGCAATGACGGCACCGAAATGTACACCCGTCATAATCACCGCATGAAAGATCTTGCTGGTCTGAGAAAACAGGTCAATTTCTGCAAAAACAACCTTGGCCTTACCTGGTTCGATGATGAAGTAGAGGATGTTGTTGAATACCTGAACAACACTTTCTACCAGTTCAAGAAGTAGAGTGACTGACCTCAGCCAACAACACTGCATTTCCATTGATCAGGGTTTAACCCTGCTTAATAACAAACAGATTGATGACTACCTGACTCAGCTCGACAGCTGGCAAAGCAATAAACAGGGTAATATTATAGAGAAGGAGTTCCGCTTCAGGGATTTCTATCAAACCGTTGCCTTCGTCAATGCAATTGCATGGATAGCCAACCGGGAAAACCATCACCCCGATTTACAGGTGGGCTATAACCGCTGCCTGGTCAGTTACACGACTCACGACGTCGATGGCCTCTCAGTCAATGATTTTATCTGCGCAGCCCGGATCGATACCCTCAACCGATGACCCACGGTTCAATACTTTCATCACCCCAACGATCTCATGGCAAAGCGTAAGCTAAACCGCCGCCAACAATGGCGCGTGGAAAAGGTTCAGCAGGAGCGCCAGAAGCGCGCCGAACGCAAAACAGCGAGCGGAACGTTGGAGGATACGAGCGATCTCTCACTCGGTGCAGAGCAGGAGGGACTGCTGATCGCCAACTACGGTGCCAGTGTAGAGGTCGAAGATAGCAACGGTATCGCCCATCGCTGTCAGTTGCGGCAAAACCTGCCACCGCTGGTTACCGGTGATCGAGTAGTGTGGCAGGCGGCAGCGGAAGGGGGCGTAGTCAGTGCCCTGCTACCACGGCGCTCTGTACTCAGTCGACCCGACCACATCGGCGAGGCCAAACCAGTGGCCGCAAACATCGATCAGATCATGGTAGTTGCTGCACCGGCACCGGAATACAGTGCCGACCTCATCGATCAATACCTTGCCGCAGCGGAACTCACTGGTATTACGCCAGTACTGGTTTTCAACAAAATTGATCTGGTCGATGAAAGCAAACGACAAGCAGTGGATGAGCTGCTGCAACGCTATCGTCGTATCGGTTACATGGTCCTTGAGACCAGCACCAAACTTAATCACGGGCTCGACGCACTGCGGCAACACCTGAAGCAAAAGACCAATGTCTTCGTCGGTCAGTCTGGTGTCGGCAAGTCGTCACTGGTAAAAGCTCTTTTGCCACAACACGAAATATCCATCGGCGAGCTGTCACAACAGAGTGGACTGGGACAACACACCACCAGTACCTCACGTCTCTATCACCTTGTTGATGGCGGCACCCTGATCGATTCACCTGGGGTGCGCGACTTCCGTCTCTGGCCGATCGGCCGTTCCGAGCTGGCACACGGATTTCGTGAATTCGCCGATTATCTCGGCCACTGCCGCTTCCGCGATTGTCGCCATGAGAGCGAACCACAATGTGCGCTACTTGAAGCAGTGGAAAAAGGAAAGATAAGTAAGCAGCGTCTACAGAGTTACATGCGTCTCTGCGCCCAGCTGGAGGAGAGTTATTGAGGTGCGGCGAGGGCGCGTGACAACGCGTCTTCAATATCATCTTCAGGTTGGGTAGCACTAGCAGGTACCGGCTCCCTGTTCTGCGCTACCGGCGAGGGCAATTTAATCGGTTGCAGGGGTGGTGCTTCACTCTGCGGCGAGACAGGAGCAGCACGAGGCTCCGGTTTTGACTCTGGAACAGGTGCCATCGCCTCCCCCTCCTGACCGCTGTTCAAGCCTATCGCCTTCTCGGTCGCCCTGTTCAGCACCACAATACTGATACGACGATTGACCGGTGCAGTCGGATCCTCTTTATTCAGCAGCACCGACGAGGCCAGACCGACGACTCGGCCGAATTTGTCACTACTCAGGCCACCTTCAATCAGCGCCCGACGTGCCGCATTGGCGCGATCTGCCGATAACTCCCAGTTGCTATATCCGGGTTTTGCTCCGGCAGAAAATGGTGTGGCATCGGTGTGACCACTGATACTGATGTGGTTGGGAACCATATCAATAGTTTTGGCAAGTTCGTGCAGAAGCTCGGTAGTATATTTCTGGAGGACTGCACTACCCAGAGCAAACATCGGTCGATTCTTTTTATCGAGAATCTGGATCCGCAGACCTTCGCTGGTGATATCCAGTAGCATCTGCTCCTTAAACTCGACCAGGGCCGGAGTATTCTCGATCTGCTTCTTTATCTCCTGCATCAGATCGTCGAGTTTTGCCGCTTCCTGCATATCCTGCGCCATCTCTCCGGGAGAAGGCTTGCGCATCGGCTCGCCCTCACCCCGTGGTACCTCCATCGCACCACCCAGCTTGATCATGCTGGTACTGGCACCACCCGGTCCCTGCACTGCACTGGGATTCTTGAAAACATCGGAGATGGATTGCCGGTCTTCGGCCCCGGTGGAACCGAGTAGCCACATCAACAGAAAGAAGGCCATCATTGCGGTAACAAAGTCGGCATAAGCTACTTTCCAGGCGCCGCCGTGGTGACCAGCGCCGCCCTTCTTAATCCGCTTAACGACTATCGGCTGCTTTTTTTCGTCAATGGCCATGGAGAGTCAGCGCGATGCGCTTACTTTTTGATGTTCTTGATGTACTCCTCCAGCTCTGTAAAGCCGGGGCGTACATGGGAATAGAGTGCTTTACGACCAAACTCCACCGCGACCTGAGGGGTATAGCCGTTCAATGTGGCGAGAATGCTGACCTTAATACATTCGAGGTACTTTCCCTCTTCGCGGCTGACGTGGCCAATGAAGGTTCCCATTGGATTAACGTAACCGTAGGAGAGCAGAATACCGAGAAAAGTACCAACCAGAGCAGCGGCAATGTGGTGACCCAGAACGTCTGGCGGTTCACTGATCGCACCCATGGTAATCACCACACCTAATACTGCGGCCACAATACCAAATGCGGGCAGGCCGTCTGCCATGTTGGTAACCGCGTGGCTTGGCAGATGCGACTCTTCATGGTGGGTATCCAGTTCCACATCCATGAGATTTTCGAGTTCCATAGGATTCATGCTGCCACCGACCATCAGGCGCAGGTAGTCGCAGATAAATTCGAGTGCGTGATGATCGTTGAGGATCTTAGGATAGCGTTTGAATATCTCACTTTCGCCAGGCTCCTCGATGTCGTTCTCCAACGCCATCAGACCTTCCTTACGCGCCTTGGCGAACAGCTCAAACAGCAGTGCCAGCAGATCCATAAAACTCTGCTTGTTATATTTGCTGCCACGCAGCAGTGCTGGAATATTGCCCAGCACATTCTTAATAACGGTACCGGGGTTAGAGGCAACGAAGGCACCCAGAGCGGCACCGAAGATAATCAGGAACTCATAAGGCTGAAACAGGACCGCAATAGGACCATGGGACAGCATGAATCCACCGAACACACATCCTGTGACGATCAACATGCCGATGATAAATTTCATCTACTTTATTGCCCTCTGGTGCAAGACCGGCCTGATTCCGGCTTCCTTTTTATCGTACAGATACAGAAATTACTTTAGCATCTATCCTTACGGATATTCGCATCGCCCCTGCGACGTTGCAAGTATTGTCAACTAGCATCATAGTTAGCCATGATGCTGTTGTCATCCTCACGCTGCAGGACCGGGAAACTATTCCTGCCCTGGCGAGACAACTGGACTTCAACCGTACATATGTAAGGGATTCCCGATGAAAGACGCCCTGGCGGCCTGGTTACATAAACTTGATCAGAGTTTCCTGCCCGCGCTTCAGGCCAACACCACTCTACTTCGACAACTGGCCGCCAATGAGAAATCGGATATCGGCCAGATGGCGGATATTATCGAATCGGATCCCGGTCTCACCCTGCGACTGATGCGCTACATCAACAATCTGCGCCATAAACATTTAAGTTCAGAAATTTCCACCGTACGTCACGCTCTAATGATGCTCGGTCTGGATCATGTGCAGCAAATCCCACAGGAACTGCCCGATCTGGAAGAGCAATCGGCAGAGGTGCAACAACGACTGCGCCACCACTTCAATCGAAGTTTCCACGCTGCATACCAGGCACGTACCTGGGCACTGCATGCACGAGATTCGGTGGCTGATGAACTCTACATCGCTGCACTACTGCATAACCTTGGCGAAATCCTGATGGATCTGCACCAGCCAAAAGAGATGGATCGGGTGCGCGAGATGATGCACGAGAAAAAGATGAAGGCGGAAGAAGCGGAGTATGTGGTATTCGGCTTCAGCCTGGATCAACTCACACTGGAACTGGCCAAGCACTGGCGACTACCGACTATCCTGATCGACGCTCTGCAAAGTGAAAACGCACAGAGCAACCGAGTCCTTAACGTCATGCTTGCTTCACGTCTCGCCGAGCAGGTGGAGAACGGTTGGTACAATCTTGAGACTACCGAGATACTTGAACAGATCGCCGATTTAATGCTGGCCGATGTCGCCAGTGCAGCCACCATGGTGCACAAAACTGCAGTGGAGGCAGCGCGAGCCTCCAGTCAGTTCATGGCGCCACATCCGGCCGCCGCACTCATCTATCCACCGGAGAGTGTGACGGAAGTGAGCACGCAGGCATCTGAGGTTGAGCAAGTCACGGAGGATGTGGCTGACAGCGAACTCTGTCTAATGCCACAGCGGCAAGTGCTGATACGAGTAATGAAGGCTCTGGCGCAAACCACCGCCGAGATACCATTAAAAGAGATCATCTCCCTGGCACTGGAGGGCATGCATTCAGGACTGGGGCTGAACCGGGTGGTATTTGCCATCCTCACACCGGACAAGGGACAACTAAAGGCACGCAGTATTGTTGGTAGCGACAACGACCCACACTTCAACCGTTTCGTGGTGGATTTAAACGGCCACAATCTGTTTGTAAGACTGATGGAGAAACCACAGTCGCTGTGGCTGAACGATGATAACCGCGGAAAATTTTTCCAGCTCATTCCGATTCAGTTTCACAAGCTGACCAAAAATGAACACTTCTTTGTGATGTCGCTATTTGTGCGTAACAAGGCAGTGGGGATGTTTTATGCGGATCGTCCACGTGCCTGTAACCTGGACGAGGAGACTTACAAACACTTCAAACAGCTTGTGGCCCAGGTGTCGCACACTCTTAGCCGGATCGCCAAATAATAACGGACTGCCCTACAGTTCCCTGCGCCCGTTAAAGGCGTGCGACAGCGTCCCCCCATCCACATATTCCAGTTCACCACCCAGCGGCACACCATGAGCAATGCGGGTAACGCGGATCCCACGGGAACGGACCATCTCACTGATGTAGTGGGCCGTCGCCTCCCCCTCCACCGTAGGATTGGTGGCGAGGATCACCTCAGTCACGCCACTCTCATCCAGTTGCTGCGCCAGTAGATCCAGACCGATCTCGTCCGGACCAATACCGTCCAGAGGTGAGAGGTGTCCCATTAGCACGAAGTAGCGCCCCTTAAAGCCCGTGGATTGCTCTAGCGCTTCCACGTCGGCTGGGGATTCCACTACACAGATAACGCCCTGTTCCCGCTGCGAGCTGGCACAAATAGGACACAGCTCACCTTCACTAAAGGTACGGCAGCGCGAACAGTGTCCAACCTTCTCCACCGCCTCCTGCAGCGCAGCCGCCAATACCAGCGCCCCTTCCCGATCCCGCTCCAGCAGGTGATAGGCCATGCGCTGTGCCGACTTGGGACCGACGCCGGGAAGACAGCGCAGAGCCTCGATCAGACGACCAATGACAGGGGTAGTCATGGGGAACTAGAACGGCAGTTTCATGCCGCCAGGCAGATTCAATCCAGCCGTGAGGCCAGACATCCGCTCCTGGGAAACCTCTTCCAGCTGACGTACTGCATCGTTTACCGCCGCGGCGATCAGATCTTCCAGCATCTCCTTGTCGTCACCCATCAAGCTGTCATCGATGCTCACTCGTTTAAGATCGTGGCGACCTGTCATTACCACCTTGACCATACCGCCACCCGATTGACCGGAGATCTCCATGTTTGCCAGCTCTTCCTGTGCGCGCTGCATGTCCGCCTGCATCTTCTGCGCCTGCTTCATCAAATTACCGATTCCGCCTTTCATCGCTTACCTCTTCTACCTGTTCGTGGTTGTGAATAGTTGAATTATTCTGTCGGGCGCACACTGCCGGTCTCAATCTCACCACCGAAGTGATCGAGCAGGGATTGCAGCTCAGGATCATTACTAATCGACCGCTCCGCCTCCTGCTGCCTGGCCGTCTGCTGCTCTTCGCGCATCTGCTGCGGTGTGCTGGCGGCGGGTGCTTCACCCGATTTGATTACCAGTTTCACCGGCTTACCAAAATACATGTCCAACGCCTGTTGCAGCCCCTGCTCCCACTTGGGATTGAGCAGATTTTCGAAGCCCTGATCCAGGGCCAGCTCCAGCACATCCCCCTGATGCTGTTGTAGCGCTGAATGTTCTGCCAACTGTCGGGTCATCCCGGCTAACGGTAGTTTCGCTACCAGGGAGGCCCAGGCGGCGGCATCTTTGATCGTCTCGCCCTGTGCGGGAGCCGAGGTTTGTTGTGGTGCTGCCGCAGGTGTCGGAGACGCCGGCGGAGCAGGCTCGGCAACTGCTGCAGGCGCCGCCTGAGCAGGTTTTGCTGCTGTAGCCGGGGCACTCTGGCGCTGAGGTACTGGTCGCTGCTGTGGCTCGCTACCCGAGGGCTGGAAGGCCAGCATCCGCAGCAGCACCATCTCGAAACCGCTGCGTGGCTCCGGTGCCAATGGCAGGTCACGACGGCCGATAATACCTATCTGATAGTAGAGCTGTACCTGTTCCGGACTCAGCTGTGCGGCAAGTTCCATAAGGGCCTCACTGTCACCCATGCTCTCGTCGATAGCCTGCGGTACCCGCTGCGCCAGGGCGACCCGGTGCAGCAGGGAGTTGAGCTCTTCCAGTACGCCGCCGAAGTCCGGTGCCTGCTCGGCCAGTTGTGCCACCTCGTTCATCAATCCTTCGCCATCACCGGCTGCCAGCTGCTCCAGCAGCTTGATCACCCGATCCCGGTCGATGCTGCCCAGCATCTCACGCACCTCTGCCTGACTTACCTTGCCGCCGCCAAAGGCGATGGCCTGGTCGAGCAGACTGAGGGCGTCGCGCATGGAACCATCGGCGGCACGAGAGAGTTCGGTCAGGGCCGCTGTCTCCGCTTCGATCCCTTCCTCTTTCAGGATGTGGGCCAGGTGGTCGCGAATCTGCTCCAGCGGCAGGCGCTTCAAATTAAACTGCAGGCAGCGAGAGAGAATGGTCACCGGCAGCTTCTGCGGATCGGTGGTGGCCAGCAGGAATTTGACGTGGGGTGGCGGCTCTTCCAGGGTCTTCAACAGGGCGTTGAAGCTGTGACCCGAGAGCATGTGTACTTCGTCGATCAGATAGACCTTGTAGCGGCCACGGCTGGGCGCGTACTGCACGTTATCGAGCAGGTCGCGGGTATCCTCCACCTTGGTGCGGGAGGCCGCATCCACCTCGATCAGGTCGACAAAACGTCCCTCATCGATCTCACGGCAGGCGCTACAGACGCCGCAGGGGCTGGAACCCATCCCCTCCTCGCAGTTGAGCGACTTGGCCAGAAGGCGTGCCACCGAGGTCTTGCCGACACCGCGGGTACCGGTAAAGAGGAAGGCGTGATGCAGACGGTCGTTATCCAGCGCGTTGATCAGCGCACGCAGCACATGCTCCTGTCCCACCATCTGTGGAAAGGTGCGCGGACGCCATTTACGCGCCAGAACCTGATAACTCATGCCGTCGCTCCGAGTAGTGACTTTGGGGTGCCGTGAGGCAAAGGAGGCAGTATAACGCAGAGGTCGAGACAGATGGAGGGGAAGATAAAGGTGGCGGTCCGCACCAGCCACACCCCGGCGCTCGAGTCCACCGCTGCGGCTGCTCCCTTCCAGGCCTGACCGGGTTCACGGTATATCGTCGCGAGGGGACCGATGCGGCCCGCCATTGAACGGTCCCCGCCCTAAGCGGGGATGCGCATCATAGCAGAGGGACACAAAAGAGCCAAAGCGGCAATACGCCTGGATTCTAAACTTTTGTAGCGGGCCAGTGCCGATCCGATGTAGTGATTGGCTGGGATGCTCTCAACCACTCCCTGAACTTATCGGCAGGTATTGGCTGTGAGAAGTAGAAGCCCTGGAAAAAACCACAACCGCGCTCCTCCAGGAATTTAATCTGCTCTTTGGTGGTGACACCTTCAGCGATCGTACTAAGACCGAGACTCCTGGCCATGGCCAGAATGGCATCGACCAGGGAGTCACCACCAACGTTATCGGATATATCACTGATAAATGACCGATCAATTTTGATGATATCGATGGGGAATCGCTTAAGATAGGAGAGTGAAGAGTAACCGGTGCCAAAATCGTCAATGGAGAGACGTAGACCCAGCTTTTTGAAGCTGTTCAGCCATGCAATCACTTCATCGCTCTGTTCCAGGAACAGGCTTTCTGTGATCTCCAGAGCCAGACAGGAACCATCCAGGCCATTATCAGACAGGGCCTGCTCAACAAGATCGGCAGTCAGGCCAAGACCGCGCTGACGACTGGAGACATTGACCGAAATATATTCCAGCAAATCTTCTTCACGCCATTCGGCAAACTGTCGACACGCTTCGCGTAGCACCCATAATCCCAGATTACCGATCAAGCCACTCTCTTCTGCGAGAGCGACAAATATCGTTGGTGGGACAAATCCATGAACGGGATGTTCCCAACGAAGTAGTGCCTCGGCGCTTGCCACCTTACCGGTTTCAACATCAATAATGGGCTGATAATAGAGTTCAAGCTTATTCTGCTCCAGAGCAAGACGTAAGTCCTGCTCCAGCTCCATATTATTACGTACCTGTTCCTGCATGGAGATGGCAAAGAACTGATAGTTATTACGCCCAGCATCCTTGGCACGATACATAGCCATGTCGGCATACTGCAGCATAGTGTTGGCATCCATGGAGTCATCGGGATAAATGGTGATTCCCACACTGGCGCCGATATATACATCACGGCCACTAACATGGAATGGACGACATATATCACTGATTACTTTTCCGGCAATGAGGGCAACATCATCTACGTCGTCAATATTCTGTAGCAGGAGGACAAATTCATCTCCGCCGAAACGTGCCACAGTGTCTGATTCTCGTATAGCCTTTAGCAAACGCCTCGCAACGTGTTGTAGCAACTCATCACCGACCACGTGACCTAGGCTGTCATTGACCGTTTTAAACAGATCCAGATCTAGGAAGAGTAATGCCAGTTTGGATTGCTCTCTCCTAGCGAATGAGATGGCCTGCTTGAGACGATCGAACAACAGTGAGCGGTTAGGCAGACCGGTCAAGGCATCATACTCGGCCTGATAACGAATCTGCTCCTCATCCTCCTTGCGTTGAGTAATATCAGAAAAGACCGCAACATGTTCTTTGATATTGCCTTTGTCATCACGAATTGCCGTAATTGATAACCACTCAGGATAGATGCTTCCATCCTTACGTCGATTCCATATCTCCCCAGTCCAGAATCCACGTTCCTTTAACTGCTGCCAAAGCTCTTCATAAAACTCGGCTGCATGTCTACCTGATGCCAGTATGCTAGGTTTTTGGCCGACCACTTCACTCGACATGTAACCGGTAATACGACAAAACGCGGGATTAACGGTAACGATGATATTATTTTCATCTGTCACCATAATGCCTTCATTGGTCGTATCAAACACCGTTGCACTCATGAGCAGCTGGTCTTCTGCCAGCTTGCGTGCGGTGATGTCTTCTTTAATCGCAATAAAGTGGGTGATCATCCCATCCTCACCGCGCAAAGGAGAGATGGTCGCCGACTCCCAGTAGTTACTACCGTCCTTGCGCCTATTCTGGAACTGACCACGCCACTCATGACCTGCAGTAATGGTCTGCCATAGCTGTTTATACTCTTCGTCCGGCTTGTCGCCCGATTTCAGGATACGTGGATTTTTTCCGATTGCTTCATCCGCAGTGTAACCAGAGTTCTCCTCAAACTTTGGATTAACATATTCGATATTTCCGGACAGATCGGTGATCAGGATAGAGGCAGGACTCTGCTCAAGGGCGAGACTTAACTTGCGTAGTTCGGCTTCGGTATGCTTTGCCTGAGTCATATTCACGCGAACACAGGCAGTGCCGCCGTCACCGGTAATATTGTCACTGGCCAGATACCATTGACCATTATGCAGCCGTTCGTAATAGGACCGGGCACCCTCATCAGAAGAGGAATTCTTCTCCACTGGGGCTCGGACCAACTGTGTCTCATCGGCTATCTGCAACTCCTGATGCATGACACCTTTATTCAATATCGCAACCTGCCACGGGTAGAACTCCAGCCACTTGTGATTGTTCAGTAGCAGACGGCCATCCTTGTCGAACAAAGCAAAGGCTTCTGAAAGGCTTTCCACCGCGTCATGCAGGCGATTCCAGGCAGACTCGGCCCGAAAGCGATGGATGTCGAGCTTTTTCATGATCCAGGAAAAGGCAGCAAACAAAAGAATAATCAAGCCCAATAAAACCATGCTGAATATTTCGGCCCGATAACTCGCCTCATCGTAGTAGTTACCATAAACCGTACGCAGCTGTTCAAAAATTATCTGACTAGGGATGCTCATATACTCATCCTGCAACTCAGACAACTCCTGCATTCCGTTCAGACCAGCCAAGGTGTGGAACTTGAAATTGCTTAGCAATTCGCGGTTCTTCGGTGTCATTTCCAGTGCGTTAACACGCTCAAGCCCCTGCCTTATTTTTCTGTTCTGGGATTCACTGGTAAAGGTGCTATAGATCAATAGTTCGTTGACCAACTCGATCACACCATTGACAGCTTCTCGTGTTTTTCCCTCTACCTTCCCCGTATCCAGTGCATGGATCTCTTTCGCCAACGCCGGAACATAGTTGAGTGCATTACGTACCAGTGATGCCTTGAACTTGATCTGCTCCATCAAGGCGAGTTTGTCTTCCAATGCTACTAATGAGGCATCTATGCTCTCATCAACATGTTTGTTGGTATGGCCGTAAAAGTTATTTTCCGGTTTCCTGATTTGTTGCGACAGGGTATTGATTTTTCGCGCCGTATCAACCAACGGGTCGTACTGCTGCAAAAGAAAGGCATTAACCCGGAATACATCGCGATCAAGCTGTGCATCCAGTTCCTTAAGATTCAGCAGGTTGGTCATGCGCTGGTTATGCAGTTCAAGATCGATCGAGCGGGTAACCAGGAATAATCCGACCACCACAGCGGTTGCCAGGAGTAACCAGAGCCTGTTCATCAAACTGAACTGGTTACTCATCTTTTAATCTCGGGTGTTGACCCGCCAGGGTATGAATGAACTCAGCAATTAGCGCAATATCCTCTGCCGGAATATCACGCCCTAACTGATAACGCCCCATGATCCGAATAGCCTTTTCCAGGCTATCTGCACTGGCGTCGTGGAAGAAATAACTGTAGTGGGATGCCAGTCGCAGGCTGGGCACCTTGAACATATGCCGATCCTGCTCCCTACCAGTGACATTGAAACGCCCCATATCTACATTTCTCAGGGGTACGTTTTTATCTTTAAAATAGTCACCCATTGCTCCCATCTTGCCGTACAGGTTGCCTCCAACATTCGCTCCCTGGTGACAGGCGATACAGCCGTAGGATTTGAACAGTTGATAGCCGCGCAACTCTCTCTCTGAAAGAGCCGTTTCGTCCCCGCGTAACCAGCGGTCAAAAGGTGAATTAACGGTGACCAACGTGCGTTCAAATGACGCAATGGCCGCCACAATATTCTCCCCCGTGATGCCATCGTCATAGACTTCGTCAAAACGGCGAACCATCTCCGGATCCTGTTCGAGCTTTGCGATTACCTGATTCCAGTTGGATCCCATCTCAATGGGGTTGTGCACTGGTCCGGCAGCCTGCTCCTCTAACGAGGCTGCTCGCCCATCCCAGAACTGCACAAAATTGAAAGCGCTGTTATAGACGGTGGGTGTTTTGATAGGGCCGTGTGTTCCACCAATACCAACGGCCACCTGGCGATGATCAATGCCTTCATGGGCAAGGTCATGGCAACTGGCACAACTTACCGTATCGTTCCCGGACAATCGGGTATCGTGAAACAGCAGATCACCAAGGGTACTCTGCTTAGGCGCTTCATCCTGAGGTTGTGGTAAGGGACGAATCGGCTCATGCCATCTGAAGCCAACTTCCTTAGCTAAAGGCACACCACTAGCCTCCGGCTGTCCCCAGACGCCAGATACACTCATAAAACCGATAAGCAGGGTAAAGACATATATCTGCATGACTACTTTGTTCATGCTATTTGAGCACCTATATTCATGACTCGTGTCAATTCTGCCCGCAGGCAACCCATTTACTGGCTCTGCACGAGTACTACTCTGACTGCTCGTGTAACAAATATTACATTATCTTTATGGAAATGCGATTTCCCATACAAATGGTACGGAATTAAAATTCCGAGTATATTTGACGACTATTCAAAAGGATAGTAGGCACGTAATAAGGTGATTGTAGTTGAGGTGGTGGAGAAGGAGTGATTACCCGGCGCTTCGGAGCTTAGAATCCTCTGTCTAAATATGAAAAAAGCCCGCACAAGGCGGGCTTTTTTCATATTTGGCGGAGAGAGAGGGATTACTCGGCGCATCCCTGCGCCTCGCCCCTGCGGGGCCGACGCTTCGCGTCGTTCCGAATCGGCTCTCCTGCCGATTCGGTCGAACAAGGGTTCTCATCAAACCTCTCGTCTCCTGTATAAAACAAAAAGGCCCCGTAAACGGGGCCTTTTTGTTTTATTTGGCGGAGAGAGAGGGATTCGAACCCTCGATACGGAGTTACCGTATACACACTTTCCAGGCGTGCTCCTTCAGCCACTCGGACATCTCTCCAGAAGACCACTATTTCGCCACTGAGAGGGCTATCTATCTCATTGCGGCGGAGCACGCGGCGCACTCCTTACTTCGGGCGTCCTGCCCTTCGCCCCTGCGGGGCCGACCTGCGGTCGTTGCGAATCTCTCCCGGAGATTCGCTCATCCACTCGGATGTCTCTCCAGGGATTTATTCATGCCTCCAGCAGCCTTTCTGCCGCTGCTAGCCAAAGGTGTTATTCCCGGCAGGCATGAAGGTGCGCAAGATTAAACCAGATGGATAGAGGGCGCAAGTTCAGGGACATTTTCCCTTGTGCTTTACTTTGGTGCGTCAAACGGGCATAAAATCCCTCCAAACAACAGAAATGCATCGACACGTGGGTAACCATGCAAGAGAAAACCGCAGACGCCATACCGCTTGATGAGGCGGTCACTTTAAACGGCCTGTTCCGGGCACGTTTCTTTCGTACCCCCGATGCCGTGGCCTACCGCTACTATGACAAGGAGGCGGGGGACTGGCGTGAAAGCAGCTGGCAGGAGATGGCGACGGAGGTAGCTCGTTGGCAGAACGCCATGCGCTCACTGGGGCTGGAGGAAGGAGACCGGGTTGCCCTGAGTCTGCGCAACTGTCGTGAATGGGTGATGTTCGAACAGGCCGCCCTCGGCCTGGGACTCATTGTGATCCCCCTCTACACCGACGACCGCCCGGACAACATCGCCTTTATCGTCGAGGATGCAGGCGTCAAACTGCTGCTGATCCAGGATGCCGGACGCTGGAAACGGCTGGCCCCGGCACTTAACGAACAACCCAGCCTGCAGTCGGTAATCATGCTGAACGGCGATTGCGTAGAACTGGAAGAACAGGACGAGCGCCTGATCTGTGCTGACGATCTGCTCATTCCCGGTGATCACAAACTCTACGCGATCCCCGAAAACCCGCACGACCTGGCGACTATCGTCTACACCTCCGGCACCACTGGTAAACCCAAAGGGGTGATGCTGAGCCACAGTAATATCCTCTTCATTGCCAATGCCGCCGTCCAACTGGTCAACATCCGTCCCAGTTCGGTCTTTCTCTCCTTTCTGCCCCTGTCTCACACTCTGGAGCGTACCGGCGGCTATTACCTGCCGATGATGGCCGGAGCGACGGTGGCATTCGCCCGCTCGGTACAACAACTGGCGGAAGATCTGCAGTCTATCCGGCCTACGCATCTCATTTCGGTACCGCGTATCTACGAGCGCATCTATTCCCGTATATCCACCCAGTTAAGCAATGGCCCAATACTCAAACGCCTGCTGTTCCACGCTGCGGTTGCGGTAGGCTGGCATAAATTCGAACGTTCTCAGGGGCGCCGCTTCTGGCACCCGAAACTACTTTTCCACCCACTATTAAAAAAACTGGTGGCCAGCAAAGTTATGGATCGCCTCGGTGGTCGAATGGAACTGGCCATTAGCGGCGGCGCCGCACTGCCGCCTGAAATTGCCAGGGTCTTCATCGGTCTGGGTCTGGATCTACTGCAGGGCTATGGCCTGACCGAAACCAGCCCGGTGATCAGTGTCAACCTGCCCTATGCCAACTACCCAGCCAGCGTCGGTCGCGCCCTGCCAGGAGTCGAAGTCCGCATCGGTGCCGATCACGAGCTTCAGGCTAGCAGCCCCGGTGTCATGCTCGGCTACTGGAACAACCACACCGCCACCGCCGAGATGATCAGCCCGGACGGCTGGCTCAACACAGGCGATCAGGTTCGCATCGACAAAGATGGCTATATCTTCATCACCGGTCGCCTCAAAGATATCCTGGTCCTCTCCAATGGCGAAAAGATCCCGCCCTCCGATATGGAGATGGCGATCGCGCTGGAACCCATGTTCGAACAGGTGATGGTGATCGGCGAAGGCCACTCTTTCCTCGCTGCGCTCATCGTCCTCGACGCCGATCTCTGGCGCAGCTTCGCCCAGGAACTACAGGTTGACCCGGACGATCCAGCCAGCCTTCACAACAAAAAGGTCATCAGTAAAGTCATCAGCCGCATCCGCGAGCTGCTACACGACTTCCCGGGATATGCCAAGATCCGTCGCGTCCACCTTAGTCTGGAACCGTGGAGCATCGACAACGGCCTGATCACCCCCACCCTCAAGATCAAACGCAACAAAGTACTGGAGCACCTGCATAAGGATGTAGAACAGCTCTACTCGCAGGAAGACTAGGTGCGACTGCCACCGCTGATCTTGCTGGTATTGTCGCAAGTATGCGGCCTGCTGTTACTCAAGCTTGTTGCACCCCTGCTTCCAGAAACAATCACACTCCACCTGCTACTACAGGGCAGCTTCGCTGCCCTTGCTGGCCATCTGTTACGACTTCCACGCTGGTGGCTGCCGATCAATCTGCTGCTCCCCTTAGCCGCTGCCTATACCCTGTCCTTACATCTCCCACCGTGGCTATTTCTAATCGCCTTCCTTCTCCTCTGGCTGATTCAATGGAACAGTAACAGCGAACAGGTACCGCTCTATTTAAGCAACAGGAGAACCTGGCAGGCACTGGAACATCTGCTGCCGCAGCACAACGTTCACTTTATCGATCTCGGCAGCGGCCTCGGCGGTACCCTGTTTCATCTGGCACGTCGCCATCCGCATGGTCATTTCGTCGGTATCGAATCAGCTCCACTACCCTACGCCATCGCTCGTATTCGTCTTGCCCTCAGCGGATTGAAAAATCTTGAGCTGCGCTACGGTAACTTCTGGAATATTGATCTTTCTCCATACAACGTTCTCTACGCCTTTCTCTCGCCGGTACCGATGAAGAAGCTATACGAAAAAGCCAACCGGGAGATGAATGAAGGGGGTCTGTTTATCAGCAACAGTTTTGTCGTACCCGATCATCCAGCGGAGCAGATACATCAGGTGGATGACCGACGCAATACACAACTGCACTGCTGGTGGATCAAGAAAGAAGCATGACCCGTAGCCGACTCATCGTCCTCACTACCCTGACCATGATCGCCTTCGCGGGTAACTCAGTACTTTGTCGTATGGCGCTCAAAGAGACCGCTATTGATGCCGCCAGCTTCACCTCGGTGCGTCTGCTCTCAGCGGCGATTATGTTGTGGTTACTAATGCGGTGGCAGAAACAGGCACCACTGCAACACGGCAGTTGGCGCAGCGCGCTGTCCCTGTTCATCTATGCCGTCACCCTCTCCTTCGCCTATCGCACGATTAACACCGGAGCAGGTGCGTTGATGCTGTTCGGCGCGGTACAGGCCACTATGATCCTCGCCGGGTTCATTGCCGGTGAACGCATGAGTAAATTGCAGGGAATGGGATTCGCCGCGGCGATGCTCGGACTGGTAATACTGGTCTCGCCCGGTGTGGAGGCACCATCGGTAGTCGATTCAATGCTGATGCTGGCGAGCGGTATCGCCTGGGGAATCTATTCGCTATGGGGTCGTGGCCAGTCCAACCCCGCCGCCGCCACTGCCGGGAATTTTCTGCGTGCTGCACCGATGACTGTCGCACTCTCCCTGATCGCACTACCGTGGCTGCAACTGGACGGGCACGGTCTGTTCTACGCCGCACTCTCTGGCGCTGTCACCTCAGCACTAGGTTACATTCTGTGGTATCGAGTGCTGCAACAGATGAGCGCCATGACTGCCTCCACGGTACAGCTTAGTGCGCCACTACTTGCCACTCTGGGCGGTATAGGGATACTGAGCGAAGCTATCACTTTCGATCTAGTGATCGCCTCCCTGCTGATTCTTGGTGGGATATGGCTGGTACTGAGGTTTGGTACTAGATGAGCATATCGATATCAGGCAGAAATGTGAGTGCACCCATTTTTGCCTGATACTAATTATTTGAAGGAGTAGCTGACACCAAGTGAAAGCATGCCCATCACATTGTCTCCACCCTCGAAATTGTAGCCATCATAATCAACATGTACGGCCCATTCTCTTTTCCTTGTGAAAGCATACTGATACCCCACCCCATAGATCAGATCCGTTCCCGAACTTGAGTCAAGTGAGCCTGCTCCTAGAGGTGAGTCAAGGTGTGCATCCAGATTGTATGAAGCTACGCCTAGCTTGCCATACACGGATGATTTTTTGTCGATAATATACTTATACTTGGCGGCAAGGGTGGTAGTGGAGCCATCTATAGTCAATTTAATCCCATCGACTATGGCAGGAGTGGTTGTCACTCCATTATAGGTAATAGTATCTCCCGTATTCATACTTACTTCGGCAATAGTTCCCAGAACGACATAGGATGCCTCAACAGACCATTTTTTATTGACGATATATCCCAAAAAAACTTTGGATGGGTTTCCGCCTTCATCAAGTGCGGAAGTGCCAGTAAGATTGGTTACCCCAGAATCAAATATAGCCATCCCCGTTGAACCACCGATGTAGTAGCGCGGCTTCGCTGCAAAACTGGTAGTTGGTAGGGTAATCAACGCGGCTATTATAATTGCTCTTTTCATAAAATTTCCTTGTAAAGCTTGTGTTCCGGGACACGGCTTCGCGCACTTATGAGTAACAGAAACTATCCACCGGATACTATCACTATGATCTTTTGACATAAAGTGGATTGGTGGCGCATTCCTTAGTATACGGGCGAAATGCGAATACAGCATATCTATGTTGGCCACCATTATTTAAATGTAAGCCCAATTGTTACAATTTGGTTTTGCTTCCACCTGCTTCACTATCGACCTAAAATCCTTGGCCAGCGATCATGTATTGCATCGGCCATCTCCGGCATCACGGTAACCACATAGATGCGCTGCTCCTCTCCATCTCTGGCGATGAGTCCCTGAATCGATTTCCCTTTGGTCAGGTCGTACCAGTGCGTACTCCCCTCCACATCCTTTTCCATAAAACTTTTAACCGGCAGGCGCACCGGAATGGGAAACCATTTATCCCAGCGTCCGGCATGAATGGAATCGAGCCGCGCCCAGCCGCCCGGCGGCAGATTCCCGCGCTGCTCCTTTCTGCGCCCCCAGGGCATTAACACCACGCTGCCGTCTCTTTTGACCACAGGTAGTTTCGCCTTTGGGTTAGGAAAATAGACGCGGATCTCCTGCCCTTCGAATTCGTAGTAGACGCCGCCGCACATTAAAAAATGATCTCCAAATTTAAATCGTCTGCCTGTGCCCATACGGCTTCCAGGCCGGGGCGATCACATTCGGCATCTCGGAGCGCGACACCAGACGTGCCGGGGCCAGTGAATACTCACCATAGCGGCTGTTGATCTCATCCATCACCCGATTGGCCTGTACCAACCGAGGCGCGGTTTGCAGCTCATCGAACAGTTCCAGTTGGCTATTTTCAGGGAGCGGATCGAGCGCGCTGATCTGTACCTGACACACCCCCTGCCCCATCCAGTGCTGTGCAAGCATCTGCTTGCACAGCGCCATCAGTGGTCGTGCGTCGTTGCCACGTAACGCGGTTTTGTAGTGACCACCCAGCCAACCGTAATCCTGGGTACGCAGGGCAATGGTGAATGTTTGTGCCGTCAGGGCATGACGACGCAGCCGGGTGCCAACCTTAAAGCTCATCTGCTCCAGGTAGGTCAGGATGATCGCCCTGGAAGTGGTGTTGGGCGGCATCACCTTGCCGTGACCGACACTCTTCGGCGGCGCTACATATCTCTCCACTTTGGTGGGGT
>JBNKQR010000005.1:0-76493 GCA_050295975.1 Thiohalomonadaceae bacterium
GTGCTCTCTTCAGAACACCTGTTGGGCGGGATTATTTCATGGTAATCCTGTGACAGATTCTCAATCTGTCGTCGGCCTATTTTTCGCTACAGCCCGTATACCCTCTAAAACGATCTGCAGTATTCAAATCGGAAATTTCTCGCCATTGTTACCATCATCATTTCTACCGAACACCGTGTAATCACCCGTCGCCTAGCAATTATTTCCCACTCAAAAGATAGGGGTATTACGTCGTGTTGCAGGCCAAACATCAACACTGGTTATACGTGATGCCGTCGTTTTCTGCTAAAGTGCACATCATCGGAAATGATTAGTGGACACGGCACGTCTCATGCAGCAAGAAATTCAGATACTCGCGATTGATGACCATCCCCTGTTTGTTGAGGGGCTGAAGATGTTATTAACCCAGCATGGGCATAACTCCACGATGCGCGTTACCAGCCAGGCGACTGATGCCCTGGCATTACTCGATACGGGCTTTGAGCCTGATCTGGTATTGCTGGATCTCAACCTGCCCGGAATGGGCGGTCTCTCCTTGCTACGGATTCTGCAACAGCGTGGGTTGATGTCACCTGTCCTGGTCGTCTCCGCCTCACAATCGATACACGACGCACGTTCGGCAATGGAGAATGGCGCGATGGGATTTGTCTCCAAGGCAAGTCACAGCAGTGAATTGCTTGAGGCCGTTGATAGTGTGCTGGAGGGCGAGCCCTTTCTACCACAAGAGTGGCGGGAGACCCTTGATAGCGGCACTGAAAATGCCCGCATGAGTATCGCCCGTCAGGCCGGGATCACTGGCCGACAGATGGAGATTCTGCATCTCCTGGCCCAGGGTTTTGCCAACAAGATGATCGCCTATGAACTGGGCCTTTCAGAAGCGACGGTCAAAGTGCATTTGCGTGAGGTATTCAAAACCCTGAAGGTCACAAATCGCACCGCCTGTGTTAAAGCGGCTAACGATATGGGCCTGCTACACTCTTAGATTATCCTTCTGCTGGATCATAAGATTTTCGAATCCGCATTCTTCGGTGACAACACCTTACCTAATGCATTACGCAGGAAAGCGGGTTTAACAGGCTTGTGCAAAAGTGGAAAGCCACTCTCTTTGGCCTCCTTGATCCGCGCAGGGGAGGTATCACCGGTAACCAGCACCACAGGGATTTGTCTTCCCGCTTCAGCCAGTATCTCCTTTACCACCTGAACTCCAGTAATATCACCCGGCAAACGATAATCAGAAACTATTGCATCAAAGTGATACTCCTCCTCTCGTGCTTTGGCGATGGCCTCATCGCCATCTGCTGCAGGAGTGGTGACGCAGCCCCAACGTTCCAGTAGTGCCAGCATTCCTAGTCGCACAGTGTCATCGTCGTCCAGCACCAGTATTCGCTTGTCATAGAGATCCCAGTGGGAATAGGTGGTACTCGGTTTTTCTGTGATGGTGATGCTTCCATCAAATACCGGTAGTTCTATAGTAAACACCGAACCACGACCCGGCCTCGATTTAACACTTAGCTCATGACCCAGCAGGTAAGCCATACGCCTACAGATAGCCAATCCAAGTCCAAGCCCTTTATTTCGATCACGTTCCTGATTATCTAGCTGGATAAACTCCTGGAAAATATTATCCTGTTCTTTTTCTGCAATGCCGATGCCGGTATCCCAAACCTGAATCAACAACTTCTCACCTTTTCTACGGCATGCCACTAATACACCACCGTTTTCGGTATATCGAATCGCATTGGTGAGCAGATTACGTAAAACGTTACTCAACAGACTTTGATCGGTCACAACGTTATGATTGCATTTACGCTGGCGTAGTTTTAGGCCCTTGTCCCATGCATATGGGCGCACCTCATTAAGGAGTGCATCAAGCAACGGTTTAAGCTGTGTCGGCTCGCTTCGACTCTCAAGGACTCCTGCATCCAGTTTGGATATATCGAGCAGAGAGCCAAGCAGTTGATCCAGTGCATCCAGTGAATTACCCATTAAATCCAGTAACTCCTGACGTCGCAAAGGATCTCTTTCATGGTACATGGCTTCACGCAGTAACGAGAGTGAATGAACTGGCTGACGTAGATCGTGACTGGCGGAAGCGAGAAAGCGCGTTTTAGCACGGGAGGATGCCTCGGCCAGATCTTTTTCCAGTCGCAGCTCATCGACCAATGATTCGTTCATAAATCTCAGTCTGAGATTCTCACGAAACGTATGATTCATGGTCTGCACCAGATTGCTTAATAAGAAGAAATACACAAGTAGAAGTATTGCCAATATGATTTGTGTATCACCACCACGAAGCAGAAAATAGAATGCAGGAAAAGAGAGTGCAGGAATGGCGAAGGCATAAAAATAGGGCAGCCAGTTATTGAAGGCTACTGCTGAACCAGACGCTAGACCGATGATGATGATCATCATAATGATGATCGATTCGCTAGAGGCATGATGAAAAAACAGCGGTACAGTGAGGCCCCAGACAGTCCCAACCATCAGTGATAGAAAAACCGATCGACGCCCCCACAGTTTATGTTGCGTGGCTTCACGCTCTACCTGCCTGCGCCGAGAATAGAATAGCCAACGCAGTCCAGCGACTGTTGTTGCGACACCGAACCAGCTGAATAAAACAGTGTGGTCTGCTTCATTCCAAAGGGTATAGAGCACCATAAGTGGCATCAGGCTCAGCGCCGCTGCCGACTGCCCCATATTGTTATAGAGCATGACAATAGCGTTTCGCTTTACCAACTCATCAAAATTGATCTGGGAATCTTTTATTGTATCCATAGAAAATATGGTGTCCCTCGATGTCATACCACTAATTAGGCACGACTTAACCAGGCAATCGCCTCCCGCTCGTAAGAAAATCTTCTTCTATTTATATTGTCGTATTGCAGCATACCCATACTGCAAGATTTTATTGCTATCCGTATGTAGCACCTATTCCAGGCTATAGATTGCCCGGTAAAAGAGGAGGGATCGGACAATCGAGACGGGCACCGATTGCACGCAGTAATTCCGCCTCTGTGATAGTGACCTTACCATCAGTTGAGATCGCGGCAGTACAGGCTTCTATCAATTTTGCTTTAAACCGGTATTTCAAGGCATTGAGGCGTGCCAATGCCTCACTAAATCGCGGCAGGGAAATATCCTTGCGTTCTACCAGAATCGCTTCTCCCTTGAGTTCAACCGTATGCCAGGCTGCTGTAAATGCTCTTTCAACCAGTGATTTGTCCTCATGCCCGGCATAGGCCAGAACGGAAAAAACCAGAGTGCAGTCATCTGTGATCTGCTTCAGACTTGAGCCATGTGGTCGTCTTTCTGTCGCCGCCAGTGCGTGTTGCAGTAGTGACAACACGGCAAACTCAAATACCGTTACCCGTGAATCGGCATCGATAAGGGCACGGGAATTTTTTAGTAACAAATCGGCGCTGTTACCATCAATTTCGCGTATCGCAGGGATGGCGAGTTCAACCAGCGGTAGGCGCGCCGCTCGGTCTACAGAACTAATGTCGTAGCTCCCACTCAAACCAATAAGCTCTGAGTCTTCGTCATGGAGAAGTTGTGGTAACTGCTGAGAGGGCTGCGGCAGGGAGACCGCCAGCATAGCGTAAATCACCGCTCGGGCACGCTGAGGATCATGCACGTCGTTCAAAATTTGTGCTGGTACCGCTGCGAGTAAATCGTGGGCATAACCTAGGTGGCGTTGATCGTGGTTACCCACACTATGGCGCACCGCTTCCGGTGTCATGGAGATCGCTTGTCCCGCAGCGAGTCCGCTATAGAGACTCGTAGCAGCACTATTCATCACGCCCTCTTCTATTTTGCCCTGGAACATCGGTTCCAGACGACGGATGCGATCTTCCAGTGGTGGGTGAGTAGCAAGAAGATTGAGATGTAGTGCCACACCGGTATCAAAAAACATATGGCTGGCCTGTTCTGCATTGGGATTTTGAATGCGGTTATCGGAAAAACCACCGATCCGTTTCAAGGCCCCGGCAAGTCCTGCCGGATTACGGGTGAATTGCACTGCGGCCGCATCGGCAAGAAACTCGCGCTGCCGCGATACCGCCGCCTTGATCAGATTACCGAAAAAGAGACCGACATATCCCACCAGCAGCAGTGCCAACCCCAACATCGCAACACCACCGCTGTTTTTTGATCTGCTATGACTACCTCCACGCAATGCAATTCGACCAATTATTGTCAGCATTAGAATGCCGAAAATAATTCCCATCAGACGGATGTTGATACGCATGTCACCATTGAGAATGTGGCTGAATTCATGAGCGATCACCCCCTGCAGTTCATCTCGCTTCAACTCTTCCAGACAGCCACGGGTAACAGCTACCACCGCACTGTTTAAGTCGGAACCTGCAGCAAAGGCGTTGATCGCCTGTTCATGATCGAGCACATAGACCTCAGGCACTGGTACCCCTGAAGCAATCGCTATTTCGTCCACCACATTGAGCAGGCGCTGCTCCAGTGGATCACGGGTACCACGACTGACCTGACGCCCACCAAGGGATTCAGCCACAGCCGTACCGCCACCGGCGGCAAGTGCCATGGATTTATACAGACTACCGAAGAGGATTACCGCAGAAACTGCCAATGAGACATTGAGAAATAACTCGGGCTGCCAGAAACGGATCGGCTCAGCCATCTGGGCTGTGTTGGAGTAGGAAAAAAGAATCACCACAGCCAGATAGATCAACACAATGATAGTGAAAACAGCTAAAACGAATAGCAGTACCAGCCACTTTGTGTTCTTGCGCGCATTATCCTGCGCGGCGAAGAAATCCATACCCTATCCCCTTGGTCGCAAACTCAGAATGAGACTTTGACTGCTTTACGTGCCTCGGTATCTTCCAGTTCCAGCAGCTCTGACTGCTTAAATCCAAATTTTCCGGCCACCAGGTTATCAGGGAATGATTCACACTTGGTGTTGTAGGTCATTACCGCATCGTTGTATGCCTGACGGGCAAAGGCGATGCGATTCTCTGTACTACTGAGTTCTTCGGTCAACTGCATCATATTCTGGTTGGCTTTGAGATCGGGATAGGCCTCGGCCAGGGCAAAGAATCGTCCCATCGCTGACCCAAGCATTGTCTCGGCACCGGCCAGCTCACGGATCGCTGCACCATCGGTCGGATCCTGACCCGCCTTGCCCGCCGCCGCCTGAGCCGTATTACGTGCAGCAATCACCGCCTCCAGGGTCTCCCGCTCATGCTTGATGTAACCCTTGGCGGTTTCTACAAGATTGGGAATCAAATCGTAGCGGCGCTGCAACTGCACACCGATCTGGGAAAAAGCGTTCTTAACCCGATTACGCAGTGCCACTAGACCGTTGTAAATGGCAATGAGATAAATAACGAGTACGACAATGACACCGAGTGTTATCCAGCCTGCTGACATGTTTCCTACTCCTCTATGAACAATTAATTCTTTTGTTTGGGTAATGGATGTCGTTCTTTAACGTAGACCAGTGCCTGCTCTGCATCTTCACGTAGCTGGCTGTAGGGATAGCTTTTGATAAAGGAACTCAATTCCTTCTCCGCCGCAACCATCTCACCCGCTTCGGCCAGGGCCAGGGCCTCGTCAAAGGCGGCCAACTCATCGGCATCAATACCTTCTTCGCCCTTTTCACCTTTCCAGTAGAGCTCATTGGCATCAGCCTTGCTGCCACGCACCCCACCAACTGCGGTAGTGGTCTGTAGTTTCTTCTTCGGCATCAGCATTTCAATCTTCTTACGCAGGGTATCCAGCAAGCCCTCTTCTGCCCTCTTTACTTCTTCCCCCACTACATTACACGTCAGTAACAGGCCACACATCAATATAATTATCTTTTTCATATCGGTACCTCGATCTAATCAGATTATCCGTTATCACCGATGTTAACTGTCGCTCAAATCGATCGCCATCGTTCTGAAACGCTGTTTTACCGTCGGGTCGATTTCGACTGCTTTTTTGAACGCCGCAGCGGCGCTCTTTAAATCTTTAAGTGCCATGAAGGTTTTCGCCAGATTGACCTGAATGAGTGCGTCGCTCGGGTCAACCGCAGCAGCGGTTTCGTAGTCGCTAACCGCCTCCTGATATTTGTCCTGGATATAGCGCAGGTTGCCACGATTATTGAGCACCTTGGCATTATCCGGTTGCTGTGCCAACACCGCACTAAAATACCCCTCTGCGGTTGGGTAATCTCCGGTTCTGGCTGCGATAATACCCGCCTGGATCTGTGCATCAAGATCATCGGGGTTGGCCTCTATCGCCTTGACGAAGGGCTGCATACGGGTACGTGCAGCGATGCGCTTAAGGGTGGCATTCTGATCCGGGAAACGCTTATCTATCGCTTCACGCTTAACTGCAGGTGGCTTCCAGTCATATTGCGGCAGACTAGCCGGCTTGTAGGTGTTCCAGGAGTCATGCACATTGAGCAGGGAGAGATCCTTACCCTGCCACTTGTAGTAGGTCTCACTGCCTTTCTCCCATGCGGTGGTGAAGGACTTGCCCACCAGTGTCACCTCAACCGGTACCCAAAGGACGCCGTCCTGGATCACATACATGTTGTCCATGGTATAGCCGTCACTGTCAGCGGCGATACCGGTTGAGAACATCATCAGCATGTGTTCCGGCACCTCGATCACCCGCGTCGAGATACCCATGCTCTCCAACGCAGTGGAATAGAGCGCCACCAGATCATCGCAGTCGCCCGATTTACGCTCCATCGTCTCTCGTGGGTACTGCACATAGTCAACGGTATCAACCTTACCTGATGTGACTTGATAGGGGTTGTTTGGGTCCTGTATGTAACTAATGCCACTAACACCTAGCGCACTGAAAACCGCCGCCGCCCACTGTAGTGGGTCACGGCTTTCTGGATACTGATTGGTAATACTACGGGCATAGTTGAGAATCACCGGGTCCTTGGGGGTAACGAAGGCGGCGAAACGACCGCGCTCGGACCAGAGTAGACGGTGTTTTTCGTAGAGATTGATCGACTGGTTCTGGCCGATGGTTTTCTCTTTGCCATCCTCGAAGTAGGTGACAACCATCTTGCTCTGCACCGGAGTATCTTCGGTGACAGTGAGAATGTTGTTATTGAAGACCGTCTGTAAAGGAAGCTCCTGACTCTCACCAGGTTCCAGTCGTTTCACCTTGATCTCACTGGGAAAGTCCATGTAGTTCTTGATGGTAAACGTAACCTTGACGTTCTCCATCGGTTTACCGGTGTTGTTGGTCAGACGCACCTTGCCCAGACCATCACGCTCATAAAGCTTATAGGAGTTGGAGAAAATCCCGGTCAGATCGACAGTCTCCAGTACCAACGGTGCACGGTTATTGGTACGGGTAGTTCCGTGTACCTTAAGTTTCTCCGATTCGATACCGTCGACACTCAGGGTAGAGATATAGAAGGCATAGTTCTTCTCCGGTTCCAGGCCGCGTTGAACAAACTCGTTCTCTTTGGTTTCTCCTACCTTGATAAGCTCATCACCGACTTTCTCGTAGATCAGATAGTTCTCCACATAGGCGGTCTCCAGTGGTGCCCAGATCAGTTTCAGGCTCCACACATCCGGTACCACCAGCACATTCTCCATCACCGCCGGGGCATACTTCTCCGCTACGGTTTCCACGACTGCGCCAGGGGCACCTTCGTAACCATATTCACTCTGGGCCGCCACGCGATAGTAGTAGTGTTGCTCCGGTGTCAACCGTTCATCGATAAAACTATCTCCCGTGACCCCACCGACACGCAGGAAAGGCCCCTGCTCCTCGTTGGCACGGTAAATGGTGTACTCCTTAATATAGGGGAGCGCACTCTTCTGCCAGCTGATCTCGGCACCGTGTGAACGACCCTTGGCGGCTATCTCTACTGGTGCATCGGGTTTGTGCAAAGTCGCTATAACCTGCAGTCGCTGATTACCACTATCGGCAATCGCGTAGGCGGCATCGCCGACCGGTGTGATCTCGGTTGGACGATAGACCTCACCAACACCCTTGCCCTTGGCACCAAAGCGGCGCAGGTACTCACCCTTGAGATTGAAACACTTGATGCCATCCTCTTCCAGCACAGTGATCTCATCGGCCCCGGCAACCAGCCCAACCGGGCTATCCAGATGGATCGGCTGCTCCTTGTCGCGGCCAAATTCGCCAAGCACCTCACCTCGCGGAGAGAAGGTCGTAATCGTGGTGCGACCACGATCCAGCACATAGAGATTATCTTTTGAATCGATAGTAATCGCAGCGGGCTTACTAAACAGTTCACTCTTACCATTGCGCAGCACGTTGAGGAAAACCCCTGCACGACTGAAGGCCTGTACCCAGCGATTGCCGGGATCAGCAACGAAGATCACCCCACTGGAAGAGATAGCGATGTCCGTCGGATCATTCAGTTGCCCGGCACCACTACCGTCACTGCCAAAGGCCGCGAGTTGTTTACCGCCTGGATCCAGATGCAGGATGCGCGACTTACCCTTGTCGATAAGCCAGAGTGAACCATCGCTATCAACCGCCAGCGCTCCCGGTTTGATCTCCTCGGCCAGCGCTATCTTCTCTGCTCTCTCACCTTGATCGAAACGCACAATGGCTTTTTTATCCGCCGACACACCATAAACAGAGCCGTTGGCATAGGCCACGTGCTTCACAGTCAGCTTGTTTGACTGCAACAGACGCACTGAGGTACGCGCTAGTTCGCGCTCTACCACGGGAGGCGCTTCAGCGACCTCTAACTGGAACAGGTTGGCGACCCCTTTGATGTTATCGCCGACAGCGATACGGTCATTGTCGTGCAACGCCAGACCAGCAATGCCCTGGAACTGGGAGCGCCCCTTACCCTTGGAGCCGAAGTAGTAACGCAGCTTGCCACTGAAATCGAATTTCTGGATGGTGTAGCTAGAGAGATCGATCACATAGGTGCCGTCAGCAGCAACCCGGAAACCAGCGGGTTTTCCCTTGAGCACCAGGTGGCGCAGAAAACCGCCATGCTGGTTGTAGACCTTAATCATTGAGGTCTCACCATCGAAGACATGGATATGGCCCTCGGCGTCGATGTCGAGACCTCCAGGCTTTTTCAATTCATAGGGAAGCTTGTTCTTCTTTGCTTTTTCGTTCTCCGGCGCACTCTTAATCTCCAGGGTAGCGATAAAGACGCCGTTATCACCATAGAGTTGAATACGATCATTGCCACTATCGGCTACGTAGACCACACCATCGTAGAAAGCGATGCCGTGTGGCTCACGCAATTCACCGGGGCCACTCCCACCGAAGCTGCCGCGATATTTTCCTTTGAGGGAAAACATGGCGACCCGACTGTTTTCATTGTCGGTCACAAAGAGCAACCCATTCCCTACCGTGGCGGCAACTGGATGACGCAATACCGCATCCCCGCGGCCATCCTTGGCCTGTAGCGTCATTAACCCCTTACCCGATTCATCCACTACGCGCACTGCGCCTTTTTTGGTGGCGTAGTAGTAACGCCCGTCGTGCCACGCCAACAGACTGGTCGCACCGGGTGTCTTGATTTCGGAGACAAAGTCAATTTTGGCAAAACCGGCGGATGGTGGCGGCAACTCTGGGGTGGAGGCACAGGCCGCCAGCAGGAGAGTCAGTGATAGGGTTGTGAGTTTACGCATAATCATTTGCATCCCAGGAGGTTGTCCATTGTTGCAACGCCGTGATTGTGACTAGGTACCGACTTGCTTGGTTCCATATCTATTTACTAAGACGATTGAAAACGCCGTCCCAATCCTCTTCTGGCGGGTTGTCGGCAAAGAAACCACACCGTTCCAAGTATAATTCGCTTGGCCGGTCTGTGGGAAATTGGTCCAAAATCGCTTGAAACGCTTCTCTAGCCTCATCCCAGCGTCTTTCCCGATATAGCTTCAACGCTGTCGCAAACAGTCCGACCAACGGGGGTTCGGGTTCGCTGGCGGGAGAGAGCAGTTCATAAACGGTAGCCGGGATATCCTTCCCTAGCACCCTGATTTTGTCGATTTCGCGGAAATGGAAGTCATCACGACTGAGCTGGTAGGCCGCTTCCCCTACCAGGAACTCAACCCCGTAATATTTTGCTGAACCTTCCAGCCGCGCCCCCATGTTCACCGGGTCACCGATGACCGTGTACTCCATCTTTTTGCTACGTGAGCCGATGTTTCCCGCCACCACCTCACCAGATTCGATACCGGCACGCAGGGCAAAGGGCTCTTTGCCCTGCTCTTTCCAGCGGAAGCAGAGCAGCTGCATGGTCTCCTCCATCGCCAGCATACAATTCATCGCCAATTGAGTATGGTTCGCCTGGGGTAGTGGCGCGCCCCAGTAGACCATGATGCCGTCTCCCATAAACTTGTCCACGGTACCATCGAAGCGATCAACCACCTGAACCATGGCATCGAGGTATTCATTGAGCTGTGAGACCACCTCCTGCGGCTTGTGTTTCTCGCTAAATGAGGTGAAACCTCGAATATCGGTGAAGGCCACAGTGATCTCTTTGTTATCGCCGCCGATACGCGCGAGTTCGGGCTTTCGCTCCAGTCGCGCCACCAGTTTTGGCGAAAGGTAACTGGAGAACATCGAACGCATCTCCCGCGCCAGCCTCTCTAGCACCAGATAGCGATAACCTCCTCCAGTGGAGAGAGCAAGGATCACGGCCAGCGATGGATAGATCATGCTCAACCAGTGTCCGGCAATAAAGGCCAGGTAGGTGAACCAGAGATAGGAAACTAGTAACAGGAGATTTGCAGGCAATACCGCGTAGTAAGGTAGGCGCAGAGTTAGATAGTATGCAGCGAATCCGAGCAAGAGGATGGAAAAGATATCGAACAGTGCATCCATCCCAGACTGGCTGATGAAACGCCCACTGATGATGCTCTCAGCCACATTGGCGTGCACATCCACCCCGGGAGAGTTTTTATCAAACGGCGTAACCCGCAGGTCATAGATACCGAGAGCAGTAGCACCGACAAATAGCACCTTATCCTTCAGCAGCGCTTTATCAATTCGTCCATGTACTACATCGGTAAAGGAGTAATAGGGGAAGGTTCGAGAAGGGCCAACAAAGTTGATCCACATGGCATAGCTGTAGCCAGGATCTACGGGAATCTCGCGATCGCCTAATGTGATGCTAAAGCTGCCGAGTTGAAACTCTTTAATATCCAGCGCGGCCATTGCGCCCGCCATACCCAGGGAGGGAACCAGGGTATCCCCGTCCTGCATTAACAATAGATTGCGTCGAAAGGTGCCGTCATCTTCTGGTAACAGATTGATATGTGCGACGGCGGCAGCGTTTGATTCAATCTGCGGCAAACTGCGTGTCACCCCGGTAATCTTTAGATCATGCAGACTAAAGGTTTCCGCCAGAGTGACATTCCCCGCTCTCTTCAGGGCATTGCCAAAAGCCTGATCCACCTCAAAATTTTCCTGCTCAGGGAAAAAGACGTCCAGCAATACCGCCCTGGCGCCTGCGTTGGACAGCTGCTCTAGAAGGCGAACATATTCGATGCGACTCCAGGGAAAACGACCCAGCTCAGCAATACTCTTTTCATCAATGGCAATGATGGCAATCCGATCATCGGGCTTAATCGGACCACGCCACTGACTAAAACGCAGGTCGTAGCTTTTATCTTCAAAGGCCTCGAAGAAGGGGTTATCGGAGTAGTAGAGAACCACCACCATAAACACAGAGGTGATCGCGACAAGATGCGAGACCAGAGTGAGTCCTCGCCGGCCGCGTGTAAAAAAGTTGAACAACTTCGAGATCATTGTATTGCCTGCATCGCAGTCCTTTGTCTATCTACCATAGCAAGTGCATGGAAGCAGATCATTATGCAGGTGAAACTTATACCCGGCTGAAATCGGGCGGGTGTGACATCGACTCAAACGTTGCCGTAGATAATCAGATGGCGGTCGCTGATCACTTCCACCTTTAGCGTGTCCAGTCCCGCTTCATGCAACTGCTCACTCACCTCATCCGGGGTGAATGCCGCGTGCAGCGAATTGTAGAAATCCTGTTGCAACACTTCCGGCTCATTGACCGCATACTGCTGCACCATTTGCCTCGCTGCTTCGCTGGATTCACAACGCCTCAGATCCATAATAAATACGGCGCTACCGGGACGGGTAAACTGATTCACCGCCTGCCACAACACCTGCGGTTCGATGAGGTGATGCAGCAGGCTGTTGCTAATAACCACGTCGTACTTCTCCAGCGGCATCTCCTCTACCGGCAGGGTACGGCAGAAAATCCTGATCTGTTCATGTAACCTGGCAAAATCAATACGTTGGCGGGCAAACATCAACATCTGCTCTGCACCATCCAGTGCGTGAATACGGCAGGCTGGGAAAGCCTCGGCGAAACGCTGAGTGATATCACCGGTACCACAGCCCGGTTCCAGCACCACACCAGTGACCTCGTTGGGAAATTTCTCGCGGAAGAGCTCGATGAAGTGGTTATGCGGCTCAGAGAAATCGGCCAGGGCATAGGCCCTGGCCTGTTCGAAGTCGTCCATTAATTCCGTTTCGGGAATACGCTGCATCATGCCTCGGGCAATACCTTTTCGCCCTGCCACAGTTGCGTCAGCACCTCACGCTCACGCACTACATACGCCTTATCACCATCGACCATCAACTCCACTGCACGGGGTCTGCTGTTGTAGTTGGAGCTCATGGTAAAGCCGTAGGCACCTGCAGAACGCACCGCCAGCAAGTCACCCTCTTCAATCGCCAATTCACGATCCTTGCCAAGATAGTCACCGGTCTCACAGATGGGACCGACCACGTCATAGGTTTTGGCCTTCATATCTTCACGCGGTATCACCGGAAGGATCGCCTGCCACGCCTGGTAGAGTGTCGGGCGTAGCATGTCGTTCATCGCCGCATCGACAATAGCGAAGTTCTTCTCCTCATGGAGCTTCAGGTATTCGACTCGGGTCAGCAGCATTCCGGCATTACCAACGATGGCACGACCCGGTTCGATCAACACCTTCAGATCACGTCCGGCCAGCCGATCCAGCAGCGGTGCGACGTAGTCGCCGGGCAGTGGCGGCTCCTCGTCTTTGTAGTTGATACCGAGACCGCCGCCGAGATCGATGTGCGACAGGGCAATGCCCATCTCATAAAGATGGTCCACCAGCATGAGCACCCGCTCCAGCGCATCCACAAAGGGGGAGAGTCGGGTCAGTTGCGAGCCGATGTGACAATCGATACCGAGGACGCGAATCCCCTCCATCTCCGCCGCTCGGGCGTAGACTTCGGTGGCGCGGTCGATGGTGACGCCGAATTTGTTCTCTTTCATCCCAGTGGAGATATAGGGATGAGTCTTGGCATCCACGTCGGGATTGACCCGTAGCGAGACGGGCGCGCGCAGCCCCATCTCCTGGGCAATAGCATCTATGCGCTCCAGCTCCGATTCCGACTCCACATTGAAACAGTAGATCCCCAGCTCCAGCGCCCGGCGGATCTCATTGGTCCGCTTACCCACGCCTGAGAAGACCGCCCTGGCCGGATCACCGCCAGCGGCAATCACCCGCTCCAACTCACCCAGTGAGACGATATCGAAACCGGAACCGAGACGCGCCATCAGGTTGAGCACCGCCAGATTGGAGTTGGCCTTAACTGCGTAGCAGACCAGATGCTCCACCCCTGCCATAGCAGCATCAAAAGCCTGCCAGTGACGCTCAATGGTGGCGCGTGAGTATACATAGGCGGGCGTACCGTACTGTTGTGCCAGTTCGGTCAGGTCCACCTGTTCGGCGTAGAGACGCCCCTGCTGATAGTTGAAGTAGTCCATAAACTCCGTTTACTTATCTGTATTCTGAGGCTTTTCTTGCTGTTGTGGCGGCAGGTAGAGTTCACCCTTGGCGCCACAGGCTGAGAGCATACTCAACACGCCCAAAGCGAAAATCACTGCCACCAACAAATACTGCGCACGGCAATAACACATAGCACACCCCAGTCATAAAAGCCCAAGCGGTCGATTATACGGCCTTGGCCTCTAAATAGAAGCCGCTTGCAGTGATGGGGCCTCACCTCTATCTTGGGCCACACCAAACCATCGAAGAGTTAACCCACATGAGTGAAGCACTGCTACCTGCTGTTGTCATCGAACCACACCATCCAGCCGACACTGCGGTGATCTGGTTACACGGTCTGGGGGCCGACGGCCACGACTTCGAACCTATCGTTCCTGAGATGGGGCTGGAGGATATGGCGATCCGCTTTATCTTCCCCCATGCGCCGATGCGCCCGGTGACAATCAATAACGGCATGGTGATGCCCGCCTGGTACGACATCACCGCACCCGACCTGAGAGAGGGGCAGGATGCCAAAGGGACTCGCGAATCGGAACAGCAGATCCAGGCGTGGATTCAAAACCAGATTGAGAGCGGCATCGCCGCTGAGCGCATCCTCCTCGCCGGATTCTCCCAGGGTGGGGCCATCGCACTGCACACCGGTCTACGCTACCCACAAACCCTCGGCGGTATCATCGCACTCTCCACCTACCTGCCGCTGGCCGATACGGTGGCCGACGAAAAACACGCCGCCAACCATAACATTCCGATCTTTATGGCCCACGGTAATGGTGATCCGATCATCCAGATCGATGGCGCGCAGCGTTCTCGCGATCGACTCATGGAGCTAGGACATGAAGTGGAGTGGCATGAGTACACCATGGCGCATAGTGTTTGTCCGTCGGAGATAGAAGCCATTGCCAATTGGCTGCGTAAGCGAATTTGATTAGCTGACCCTATGCAGATATCCCGAATTCGTCTCTCAAGTATTGGCGGCAGCGGCATCAAAATGCTTTTGATTTCCCTGCTCACCATCACTGCAACAGGTGGTCTTTCATTACTGTTAGCGCAGTTTCATGTCTGGCGGGTGGCGAAGCGGACACCGACCACAGTATCTCGCTGTCGCCAACTGGTGGTTCTTGGCATGCAGCTTCAGATGGGGGAGTGCAGCGAAGATTTTCGCCAACGCTTGCGTAGAGCACTACGACTACTCGAGTCAGGTACAGGTGAGTCGATCTGCATACTTGGGGGGGTAACCACTAAAGGAGAGTCGAGCGAGGCGCTCGCAGGGTACAATTATCTAATATCACTGGGCTGTGATGCGAACAAAGTGCTTCTGGAAGAGCGCTCCCGCCACACCATCGAAAATTTGCAACAAATCCGTCACCTCCTTGGGCAGGAACCCGATTTTACTCTTATCAGCAGCAGCTACCACCTGGCACGTAGCGCAGCAATGGCAAGGGGTATGGGCCTGAAGCCGCAGCTTTGCGCTGCGGAGAACTCACTCCAGCTTACGCCACACATCCTCTTCAGACTCATTATCGAGGGGCTCTTTCTACACTGGTACTACAGCGGACGGTATTGGGCAAAATTGGTCAAAGACCATAAAAGTCTGGAGCGAATTAGCTAAATTACTCTACTCGATTCGTTAAATTTTTCGTGTCAAAGGCGTATAATGTTAACTGCTTCACAAAAATGATGCCTCTAGCATAGTCAGGAATATAGACACCAAATGTACACGATATCAGCATTGGAAAAAGAAGTTGCCCAACTCATCATCGACACCCTCAATTTGGAGGATATCGCAGTCGATGACATCGATCCGGAAAACGCACTATTTAAAAATGGACTGGGGTTGGACTCCATTGATGCACTGGAACTGGCACTGGCCATTTCCCAGAAATATGGTGTGCAACTACGTTCTGATGACGAGGACAATGCACAGATATTCTCCTCGTTGCGCGCGCTGAGCCAGCATATCGAACGCCGTCGTGAGTCATGAGAAATCGGTGCTGGCATCTCCGTCTGCCTCACTACTTCTACTTATAGCCTACCCATTTCTGGTGCACATGGGTGTGCTTACCGGCGTGTTCTGGCCGGCTTTGGTAAACCTTATCTTGCTATTTTTTCTACAACTTCAATCTTGGCGCACTATCTATTGGGTATTACTTGTTTTTGGAGTAGGAATAGTCGCCGAGCTTACGCCTCACTCAGCGGGCATGATACTTTACGCCCCACCAATATTAACGATTCTCCTGCTATTCGGCATTTTTTTTCGTAGTTTGCTACCCGATAGTGACCCTTTAGTCAGCCGCATTGCCAGATTGATGCATGAAAATCCCAGCGCCCAATTGCTACGATACACTCATGCGGTGACGATTGGCTGGGTAATATTTCTTCTACTGATGTTAGTTGAAGTGATTGCTCTGACACTTTTTGCTCCGCAGCAGCAGTGGTCTCTTTTCACTAACTTCTACAATTATCTGTTTATAGTTTCTTTCTTCATCGTGGAGTTCTTCTGCCGCCGTTTCTTTGTCAATCCTGCCGAGCGGATGTCAATAAAGTATTTTCTTTCACGACTCTTTTCCATTAACTACCGCAAACTCTTTCAACAGCGATGATGTACCAGTTATTTCCCCTGCTACCGCGGCCGGATCCGAATGCAACCGTTTCCTGGAATAACGGCAAAGCAATTTCACAACGTTTTTTTCTTAAACAGGCACGACGTCTGGCACAACGTCTTCCTCAACATGAGTATGTGATAAATCTGTGTGATGATCGCTACCACTTCCTGCTTGTTTTCACTGCAATGTTGTTGCAAGGAAAGACCAGTCTACTACCAGCCAATCGTTCGCCAGGTGAACTACAAAGTGTCTCTGCACGCTACGGCAACTGCCCTTGCTTCGTGGATAAACCACAGTCTGATCTAAATATTGAACAGTATCCGGTCGAACTAGTTGAGATAGAAGACGACACCCCTGAAGACATCCCTGTGTTTCCAGCTTCTCAACGCTGTGTAGTAGTATTCACCTCGGGTAGTACTGGGCAATCTGTGCCATGGGAAAAAAGTTGGGGAGAACTTTATCGCGGCTCAGAATTTACAGTACGGATGCTAGGTCTAGAAAACAAAGCACATACCGTGATAGCTACCGTACCGCCTCAACATATGTATGGCCTTGAAACAACAATAATTATGCCACTTGTCGCGGGCATGAGCCTGCACAATGGGCGACCATTTTTCCCTCACGACCTGCAACAAACATTATCCTCTCTAACTGCTCCTGGTCTATTAGTAACGACACCGATACACCTTAACGCCTGTGTGAAGGCAAATCTCTCCTGGCCAGAAGTTAACAGAATCATCTCTGCCACCGCACCACTCTCAACCCAGCTGGCGCAAAGCGCTGAGAAACATTTTAACGCTCAGATACAGGAGATCTATGGAAGCACCGAAACAGGTGCTATCGCCACACGCAGAACAAGTGTGGAGAAAAAGTGGACCCTCCATCATGGGCTACAGATTCATGCCGATACAGTCGACAATGAATCTATTACGGTTTCGGGTGGTCATCTACTTCATCCTGTGGTCCTACATGACCGTATTTGCAAAGAGAGCGAGAACCGCTTCACCCTCCTCGGTCGAAATAGCGATATGATTAAGATTGCCGGCAAGCGGGTTTCACTCAGTGATCTAAACCATAAGCTGTTAGCTATACCCGGAGTGAAGGACGGGGTGTTCTTTGAAGCGCCCGCAAATGGGCAGCAATCGATTTCTCGACTCTGTGCTTTGGTGGTGGCACCAGAACTTTCTCACGAAGAGATCCTGGAGAGACTTAAAAATCAAATTGACCTCGTATATCTTCCAAGACCACTTTATCAGGTAGCCCAACTACCACGTACAGAATCCGGCAAATTACCTCGCCATGAACTGCTTAAGCTGTTAGCGCAGTTAAGGAGAGACTAAATGCAAACTTTTAAATCTACATGCTGCATTCGAGCTAACCACCCGGCTCTGTCAGGCCATTTCCCTGGAAATCCGGTAGTACCAGGTGTAGTGATTCTTGATTGTATTCTCCAGGCATTAGATGAAATACCGGGCAAACTCTCACTCGTACAGATACGTGATACCAAATTCATTTCACCATTATTACCTGAACAGACAATGTCCATCCTGATCGGGATACGCGACGAAAAGAGTGCGACCTTCGAGTGCCGAACGACAGACCGCCTCATTGCTCAGGGGAATGTCTCTCTTCAACGGAATATTGCATGAGCAACAGATGGCTAGAACAGAAAGAACGTGGTTCTCCCTTTGCCATATCGATCATACTTTGGGTGGCAAAACACCTTGGGAGAGACAGCGCACGTCTTTTACTCTACCCCATCACTCTCTATTTCCTCCTCTTTGCCACCCGCTCCAGAAACGCCTCGGTACAATTTCTAACAAGGATCTTTGGTCGTCGTCCTGGCATGTGGCAAGTAGCGCGTCACATACACACATTCGCAGCCACCATACTCGATCGTGTCTATCTCCTTAGTGGTCGTTTTGATCTGTTCGATATCCGTTTGCACGGACTGGAACAACTTGTTCAATATGCTAAAGCCGGACAGGGTTGTCTGCTTCTTGGCGCCCATCTAGGAAGCTTTGAAGTATTACGTGCCATCGCTGTGGAACAAAAGGATGTGCGGGTAAACGTACTGATGTACCCGACACACAACGAACACCTTACTACTCTGCTCAACGCCATCAACCCAGGCATTGCAGAAACGGTTATCCCGTTAGGGCATCCCGACTCCCTATTGCGTGTGAAAGAAGCACTGGATGAAAGCATTATGGTTGGCATGCTTGGCGACCGCGTTGCTGAAAGCAACAAGGTGGTGAGCTGTGATTTTCTTGGCAGCAAGACTAAATTCTCTGCAGGACCAATGCTTCTGGCACTGACGCTAAAGGTACCTGTGATCCTGGTATTTGGTCTCTACCGTGGAGGAAATCGTTATGACCTGTACTTTGAACTTCTTACAGAAGGTATCGACGTACAGCGTTCTGAGCGCGAACAGGCATTGCACACCTGGACCTGTGAATATGCTCATCGCCTTGAAGATAAAGTAAAAGATGCCCCCTATAACTGGTTCAATTTCTATGCTTACTGGCAAGACGATAAATAGCCTGTTGTTACTGCTGCTGCCGATTGTGGTACAGGCCGCACCAATAACCCTGCCGCAATTAATGGCGCAATTTTCCGCTGTCGAGAGTCGTCGCGCCGATTATGCTGAGAAACAGTATTTGGCAATGTTGGAAATCCCACTGGAGTCCCACGGCACTTTGACTTTCCATGCACCCGATATCCTGGAAAAAATCTCCACCGATGGTGGAAATAGTTACCGGATTGAAGGAGAACAACTTCAAATCCAGCAAAATGGTGAGCAGCACCAAATCTCCCTCAACAATTATCCGGCACTCGCAGCCTTTGTTGCCTCATTCCGCGCCACCCTGGCAGGCGATCAACAAACCTTGCAACGCTATTACCACATCACCTTGAGCGGAGTGCTGAACGACTGGACCCTGTTGCTGGAACCGAAACAGGATGAGATTGCTGTGATTATCCGTACTATAACCATGCACGGTTCCTACAATCGAGTACGCCTGATTGAAACCGTCGAGAGAAGTGGCGATAGCAGCCAACTAAAGCTCAGTGAACGGAATGAAAAATAGTTCTATCACCGCCGTTATTTTATGGCTGCTACTACTGAGCGGGGCAGTTATTGTTACGACAAAAACACAAATCAGCACCGATATGAGTGCGTTCCTGCCAAATAGCACCGGTCCTGAAGAACAGCTATTACTGGAGCAACTACAAAACGGCAATAGCAATCGAGTTCTATTGCTTGCAATCAATGCAAAAAATAGTGTCGCTGCAGCCCGACTTAGCAGTCAACTTGCTACGACACTGCGTAACGCGCCTCACTTCACGCGAGTACGTAATGGTGAACTCCAACTAGGCGACTCGATTCAGGAACCGTGGTTTCGTTATCGCTATCTGCTTAAGGACTCCGATTTTTCCGTAACCGGCCTGCACGAAGCCCTGCAAAAACGACTACAGGAACTCCGCTCACTAACGGGGCTCTACACCAAGCAAAACCTTGCTGCCGATCCTACTGCAAACTTCCGTCACCTTCTCCAGCAGTGGCAGGGAAATACAACTCCGCTGCGACAACATGGCGTCTGGTTTAGTACGGATGGTCGCGCCCTGCTACTTGCCGAAACCCGTGCCGCCGGATTCGATCTGGATGCGCAGCAGGATAATCTGGCAGTTATCCGCAACGCTTTCGCCACCCTGCACCAGCATGATTCTGCACAGCTTGTCATTAGCGGTGCACCGGCTATCGCCGTTGCCAGCCGCGAAACCATACGTAGTGAGGCACGTCTGGCAACACTGACCGCCTCCCTGGCTGTTGTGCTGATCCTGTTACTGGCATACCGCTCCTGGCGCCTGTTACTGCTCAGCGCCCTGCCACTGGCTGGCGCCATGCTCACAGCACTGGCCACCACCACCCTGCTTTTTGGCACGGTACACGGGATCACTATAGCCTTCGGTATCACCCTGTTGGGCATCGCGATCGATTACCCTATACACCTCTTCAGCCATCTGACAGTTGGAGAGTCGCCAGCTCGAAGCCTGGCAGGTATCTGGAAAACCCTGCGTCTGGGTGTCGCCAGTACCGCCATCGGTTTCATCTCTTTACTGTTCACCCGTTTCGACGGCCTGATACAACTCGGCAGCTTTACTGTCAGTGGACTGCTGGCCGCCGCACTTATCACCCGCTATCTACTTCCTCCCCTGCTGCCATCACCCTGGCAAGGAAAGCATTATTCACGCTTGCCAACGCGGTCCCGTCTCATCAGCCACATATCGTTGCCGTTAACAACAGTACTCATGCTTCTGTCGTTAGCCTATCTCTCAAGCAGTGATCGGCCGCTATGGGAATCGGATATCACAGCACTGAGCCCGATACCGGAGTCGGTACGGCAACAGGACCGGTTATTGCGTGCCAACCTTCCGGTATCCGATGTCAACCAGATGCTCCTGCTCCAAGCAGACGACGTAGAATCGCTGCTGCAGACTCAGGAACGGCTCAAGCCAATTATGCAGTCCTGGGTCGCTGACGGACTTATCGGCGGTTATACCCTACTGGCAGATCGCCTGCCCAGCATGGCCCGTCAGCATCAGCGGCAAGCCGCCCTGCCCACCACGGCCCAGCTGAAGCAACGCCTGAACCAGGCCGAACAAGGGCTGCCGTTCCGTAGTGCAGCCTTTTCACCTTTCATTAGCGCGGTTAGCCAAAGCCGGGACCTGCCTCCACTCACTCTGGAACAGATACAGAACACATCGCTCGGGCAGAGCCTGACATGCCTGTTGTTCAAAAGTGACACCGCCTGGTGGGGCATTATTCCTATCGCGGCAGCAAGCGATACCGCCATCTTGCAACAAAACATTGCCGCAACAGGGGAGAAGATGCGCTATATAGAGCTCAGGGGGATTACTGACCGAATGCTCACGCAGTTTCGCGATACCGCACTGCAAAATCTCGCCTGGGGAGGGATGGCTATCCTGCTCTTGCTTGGCTGGAGCAGCCACAATCTGCACCAGCTAACGCGGATCATCCTGCCATTGTCGGCAACTATTAGCGTCACCGTTGCACTGTTACACCTATTGGGTGAACAGCTGACCCTGTTCCACCTCACTTCGTTACTTCTGGTTATCGGCATCGGCATCGATTACGGTCTCTTCTTCAGCCGTACCGATAAGCCATCAGAACAGGGTAAAACGGCCCATGCGCTACGTGTCTGTGCTATATCTACCGCTACGGTTTTTGCTATCCTCGCACTTTCCCGTTTGCCGATACTGCACGCCATTGGAATGACTGTCGTGCTTGGGGTTGTAGCAGCATACTGGTTTGCACGAATTTGCGGCGTTCAATACAACGCAAAAGAGGACAGCACTGCTACGGCAGATCAAGTCGACTAACTCCTCTTAAGGTCATCATGGATCAAGCAATACCTATAATTACGCACTACTCCCTGGTCAACGCTCTTGGCCGAGGTGTAGCAGCATCACTGGAAGCCCTGCAGATGAATCGCAGTGGGCTACGTGCCAATGATTATATCCACGCCCCGCTGCCAACCTGGATCGGTCGCGTCGACGGGGTCGAGAAGCACCCCGTTCCAGCACACCTGACCGACTTCGATTGCCGTAATAATCGCCTTGCCGCCCTTGCTCTCAATCAGGATGGTTTTGCCAACAGGGTGGCGGAGTTACGCCAGAAGCTCGGAGCAAAACGTATTGGTGTCTTCCTTGGCACCAGCACCTCAGGGATCGAGGAGACAGAAAAGGCCTACCGCGAGCGTGATAGTGAGGGACAACTACCTGGCACATACCACTACATGGAAACCCAGAACCCCTTCTCTTTGGGCGTGTTTGTACGTCGCTACCTGCAACTGGAAGGCCCATCACTAGTGGTATCTACAGCCTGTTCATCCAGTGCCAAAGTGTTTGCAACGGCCAGCCGACATATGGCTGCTGGTCTCTGCGACGCAGCCATCGTCGGTGGTGTGGACAGCCTCTGCGCCACCACACTCTACGGTTTCAATTCCCTGCAACTAATTTCCGATGAAAAGTGCCGCCCATGGGATATCTTGCGCAAAGGCATCAATATCGGCGAAGCAGCCGGTTTTGCCATACTGCAGAAAACCGATAACAATCATGACCAGATCGCACTACTCGGTTATGGCGAGAGCAGCGATGCCTATCACATGTCGACGCCGCACCCAGATGGTGATGGCGCTCTAATGGCGATGCAGCAGGCACTTGCCATGGCTAATATCGAACCAATGGCAATCGACTACATCAATTTGCACGGCACCGCGACACCCGCTAACGACAGAGCCGAAGACAATGCAGTAGCCCGGCTTTTTTGTGACACTCCACCATGCAGTTCTACCAAAGGTCTTACCGGCCATACACTCGGTGCTGCGGGTATCACCGAGGCTATCTTCACTCTCCTCAGCATTGAACACGATTTGTTACCGGCTACCGCAAACACCACCCAACCCGACCCTGAATTACAAACAAAAATTTTACTGCAGCCTGGCACACAGCCAGTGCGCTATGCGATGAGCAACTCCTTCGGTTTCGGTGGCAGCAATTGCAGTCTTATTTTCGGCAGGGTGACGTCATGAAGTGCACTATTAAAGGAGTTGGTATCACTGCCCCGGGGTTAAGAGACTGGCACCAGGCACAACAGATATTTTGTGGAAAGGAACAGTGGTCACATACAGCCATCGACAAACTGAGTCCAAACCTGCTGCCACCCAATGAACGACGACGCACTACCCAGTTAATCAAGCTTGCACTACAGGCTGCAGAGGAAGCACAACGACATAGCGGCATACCAGCGGAAGCGTTGGCCAGTGTCTTTGCCTCTTCCGATGGCGACACCGACATCGTCAACAGTCTATGTCAGGCATTAACGCTCCCTGAACGGGCTATCTCGCCAACCCAGTTCCATAATTCAGTACACAATGCTGCAGCGGGGTACTGGACAATTGCTGGCAAGGCCAGACGCCATTCAACCAGCATCAGCACTGGTGCGGCCAGCTTTGCTTCTGGAATCCTGGAGGCCATGAGCCGGGTTGTCATCACAGAGGAACCGGTATTACTGGTTGCATACGACATTGCTCTGCCTGGAAACCTCGACAGGTTTGGCATTAATCACGAACATTTCGCCGTTGCACTGGTTCTGACCACGGTGGATAAGGCAGGTATTGCCACTCTATCCCTGGCAGAGAGTGCGCAGGAGAGTGATCTGGCTGTACTGGCAGAGTTGGCACCACTGTACCAGGCTAATCCCGCAGCAGAATCTCTGCCATTACTGCATGCACTGGCCACAAAACGATCAGCGATTGTAGCGCCAGCCTATTTTGACAACAGCGCCCTGCCACTTATGGTCTCACCATGCTAATAGCACGAGAAGAATTGTGCGGACTCATTCCACATGATGGCACTATGTGCCTGCTGGATACGGTGAAATACTGGGATGAGTCACGGATCATCTGTACCAGCCTCAGCCACCAGCAGAGTGACAATCCGCTACTCAGCAATGGTCAGCTTGCTGCCATTCACGGAGTCGAATACGCTGCTCAGGCAATGGCTGTCCATGGTGGGCTGCTGGCACGCAGCCGCGGCGAGGATAATCCTGCTGGTTTTCTTGCCGCACTTCGTAATGTGTCGTTGCACACTACACGGCTGGATTCCATAGAAGCACCTTTGCTTATCGAAGCAGAAGAGTTGATGCGCAGTGGCAGCAGCTTTATTTATCAATTTCATGTACAGGCCGAAGAAGTGACCTTACTTGATGGACGCCTTACCGTAGTAGGACAGGGGGCAGCATGAAGCGAGCATTGGTAACAGGCGGTAGCGGAGATATCGGTTCCGCCATCTGTCGACATCTGGCACGGGATGGATTGCATGTGCTGGTTCATGCCAATAGTCGGCCGGAACGTGCAGAAGCCCTGGTCGCGGAGATACGGGAACAGGGCGGCAGTGCCGAGGTCGTTGTATTCGATGTGAGCAACAATGAACAGTGCAGTGAGGTATTATCCGCGCTAGCTGCGATCGCACCAATTCAGGTATTAGTTAATAACGCCGGGATACACGATGACGCGCCCCTGGCGGGAATGAATGCAAAACAGTGGAACAGCGTCATCAACGTCACACTCAACGGCTTTTTTAATGTCACCCAACCGTTGCTACTGCCGATGATGAGTACGCGCTGGGGTAGAGTTATAAGTCTTTCATCTATAGCAGGTTCACTTGGAAATCGAGGCCAGGCGAATTACGCTGCAGCTAAATCTGGACTACATGGGGCAAGTAAGTCACTTGCCATCGAACTGGCCTCCCGTGGCATCACATCCAATGTTATTGCACCTGGAATAATTCAGGGCAGCATGACCGAACAGGTGTTCGATGCCAAACAGATAAAGGAAAGCGTGCCAATGCAACGTGCGGGCAAGCCAGAAGAAGTCGCCGCTGTCGTATCCTTTCTTGCCTCAGAGACCGCATCCTATGTCTCTGGTCAGGTGATCGGTGTTAACGGAGCGATGTACTAGAGTGGGTGATGCGACGACCACTGCGGTGGTGATACCCGCGTACAACGAGGCAACAACAATTCGTGACGTAGCCAGTCAGGCGTTGAACTATTGTTCCTGCGTCATTGTGGTGGATGATGGATCTAGCGACGCGACTACCAATGAACTTGACGATCTGCCAGTACTACTATTAAGAAACGAGCGAAACCTGGGCAAGGCCGCCACACTGTGGAAGGGCATGCAACATGCGATAGCGGCAGGCTACGACACCATTATCACGCTGGACGGGGATAGACAACACGAACCATCTGATATCCCACGTCTTTTAAAAGTGTCTCAGCGACACCCGCAACAGGTCGTAATCGCATCGCGACTGAATAACCGCGCGAATACACCAAAGGCTCGACTGTTTGCCAACAACTTTGCCGATTTCTGGATATCCTGGGCAGCCGGCCAGTGGATACATGACAGTCAATCCGGTTTCCGACTCTACCCTGCAAGCTTCCTGAAGGCCGCAATCAATCAAAACATGCTAGAGCATGGCTTTGTTTTTGAGAGTGAGATACTTATTGAATCTGGTCGCAGAGGTTGTCAGGTAGTGTCGATTCCAATCGACTCAATTCATCGACATGGTGCGCGCGCGAGTCATTTTCGTCCCGTCATGGATATCGTTCTCATCGTGCGCATGGTTGCATGGAAGCTAATAAGTAGAGGCATGTATCCTGCTGGATTGTGGTCAGCACTGAGAACGAGACACGCAGGTATTATTGAATAATCACCTATTAACACTCACTCATTTCATACGACTACCTGTGCGATCAGCTGAGCCGGATGCAGCAACGGAACATCCATCCCCATCTGCTCCAGTCCCTGCCTTAGATGCATGGCACAACCTAGATTTGAGCTAACGACAACATCGACTCCCATCGCTTTGATCTCATGAACCAGGTCATCACGCAGGGCATCGGCCATCTCTGGTTGGCTCATCATCTGACTACCGCCAGCACCGCAACAGCGTGGCTGACCTGATAACGGAATAATTTCTAGTCCCGGAATCTTCTGTAGCAGTTCCAGCACGGCCTCATCCTGCCCTTCACCCTGACGCAGGGTGCAGGGTGTGTGCAGTGCCACCTTTAATGACACACGGTTCAACATTACCAGACGATGTTTCAATGCATTGGCGAGGAAATGGCTTACATCCATAACCGGTATCGCAAGCTCTTCGCCATTCAGCCACTGCTCATACGCCTTGAGGCCAGCACCGCATCCACTACTAGTAGTGACGATGGCATCTGCCTCTTCAATTGAGAATGCCTTGATATTGTTACGAGCCATCTGTGCGGCAGTTTCAAGTTCGCCGCTGTGACGATGCAGTGCACCGCAACAGCCCTGCTCTTTTGGCACAGTCACTTCCATGCCTAAAGCATTGAAGACGTCTATGGCCGCCTGCTGCACCTGCTGCTCCATCACCGAACTAAAGCAACCGGTGAAGAGGGCGACACGTTTTGAGGCGTGCGCAGGTTCGATGCTGTTTTTTAATTGGGTGGGGAGCCTCACTCGCCCCAACAGGGCGTTCATCCGTTCTATTCCTGTCACTCTCAACAGGCCCATACGGGCAAGAAGAGAGCGCATTCCGCTCACCTGGGCGAGGTAAGTGAGACGCGTCAGATTCTTCAGCAGTGATCGTTTTTCGGCCAGCAACAGCATCAAGCGGGTGATACCCGGTAGCGGCCGCTGTTCACGCAGGAGCAGCAGGGATTGATCCAGCCTCTTGCCGTATTCAACTTTGGAGGGGCAGACAGACTCGCAGCTGTAGCATCCAAGACAGCTCTCCAGCTTCTCCACAGCCATACCCTCGCTATTGCCATCCGCCAATGCTCGCATCAACCGTATACGCCCCATGGGCGACTGTTCTGGATCTTCGCTTTTTACGAAGGTGGGGCAAGTGGAGAGACACATCCCGCACTGGGTACAACCATCGGGTGGGGTCTGCGGCGCAAAGCCTGCAAAGGCGGTATTCATTTCAAAACCAAACGACATGGACGGACAGCCTGTATGAGTGGTTGGGGGTTATGCGGTGTGACTCATTTATTTACAGATCATTGCAAGGCGTATACCAGCTATAGGTGACTATAACTTTCAACGAGTTAGCAGCATGTGATCGGTTTTCTATGGGAGGGTTTGTATGGTTTGCGACAGGGGAATGGTGGTTGTGCTGGGTTTCTCAACGACGAAAGAAACGAATCCATCTCGCCAGGTTCAACAAGCTCGCCAGTGATGCGGCGACGTAGGTCAGCGCCGCAGCGCGCAAGATTCGACGCACCGCTGCTTCATCTTTTTCACTGACATACTGCCAGTGCCGCAACAGTGGCAGCGCCTTGTTAAAGCTGGCGTCCCACTCCACCGGCAGGGTGACCAGGTGCACCACAGTCGCCATACCCATACTGGCGATACCAACAAGAAACATAAGAAGGCCGCTCTGCGGCAGTTTGGTAAATGCGGTGATCAATGGAATGGCGAACATAAAACCGGCACCGATCTGTTGCGCCAGTTGCGCAAACATAATTAGTCGGGTGCGTATATTAAGTAGACTTTCGTTGCGATGGTGCTGAATGGCGTGGCCCACTTCGTGTGCGGCGACGGCAATCGCGGTGAGGGATCGGCCATTATGGTTCTCATCACTCAGGCGCACGGTGCGGGAGCGGGGATCGTAGTGATCGCCTTTGTCGGTCTGCTCGACGCCGACATCCTCGATCTCCATCTTCTTCAACAGATGACGCGCCAGTTCCGCACCGTTACCGGGAATATCCTTGCGCTCTTTGGCGTAACGACGAAAGGTCCACTGGGCCCACCATTGGGGACCGAAGACCAGCAACAGGATTGCAACGATGAGAATGACGTAAGGCATGGAGATAAAGGTAACAGGTAACAGGTAACAGGTAACAGGTAACAACGTCAGGTTACGGGTTTTCCTGTAACCTGCAGCCTGAGACCTGCAACCTTCTTTTTAGCTTTTATCCTTGAGCATGATGAAGTCGATGCCGTTGTCCTGTAGACGACGGCGTGCCTTATCCACGGAACGCCGATCAGTGAAGGGACCAAGACGTACCCGGTGCCAGGTCTGGCTGTTGTCGACGGTAACGGTCTGCACGGAGGGGGTAAAGTTGAGCAGGAGCAATTCGGCCTTGCGCGCCTCGGCCTCTTCCTGATTTTTGAAGGAGCCGACCTGCAGGTAGTAGGTGGCCTTCTCCGCGTCGTTGCCTCTACCCAGTTCCAGACTGGGTATCACCACTTCCAGCTCGGGAAGGATGTTATAGAAATCGAAATTAATTCCACCGTCTCTCTTTTTCGGCGCTGGCGGCGGCGTGGTTTTCTTCACTTCGCGGGTATCGGTCACTGCCGGTTTTGTTATGGCCCGGCTCGTAACTTTCGTCGGTGCAGCACCGTTCTTCTGCACGTAGACCAGAAAGGCGATAAACAGCCCGGCCACCAGACCGCCGAGCATCCACACCCATCCCGGCAGCGGCTTTTTCTTGCTGCGTGTGGTGGTGCGTTTGGCGTAGTCGCGACGGGCCATTATATCTCCTACATGTTATCCGGCGCGGAACAGCCCAGTAGTGCCAGACCGTTAGCAAGCACCTGCCGTGCTGCCAGGATCAGACTAAGGCGAGCATCGCGCAGAGCTGCATCATCGACCAGGAACTGGTGGGCGTTGTAATAGGTGTGGAAGTCGTTCGCCAGTTCGCGCAGGTAGTGGGCCAACTGGTGCGGCTCATGGGTTAGCGCTGCGCCCTCGACCACTTCAGGATAGCGCGACAGACTACGCATCAGATCCTGTTCGTGCTGCTCACCGAGTAGCGGCAGATTTTTCACCCCAGCCTTCATATCGTGGCTAAAGCCCTTCTCTGCCATCTGTCGCAATACGCTGCATACCCGGGCGTGGGCATACTGAATGTAGTAGAGCGGGTTGTCGTTGGACTGGGACTTGGCCAGGTCCAGATCGAAGTCCATGTGCTGTTCGCATTTGCGCATTACGTAGAAGAAACGCGCCGCGTCGTTACCCACTTCATCACGCAGTTCGCGCAGGGTGACAAAGGAGCCGGAGCGGGTCGACATCTGCACCCGTTCGCCGCCGCGATAGAGGATGGCAAATTGCACCAGCAATACGTCGAGCTTGTCTGCGTCGACCTTGTCACCCATAGCAGTAAGCGCCGCCTTCACCCGCGGGACGTAGCCGTGGTGATCCGCGCCCCAGATATCGATCACCCGATCAAAACCGCGATCCAGTTTGTGCCAGTGGTAGGCGATGTCGGAGGCGAAGTAGGTCTTCACCCCATTGTCTCGCACCACCACGCGATCTTTCTCGTCACCGAACTCGGTGGAGCGAAACCAGAGCGCACCCTTCTCTTCGTAGATGTGACCCGACTTCTGTAGCTGTTCAATCGCCTGATCAACCCGTCCACTCTCTACCAACGAGCGCTCTGAATACCACTCTTCGTAGACAACACCAAACTCTTCCAGGTCCTGACGAATGTCGGCAAGGATCGTATCGAGGCCCATATCAAAGACGGTACGGTAATCCGCAGCACCGAGCAGTTGCTTGGCACGCTCGATCAGCGCATCGATGTGCAGCTCTTTGTCCCCACCTGCCGGTTCATCGGCAGGGATATTTTCAAACACGGCGGCAGACGCGTGACGGAAGGCATCGCCGTGCTCACGATGCAGGGTGGCGGCGATGTCCCAGACGTAGTCGCCCTTGTAACCGTTGGCGGGGAAGGTAATGGTCTCACCAGCCAGCTCCAGATAACGCAGCCAGATGGAGGTGCCGAGGATATCCATCTGCCGTCCGGCATCGTTGACGTAATACTCGCGATGCACTTCGAAACCGGCGGCAGCCAGCAGATCAGCAACCGTGGCGCCGTAGGCGGCACCGCGACCATGGCCGACATGCAGCGGACCGGTGGGATTGGCAGAGACAAACTCCACCTGCACCCGTTTGCCGTTACCGATGGTGGAACGCCCCCAGGCCTCGCCCGCCTCCAGTGCCTCACCGACCACCGCGTGGAAGGCCGCCTCGGCCATGGTGAAGTTGATAAAGCCGGGACCTGCGATCTCCACCTTCGCCACCCGCTCGGATACGGGCAGTGCTGCCACCACCTTCTCCGCCAGATCACGCGGCTTACTGCGCGCTGCCTTGGCCAGCACCATAGCGATGTTACAGGCGAAATCGCCATGGCTGCGCTCGCGGGTACGCTCGATGGTGATGCTTTCGGGCAGATCACAGTCGAGGGCGCTGTCGGCGACGAGCGTTTGCAGGGCGGTGTTAACGAGTTGCTGGAGGTGGAGTTTCATCGTATCCCGGTTCTGAAGGCATGCTATTGAACAAGCGGGACATTATCCTTGCTACAGAGGTACGGGCGCAAGGGACAAAAGAATTCACCGCAGAGACGCAGAGGAGGCAAAGAGAGGCTGTAGATATCTTCGGGCAGCCAATGTTGCCCTGGATAGCTCATCCTGGCAGTCATGGCTTCCTGCCATGCCCCCCTTTGCGCTCTTTGCGCCTTTGCGGTGAGAGAAGTTTTTACTCTTCGAGATCCACCGGCTGCTTCGGCAACACCTTGTGGCCACTGAACATGGCGGAGACCAGTCCGGCGCGTTCGCGGATCTCGCCCATCACCACGGCGGCGATGTGCAGCACGATGGCGATGCCGAGGATGAAGAAGACAATCTCATGCACCTCAATAAACGGCTTGCGGAAGGCTCGCATCTCTCCCCATGCAACGGCGTCGACCATCGCCTTGTTACCAGGCAGCAGGGTGGAGGGATCGACATTGGCGGGGGCTACCCACTCAGCGATCCAGGCACCGAGCGGCGGATAGTAGAGATCAGTACCCGCGAGCACCAGACCAGTTATCGCCTGGGTGATTAGCAGCACTAACAGCGCCAGGATCATCAAGCGGCCCAGGGGGTTATGGCCCAGATAGGCATTCGGTTCGCCGCTACGCAGGCTTTTGATGTAATCGCCCAGCTCGGCGACGAAGCCTTTGCCAGGAAGGATTGCCGACCAGCGAGCAAAACGGCTACCGGTAAAGCCCTGCACGATGCGCCAAAGCAGGTTGGCGGCAAACAGATAACCGAAATAGGTGTGGAGTATCTTCATGCCGATCTTGGCCTCACCGGCCAGACCGAGTGTCTTGCCGTTGTAGATCACCAGGCCAGTAGCCAGTAGACCGAGCACACTCAGGAAGTTGATCCAGTGGAACCAGCGAATACCGCGGTCCCACACCTTGTAGGCGTTATAGGTGGTGGTAGTCATCTCATTTTCGCTTGGGTGGTCAGTAAGACGGCCGATGTTAGCGCTGGAATATTAAAGATGTATGAATGATCGCCTTAAAACAGCTCCACCGGATCCACATCCAGCGACCAGCGCGCCTTGCGCCCGCTCTTGAGCGTCTCCAGCTGCGGCGCCCAAACGGCGAGAAGCCGCTGCAACGCCTGTCGATTCTCCGCCTGCAGCAGCAACTGGGCACGACTGCGCCCGGCACGACGCTCCATCGGTGCAGGCACCGGGCCCATCAGCCAGACCCCTTCATGGCCGATGCGCTCCGCCAGCTGTCGCGCCTCTTCGAGAAAATCGTTGGGTGCCTGTGGATTCACCGCCTCAGCACGTAGCAGGGCCAGATGACTGAATGGGGGTAACCCCGCCTCCTCTCGCTCTTTCAGCGTGGCAGCGGCAAAACGGGCGTAGTCCTGCTCGACCAGTAGGCGCAGCAGCGGGTGATCCGGCGCGTGAGTCTGAATCAACACGCTACCCGGCTTCTCGGCACGTCCGGCTCGACCGGCCACCTGAATGATCAACTGCGCCATCCGTTCAGCGGCACGGAAGTCGGCACTGAACAGGCCCTGATCCGCATCGAGGATCCCCACCAGGGTGACGCCGGGAAAGTGGTGCCCCTTGGCCAGCATTTGAGTACCGATGAGAATGCGTCCCTGGCCCGTACTCACCTCGGTGAGTAGTGCGTCCATCGAGCCTTTGCGCCGGGTGGTGTCGCGATCGATGCGCACGATACCCACATCGGGGAAGCGTTGCTTTAGCCCCTGCTCAATTCGCTCAGTCCCCTGCCCTACCGGATGGAGTTCGGCCCCACCACACTCAGGGCAACTGATCGGCCGTGGGCGCTCGGCACCACAGTGGTGGCAGCGCAGACGACCGGAGCGGGCGTAGTAGGTCATGTGCGCATCGCAGCGCTGGCACTGGCTGGTCCAGCTGCAATCATGGCAGATCAACACTGGGGCAAAGCCGCGCCGGTTGAGGAACAGCAGTACCTGCCCCTCCGCTTCGAGGTGTTGCCGCATCGCCTGTTGCATTGCCATGGAGAGTCCGTCGTCCACATGTTGCTGACGCATATCGAGCAGGCGAATCGACGGCTGCGAGGCACTGCCCGCCCGCTCCGGCAGATGCAGATGGCGGTAGCGCCCCTGGCGGGCGTTGTGCAGGCTCTCCAGCGAAGGGGTTGCGGTACCGAGTAGCAACGGGATGTTGTGCAGGCGGGCACGTAACACCGCCAGATCCCGCGCCGAATAGCGAAAGCCATCCTGCTGTTTGAAAGAGGGGTCATGCTCCTCGTCGAGAATAATCAGCCCTGGATTGGGTAGCGGGGTGAAGATCGCCGAGCGTGTACCGACGACAATAGGCGCCTCGCCCTGTCGCGCCATCTGCCACGCACAAAGGCGCTCACTATCACTGAGACCAGAGTGAAGCACGGCAATGGGCAGCGCGAAGCGGCGGCGCAGACGACGCATCAATTGCGGCGTCAGGCCGATCTCCGGCACCAGCAGCAGTACCTGGCGTCCACTATCCAGTACCCGTTGCATCGCTTGTAGGTAGACTTCGGTTTTGCCGCTACCGGTCACCCCTTCCAGCAGCAGGGTAGCGAATTCGTTGCTCTGTTCTGCCAATGCATCGACGGCCTGCTGTTGGCTGCTATTGAGTGGCGGAGGCGTCTCCCCTCTCTCCTGCTCTGGCATGGCAAGGCAGGGGCGCAGGTCGATCTCGACCCAGCCCTTCTCCACCAGACGTTTCATTACCGGCCGCCAGTTATCGAACTCGCTATCGAGGCGCGAGGCCTCCACCCCCTCCGGATACGCCTGCAGCAGCTGGAACAGGCTGAGCTGTTTCGGTGCACGTTTGAACTGTTCTTCATTAGCAGCCTCTCCGGTACTACTCAGACGCCACACCTCAATACCGCGCACCGCTGCATCACGCTCCTGCCGTAACAGCACCGGCAGGGCGACACTAAAGACCTCGCCGGGTGGATGCCGATAATAATCGGTCGCCCAGCGCAACAGTTTCATCACCGTCTCGTCGAAAAGTGGCACTTCATCCAGCTGTCGATGTGCCGCCTTCAATTTTTCTGTCGGCAATTCACTCTTTGCCGCCACCTCCACCAGCACCCCGACCTGTTTTCCTCGACCAAAGGGCACCAGAAAGCGCTGCCCTGGAACGGGAGCGGAAAGCAGATCGCGGGGCGGCAAATAGTCGAACAGTCGACGTAGAGGTGAGGGGATAGCGATACGTAAAATAGGTGGGGACATGGGGCCGAAGTTTACCACGCTGACCAGCTTAACTTGGCCGTGATTGTTAAGGTCTGATGACAGAAAACGCGCTAACTGCTTGTCGCTGCTCGCTTTCATAAGTTATCCACAAAAGCTGTGGATAACTTTGTGGATGAAATGGGGCTATCCGCCCTAAAGCCCCGTCAGTTCTGGAAAAGTATTAAAATGGCGATAAAATCATCAATGCAGAAATACATAACAATATCAATTAGATAAAACTTTTCTTAAGGCAAGTGAATATTTTTTCTCGGCTACTGTTGACAAACAGAAGGGTGCTGAAATCCATGTGAATAAAAGTCATAAAATGAGTCTTTTTCGGACTTGTACAGAGTGATTTTTTTTGCTAGTTGAGGGTCAATCTTTCATTCCGTGCAGGCTTCCCATGCTTTCGTCTGCCCATAGAACTGCCTGCAAATAGCTGTGGCGGAAATCACTGGCTGATATGCCTGTGTTGAGCAGCTCCTGCCATGCACCTTTCTCGTAATTAAGCACCTCAGTGAGCACCTTACCGGCCTCACCTGCCTTCTCCAGCAACGCCTGCTTCACCTCGACGCTGAGCGGAAGCCCTGCCAGCAGTTCTTCCATCGGTCTATCCATCAGCGCATCAAGCACCGAGAAGAGGCCACAGGTAAAATATTGGTCCCTGTCGCGAGGGTGGTTGTGCAGGTCAGCGAGCAGTTCGCACATACGGCCCCGAATCAGGGCTGTACGCATCAGCTCCCGTGGTTTGTCGTCGATTCGCGCCAACAGCAGCAAATTGACCCACTTTTTGATGGTGTTGGTACCAATCAGGACCAGTGCCCGGTGCACCGACTCTATCTCCTTTCCCAGAGCAAAGGCGGCGGAGTTGATGAAGCGCAACAGTCGGTAGGTAAGGGAGACATCCTGCACAATGAGCTGTTCCAGCTCATCAATGTCTGCATCGGGGTCCTGCAACTTGGCCAGCAGACTGAGGATCACCAATCGGTTAGCGGGCATGCTATGCCCTTCAATAATATGCGGCTTACAGAGAAAATAGCCCTGAAAATAATCGAAACCGAGTTCCCTGCACATTTCGAACTCTTCGTGGGTCTCCACCTTCTCCGCCAGCAATTTGACCTGGAACGGCTCCAGCTGCGTCATCCTTTCACGCAGATCGGCTTCATTTTGTCCCATCACCTCAAGCTTGACGATGTGAGCGATCTCCAGCAGGGGGATAAATTTGTCGCTGAAAACGAAATCATCCAGGGCAATGATGAAGTCATTGGCTGCCAGTTCGCGCATACCCTCTATCACATGCTCGTCCGGTTCGATGTCTTCGAGGATCTCAAGCACGACCTGGCTCTTATCCAGAGGCAGCGGATGATCGCCGCGAATGAAGCTGCCGGTGAGGTTGAAATAGGCAGGGTGGGCGCCGACGATGGAGTCGAGTCCAATATCAAGCACGCTGTTGATGATCACTTCAGTGGTGGCACGATCCCCGTCCGGGAATTCGGCATAATTGCCCTCATTGCCCGCGCGATAGAGTAGCTCGTAGGCCACGACCTCCTGCTTGCGATCGAAGATCGGCTGACGTCCGACAAAGATATTACTGGCGACTGCCTCGTTATCCATACATCGATTCCACTATATTGTTGTTATATTTCGCAGCATCAATCCCTGACAGCCATTTATTTTTTTGACAACTCTTTCGATTATTCCACGGGCGCTCCCATTACGGAAGGCACTAGCCATAAACTTTAGACGTAAAAAAACCCGGCGTTGCCGGGTTTTCTACTTTTCTGCGCGAAAGTGAAGTTACTTAATCTTCGCTTCCTTATACATCACATGCTGGCGAACCACGGGATCAAACTTCTTGATCTCCATCTTTTCCGGCATGTTGCGCTTGTTCTTGTCGGTGGTGTAGAAGTGACCGGTACCGGCACTGGACACCAGGCGAATTTTATCACGGGCTGATTTTGCCATCGTATTTCTCCTTAAACCTTCTCGCCGCGGGCACGGATGTCGGCCAGGACGGCATCGATACCCTTCTTATCAATGATGCGCATACCTTTGGTGGTAAGACGCAGCTTGACCCAGCGGTTCTCGCTCTCCACCCAGAAACGGTGGCTGTGCAAATTCGGCAGAAAACGACGCTTCGTCTTGTTGTGCGCATGCGAAACGTTGTTACCGGTGACCGGACGTTTGCCTGTTACCTGGCAGACCTTGGACATGACTCTGGACTCCAAAAATTCAGAAATTCTGTTCATCCCCCGGATACCCCAGGGGCAGGAAGCCGGATTTTATACCAAAACAGGCCCGCCACCGCAAGGAAAACCTCTCTTTTTAGCTACAAAATGCCCCGTTCCGCGAGGGAGGTGATCTCCCCGTCGCCGATGATCATGTGGTCCAGCAGCCTGACCTCCACCAGTTCTAGCGCCTGCTGCAGGCGACGGGTGATCTGCTCATCGGCGCGACTCGGCTCCGCCACCCCTGAGGGGTGGTTGTGGGCCAGGATCACCGCCGCCGCGTTGTGCGAGAGAGTACGGCTAACCACTTCCCGAGGATGGACACTGGCGCCGTCGATGGTGCCGTAGAACAGCTCCTCATAACTTAACACCCGGTTACGATTATCGAGAAACAGACAGGCAAATACCTCCTGGCGGCGGCCGCGCAGACGGTTACTGAGATAACGACGGGTATGCTCGGGACAGGTCAGAGCATCATCCCGCTGCAGGGTGCTCAACAGATGACGTGCTGAGAGTTCCAATACCGCCTGGAGTTGGGTGTATTTGGCAGTACCCAGCCCCTTGCTGAGACAGAAGCTGTCACGGTCCGCCTCCAACAACTGACGCAGACCGCCAAAATGGTCCAGGGTCTCCCGGGCTAGGTCGATGGCGCTCTTACCGGCCACGCCGGTACGCAGAAAGATCGCCAATAATTCGGCATCAGAAAGGGCAGCAGCGCCCCGCTGCAGCAGTTTTTCGCGAGGACGCTCCTCGAGGGGCCAGTCGGATATCGCCATGTCGACCTCCTTGTCGAATAGGGTTAATTACCACCATTGGATAGTAACTCTCTGCTGCCGGATCGTGAAGTCTTTCTGCTAGAATGGACAGATGAAGAGTAAGCGTTCACATTTTAGTCTGGCAGGGCGCCGTATACTGCTCGGCGTCACCGGAGGTATCGCGGCCTACAAGGCCGCGGAACTGGTGCGTGGCCTGACCAGAGAAGGGGCCTCGGTACGGGTGGTGATGACCCGTGCCGCGGAGGAGTTCATCACACCGATGACCCTGCAGGCCCTCTCTGGCAATCCGGTACGACAGGGGCTGTTCGACTCACAGCACGAGGCGGCTATGGGTCACATCGAACTGGCACGCTGGGCCGAGCTGGTTCTGGTGGCACCGGCCAGCGCCGACTTTCTCGCTCGCCTGACCGCGGGTATGGCCGACGACCTGCTGGCAACCCTCTGTCTGGCGACCGCGGCACCGATTATGGTCGCACCGGCGATGAACCAGCAGATGTGGCGAGCAAGTGCCACCGCCGAAAATGCAGCGACCTTGAAACGGCGCGGCATCCTGATTGTAGGGCCCGCCGAGGGAGAACAGGCCTGCGGCGACGAGGGTCCGGGGCGAATGGTGGAGCCTGCTGAGCTGGTGAGCCGCTGTATCGAACACTTCGCCAACGGTCCCCTCTCTGGGGTCAGGGTAACGGTCACCGCGGGACCGACCCGAGAGGCTCTGGACCCGGTGCGTTACATTAGTAACCACAGCTCCGGCAAAATGGGTTTTGCCGTTGCAGCGGCTGCCGCCTCCATGGGTGCAAAAGTTCGACTGATCGCTGGCCCGGTGGCATTGAGCACCCCAGCCGGGGTCGAACGAGTAGATGTAACTTCGGCAGCGGAGATGCAGGAGGCCACACTCGCCGCAGCGGGCGACATCTTCATCGGCTGTGCGGCAGTAGCCGATTATCGCCCACAATCCGTGGCGGCGGAAAAGATAAAAAAACAAGGCAGCGACGTCACCCTGTCGCTGCAACAGAACCCGGATATTCTGGCTTCCGTTGCAGCCCTGTCACCGGCCCCCTTCACCGTCGGCTTTGCCGCCGAGACAGAGAATTTGAAACAATATGCGCTGGACAAACTGCAACGCAAGGGTCTGGACATGATTGCCGCTAACCAGGTTGGTGCCGCATCGAGCGGCGGCTTTAACAGTGATGAAAACGAACTTGAACTTTACTGGAATGGGGGTGGCACATCGCTACCTCTGATGGACAAAACAACACTTGCTCAACGGCTACTTGAGGTCGTTGTACAGCGCTACAAAAAAGGTAAGGAATAAGGCATGGGCAAGCAGCAAATTGAACTAAAGATTCTTGATCCACGACTGGGTGATGAATTCCCTCTGCCAGCCTATGCCACCGACGGCTCTGCGGGCATGGACATGCGTGCTATGCTCGATGAACCACTTGAGATCGGGCCGGGAGAGACCCGATTGATCCCGACCGGGCTGGCAATTCACATTGCCGATCCATCTCTGGCGTCTGTATTGTTACCTCGCTCAGGTCTGGGACATAAAAAAGGGATTGTTCTGGGGAATTTGGTTGGTTTGATCGACTCGGATTATCAGGGACAGGTCTTTGTCTCCTGCTGGAACCGAAGCAATGAGGCGTTTACTGTCCAAATTGGAGAGCGCATTGCGCAGATGGTGTTTATTCCGGTAGTACAGGCAGAGTTTGCAATCGTTGATGATTTTGAAAATTCTCAGCGAGGTGACGGTGGTTTTGGCCATACCGGGAAACACTAGTACAAAACTGAAAATATCAACAAGGGACAGTAATCGTGAACAAGCGATCCACTAAGAAAGGAAAGACAGAGGGCGGGACGTCGGCGATCGGGGGAATGAGCCTGCTCAGAACCTACATGGTTGCCATGGCGGTAGCCGTCGGTACACTCGCTTTCAGCGGCTTCGTCGGCTACGTCCAGTATAATTCGCTCATCTCCAGTAGCCAGAAAGACAAAAATGAGGGCGAGGCGAAACGGCTGGCAGGACACCTGGCAGGCCGGCTGCACGCCCTCGGCGACATGGTGGCCCAATTTGCCGTACCGGATAGTACGTTGGTTGCCGCGATCCAGAAACACGACATCCCGGCACTGCGTGCCCGTGAAGCTGAAATTATGCGCATGTTCCCTGCTGCGAACCGGGTACGGTTTATCCTTCCTGGAGATGACCAGGTAGATACAAGTGTCAAGCCACCTCTGAGTTACGCCTGCCTTGAATTGGCTCGTCTTGCCGAACAGGGTCAGGATACACCCCCGTTTGAGGTTCATCTCTTCGGCGGAGAGATCGAGCATATGGATATTCTACGGCCGGTGATGCTTGATGGTTCTTTGATCGCAAGTCTTATCGTGACCCAGGATGTCGACACCCTGAAGAGCTGGGTCGATGACCTGCAACCTGCTGGTGGTTATATAGAACTAAAGCAGGGTGTAGAGGATGATGTGATTCGCCTGTTTGGTCGTGGCAACAAGTCATTACGTGATGGTAACGCCCCCTACAGTGTCCCGATTGAAAACAGCTACTGGCTACTCAGTTACTGGCCTGAAGGTGGTATTGGCGCAGCTGAAGCGCGTCATCTGGGTTTCCTCATTACCTTCGCTATTGCGACAGGGATATTGATTGTATTCTTTCTCTCTTACGGCGCTTTCGTCTCATCTATGCTGCGTAGCGATCTACGACGCATGGTCAACTTCATCATCGACTACAGCCTGGGTAAGCGCTTTCAGAACTATCCGGTACACCTGGCCGAGGTGAAGAAGGTGTTACAGGAGAAGGAGAACGACCTGTCAGTAATGACCGAGTTTACGGATAACCGTAGCGCCATCCACGATAAGGCAGAACAGTTTATGCCTGATATCTCCTTCGGCGAGACCGGCATATCCGTCGAAGAGGTCGATAACCCGGCTGATAAATCCGGAAACAATCCGTCGAAATAGAAGCTGTATTGAGATTGCTCTGGCTTAACCGGGGCAAGCATATCTGTAATTTATGTTCGTACCATAGGTGCTCTTTTGCATGAGTCTTGATCTTGAAAGCGCAATGAATAACGCTCGCATTCTTAGCGAGGCGTTGCCCTATATCCGCCGTTTTTCCGGTAAAACACTGGTGATTAAATACGGCGGTAATGCGATGACCGAAGAGTCATTGAAAAACGGCTTTGCCCGTGATGTGGTGCTGTTGAAGCTGGTCGGCATGAACCCGGTGGTAGTACATGGCGGCGGACCACAGATTGGCCAGCTGCTGGAAAAGCTGGGTAAAGAGAGCGTATTCGTCGACGGTATGCGTGTCACCGATAGTGAAACCATGGATGTGGTGCAGATGGTACTTGGCGGTCTGGTCAACAAAGAGATCGTCTCGTTGATCAATCAGCAGGGTGGCAAGGCAGTCGGCCTCACCGGCAAGGACGCAGACTTCATTCGTGCAAAGCAGTTAAAATTTAAACGCAATGCACCGGAGATGAATGCCCCAGAGATCATCGATATCGGTCATGTGGGTGAGGTCGAGGAGATTAAAGGTGAAGTCGTCAACATGTTAGTACATGGTGACTTCATTCCGGTTATCGCCCCTATTGGGGTTGGTGTCGACGGTCAGTCGTACAACATCAATGCTGACGTGGTAGCGGGTAAACTAGCCGAGTGCCTCAATGCAGAAAAACTTGTTTTGCTGACCAATACCGCGGGTTTGCTGGATAAGTCGGGTAAGGTGTTGACTGGACTTAGTAGTACAAAGGTTGATGAACTGATTGCTGATGGCACCATCCACGGCGGCATGTTACCCAAGATCCGTTGTGCGCTTGAAGCAGTCCACAATAACGTAAAAAGCGCACATATCATCGATGGTCGGGTTGAACATGCCCTGCTGCTGGAAATTTTCACCGATCAGGGTGTCGGCACCCTGATCCAGGACAAGTGATAAAAGAACATGAGTGATAACAACAAGGAAAAGGGTTCTCGCCGCCAGCAGATACTTGAGGCACTAGCCCATGAACTCGAACAGAGCCCGGGACAACGTATCACCACAGCTGGACTTGCTCGTGCAGTGGGTGTATCTGAAGCGGCACTCTATCGCCACTTCCCCAGCAAGGCGAAGATGTTCGAAGGCTTGATTGAGTTTATTGAAGAGACCGTATTTGGTTTAATAAGCCGCATCATTGCTGATGAAAAGACGGCTGCGGGCCGCTGCGAAAAGATCATGCTGGTGCTGCTGGGCTTTTCTGCACGCAACCCAGGCATTAGTCGTATCCTGGTAGGCGATGCCCTGACCGGTGAGACCGAACGTCTGCGTCAGCGTATCGGTCAGTTTTTCGACCGAATCGAGAGTCAGTTCAAACAGATCCTGCGAGAAGCCGAACTTGCCGGAGAGTTGCATGGCAAACAGCAGGTTGCCGCCACCGCCAACCTGCTGCTCGCTGTAGCAGAAGGAAGGATGAATCAGTATGTACGTAGCGGTTTTAAACGCTCTCCAATGCAGGAGTGGGACGAGCAGTGGCAGTTACTTACCGCAACAGTTTTCAGATAAAAACGGTGTCGCGATTATTTCAGTTTCTTGCCCTGTGACTTGAGCTCTCGGAAGCGCTCCAGATCCTTGGCATACTTTTCTCGGATTGTCTCTTTCTCATCCTCCTTGGCCTGAATGAAATCTTCCTTGTTCTTGAGCTGTCGCTCCAGAGAGGCGATCTCTTTTAACGTCCCTTCTGGCACAGTTTTACCTTTACGCTCGAAATTGGCAGCCTTTTTCTGCTGCCGCTGCAAATCATCATTGAGCTTTTTAATGGTAATGTGGGTAATCTCAATATTGCCGTCAATCAACGTCAATTTACGATCTCTGGCGCCAATGATCTCTTCTTCTGAGAGAAAGGTGGAGAGTAGAACACGATCAGCAGCATCCTGTTTCTTCCGTTTCTCCGCCTCTTCAGCGGCACGGCGACGCTCTTCCTCTTCGCGTTTGTGTATCACCGCCAACTCTTCACTGGTCAGGGCACGCTTCTGAGTTTCGACGGTAATGCCACGCTCATTGAGGGTACTTGAACCCTGCTGAGAGTACTCAGGTGGAATGGTATTGCCACACTCACGTACACCTTCGTTATTGGTCCAGCATTTGATCGCCGCATGGACAGAGAGAGGTGGTAACGCGAGACCGAAAATGAACATGAGAAAAAGTGGTTTTTTCATAGTCTTTATCGCAATTGTGGTTGGTGGAATTGGTTACAGTATACTGGCAGTCTATACGGAAATCATAGGTCGAAAGCGTGCTCCCCGTCGAACAAATCCTGTTGTTCCTGATCTCTCTGGTAGCCAATCTCTTCTCCGCCTTCGCTGGTGGCGGTGCTGGCCTGCTACAGCTACCGGCACTAATCTTCCTCGGCCTACCCTTTGCTATCGCCCTGGCTACTCACAAAGTGGCCAGCGTCGCCCTTGGCATTGGGGCAACACTTCGTCATTTGCGAGAAAACAACCTGGAGCGGCGTTTTGTCCTGTTCATCCTCACCTGCGGCCTACCCGGTGTCATTCTTGGTGCTAGCGTCATTCTGCGGGTACCTGATCGCACTGCGCAGATTGCCCTCGGCTTACTCACTATCTCACTGGGACTCTACTCCTGGCTTTCCAAGGACATGGGACAGCAGTTTGAACCGAGAAACCGACAGGGAAAGGGACTGTGGCTTGGAGGCATAACCCTCTTTGTCATCGGTATACTGAACGGCTCCCTCACCTCGGGTACTGGCCTGTTTGCCACCCTCTGGCTGGTGCGCTGGTTCGGTCTCGACTACCAAAGGGCTGTGGCCTACACCCTGGTGCTGGTCGGCGTTTTCTGGAACGGAAGCGGCGCCATAACCCTGGGGATGCTCGGGGAGATCCGCTGGGAGTGGCTACCGGCTCTGTTATTCGGCTCACTGTTGGGGGGCTACTTCGGTGCCCATCTGGCTATCCGTCACGGTAACCGTGCGATAAAACGTGTGTTCGAGGTGGTCACTATTCTGGTCGGCGCCAAGCTGATCTTGGGATGAAGCTATTTACTCAGCCGCTCAAGACGTAGCCTCTCACGTTCATCGAACAGCCGCCTTGACCCCAGCCACACCGCTGCCAGAGTGCCAAAGCCCGTACCACTGGCGATGAGAAACATAATCAAAATTTGATACTTCACAGCCTCCAATGGCGGACTGCCCGCAAGAATTTGCCCGGTCATCATCCCCGGCAAACTGATAACCCCTGCGGCAGCCATCGCATTGACGATAGGCACCAATCCCACCCGCATACTCTCGCGTCGAATGTCACCGATCGCCATTGAGGCACTCTGACCCAACATTAATCTACCTTCGATCACCTGGCGCTGCTGCCAGGCGGTCGTGGTCAGACGATCCAGGCCCAAAGAGATGCCGTTCATGGTGTTGCCCAACAGCATACCGAGCAAGGGGATCGCATACTGCGGCAGATACCAGGGGGTCGGCTGGATTAACACAACCAACGCCAGTACGGTAACGCTAAAGGCGGAGATAAACATCGATAGGGTACCCACCCCATAGCCCCACCAACCGGCGAAACGACGCTCCTGCCTTGCCGTTACTTCACGTCCTGCGACCAGCAACATCAACAGCGCCAGTAGCGCGACCCACAGCAGGGTGGCGTTCTCGAACAACACCTTGAGGACAATACCGATAAGCGACAGCTGTACGGTGGTACGCAGTGCAGAAACCAGCAACCTCCGCTCGATGCCGAAGCGCATCCGCCAGCTGATGAATCCCAGTGCGAGGACCAGGGTAGAAGCGAGCGCCAGATCCAGCGATGAAAGTGTGATCGCACCCACTACGTCACCGCCTGTAACTGTCCATCTACCAGTTGCAGATGGCGTGTCGCGACTCGTTGCACCTGGGCTGAGTCGTGACTGACCCACAACACGGCGGTACCACTCTCACGCCGCAAACTCTCCAGTAACGCTTCTACACGAGCAACATTCTCTGTATCGAGACTCGCAGTCGGCTCATCCAGCAGCAGCACCGCGGGGTCATTCTGTAGCAGGCGCAGCAGCGCCAGACGTTGCCGTTCACCGGTGGAGCAGTGCGCCACCTGCCACTGCATCACCGCAGGAGCAAAACCGAGCGCGTCGAGTAACGCTTCTTCAAAGGTTTCGAAGTGCTCGCCGATGGTCTCCCCCCACCACTGACTCTCTGCTGCCAACAACCCAACATGACGGCGCCACTCATGCCCACGCATCGAGGCACAGGGTTTATCATCGAGCCACACCTCGCCGGTATGTTGATCCAGATCGGCGATGGCGCGCAGTAGCAGTGTCTTGCCCGCGCCACTGGGACCAGCAAGTGTCACGCACTCCCCTGCAGCCAGGCCAAGATCGATCGGTCCTACGTGGTGGGTAACCAGCCCCTTGATTCTCAGTCCCGAAGACACCAGAGTACCTCCTGTACCGCACTTGTAATTTCCCTTTGAAATTACGGCTTTTTTTATAACAACGACAATATAGGACGGCAACTATGTCACAGCCTACCATAGCCCAAAAATCACCTATCACCCTCGAACTGGAAGCCGGCGACTACTGGTTCTGTACCTGCGGAAAAAGTGCCGAGCAACCTTTCTGCGACGGTGCCCACGCGGGTAGCAACTTCGCGCCACAGAAATTTACTCTCGAGGAGAAAAAGCGTGTAGCACTTTGCGCCTGCAAACATAGTAAGGAAGGACACCTCTGTGATGGGGCCCATCTCAAGCTCTAATAGAGAAAAGGTAACTGTAACGATTGCGGTTTTCCTGCCACCTAATATCTCAAAAAAAAGGCGCCCTATTGGGCGCCTTCTTTTTTCCTGCAGGTAACGAGTATCGCTTAGATACCTGAACCCTTGGAGCCGGTGAATTCCGGATAGGCCTCCAGGCCACACTCGGAGATATCGACCCCTTCGTACTCTTCCTCTTCGCTGACGCGCAGGCCCATTACGACCTTCAGCACCATCCAGACCACAAAGCTGGCTGCAAAGACCCAACCGAAGATGGTCACGATACCGATCAGCTGTGACATCAGGCTGGCTTCTGGGTTGGTCCAAACCACGGCCAACAGACCCCAGATTCCGACGACACCGTGAACAGAGATGGCACCAACCGGATCATCAATCTTCATTTTGTCGATGGTAACGATGGAGAAGACCACCAGGATACCGCCGATGGCACCAACGATGGTGGAAACCAGCGGAGAACCAGCAAGCGGCTCAGCAGTGATAGCAACCAGACCGGCCAGGGCGCCGTTGAGGGCCATGGTCAGGTCGGCCTTGCCGAAGAGCAGACGTGCGGTGATCAGCGCGGCAACTACACCACCCGCAGCAGCGGTGTTGGTGTTAACGAAGACCATCGCAACGGCGTTGGCTTCAGCTACGTTAGAGACAACCAGCTCGGAACCACCGTTAAAGCCAAACCAGCCCAGCCACAGGATAAAGGTACCCAGGGTAGCCAGCGGCAGGTTGGAACCGGGAATAGCATTGATCTCGCCGTTCTTGCCGTATTTGCCCTTACGAGCGCCAAGCAGCAGAACACCAGCCAGTGCAGCGGTAGCACCAGTCAGGTGAACCACACCGGAACCGGCGAAGTCGAGGAAACCAAGACCATCGAGGAAACCGCCGCCCCACTTCCAGAAGCCCTGTACCGGATAGATGAAACCGGTCATGACTACAGCGAAAGCGAGGAACGTCCACAGCTTCATCCGCTCAGCCACGGCACCAGAAACGATCGACATGGCAGTAGCAACGAACACAACCTGGAAGAAGAAATCGGACAGATTGGAGTAGTAAGTGTCGCCGTTGCTGGCGAGAACCTCTTCCAGAGTGTTATCACCACCGAGCAGGAAACTGATTCCCGGGATTACGGAGTTGATGCTGTCACCGTACATGATGTTGTAACCCACCAGCATGTACATAATGCAGGCAACGGCATACAGGGTGATGTTCTTGGTAAGGATTTCGGCGGTGTTTTTAGCACGCACCAGACCAGCCTCGAGCATTGCAAAGCCCGCGGCCATCCACATTACGAGTGCACCAGTTACCAGAAAGTAAAAGGTATCCAGTGCGTATTTGACTTCTGTAATTGCTTCCATCTCGCTAGCCTCCCAAGGGCTTAGAGCGCTTCCGGACCGGACTCACCGGTACGAATGCGGACGACTTGTTCAAGGCTGCTGACGAAAAGTTTGCCGTCGCCAATCTTGCCAGTGTTAGCGGCTTTGGAAACCGCCTCGATCACCTGGTCAACCAGATCAGCAGGAACAGCTGCCTCAACCTTTACCTTCGGCAGAAAATCGACCACATACTCTGCACCGCGATAGAGTTCTGTGTGACCTTTCTGCCGCCCGAAACCTTTCACCTCAGTGACGGTGATACCCTGTACGCCGATGTCGGAAAGGGCCTCACGCACGTCATCCAGCTTGAAAGGCTTGATGATTGCCGTAACCATTTTCATAGTGATTTATCCTCTATTTGGATGGGTCCGCCCAAAGCACGGGCGGACCTGTCTATTCCAGTTACAAAACCCTCTTAGAACGATTTGCTCCAGCTGACAGTAAACTTGCCGGAATCTTCCTTGTAATCAGTTGCGGTGTCGTCATCCATATCGTTCGCATCGTAAGCCAAAGTAACATCACCGAAATCACCGGCAGACTTGGTTACGGAGAGTTGATAGTGGGTGTAATTCAAATCTGCACCACCTTCACCGTCATCAGCGAACTGGTAGCTACCGTAAGTAACACCGACCGAGTAGTCGTTCTGCAGCGGGAAAGAAGCAGAGAGGTAGGTGTACAAATCACCCTCGATGAACATCTCACCAGAACCGGCGACATCTTCAACGTCACTTGCAATAGTTGAATTTACACCGAGTGTAAAATTGGTATAGGAGACAGAAGCACCCAGTTCGGTGAAGTCCCATTTATCGATTTGCGGATAGGTGATAGCAGCAAGACTGACGTCATAGCTGATGTCACCATAAGCGCCGCCAAAACCAGCGTAGTAATCAAATTCGGTTCCCGGTGCGTCAGTAGCAGCACCACCCAGTGAAGAAAGCCAGGCGCCTGCATAAAAGCCTGACTCGTGGCTGTAGTCGATACCGCCTGAGATAGCGGAATCATCAGCAGACTGGGTAACACCGCGCCAAATGTAGTTGCTGGTGGCACCCACGTTCATGGAAACTTCTGCCATGGCAGCACCGCTAACCAGAGTGGATGCGGCCAGTACCGCGCCTGCTACCAGAGTTTTGGTCATCTTGCTCATTCTGTTCTCTCCTAGTGTGTGTTGTGAAAAGCACGAATCATTTAGCCCGAGGGCCTTCGCTGGATAACATTGCATTAGCCGTGCCAACACACTTTTCACTTACAATTCATATAGTTGTGAAATTTTATAAATTTCCTGCACAAATCAGACGCACCACAATGGAATCTGCTAGATACCGCACGCACCAGGACAGTGCGTCGGTATGGTGCACACGGGAAAAGGAAATGGCGTAAACTACAGCTGCACTGAAATACGGCAACGAAACCTGATGATGGATACCAAAGTGATCGATGACTTGAGCAAGCGCCTCGGTGAAATCCTGCCGCCGGGAGTCAGCGTGTTAAAAGAGGATATGGAGAAGAATATCCGCAGCGTACTGAGCGCCGCCTTCAGCAAAATGGATCTGGTGAGCCGAGAGGAGTTCGAAGTACAAAGCAAGGTATTGCACCGTACACGGGAAAAACTCGAAGCGTTAGAGAAACAGCTCGCTGAACTGGAAGCGAAACTGCAACACAATAAGTAGCCCGACAACTTTTCAATCATGGAACGGATGCCATGTCACTAGCGACCATCTACTCTCGCGCGGCCATTGGTATTGAGGCCCCGGAAGTCACCATAGAAGTCCACCTGGCTAATGGTCTGCCCGGCTTCTCCATCGTCGGTCTTCCTGAAGCCGCGTTAAAGGAGAGCAAGGACCGGGTTCGCGCCGCACTGCTCAATGCACGTTTTGAGTATCCCGCACGCCGCATCACCGTCAGCCTTGCCCCGGCCGACCTGCCCAAAGAGGGTGGTCGCTTCGACCTGCCTATCGCCCTCGGTATTCTTGCCGCCTCGGGACAGATCCCCGCAGATACTCTTTCACGTTACGAATTTGTTGGTGAGCTTGGCCTGGGTGGACAATTGCGTCCCATCCGCGGGGTACTGCCGGTTGCACTGCGCGCACGCGATGCTGGACGCAGTCTGATCCTGCCACGGGAAAATGCCGATGAAGCGGCATTAGTTAGTGACACCACGGTGATGCCCGCCGAGCATCTACTCGACGTGGTCGCTCATCTACACGGCCAGACCCTGTTGCCGCTACACACAACTCCTGATCAATCTGACATCTTTGACCCTGTTCCCGATCTCTCAGAGGTCTATGGCCAACCCTATGCCCGACGTGCACTAGAGATCGCCGCCACCGGTGGTCACAGCATGTTGATGTACGGCCCGCCGGGAACCGGCAAGACCATGTTGGCCAGCCGTCTGCCGGGCATCCTGCCACCGCTGGATGAAGATGCCGCAGTAGAGACAGCCGCTATCGCCTCGATCAGCGAGCAAGGCTTTCACTTCGCCAACTGGGGGCGTCGTCCATTTCGCGCACCTCACCATACCGCCTCCGCGGTCGCTATGGTCGGTGGCGGTGGTCATCCACGCCCTGGCGAGATCTCGCTGGCACACAACGGGGTACTGTTTCTCGACGAGTTACCCGAGTTTGATCGCAAGGTGCTGGAGGTTTTGCGTGAGCCGTTGGAATCGGGACAGATCACCATCTCCCGTGCTGCACGTCAGGCGCAATTCCCGGCGCGCTTCCAGTTGGTCGCCGCGATGAATCCCTGCCCCTGTGGTTATTACGGCCATCCTTCTGGACGCTGTCGTTGCACCGAGGAGCAGATCACCCGTTATCGTGGCCGACTCTCCGGTCCATTACTGGATCGCGTTGATCTGCATATTGAAGTACCGCCTCTACCAAAAGGGGTATTACAGGATCACGAACGTATAGAGGAAGACAGTGCCACGGTACGAGCCCGGGTGGTCGCCTGCAGGGAGATACAGTGGCAACGCAGTGGTAAAGCGAATGCCATGCTGGACAATCGCGAGGTGAAAAAAGTTTGCCCTCTGCAAAAGAGCGAGGCACAGCTACTGGAGCAGGCCACCGAAATGCTTGGCCTCTCCGCCCGTGCCCATCAACGCATTCTAAAACTCGCCCGCACCATCGCAGATATGGCAGGCAGCGAAGCAATCGAGGCCAACCACTTAAGCGAAGCAATCAGTTACCGTAAGCTGGATCGCCAGTAGCGGCCTAACTATCATCTTTCAGTAACGTCTCCGCTCTGGGCCTAAACTGCAAACCGTAGAACATTTGCAGATAGCGTCGTGTTTCGTCACGCTCCAGATTGGTTACGTATTTCCAGAAGCCATAGATGCGCGACAAAGTCATCATACGGCTGGCATACCGCTCCCAGGTATAACGAGATCGAATACGCTCGATAGCCTCTCCAGATACCCGCTGCCAGTAATCCCCCTCATTTTCACAGCGCTCGAAAAACTCCAACAGTTCGGCGCAGACCTGATCACCGTGATTCGGGTCAATGTGAAAACCGGAGTGGCCGTGCTCAATAATCTCCAGTGGACCACCATATTTGGTTGCGAAGGTAGGTAGACCACAGGTCATCGCCTCCACCACTGTAAGGCCAAAGGCCTCAAACAGAGCAGGCTGAACAAAAACACCACTATGATCCGCAATAAATCGATAGAGTTCACCAGCAAGTGGTTTATCCAGTTGCACACCGAGCCAACGCACCTGCCCATCCAGTCCATACTGCTCAAACAATTCATGCATGTAGGCGATCTGCTGCTGCTCTTCACGATCCTGTGACTGAGTTGCGTCGACAAAACCTGCAATAACTACCAGGTTGGCCTTTTTGCGCAGGTCTTCATCCTTGGCATACCACTCGACCAAACCGGTGATATTCTTGATCCGGTCCAGTCTTGCCATGGTAAATATCGGTGGTTTGTTACGATCCGCCAACACTCCACGCGCATCGTCACGCTCACGACCATAGATCAGGTCATCCAACTCACCTTCCAGCCCATGTAGCCGTTGCTCCTTTTCCGTGTAGGGAAAATAGATATCGGCATCGGCACCGGGGGATACGATATTAAATTTCGGATCAAAGACATCGATACCATTCACCACCCGGTAGAGACCGGGCATAGTGAAACTGCCGTGGCTCTCATACTGGCCCACACTTTCGCGGGTGCCAGCAATCTCCTGAAAGGTACTGGTAATAATAAAGTCAGCCGAATTCATTGCGATCAGATCAGCAGTGAACTGGCAGGAAAAATGGTATTGCGACTCGTTCTCCTGCCAATAGAGATCGGAATAGAGATATTTGGTTTTTTCTAGCGCATGGGCAATGTTGCACTGGGTAACGCCGAGCTGTTGTGCCAGCAATGTCGCCACCAGATTGCCGTCAGAGTAGTTACCCACCACCAGATCAGGACGCCCACCCATCTCGGCCTGTACTGCCTGCGCCACCTCGTGAGAAAAACGCTCCAGATAGGGCCAAATCTCAAAACGTGATATCCACTGTGGGATCACTTCACCACTTTCATTACGGAATGGTACACGCAGGATTCGCGCATTGGTCGTGCCGACAATCTGCTCCAGTGGTTGATCACAGGTGGTGTTACCCGCTTCCGGAATCAAACGGGTAATCACTACGATATCCGGTTCCAGATCCAGTCCCTGTTCATCAATGCGCTTACGCATCTCGCGCTCAAGCGCCCGTACTTGATCGAGAATGTACACCACCTGGCCACCGGTGTCGGGCAAGCCCAGCACCTTATCCTGACCAAAGAAACCGTGTGGTGAAAGAATCGCCAGACGGAAAATCATCGGAATACGGCTGAGGAATTCTTCAAGCGTTGAAGGGTCTGGTGCTTCAAGTACATCAGAAAGCAGAATTAACGTTTCGCGCATGCGCTTCGCATCACGACCCCAGCCAGGTTCAAAACCGATCCGACGCAGGGTCTCACCTAAAGTATCCCAGCCCGCATGAGGATCGGCATCGGCGAGAAAATCCTCCGCCCGACGCAGCGCCTGCTGCAGCTGAGTCACACTGGTGATCTGTTGATTAAGCATTAACTGCTGGCCCTGAGCATGATGCAGGCGCAGAAAATTAAATAGATGTGTAATGCCGGGGCCATTGGTCTGAAACAGCTGGCTGGATAGGCGGCGATTGAGAAACTCTACACCACGACCGATTGAACGCGCCTCATACATACGAGGGAACTCACGGTTAAATGGGCCTAAATCCAGTTCAAGCATCCAGTCGTCAGCATGACTACCACCTATCTGACGCTCTTTGAACAGCAGGAACTCCTCTACCGAAATAGTTTCATAGTGCATCTGCTCACTGTGAACACGCAGGTATTCCCAACGTCCAATTCGTGGGCGTAATGCAAAATAGATCCAGGGTGAATCGAGTACCGCCTCCTGTGCTGTGGCGATCAGTTTTTGCAACTTTGCAGTGCCATACTCTTCACCATCTTCAGTTGCACAGAAGGCCTCATAGCCATCCCATAGGTCTGAGCGAAGCATCAACTTTTTATTCATGCCACACAGGTGGCGTAGCAGCATGTGAAAGCCCTGCTTACCGTCCTGCAATAGTTCCTGAAGTGTTTCGGTCATTGTTCTTCCTCATCACCATCGCAGGTACTTACATTGCCAAAGAAATCGTAGTGTTCGGCGCCTTCCAGCACTCCCGTTGCAAATTCACCTTCTGCAAAATAGATGCGCGGTTCACCTTTCAATATTTCCACTTCAGGACTGTAGTTTCCAACCACAACGCCAAGTGTTTCACCACGCAGCATTTCAATGTCATTACCGGAATCACCGGCTACCAACAGATGATCCGGCTGAAGCCCCCACTTCATAAGAAGATAACGGATCGCCAGACCTTTAGAGGCTCGGATAGGTAACAGATCAAGATAGGCCTGATGAGAGTAGATCAGCTTGCAGTGTAGATCGCGTTTGCGCAACAGGCCCTGGATGGCCCTCATGTTTGGAATCTTCTCTGGATCGACAAAGTAGCTACGCTTAAAGCGATGCTGCTCCGACTTCGGTTGCAGCTTCAGTCCTGGAATATTTTCCAGAGCCTTGAGTTTCTGGTCCGGTTTCCACTGATAGTTAATGTGCCTTGCCCAACCGACATCTTCCACCATACCGTTACCGTAATAGATCTCGGAACCGACCGAAGTTATCAATAGGTCCGGTGTTGGCACATTCCATTCCTTAAGGATTTTCAGAGTACTACTGAGTCGTCTACCGGTTGCCACACCAAAGGCAACTCGTTCACCTGCCGCTTTGAGTTTTTTCATCAGTTTCTGCAGGGCCTCTGAGTCACCCAGCAGTGTATTATCGATGTCACAAATCAGAACACGATCAACCGTGGGCAGACGGTTACGTGAAAGGGAGAACCGTTTTTTCTTGCGGCCGATCTTTCCCAACACACGACATACCTCACTAATATAGGTATCCACGTGACCACCCCATGTGTAGGTTTTATGCGTACCGCGTACACCCGCCTTTGAAAGACGCAACCAGCGGCTTCTGCTTTTTAACACTTCATAGATCTTTTCACCCATGGCATCGGCATCAAGCGGATCAACCAGGAAACCGCTTTTGCAGTGTTTCATGATATCCCTCGGTCCGCCGTCCTCGGTCGCTACCAGTGGCAGGCCGCTGGCAGCCGCCTCAATCAAGGTCAAACCAAACGGTTCGGTGAGTGCCGGATTGACGAAAACACCTCGGCTCGATGCGGCCAGGCGATAGAGATCGGGTACATCGTTCGGCTCGTGTGCCTTGGGGTAAGCCACCTTGCCATAGAGATCGTATCGATCGATCAACAACAGCAATTCGGTCAGCACTTCTCGTGCGCCCTTATCTAACTTGTGGATATCCTCGCGGTTACCCGCAATGATCACCAAATTAGCCATCTCGCGAAGATCCGGATTCTCGGCGTAGGCGCGCACCAGGGTAGCGATGTTTTTGCGTTCGTCGGCACGCGAAAGTGCCAGAATCATTGGCTTCTTCGGTTCGTGTAGAAAACGCTCCAGACTCAAAGCGATCGGTGGTTTTTTCTGTCGTGCAGTGGGCGGTTGGAAGCGCGAGATGTCGACCCCTGGCGGGATCACCCGCATTCGCTTTGGGTGGTAGTTGTCGTAGGCCTTGTACTGCTGTTCGATCTCCTGTGAGGTGCTGGCGATCACAAGCGCAGCGTTGCCCAACGTGATCTCCTCCGCTTCGATACGTGCATTCATGTTGTAGTTGCGTTCAATGTTCTGTGGCAGAACGCCTTTGTCCTGCAAACGGCGGCGTTTATCTACACCAAGGGAGTGACCCGTATGTACCAGAGGCACACCTAGTAGTTGGGTTAGACGTGTACCGACATAACCGGCATCGGCATAGTGACTGTGTACAAAATCAGGCACCTGACCAACTCGGCGCAGATGTTGTAGCGCCTCGTCAGTAAAGGCGTCGAGGTAGGGCCACAACACCTCTTTGCGGAAGTAGCGTCGTGGTCCGGCGGGAAGCCGTATAATCCAGGCATTTTCAGCGATCTGCTCTTCCTGCTCGGCGTAGTCCGCATCAACCTTTTGATCAATCACCTGACGGGTCAACAGATCGACACGTTCCACCCGAGGGTGCTCAGCCAGGGCGCGAGCCAGCTCAACCACATATTTAGTCTGGCCGCCGGTATCGGCATCCCGCCCCAGTTCAAGATTGTGTCCACGAATCAAACCGTGAACGCTGATCATCACCACATATAAACCACGCTGTTCCATCATTTCTCCCGTCTGAGCACTTCGTTGTGCGTTATTACTCCTTTCCCCAACCAGAGAGTGCACTGCTATACCATGCACGGTCCGGCAGCACCGCACCGCGTACTTCACACAACCGTGCAGCAAAGCCAAGGGCGTGTTGCAATGTCCTGGTCCACTCCCAGCCGCGCAACAGACCGAGGATACAGACAGCACTGAATGCATCGCCTGCACCCACCGTGTCGACCATTTTTTCCACGGCTACCGGCGCACCTTTAGTGATGCCATCCTCACTCACAATCATTGCACCGCGCTCACCACGAGTCACCACCAGGTTATTGAAACTGTACTCAGCGAAAAGTGTAGCGGCGGCATCGGCGGTGTCACCGCCGTAACCCAACTCACGCAACTCTTCATTATTGAGCTTGAGCCAGTCAACGCCGTGCATTAATTCGTTAATGCGCTCCCGTTGCCACCAGGGGGCACGCAGATTGATATCGACAAACTGGGGCAGGCGCTGTGCCCGCATCTGTTCAAGCGTGGCACGTGAGATGGGGGAGCGTTCGATCAACGAACCGAAGTAGAGCAGATCGAAATGGCCCTGCTGCAACAGCGGGAGTGCCGCTTCCGCTTCGATATAGTCGTAGGCCTGATCAGGAAGAATGTCGAAGGTATGGGAATAGCCGCGCATGGCGATCTGCACGGTGCCGGTGGGATGAGCTTGGTCGAGTTGGAGCCCGGCAAGATCCATCCCCCACTCGCGCATGGCCTCGCGCACCTGTTGACCGCGTTCATCGTCACCGACACGGCTGACGAACAACGGTTCGCAACCGAATCCCTGAAGATGACGGGCTACATTAAAAGGCGCGCCTCCGAGGACCTCACGGCCATCGGGGAAGATGTCGAATAACACCTCGCCGAAGATGACCGGTCGCCCATGTATGGGTGATAAATCACTGTCATTCATGGTGGTTTTTTATTCTGACTACGACCCGGCGATACCCTCAATCGCCTCTGGCCGACACATCGAGTGTAACACCTGAGGAGGTTCCGTGCTTTGAACCGACCGCAAAGGACCCTTTTGCGAACAGGATTCTGCTACTTGTCGCTGGCTACTGTTACAATGACCGCCTTTCTACCCACTACAAGCTGCACAGTGTCCCAACTCAATCCAAGTCAACGCGAAGCGGTCCGCTACATCGACAGCCCCCTGCTGGTGCTGGCCGGTGCTGGTAGCGGCAAGACCCGGGTGATCACCCAGAAGATCGCCCATCTGATCCGCAACTGTGAACTCTCTCCAAGTAACATCGCAGCGGTCACTTTTACCAACAAGGCAGCGCGGGAGATGAAGGAACGTGTCGGCCAACTGCTGGAGGGTAAGGAGGGCCGCGGCCTGCGTGTCTCCACCTTTCATACACTGGGACTCGATATCATTCGCCGCGAGCTCAAGGCACTAGGTTACAAAAGCGGCTTCTCCATTTTCGATGCGACCGACAGCGCTACCCTGATCCGCGAACTACTGCGCCGCGAGGCGGGCGACAACGACCTGGAAAAGGAGATGCAGCGACGCATCTCTAACTGGAAGAACGCCTTCATCACCCCACAACAGGCGCTGGCTATGGCGGAAGAGGCGGTGGAACATAGCGCGGCGATTCTGTACGAAAGCTACAACCGTCACCTTAAGGCCTTCAACGCTGTCGATTTCGACGACCTGATCATGGTGCCGGTGCTGCTGTTCGAGCAGCAGCCGGAGATCCTGGAGAAGTGGCAGAACCGTATCCGCTATCTGCTGGTGGATGAATATCAGGACACTAACGCCACTCAGTACCGCCTGGTACAGCTTCTGGTCGGCGTACGTGGTGCACTCACCGTCGTTGGTGACGACGATCAGTCGATTTACGCCTGGCGTGGTGCCCAACCTGAAAATCTGGCGCTGCTAGGAAAAGACTTTCCCAATCTTAAAGTGATCAAGCTGGAGCAGAACTACCGCTCCATGGGCCGCATCCTCAACGCCGCCAACCATCTGATCGCCAATAACCCCCATGTGTTTGAGAAAAAACTGTGGAGCGAACTTGGCCACGGCGATCCGATTAAGATCGTCAACTGCGCCGATGAAAAAGATGAAGCGCTCAAGGTCGCCTCGGCGATCATGCACAAGGTGTTTCAGGGGCAGAATCCCCACTCCGATTTCGCCATCCTCTACCGTGGTAACCACCAGTCACGACTCTTCGAGCAGGCGCTGCGTGAACACCGCATCCCCTACTCAATTTCAGGCGGACAATCCTTTTTCTCTCTTACCGAAGTGAAGGACATCATGGGTTACCTGCGCCTGTTGGTTAATCCGGATGACGACGCCGCCTTCCTGCGCGTGGTCAACACCCCACGCCGCGAGATCGGTGCCAGTACCGTTGAAAAGCTCGGCGCCTACGCCAGTGAACGGGGGATCAGTCTGTTTGCTGCCAGCTTCGAGTTTGGTCTGAAGAGCCTGCTTAACGAGCGCGCCCATAGCCGCCTCAGCCATTTTGTTCACTGGCTGGTAGAGCTGGGCGACCGTGCCCGCCGCGGCGATCCGGTCGCTGCGGCCCGCGACCTGGTCAATGAGATCGATTATCAAAGCTGGCTCAACGACACCAGCCGTGATCTGAAGCAGGCAGAAAAACGGATGGAGAATGTCGAGGAGCTACTTGGTTGGCTCAAACGCATGGCCGACAGTGAAGAGAGCGAAAACGCCGATCTTTCCGAGATGGTGGCAAAGATGAGCCTGATGGATATCCTTGAACGGCAGAACGAAGAGGAGGCCGGTGATAACGTCCGTCTGATGACCCTCCATGCAGCCAAAGGCCTGGAATTTCCTCACGTCTTTCTCGTCGGCATGGAGGAGGAGCTACTGCCCCATCGCACCTCCATCGAAGAAGAGAACATTGAGGAGGAACGCCGCCTCGCCTATGTCGGCATCACCCGCGCCCAGCGGACACTAACGATCACTCTAGCCAGTCGCCGTCGCCGCGGTGGCGAGCTAATGCGCTGCGAACCGAGTCGCTTTCTTGAAGAGCTGCCGCAGGATGACCTCGCCTGGGAGGGCAAAGGGGTCGAAATCTCCGCTGAGGAGCGGCAGGAGCGTGGCCGCGCCCACCTCTCAGCACTCAAAGGTATGCTGGGCACCTGAGATAAAACTTTACGATAGTAATGTGTTCGATACCTGTACCCGAATTATCCGCGAAGGTTTCTCGTTCGATTAATTCTTCAGCAGCCTGCAACTAGCAACATTCACACTCGAGGTGCTCGGTAATGCACTCCAGCTGTCGCCACGCCTCAGGCAACTCATAACCCTGTTCCCGTCGCTGCTCCAACAGGGCACGAGCGTGTTCATGGATCTCCCGTAACTGCTCTGCTTCAAATAGCCACAACACCGCTTCCAATTCATCCTCATCGGCCTGTAGCAGCGTGGGCACCAGCTCCTCCGGGGCAACCGGGGTATCGGGACGTATCAGGTCAGCGACCAGGGTATACTCCAGCAGGCAAAAGTGTTTTTGCCGTGCCATCTCTTCCGCCTCCAGCTCCATCCGTGCCTGAGGATCGTTGGCAACCGCCTGCCATACCGCATTCATCACAATATCGATCAGCTTGCGGATCGCCTGTTTGTGATTACCACAACTACCCTCAAATCCACTACAACGGGTGTAGAGCTGATCCAGCTTGCCGCGCAATGCCAGGACTGTCTCACTAGGGGCATTTGCAGGCAGATCGATGGCCTGCTGAATCACCTCCTGCATCTCGCTCTGAAAGGTGTTTAATTCATGGCTGTCGCGCCTGCGTGCTTCCATGAACTCCTCTTCCCGGTACTCACGGGGTGGCACCGCAAAAAGAGCATTGCCGTCCTTACGACGCAGGTGTCGCTCGTGCATGCCGTAGATGGAAACTGAATTGTTACTCATTCGTTGAAAGCTCTTATAAAGTCGCAGCGCGCTGCTCTAAGCGATATGGGGTCACCCTTGCTACTGTGCAAGCACCAGGCAGAATGTAATTACTCGTCATTTCCGTTTCCGGATCTATACGCTTCCCGAAAGCCGTGCGCCGCTCCTGCGCGTCCATGCGCTCGCGGCATACGCCGTGCAAGGACGCACCAGTGTCGCGATCACAGGGATGTGATTGAGCGACCCGTCCATCCATGGACATGCGCCGCTCCTGCGCGTCCATGCGCTCGCGGCATACCGTCCATCCATGGACATAAAAAAGGCCTCCATGGAGGCCTTTGGTTTTGGTTTTGATCCAGCGACTACTGGATCACGAAATCGGTAAAGTAGACCGCATCCAGCCCCTTTTTCACCCCGGCCACCTTGGCCAACACACTCCGCAGATCCGCCAGGGCCTGTTTGCGTACCTCTTCACGCCCCATCACTTCGCGCATGGTCTCACCGGTCTGATGAGATAGCAGCATAATCATGGCATCACGTAGCGGCGGCTGGTTGGCCTCAATGGCCGCGATCACCGCAGCGTCACGGCTCATCAGTTGTACCGTGATCTGCATGAAGTGCATTCGTGCCCCCTCATTCAGGTTCACTACAAATGGAGGGTCCATGGCGTAGTAGATCGCCTTCGCTGCCCCCTCTTTATCCGCCGCATTGGCCTGCCAGGACAGAGCCAGAAGAAGAATGGCGAAGAGCGAGTAGAAGCGTTTTTGCAGTGTCATCATCGGTTTCCCTTTAGCTTTTATGCGCTGCCAAGTTATAGGTAATGGGCCGCGATTTTTCAATCTTTGCGCTTGTGCGCGCGTGGATGGGCCTGATCATAGACCTTGGCCAGATGCTGGAAATCAAGGTGAGTGTAAACCTGGGTGGTGGCGATATCCGCGTGGCCCAACAGCTCCTGTACCGCACGCAGATCACCGCTCGACTCTAGGATATGGCTGGCGAAGGAGTGGCGAAGCATGTGTGGATGAACCGAGGTAGTGAGCCCCTGCTTGATTGCCCACTGGCGCAGACGGGTCTGCACGCTACGGGGCGATAGACGTTTGCCACCCTTGCTGATGAACAGCGCCCGCTGCTCTGGGGCAGCAAAACGGCCACGCTCTTTGAGCCATGCGCTGAGCGCCTCTAGCGCCATCCGTCCAACCGGTACAACGCGGGTCTTCTCTCCCTTACCGGTAACCCGAACCGTCGCGTCGCTGCGGTCGATGCTATCCAGATCCAGTGAGATCAATTCAGCCAGACGCAAGCCGGAAGAGTAGAACAGTTCGAGGATTGCCCTGTCACGTAACGCCAATGGCGAATCGTCGTGGATCGCCAACAGGCGGCCGGTCTGATCCACATCCAACGCGCGAGGCAGGCGCTTCTCCACCTTGGGCGCTGGGACGCCAACCCCAGGATTACCGCCCACCACCTTTTCGCGTAACAGGAAATTATAAAAACTGCGCAGCGCCGATAGCTCTCGTTGCAGGGTACGTCCACCGGCACCCTTGCGATGACGCCAGGCGACAAAACCACGCACGCCGTGACTATCCAGGGCCTGCCACTCTTCAATCGCCATCGAGTCGCAGTACTCCTGCAGACGGGAGAGATCGCGATGGTAACTCTCAAGGGTGTGCGACGAGAGACGCCGCTCGTGCTGCAGATGCTGCAGGAATCGCTCCGGCCACTGTAGCGCCTGCGGCGTCATCTTACCGATCCAGGTGGGCGCTGAAGATACGGTTCATCACTGCACCGAGATGGCCAACGAAAACGGTTCCCATATCGGGATGGTAGCGTTTGGAATCGATGCTGCCGATCCCCAGCAGACCAATGCAGCCACTACGCTCATCGGCACAAAGTGGCACCACTACCGCCGAGGCGATCTCATCGGCCTTGTCACCGAACAGCAGCTGTTTCTGTTCGTCGTTGAAATGGCCGCAGGCGGGACGGCGTGATTCAATAATTCGTTGGAATGAGCGCACGCCTTTATCATCCCCGGAAACACTCTCGCCACGCTCAGGACAATCAAACAGCACCAACTCCACCGCATCGGCGTGGAAGTCTGCTTGTAGCGAGTCCCGGATGTAGGTGATGGCCTGATCCAGACTTTCGCTATCAATGAGATTAAGCACCAGCACCTGAAAACGCTGCAGCAACTGTTCATTGGCATTCGCCGCAACGGTCAGCTGTTGCAGCTGTTGCTTGAGGTCATGTTTCTGTTCCCGAATCAGCCCAACCTGGCGCTCGATCAACGATACCGCCTTACCGGTATCCGGGTGTGGGATGGTTAGCTCCTGCAGTACCTGCTCGTGCCGGACGAAGAAATCGGGATGCTGGAGCAGATACTCAGCCACCTCCTGTTCACTGATCGCCGCACTCTCTTCTCTGCCGCTCTGCTCTGTCATAACGCTATTTCCCCTTCAAAAACCGTTGCCGCCGGACCGATCATCCACAGCGGTTCCCCCTCTCCAGCCCAACGGACGGTTAGGTCACCGCCACGCAGGCTGACTGTAACCTCATCGTCGAGCAGACCCCAACTTCTTGCTACCGCCACCGCCGCACAGGCACCCGTACCGCAGGCCAGGGTCTCCCCTGAACCGCGCTCATAGACCCGCACCCGGATATGGTTCCGATCGACCACCTGCAAAAAACCAGCATTGACCCGCTCCGGAAACATATTGTGCGATTCGAGCAACGGCCCTAATCGTTCCACCGCTGCGGTCTCGACATTCTCCACAGGCACAACCAGATGAGGGTTACCCATGGAGACCGCACCGATCTCCAGGCACTCATCGTTCACCAACAGTTCGTATCGCTCCTGCCGCTTCGTCGCGGCAAAGGGTAACGCTTGCGGTTCAAAATTGGGTACACCCATATCGACCCGCACCAGACCATCGGCCTCAATGGTCAGGGTGATCACCCCGGAGGCGGTCTCCACCACAATACTCTCTTTGTCGCTCAGTCCCTTGTCGCGGACAAAGCGGGCAAAGCAGCGTGCACCGTTGCCACACTGCTGCACCTCGCTGCCATCGGCGTTGAAGATGCGGTAGCGAAAGTCGACACCGGGCTGTTGCGCCGTTTCGACCAGCAATAGCTGGTCGCAACCGACACCGAAGTGGCGATCGGCAATCTGGCGTATCTGTTGGGTAGAGAGGGAAACCGGCTGGGTGATGGCGTCAAACACCACGAAATCGTTACCCAGGCCGTGCATTTTGGTGAAATTCAATGGCATGTCAGTAGCTTACAGTGAACCCCATGGCTTGAAAAGCACCGTGGAGACGAATCGACAAAACAAAAAAAAGGCCCCTTGCGGGGCCTTTCATTATGCAGTGTGCGGAGGGTTACTCAGCGCTCATCACGGCGTCGACACACTCTTTGATGTAATCGGCCATCTCATCAGCACTCACACCGTCATCGGCAGCCTGCACCTTACACTCTTCCTCGGCTTCCGCTTTGGTCATGGCCTGGACAGATGCACTACCAAAAGCAACTGCGGCAAGGAGGATATACATAATCTTTTTCATCGCGATAGTTCCCTACGTGGTTATCAAGTTGTACCTGTCACCGGTGATCAGGCTCACATAGTTGTATTACCTGCATTGTTCCTTGACCAACGAAATGTCATTATCGTCACCACAACAATCATGAATCGTCGACATGGATATCTCGTTTCTTAGAACCTTTCTCGAAGTCAGTCGGCGGCGCCACTTTGGCAAGGCAGCGGATGCCCTTTGCCTGACCCAGTCGGCGGTCAGTGCGCGCATTAAATTATTAGAGAGCTCGCTAGGCGTAAGCCTGTTCACCCGTGACCGCAACAACATCCAGCTCACACCCGCCGGACAACGTTTACAAAAGCATGCTCGTACCATCGTCGATGGCTGGGAGCAGGCACGCCAGAGCATCGCACTGGACGAGGAGTTCAGCCACAGCCTGGTAGTGGGGGCTCTGGGGGATGTCTGGTCGATGCAATTACTCGAGTGGTCAGTAAACCTGCGCAGGAACCAACCCGATATTGCCCTGCAGCTTGAGAGCTATAGCGCGGATACACTGCTGCAACGACTGGAGAGTGGACTGATCGATCTCGCTCTCCTCTTCGATCCACCCCAGGCACCAGGTTTTGTGATCCGCGAAGCGGCTACTCACTCACTCCTCCTGGTCAGCACAACTGCTGCCCAATCCTGTGAGGAGGCGCTACGCCAGAACCATGTGATGATCGACTGGGGTAGCTCATTTGCCCTGGCACTGGCAAACCAATTACCCAATACCCCAGCACCGTCAATACGTACCAATCAGGGACGGTTGGCACTGGAGTTGATAACCCGACAGGGTGGCAGCGCCTGGCTACCCATGGCGATGATCCAGAATGAACTGGATACGGGAAGACTCCATCAAGTTGAGGATGCGCCAAGGATGGAACGCATTGTCTATGCCGTCTATCGCCCGGACACTCTGCGTGAAGAGACGATTCGTCTGGCCCTGAACCAGCCCTGGCAAGATTAGAGACGAGAAGTTTCAGCTGTTCGGCACCACCGAACATATGGTCTGAGCCAATGCCCTGAAGGTTGCCTCTCGATAACTCCCACGCCGCCATAACATCCCAATCCGGCGGCTGGGTTGCGGCGCGGTAAAGGGACGGTATTGCACCGCATCCGATTTGTTGCGCTTAGAAGGCAGCGCCAGCTGAGGGATCAAAGTGATCCCCATACCCTCACCGACCATATGACGTAGGGTCTCCAGGCTGGTGGCGTGAAAACCATCATATTCACCCGCCCCGGCACTGAGACAGACATCCAGCGCATGCTCACGCAGGCAGTGCCCCTCCTCCAGCAACATCAGATCCCGTTTATCAATATCCGCCAATCTGACCTCCTGAGCTTTTGCAAGCGCGTCACCTTTGGGCAACGCCAGCCAGAATGGCTCCTGAAACAGATCTTCACCGGCAAACTCTTCGCTTCCTGCCACTGGCAACGCCAGGATCAACAGGTCCAGTTCCGCCCGACGCAGCCGTTCCAGCAACACCGCCGTTTGTTGTTCATGCAACCAGAGTTTGAGTTCGGGAAAATCCTTCTTCAGGGTCGGCATGATCAGTGGCAGCAGATAGGGTGCCACCGTTGGGATCAGCCCCAGTTGCAGTTCACCTGCCATAGGATCGTGAAAAGTGGTGGCGATCTGTGTCAGCGCCTGCGCCTCGGCCAATGCCCGCCGTGCCTGCTCCACCACCGCACGTCCCACATCGGTCATCACCACCTGACGGGTGGTACGCTCGATCAGCTGTACCCCGAGGCGCTCCTCCAGCTTCTTCAGCTGACCGCTAAGGGTCGGCTGACTGACGAAGCAGCGCTCAGCGGCACGACGGAAACTGCGCTCATCATCCAGCGCCACCAGGTATTCCAGATCCCGCAGGTTTAGATTGATCCCCATCAAGGCCCCTATTAATTAATCGTCGTATCCTATCAATATAATCGAAATAAACGATTTCATCTATCTGCTACAGTCCCCCATACTGCATGCGTGTTCAGACGGCAGATGGCCGGACGATTCAAACTCAACAGGAGAAATTCAATGCTTCAGAATAAAGAAGGACAGAAAGTACCGAGCGTGGTCTTCCGCACCCGTGCCAATGGCGAATGGGTCGATGTAAAGAGCGACGATATTTTCAAGGGACGTACCGTGGCGGTGTTCTCACTCCCTGGCGCCTTCACCCCCACCTGTTCTTCCACCCACCTGCCGCGCTATAACGAGCTGGCAAGTGTCTTCAAGGAGAACGGCGTGGACGAGATCGTCTGCCTTTCGGTTAATGACGCCTTCGTGATGAATGCCTGGAAGGAAGATCAGGAAGCGGAAAACGTCACCCTGATCCCGGACGGAAACGGGGAATTCACCGAAGGTATGGGGATGCTGGTAGACAAGGCCGACCTCGGTTTCGGCAAGCGCTCCTGGCGCTACTCCATGCTGGTGAAGGACGGCGTGGTGGATAAGCAGTTCATCGAGCCAGAGAAGCCGGGCGACCCCTTTGAGGTCTCTGATGCCGACACCATGCTCAACTACATCAATCCCAAGGCAAAGAAGCCGGTTTCGGTTAGCATTATCACCAAACCGGGCTGCCCCTTCTGCGCCAAAGCAAAGGAGATGCTAGAGCAGCACGGCATGGGTTACGAAGAGATCTCATTGGGCCACGACGCCACCCTACGTTCGCTGCGCGCCATCAGTGGCCGCGATACCGCACCGCAGGTGTTCATCGACGGCAAGCACATTGGTGGTTCGGACGATCTGGAAAAATACCTGGGTTAGTCGATCAGCTGCAGGTAATCCCGGTAGATACAGCGGTCCATGATGACGGTGATCCCCGCGGCCACAGCCTTCTCGGCCGCGGGTTCATTAATCACACCGTCCTGTAACCAGATCGCTTTAATGCCCAGTTCGATACAGGCATCTACAATTGGGCCGACATGCTCCGAGGCACGGAACACATCGACCAGATCAGGTAGCTCCGGAAGGGCATACAGATCCGGGTAGACCGTTTCACCGAGCAGCTCATCGATGGCGGGACGCACCGGGATGATGCGGTAACCAAACCCCTGTAATGCCGCCGCAACACCATGGCTGGGACGCGAGGGTTTTGGTGAAAGGCCAACTACAGCAATGGTATGAATTGATCGCAATAGTTCGCGGATACCCTCCGCATCGGGATTGGTGAAGGACATGGCAAGGTTCCGTTTTGGATTTGCACCAGCATATCGGCTTTATCGTAGTAGTGAAACATCAATTGGAACTGGAAATATCCACCATTCACACCAATAGTTAACATGTCAGAGCAGCTATCTACTCTGACCAGGAAATCTTAAGGAGTAAGTCATGCCTGTTTCAAGAGAACACCTTATTGCTGAACTGAACAAGGATCTAGAGTGGGAATACGCCGCTGCAATCCAGTATGTACAACACGCATCAATGATCACGGGCCCGCAGTATGAGGGCATAAAAAAAGAACTTCTGATCCATGCCAATGAAGAGATGGCGCATGCGGTGACCGTCTCCGAGCAGATCACCTTCCTTGGCGGAGTACCCAGCATTGAAGTGGAAAAACGCGACATCGCTGAAGATGCCAAAACTATGCTGATCCAGGACCTGGCTGGTGAAGATAATGCCATTACCCGCTATAAGGAGCGCATTCGTCAGGCGGAAGAACTTCAGGAATACGGCCTGCGCCGAGTCATTGAAGACATCCTGATCCAGGAAGAAGAGCACAAGCGCGATCTACAGGATGCGCTGGGTTAATTTATTTCTACAACGGCCTACATAACCAGCGAGGTAATCCCATAGTGGGATTACCTCGTAATTTTTTGTTTGTAGCACACCTACCACAGCAAACTCCATTAGGCATATTCCATCAGATCGCCGCTACCGCTATAGTCATCCAACTACACAATCGCGGAACCATATATGTTTACTGTTCAACACGTGCCACTAACCACTCTGTGCACTCTGAAATGAGACATCTTGTCAGTGCACTTCCCCTGCTGTTTATGATCTTCACCGCCAACGCAGAAGAAATCAGCGAATCACCGATACTGGATAAAATTCACTTCGCCGGCAACAAAGTCACGCGTGCCTCGGTTCTTCGTCAGGAGATGGTGATAAAAGAAGGCGAACCCTATACACCACAGCAGGTAGAGAAATCCCGTAGAGCACTTATGAACATGGGGCTATTTAAGTCGGTTCGTATAGAACCGCTGCATGAACAGGGGAAAAACATTTTGCTGGTTACCGTGGATGAACGCTTCTATATACTGCCACTCCCACTACTCGACTACCGCCCAAGTTTTCTCGCTGATGAAACTGCCAATAACTACAGCTATGGCGGCGAGGTACGTTTCGACAACCTGTTTGGTCTTAACCAGCGCTTGAAGGTTAGTTATAGAGAGAAAAAATACGAAGGTGATGTAGAACCTTCGGTTAAGCGTGCCGAACTGCACTATGTCTATCCACACATTATTGGAACGCCCTATCACATAGAACTCAAGCTCAGTACTCTGGAGACAAATATCAGGGAATACACGGGTAACATACTTACCTCAGACACATCACAAAATGATCAGTCTGGCAGCATTATTCTTTCACGCTGGTTCAATCCAAGTGGCATAAGTGAAGGCTGGCGTGCTGGTGCTGGTATTTCAGCAACCACAACAGACTATGGGCAAGTCTTCGGTGTCTCGCCCTACACAAACCATGATGAGTATGCACTCATTGGTAGTATTGGTTATCACATGGTTAACGACTATCCGTATCATCGAGAGGGCTATGAATACAGCTATTCCATGCAACTTGCTGACAAAGCCTTTACCTCAGACAACGAATACTTCCGCAACAAATTCAGCTATCGAAGATATATTCCCTTGAAGAATCTCGATGCAAACTTCAACACCCAACTTCTTGTTGGTGTAGCCGCCGGTACAGAACCCGCCTACGCCCTTGGTGACTCGACTTCACTGCGTGGCTATGACAGCGACATTCTGAAAGGCAACTTACTACTCCAGGCAAATTTTGAATATCACCACCATATAAGCGGTTATCGTCAACTTCGTGGCGTACTCTTCATGGATACGGCCAATGTCTGGCCGGAGGTTAATGAAATTGACCGACTTGAACTTTTTAACAGTATCGGGATTGGTACTCGCTGGCGCGTACAATCCTTTGTTGATGTGAACTTACGAGTGGACTTTGCCTATAACCTGGACACGCATGCTACCAAAACCTACCTGGCAACGACTGGTAGTTTCTGAGTAAAACACTTTTGGGGTGTGATATGTACCCGAGCATACGCAGAGCAACTGCATATGCTCGGGCGAATTAAATGGTTAAACCGGAAAAATCAGAGCGCGCCGCGTTCAGGGCGTTTGAGTTCAGGATCAGTCTTGGACAGCGCCTCTTCCAGTGTCACCAGCTCACCCTTGGGCTTGTAATCCTTCACGCCTTCAAAAACAGCATAGACCTTGTCACCGGAAGACATCTTTTTCAGGTCACCCTTATCCAGGCCCGCCTCATCCAGCAGTTCATTCCAGGAGATCCCTTCCTGCATCGGAATAAGCGCGAAATTTATCCCTTCGAGCTCAACCTGTAGCGGAGTGGTCAAATCGACAACATACAGAATGACCTTCATGTCTGGGGCAAAGTCATTCTTATACATCGCCACAAAGTCATTCAATTCTGCTAGCTTGGTCAGTGAACCCCCAACAAAGATTAACTTGTCACCTTTCGACAACATCACTGCCTGCTCCATTACCACGGCAGGTGGTTTACGATTCCCTGACTCGTCCCCAATCTCGGCCTCAACCAGGGCCAGACGACCACGGAAAGCCACAACACCCTCAGCGGCGGCATCTGCAACAAAACTGACGTTCAACAGGTAACCCTTTTCCTCGTAACTTTTTAGACTCACGTTCGTAACCCTTATATGTAGAAGTAAAGTTGTATTGGTTTCAGCAACTTCAATGCCACATAGGACGACTCAGTAACTTGTTGTTTTTACTACACACAAGGAAAACAGGGGTAAGATCTACCCGGTAAAAAAATGTAGGGTTTGTCGTGCAAACGACAAAATATGAGGGTCTATCAGTGCAATTTTGCAGCCTGCGCCTGCTGGATATACTCCTGCACTCTGGGATGGTCTTTGGTCTTTTCCTGGATATGCTTGAGCATGCTGCGCATGTGGCAGACGCCATTTGCCTGAGCTAAACGATTTTCCACTAGCCGATCATGGCTACATCCGCCGGCACAGTGTTGCTGCCACTCACACGCAATACAAGCTGCCGGGAGCCCCATTTCCAGCTGTCTTAGCTCCCGGGCCTTAGGCGAATCTGGCAATTGATTAAAATCGAGACTGGAGAGTTTACCGAAACAGTAACTGTCGTCGCGACTGAATTTATCGCAGTGGAAGACCTTTCCATCAGGTTCAATGCTATATGTCCCGCCAACACAGCTTCCCGATGACGAACACATGGATCCTGGAAGTCCCATCGACAGCAGCAACATGTCGCCAATCTCTCTGATGCGCATACGCGGATCATTCATAAGCAACCATTCGTCAAACAGTTCCCGCATAAAACCAAAGTAGCTCTCACCTTCCAGTGTCTCACCCTCCAGTGAGGTATCTGCTCGCACCGGAAGAAAGCATATATCGAAAATCCCATTGTCACGATAGAACTCCAGAAACTTGCGCGCACCAACCGCAACACTCTTACCGGTCAAAACACTAATAACCCCGGAGGAAATATCACGCCGCTGCAGTTCTTCGATGCCTTTCATAATCCTGGCATGGGAGGGCTTACCCTTACGAAAAGGACGTTGACTATCATGAACCTGCTCCGGGCCATCAAGACTGACCCCGACGGTAAAATCAAACTCCTGCAAAAAATCCAACACTTTTTTTGTAAACAGGGTGCCATTTGTCTGCAGATAGTTACGTACTTCCTGTTCGGGTTCTTTCAGATACTGCTGTGTCGCGACGACTTTTCGGAAAAAATCGATACCTGCCATTAACGGCTCACCACCATGCCAGATGAAACGAAATGATTGGGTATTTTTGATTGAAAGAATTCGCTCGACCGCCAATGCCATTTGCTCAAATGGCATGTACTCGGCGTCAAGCAGCCGATCATGACAGTACGCACAACCCAAGTTGCAGTTGCGTGTTACCTTCATGATGGCATTGGTAGGCAATGCCACGGCCATCACTTCATCCTTGAGAATTTAAGACCTTTCAGAATTTTGATTTCGGTAGGCGTTAATACACTCACCATATCCAGTTTAGTCACCTGCCGCATCCAGTCCTTGTTATCAGGAGTGCATTTACCCCAACCGTTGCCACAGCGCTCCCAGTTCTGACAATAACTGGCATCGGTCTTCCCTCGAGCCAGGTCGACGATCTGCTGTTCGATAACTTCCTTGCCAATCAGATGGGAGCAATCAAGCTTATCAAGTTGCTTTGAGAGCTGAGCGATTGTTGGTGTCTTCAGCTGAATTTTTCTCTTTGCTCTCGACTTGGCACTTAGTTTGGTACGCACTGTTCGCTTTGCCATCTCACTACTCCTTGTTCGCGAGACAATGTTATATCTGTATGCCTGAGATCAACCTTTCACCTGAGCACTCAGGTCATTTCAATTGCCTTAGCCTACTCGCATGGAGATGCCAATATATAGATCGAGATCAATAACAATGCTTGCTATACCCAATTTTTCATGGATGGGTTTGAGGTAAGTGCTGACTCAGGCGACCAGCACAAAGAATGTTGTGCCAATTCTATTTGGCTCCTCAACAATACTGTTTGAAGGGGTGATATCCGGAGCGATTTCTGCATTGGCGAAGAAATCGTTGGGTAGTGGAAAATAGATTGGAATAGATAGCGACATCCCTGTCGCCACAGGTCTGGTTAGTAGTTGTACTTAACCCCAGCCATAATGGCTGCCCCTTTGGGGGATTTGATATCGGTACCTTCGTACTCCAGCACCAGTTCGAACTTCTCATTTAGGCCGTACTCAACACCCAGCACATAGGCAACACCGCTTTCGGTATTGGTATGACCTGCCAATTTCTCGGATTCCTGCATCCAGCCCAGTTTACCCACCACTGCAGCGTGGCTGGCGATGTGGTGTTTGTAGACACCCAGCAGACCCATGCTGGTATAGGTAGCCTGCTCAGTAACAGCGAGATCGTTGGTCACATCACCCTTGGCACTGCTGTAAGTCAGTTCAACGCCCCAGGGACCACCATAGGCATAACCGAAGTCGATACCAAAGCCGCTGGATTTATCCCCATCCAGGGTCTCGGCTCCGTGGGTCACCTTGTCACCCTGGCCATTAACCATCTTGGCTACAGCGTAGTAGTGACCACCATGCCCCATGCCCTCAGCGACACAAACGGATGTAACAGACAACAAAATGGCCGCAATGGCGGCCGGAATAACTGATTTATACATGTACTCCCCCTATGGTTTTTTTGTTATTAGGAGGGGGGATTATATCGGCGTCTCATATCACTGCAACAAATGTGACAAAACCGCTTAATTTATAGGGTTTAAGTGGGCGTATCTCATCCACCTAACATCGCACTCTTCAGGCCAGTATCGGCAGGCCTCTCACCCAGCCACACTGTCAGAAGGGCCTGTTGAAAATCAGACCCGGCGATCCGTCCCGCCTCCTTGCCATTCAGCAACACGCTGGTTGATCCGTCTGCATTGAAGTTAATCAGATAGATATCACCCGCATGCACTGTTTCAAATAGCGCATTGAACTGATCAAGCCGCTCTTTCAACGCAGCAACCTCTCCCTCGGACAGGTTGAGGCGAAAACCTTCGTCCCAGGCAGAGACCAGTTTTTCTCGCAACACCTTCTTGTAGAGAAAGGTCATCGAAACCTGCCTAGGTCCATTCATCTCTATCGCTTCGTCCGCACTACCTGTTTTCTCCGGCAAATAGAGCGCACCAACATAGATGTCAAAAAAGAATTTGGTGCGGACACCGGCGCCATTGAGTTGAAGTGGTTTGCCTGAAACCACTACTGAATCAGGAACATTGACTCCTTCAATTTCGGCACCCCAGGCCGCACTCATAAAAAGCAAACTTAGTGTAAATAAAAGAGCCCGTTGCATGGCATGCCTCCACTGGTATGGTCAATTTTGACTGCAGAACACGAAAACAGGTAATACGACAAGTCTATATGGGCGTTATTCACCTCTACTGATACCCATTGCCTATGGAAAATTCAACTCGAATTCAGCCGATCATATTGGTAATCTGACATTTCAACCAGGAGCACTCAATGTCCACAACAACAAAAGCACTTGTCGCCATTACTTTCTGTCTGTTCTCTAGCATTCTCTGGGCTAAGCAGGATGACGTCACGGCATTTCAGTCTCAAGTAGATAAGATTATCAACGGATTCAATACTGCTAATCCGAAACCGTTTAACCAGGCTATCAATGCGGACAGAATACTCGAAACGGCTTTCTCCGACATGATACTTACTTCGAAATGGGAACGAGACTTTAAGGCCGGACTCAAACTTGCAATGACTACCCAGCTGGGTAAGAAGATCATCGCGCAAATACCAGATGGCGCCTATGTAAAACTTTTACGCCTCAAACCAGAGGGGGACACTGTAAAAGCGTTAATCCGTCTCGATTATGGTGACACTGGCAACGGATATATGGATCTACACCTGGCAAAGGATAACGACGGCAAAGTATCCATTGTCAATTGGTACGACTATTCCAGTGGTCAACTCTATTCAGAGTACATTCGTCAGGCCACTGCAACACTTTCTCCGACACCTACTGTTTTAGGAAAACTTTTTGACTTTGCATCCAATCGCAAAGCGAATATGGATCAGGTTGCAAAGCTCATAACAATGAATAAGGAAGGAAAACATAAGGAGGTGGTAAAAAAATTCATGTCTTTGGATGAATCACTGCGTAAATCTCGGTTTTTGAATATCATCGCAGTCCTTGCCGCCAACATGAGCGATGACATGGATTTGTATGTTCAGGCGTTGTCCAATCTTGAGAAGTATTTTGCTGATGATCCAAGCATGACTTTCCTTTTGCTTGACTATTATTTCCTCGAGAAACAATACGGGAAGGTACTCAAAGCCTTAGACCAGGTACAAAAGTCCTTTGGGGTTGAAGATGCCAGCATCACCTTCATGAAGTCTAACGCCTACCTTATGCAAGACATGTTGCCAGAAGCCATAGCGCAGGCAAAGCATGCCATAGAACTTGAGCCAGAGTATGAAGACTCTTACTGGGCACTTATCAATGCGCAAATTCCGAGTAAACAATACCGTCAGGCCGTTGCCACAGCCAGAATACTTGAAGAGCAATTTGACTATGACATGGGACCACAATCACTCGGTTCGAATGAAGCTTTTGTCCCACTAACCAGGTCCGCCGAATATAAAAAATGGCGTAGCACTAAATAAGATAGATATGTTGCGAGCTGGGGCTGGGGTTGACCACCTTGCACTAAACGACAACAACACCTATCTATAACACTATCGCTATTCAACACCTCGTCAGGAGAAATTTCATGGCAACTATCACCCTCAAAGGTAACCCTGTCCACACTAACGGCGAACTCCCTGCCGTCGGCAGCACTGCGCCTGATTTCGTCCTGGTCAATAAATATCTGGCAGATGTGTCTCTGGCAGATTTTCCGAATATGCGGAAACTACTGAATATCGTACCCAGTCTAGATACCGCTGTTTGTGCCACTTCAACGCAAAAATTCAACACCGCCATGGCGGGACATAGTCGTGCTGTAGCCCTGGTGATCTCCGCCGATCTGCCCTTTGCCATGAACCGCTTCTGCAGTACCGAAGGAATAGAAAATATTGTTCCTCTCTCGATGATGCGCAGCAGAAGCTTTGCCAAGGATTACGGCATTTTGATGACAGATGGTCCACTGGCAGGAATCTGCGCCCGCGCCGTAGTCGTGCTCGATGAGAACAACAAAGTGCTCTACACACAGCTGGTTCCCGAAATCGGCGAAGAACCGGATTACGAAGCGGCACTCGCCATATTATAGAGAGCGAACATCCACCAGAAATAATCACAGTTACGAGTTGTATCTTTTTCACTCCAACTACCCATAATGGAGTTTTGACTTGCCCAGCCACCTCTGCTTTTATAGGCAAACTCAGCCTTTCAGTGATGTTTCCATACAACAATAAGCAAGCTAGAGGTGCGAAATGAGTCAAACCAAAATCCTGCTCGACGAGTCCGAAATCCCTACACACTGGTACAACGTCGTCGCTGACATGCCCAATCCGCCTCATGCTGTACTTGGCCCTGACGGCAACCCGATTACACCCGATGCGCTATCCGCCATCTTTCCCGAATCCCTGATCATGCAGGAAGTCAGCGCTGAGCGCTGGATCGAGATCCCGCAGCAGGTGCGCGAAATCTACCAGCTCTGGCGCCCCTCGCCGCTCTACCGTGCTCATCGACTAGAACAGGCGCTCGGTACCCCGGCAAAAATCTATTACAAATACGAAGGGGTCAGCCCCGCCGGGTCGCACAAACCCAATACCGCCGTGGCACAGGCGTACTACAACAAAGAGGCCGGAATTAAAAAACTCGCCACAGAGACAGGCGCTGGCCAATGGGGTTCATCCCTGGCTCTGGTGGGCAAGATGTTCGGACTGGAGGTTCTGGTCTACATGGTGAAAGTAAGTTATCACCAGAAGCCGTTCCGCCGATCAATGATGCACACCTGGGGCGCAAACGTTATCGCCAGCCCCAGTGACACCACCCAGGCAGGCCGTACCATTCTCGAAGGTGATCCGGATTCCCCCGGCTCACTCGGCATCGCCATCTCCGAAGCAGTCGAGGTTGCTGCCAGCAACAAGGACACCAACTACGCCCTTGGCTCTGTGCTCAACCACGTGTTGCTACACCAGACTGTGATCGGTCTTGAAGCGAAGAGGCAGTTCGAAAAGGTGGGTGACTACCCGGATGTGGTGTTAGCCCCCTGTGGCGGTGGCTCCAACTTTGGTGGTGTCGCCTTCCCGTTCCTCGCCGACAAGGCAGCGGGTAAGGAGGTTCGCCTGGTTGCAGTCGAGCCAGCATCCTGCCCCACCCTGACACGTGGTCACTTTGCCTATGACTTTGGCGACAGCATAGGCATGACTCCGCTGCTGAAGATGTACACCCTGGGTCACGACTTTGTTCCACCCGGTATTCATGCCGGAGGCCTGCGTTACCACGGCGACTCCGCACTGGTTTCGCAGCTTTACAACGAAGGACTGATTGAGGCGGTTGCGGTGCAGCAGGTCGGCACCTTTGAAGCAGGCGTACAGTTTGCCCAGCACGAAGGCATCATTCCGGCGCCCGAGTCAAACCACGCCATTAAGGCTGCCATTGATGAAGCAATGAAGTGCAAACAGACAGGCGAGTCGAAGACCATCTTCTTCAACCTCTCCGGTCACGGCCACTTCGATATGGCCTCTTATGATAAATACTTCAGTGGTGAGCTTGAGGATTATGAATATCCGCAAGAGGCGATCGATAAGGCATTACACAATTTGCCTAAGCTAGGCTGATTGCAGCAGCACATATACAGCCACAGGTTGTCATGACCTGTGGCTTTTTTACGTCAGTGGCTTTTCTCTGCATGGGCTTTTCAAAAACATTAGGTTACACTTTGCATTCGATATAGCACTTCTGCCGGAGGATTGATGGATATTGTCATCAGCGCCGGCCTGCAACACCGCTAGACCATCCTCGGTCTGGCTGCAGGCAGCGGCCATCTCAACACCCTATATCGCTACACGTATAGCGACGTCTTTGCACGTCGCCGCTATGATTTGTTGAGAGGATGACTAACCATGTCTATCGATTTTTCCCTGCTTCAACCACTGGGCTGGAACAACCACTTCTCTGCCCAACTGTCGTTGGAACAATTTGAAACCACACGCCCGGCGCGCATCGTCGGTGTGGAACGCAACCTCTATCGTGTCGACACAGGAGAGGAACACTTCACCGCCAGTCTGGCGGGTACCTACCGCCATCAACATGAAGGGACCGAGTCACTACCCACAATAGGTGACTGGGTGTTACTCCATGAGCACGATCCGGTTATCGTTGAACTACTCTCTCGCCGTACTCTGATCGCAAGAAAACGGGCGGGAAGTTACGACACCCAACCTATTGCAGCAAATATTGATCTGCTTCTTGTTGTCAGTGGTCTGGATGATGAGTTCAACCTCCACCGTATCGAGCGCTATCTGGTGATGGCGGCACAGGCGGATATCACGCCCCTGGTGCTGCTCACCAAGGCCGACCTCTGCGCCAATGTAGAACAACACGTCGCCGAGGTTCAGCAACATCTGCCATCGGTCGGTGAGGTGATTGCCATCAACGCCCTGCAAGATCCACTACTGCAACGCCTCGAGCCCTGGCTCACTCCCGGCACCACATTGGCAGTAGTCGGCTCCTCCGGCGTGGGTAAATCCACCATCGTCAATAATCTCGCCGGTACCAGCCTGCAGCGCACGCAGGCAACACGAGGTGACGCCAAGGGTAGACACACCACCACCTCACGTTCGCTGTTCCGGCTACCTGGTGAGATCAATATCATCGACGTACCCGGCATACGCGAAGTAGGACTGGCGCCCACCGAGGGTGGTGTCGAGAAGCAGTTTCAGGATATCGAAGCACTGGCACAACACTGCCGCTACAGCGACTGCACCCACCAGCAGGAACCGGGCTGTGCCGTACGCGAGGCGGTCGAAAGTGGTGAACTGTCACAGGACACCTGGCAACACTACCTCAAGCTACTTGCAGAAGAGCGGCATAACGTCAGCATTCATGAGCGTCGTCAACGTGAGCGGGCATTCAGCAAGATAGTGCGTCGTAGTTTGCTGCAAATTAAAAAGAACAAAGGTGACAGGTAGCGTTGTCTGTCATGAATAACTAACCCAGGCCGGGTAGAGAGACTCTTCTCATGTGTTTTGAATGGTGCTTTCTACTCCGGCCTATTCCCGCGATGCCAATACCGCACAGATATCGTTCGACTCCACATATCCGATCCCCTGCGCAAACAGTGCAGCAGCAGTTTTCATATCGTTCGTTTCGTAGACCATCCACTCCCAGGGATCGGCAGCGAAGTCATGGCTGCGATGCAGGCAGTGCTCGATGCTGATCACCAGATAATCGACACCATGCTCTTTTGCCAGCAGATGATCGTCGTCATCCCAACCATGCACGATCCAGCCGATAGGAAAACCAAACAGCTTTCTGCCTGGCAGGAGGGCATCAAGGGAGTCGGCAATCAGCACACACTGCGCCGCAATCGGTGCCAGCGCCTCGACCACCGATTTCACAAACGGCTCGATACCGAATACCGCTATCGACTCATCCTTTAGCTCCACAAAGGCCGTCACCTGCGGTGATTGCTGCAACAACGTCACCATCTCGCGCAACGCGGGCAACCGGACATCGGTAAACTTCCCACCCAGTCGTTCCGCTTCAGCCACGCTGTAGTTGAGTAGCGCGTCATAGTGCGTCCCGGCGATATTGATCGCCTCACCCGCCGTTCGCTCAAGGGAGATATCGTGACAGACCACCGGCACGTGGTCTGCCGTCATCTGCACATCAAACTCAACGGCGCTGGCCCCACAGGCAATCGCTTGCGCAATGGATTGCAGCGTGTTCTCCGGGAAATCGGCACTCTGCCCACGGTGTGCAACCCACTCTCCCATCGTCCTTCCTTATCTCGTTAGCACTCTCATGCAGCATAGACGCTGGCCATGAAAATGACCTCTGCAAAAATTTTCCCTGCAGATTGAACAATGAACGATACAGCCGATGGGATAGTCGTGCAGCTTTCTACTAAGCAGGAGGGGGGGCAAGCGAATCAGCACACACGGTGCTGCAACTGTTGCGGAGCCCGCCCCTGCCGGGATCGGGCTCCGCATATTTCAGCCTTATAGATCGTTGACGATCTTAACCGCCTCGTAGTCCCAAAGATGGTGAGTTGTCGACTCGTTCACTACCGTGGTGTCGGTTACGAAGAGACGCACCGTATAACTGCAGGACTCCCCCTTGTAGAGCAAGGGATCGGCAGGCGGGGTATATGGAGAAGGTGCCACACCTCCATCCAGGGCAGTCAGATCCCACTCGGCCAGTACCTCGGCCTCAGGATCGCCAGGAACCGCAACGGGCGCGGCAGCCGGCAACGCAGGTACTCGGCTATGTATGTCACCGGTGAGCATCTGGGTAGCGCCGAACTGCTTCCAGAATGCCAGATTGTAGTGACCGAAATTATCGTTCGGGGCGGTGGGTGGCCACCATGCCTCATCGATAATCGGATCCCAGGCAAGCCCTAGAATGCGTATCGTCTTGTGCTTCTTCATCGACAAATCTTCGCACTTGGGAATATCTTCCCACTTGCCCGTTTCGGGATTTTTCCACTGGAACTTAACGATTCTTCCTATGATGGGTCGATTGTCGATCCATACATGCTGGATGTCGTGATAAAGATGGCTTGCGGTATCCGTGACCGTTAACAGCAGACTGAAGCGTCCACTGCCTGCTGCTGCACTGTTCCACTTGCCTTCTTTCAGCTTGTGGTAGGTGTTGGTACCGACAGTGAAACTCTTCCAGCTGTTGATGAGA
>JBNKQR010000006.1:0-74937 GCA_050295975.1 Thiohalomonadaceae bacterium
CACGCCATTACCTACGCCTCTTTATCCACCTCACGGTACGTGGGTACTTTGTGGCTATGGTCGATTTGGTAAGGCCGTAAAAGAACAGCTGGAACAGGAGGGAGTCGCCACTGTTATTGTCGAGGCCGATCCGGAGGGGACCGACTGTGTCGGTATGTGCGTGATTGGGCGTGGGACAGAAGCGGAGACCCTGAACGAGGCAAATATCGCAAATGCAGTCGGCATCGTCGCGGGTACTGACGACGACGCCAATAATCTCTCCATTATTATGACCGCCTCAGAGATAAATCCGGATCTGTTCATGGTGGCGCGGCAGAACAAAAGCGACAATCATGACATCTTCCAGGCAGCACTACTGGATTTGGTCATGCAACGGAGTGAGATTATCGCTCGTGACATCCTCGCAATGCTGACCACACCATTACTGGATGACTTCCTGCATCTGATTTTGTGTGAAAATAATGACTGGGCCAACCAACAGGTCAGCCGTCTCAGTGCGGTGATCGGTGAAGAGGTGCCCGATATCTGGCACTACACTATCGACGAAGAGAGCACGCCGGCCGTCTGCAATGTATTGCAGCAAGGGGGACTGGTGTCGCTTGATGAGTTGTTGCGCGATCCGCGTGAATACACGGAACACCTTCCCTGTTTACCACTATTGATCATGCGTAGTGAGCAGGAAAAAATCCTGTTTCCGGATGGCAATCTTGTGCTGGAGGAGGGCGACAAACTGCTATTCGCCGGTCATATCGATGCCTATCAACGGATGAAGTGGGTACTGCGAAACGTCAATGCTCTACGCTATGTGCAGTGCGGTGAAGAGAGAGCGACCGGATATCTCTGGCAGGTACTGTTCCCGCCGCGCTCCTGATTAGAGCGCTTCCTGCTCCAGCCAGTCGAGGCGGTAGCCGTACTGGTAGACAGCGGTCAGTTGCCAGCCATGCTCCGGTGTCAGCTCCAGCTTCTTGCGCAGGCGGCTAATGTGGGTGTCTACGGTGCGGGTATTGATGTTGGCCGATTGGCGCCAGACTTTCTCGAGCAGTTCCTGACGGGTGATAATCTGTCCCAGATTGTTCAACAGGTAATGGGCCAAGCTGAACTCCTTCTGAGTCAGGGTCAGTAGTTCACCATTTTTTCGCAGTTGACGGCTGTGGGTGTCCAGCTCGAAGGGGCCGAAGTTCAACCGGGCTGATTTTCCCTGAGGTTTGTTACGTCGACGCGAGAGCGCATCAACACGTGCGAGTAACTCCATCTGGCGTGGAGGTTTTACCAGATAATCATCGGCACCGTTTTTTAACGCGGTAACGATATCTTCCTCATCATCACGACAGGTGAGAAACATGATCGGCAGGTTTTGCCCAAGCTCACCGCGCACAATGCGCAGCAGTTCGAGACCACTTAGGTCGGGCATACCCCAGTCTAGAATGAGTAAGTCGAAGCCATTGCTGCCGCGAACTTCCTGCAGGAAGGATTCACAGGTTTCAAAATCGACACAATGGTGTCCAGCCTCTTCAATCCAGGCATTGACGGGCTTACGTTGAATTGGGTCATCTTCTACAAAAGCAATTTTCACGGAAGCTTTCCTTGTTCCGGTTAGTTGATATACCACCAAAGTATAGTCTGAATGTATCCTAAGTGTTAAGGGTTGTATGCTACGAGCTTAAATTTCAGGGACAATATTAGTGATTGATGAAGATAAGGGCGGTGCGCATCTGATAAATGTCACGGAGCATCAGGGTGATGGGGATGCTGTACATTACGTGTTGCAGCAGATCGTGCAGATGCTGGACCGCTTGCTGAAAGAGAACGAAGCGGGCCACATAGACCTTACAGAGCGAAACTTGAGCGGGGAAGAGCTTGCGATGTTGCATAAGCTGTTAGGAGAGAACGGCACCCGTGCTGACATACAGGACTACGGTAATACCCAAATCACATCCACGGGTATTCCCGGGGTTTGGTGGGTGCAACATCTGGACGGTATGGATCAGGTGATAGGTGAGTTTATAGAGGTTAACTATTGTCCCGAAGTGTTGATAGCCGTTACCGAGGATATGCGTGAGGGGCGTGAGGCACTTAAGGCGCGTCTGTTCGAAGTGCAGATGACACGCAAACGGCGAAAATCCTGAGCAAAATCAGGGATAACTGCCATATGAAAGATATTCTCCACCAGCCGCTTCCATAATGTCCCTCAGGGTCTAGAATTTAGGCCAATGTCATCGGTAGAGACGAATTGGGCATCATCATGAAGGCGGCAGTAACGGTAGCAACAAAATGGGCAACCCAGGAATGGAAACCATGAGTCACAGCGGTTTCTTACCCCGGCAACAAGTTTCGGAGCTCCTGCAGTTAATTCACAGCGCCGGGTATCAGACCATCGGACCACAACTGCTGGATGGTGCCATCCAATATCGGGAGTTGGGAAGTAGCGACGAGCTGCCCTGGGGTATCAGTCAGACCCAGGCCCCAGGAGAATATCGTCTACTACAGGACAATCATCCCCGCGCCTTTGCCTGGGCCAACGGTCCACAGGCGTTAAAGCCCTACCTCTTTGCCCCTCATGAGACCCTCTGGCGCGCTACACAGGGCGAGGATGGCGTACTCCAGTTCACAACCCCCTTGCCTGAAGGCAAGCCGCTGGCGGTGATCGGTGTTCGCGCCTGTGATCTGGCGGCGCTGGCGATCCATGACCGCCATTTCCTAGGTGATACGCCTGACGCCCATTACGCCGCCCGGCGGGCGAAGATGCTACTGATTGCGGTTAACTGTAGCCACCCCGCGGCAACCTGTTTCTGCGCCAGTACCGGCGATGGCCCGTCTGCAGAGGCGGGTTTCGACCTGTTACTGGACGAACTAGAGGACGGATATTTATTAAGTTCAGGTAGCGATGCCGGTCAGGCCATTCTGGAACAGCTGAAGCTGCAGCAAGCAGAGGATTCCCAGCTGTTCACTGCGGCGGAGCAGAACCGTACTGCTGCCCTGCAACAGCGCAGTCTGCCAGCTGGCAATCTACAGGGATCGCTGTTTGCCAATCTGGAGCACCCGCACTGGCAGGAGGTGGGCGCTCGCTGCCTCGCCTGTGGCAACTGCACTTCGGTCTGCCCCACCTGTTTTTGCCACGGTGAGCAGGAGGTTCCGTCACTGGATGGTGGTTCTAGCGACCATATCCGCCAGTGGGATTCCTGCTTCAGCGCGGGACACAGCTATATCCATGGCCTGGTGATCCGCGCCGAGACACCGCAGCGTTATCGTCAGTGGCTGACCCACAAGCTGGGTAGCTGGCACGATCAGTTTGGACGTTCCGGTTGTGTCGGCTGTGGCCGTTGCATCAGCTGGTGTCCGGTGGGGATCGATATCACCGAAGAGGCAGCAGCGATCTGCGGAGGTGAGCAATGAACGGTAATCGGCTACTGCATGAGGCGCAGATCGTCGAGCGCATCCAGGAGACCCCCAGTATCTTCACCCTGCGCCTGCGTTTCACCGATCCTCAGGTGCATGAGGCCTATAGCTTCGAGCCGGGACAGTTCAACATGCTTTATCTCTATGGTGTTGGTGAGGTGGCCATCTCCATCGTCTCCGATCCAGATGATGAACACATGTACGACCACACCATTCGCGCTGTCGGTCGAGTCACCAATGCAATGGCGCGATTGCGGGTGGGTGAGCGTATCGGTGTTCGAGGCCCCTATGGTCGTGGTTGGCCGATGAGGGAGGCGGAGGGGCAGGATGTGGTGATCGCCACCGGCGGACTCGGTTGCGCGCCAGTGGTTTCAGTTATTAATTACGTACTGCGTCGTCGTGAGCGTTACAAAAGATTGATTATCATGCAGGGGGTCAAGCACGCTGAGGATCTGATCTGGAAGTCCCGTTATCAGGAGTGGAGCAAATTGCCTGATACCCAGGTGCTACTGGCTGCTGACGAGGGCGGGGCGCTATGGCCCTGGCATATCGGCAATGTCTCGACACTGTTTGACAAGGCACATCTCGATGTGGAGAACAGCACAGTGATGATGTGCGGCCCGGAGGGGATGATGGTGGCGGTGGCAAAGGGACTAATCACGCGACGAATGCCTGAGAATAAACTCTGGTTGAGCATGGAGCGCAACATGCAGTGCGGTGCCGGGAAGTGTGGTCACTGTCAGCACGGTGGGCGCTTCGTCTGCAAGGACGGCCCGGTATTCAACTATACCGATGTCAAACCGTTGCTTGGCGTGAGGGGGTTCTGATGGTCAAGCCAAAAGTTGCGGTACATAAATTCTCCTCCTGCGATGGTTGCCAGTTAGCATTTCTCAATGCAGGTGAGGATTTGATCACCCTGACCACTCTGGTCGACATTGTTCACTTCGCCGAGGCCGGTTTCTATTGTGAAGATAGCCTGGTCGATATCGCTTTTATCGAGGGCAGTATCAGCACCGCTGAGGAAAAGGAACGGATTCATGATATCCGAGAAAACAGTCGCTTCCTGGTCACCATCGGCGCCTGTGCCACCGCTGGTGGGCTACAGGCGCTGCGCAACATGCATGACCACAAACAGTGGATAAAGGAAATTTACGCCCATCCCAAGACGATCAGTCTGTTGGCTGATTCGGTACCGATCAGTAAACACGTCAAGGTTGATCTGGAACTGTGGGGCTGTCCGGTCAACGGTACCCAGGTACTTGGCGCAGTGCGCTCGTTATTGATGGGTGTGTTGCCACATGAAGAGCAGGATAAGGTCTGTCTTGAGTGCAAACGACAACAGAATGTATGTGTGACCGTAACGCGGGGGGAACCGTGCATGGGGCCGGTAACACGCAGTGGTTGCGGTGCGATCTGTCCCGAGATAGAGCGCGGCTGCTACGCCTGTTACGGACCGGCGAACCGAGTAAATACCACTGCACTGGCCAATCGCTTTGAAGGACTTGGATTGATGTCCGATGAGATCGCGCGGCGCTTTCTCTTCATTAACAATCATGCTCCAGCGTTTCATGTCGAAGGCCTGAAATGGCAGGGGAAAAAATCATGAGCGAGCGCAAAGAACTCCATATCAAGGTGCCGGTGCTGACTCGTGTTGAAGGGGAAGGTGCACTGGACCTGGTCGTACACGATGGTCGTATAGAAAAGGTCCAGTTACGTATTTTTGAACCGCCACGCTTGTTTGAAAAGTTTCTTGAAGGGCGTAGCTACACGGAGGTACCGGACATCGTTGCCCGCATCTGCGGTATCTGCCCGGTGGCCTACCAGATGAGTTCATGTCACGCCATTGAATCGATCTTTGATGCCGACCCGGGTCCCTGGGTACGCACCATGCGTCGACTCTTTTATTGTGGTGAGTGGATCGAATCTCACGCCCTGCACATACACCTGTTGGCGGCCCCCGATTTTCTTGGTTGTGGTAACGCTATTGAGATGTCGGCCAAATACCCGGAAGAGGTGAAGCGCGGCATGAAGTTGCAGGCGCTGGGTAACAAAATTCTTCGTGCACTCGGCGGGCGTTCAGTGCATCCGGTCGGAGCACTGGTTGGTGGCTTCTATCACTCGCCGGATCGCAAGACCATGACAGCATTGCTGGAGGAGTGCCGTCAAGCATTGCCGATGGTTGAGTCATTGGTAAAGTGGGTGGCTACACTGCCACTGCCCGACGACGAGCAGGAGTTTGTTAGCGTCGCCCTGCGTCATCCAGACGAATATCCTTTTAACGAAGGCCGTATTGTGAGCAGCGACGGTCTCGATATTCCCATTAGCGAGTTTCACAACTACTTCCGTGAAATCCATGTCCCGCATTCGACTGCCCTACATGGACGTTACTTTCCCGGTGGTTATCGTGATGGTGAGGAGGGGATTCCCTATTTGGTCGGGCCCCTGGCGCGGGTGAACCTCAACTTTACGCAACTACCGCAGGTGGTGCAGGACGACCTGAACCAGAGCGGCTTTCACTTTCCCAGCAAAAATATGTTTCATAGTGCCCTGGCCAGAGCGGCTGAACTGCATTACTGCCTGCTAGAGGCGATCGCTATTCTGGAAAACTACACGCCCAGTAAAACACCACACGTAAAGGTCAAAGCGAAGGCGGGTATCGGATTTGGTTGCACCGAAGCGCCGCGCGGTTTTCTCTGGCATCGCTATGAACTGGATGATGAAGGAAAAGTACTCAAGGCAACGATCACTCCACCTACCAGTCAAAATCAGGCGCGTATCGAAGAGGACCTGAAACTTTCGTTGGAGCGTCTGGGTTTCGAAAACGAAGACGATACGATACGTCTGCGTGGCGAACAGGTGATCCGAAACTACGATCCCTGTATCTCCTGCTCAACCCACTTCCTCAAGGTGAATGTCACACGACGCTAAACTCGCGCTGAAGGTGATCGGTATCGGTTCGCCCTTTGGCGGTGATGCTGTCGGCTTTGAGGCGATTGAGCGACTGCGCAAAGAGCGCAATCGTTTTCCTGCCAAAACGGAATTGCTGTCACTAGATCGTCCAGGCAGTAGTCTGGTGTCGTTGCTGGAGGATGCCAAAACAGTTGTGCTGATTGATGCCATGCAATCTGGACAACCACCCGGTACGGTACAGCGGATACAACTGACCGAATTGTTGGCAGAGGCCACTCACCCTTCCAGTCACTCACTCGGTGTTGCCGAAGCGTTGGCGCTGGCAAAGGCGTTAGGGGTTTTGCCGGAAAAAATTTTAATTTATGGCATTGAGATGGATGAGAGTGGATTAAAAACGTCGTGGTATTCCGAATTGCTGCGACTACTGAGCGAGGATATTTCAGGCTAACAGGCGCAAATCTGACGCACTATTGGAAGCAATCATCACAAGGAGTGAAGAAATGGATATCAATGATCTGCAATCGGGCGATGTTCTGCTGTTTTCAGGCGAAAAAGGCAGTTTTATTTCCAATGCAATAATGTGGCTTACCGATGCCCCGGTGAGTCATGCAGCAATGGCCTATACACCCAGTAGTACCATCGTCGAAGAGACGCCACCTGCAGTGCAAACCAATCAGGCTGTTGAGCGCTTTGTTGACCGTACCATTACGGTAATGCGCCATACCCCGCCGCAAAGTAGTTATTCTCCGGTACTGGATGCCGCAACCGGATATCTCAACGCCGAGGAACCTTATGCCAATGCCAATCTTTATCTTGTCGGCATATTGCTGATCTATCGCAAGTTTGCGCCGGATACTCTTGCACAGAAGATCATTATCAAAATCCTGAAGAAGCTTACTGCTTCGATCATTACCTACTACAACGAACACAAATTCCCAGGCAAGCTGCCCATGGTTTGTTCACAGTTTGTTTTTCAATGCTATGAGGACGGTGGTGCCAAGTACCGTTTGCGGATCAAGGATGGCGTGCTAGGTTCTGCGCTGAACGTGACGGCGGCGGTACCGAGTTTGCTTGATCAGGCGATTGATCGTGTGCGTAACGATACGACGCCTGCCTTCCGTGAGACTATTTCAACCCGGATTGGTCTGGCCATGGCCATGCCTGAGATGCAGAGCGATGAAGAACTGGCCGGCGAACTGTTACAGGCGTTGCAGGCAGCGCCAGCAACACTTACTGAGGTTGTACCAGTGCTGGAAGAGGAACTTGTCGTCGCCGTTCATGAATTTGCACAGGCGGTGCAGCAGGCACGAACCGGTGTTGCCATAGTCACTGACGAATTGCTTCAGGCCAATACCCTGCGCATGGCCAGTAACAGCATGGCGATGCTTAAGACCGAGGAGGCCTATTTTGTTACGCCAGGCGATCTGCTATTGCACTGTCCAACTCTGACCCAGGTCGGGGTTATTAACGGGTAAACGTTGTGCTGATCATGCCGGGGGTGTCCCCCGGCGATGAAACCTTATGCACGCTTTTATCCCTTGTTCCTAGAAATCCACAGAAAACGATGTTTTAAATGTCGAATCCCGCTTCTCTACCCCTAAAGGTGGATCGTTATCGAAGCGCAAATCATATGAGACTACCAGTGACAGCCTGTCGGTAAGTTTGACCTTAAGGCCAGCCTGTTCCAGCAGGCGGTAATCGTCCGGATTACCGCTGGCAGGTTGGTAGTAGGTGGTGCTTATCAGTGCCGCATCGGGATTGATCTGATATTTGAGTAAAAGATAACTGTTACCCCGCCAGAGTGTTTCCGTACCCGCATCTGAGTAGCTGTTATCGATGCGCTCTTCACTGCGATAGGCGCCCAGTCCAAGATAGGCCGCACCACGTGCTTCACTCTCAAGAAGGGTGAAACGCAAGCCAGCACCTGCAAGACCACGGTACTCCAGTCGGGCGAATTGATCTTTCTCTACCTGGAGATAGGCCTCCCAGGCAATGGTTGGTCTGAACTGCTGGATGTGTCGCAGATGGGCGAAGGCGCTGTCACTGCTCTTTATCCTAGCGCTCTTGGCGTAGTCGCCACTCAGTAACAGATAATCGGTCATCTCGCCCTGATGCCACTGCAGTTTTGAACCGAGGCTGTACTCCTCCTTCTCTGTATTGCCGGAGGTGTTGCTGATTGAGAGAGCCACATGGCCGCTGAAACCCTCTTTCGGTTTGTTGCTGTGTATATCCGCCATGCTGACAATGGCGTGAGCATTACTACAGAGTGCGAGAAAAAGGGAAGCGGTGAAAATTCGGTACAACATGGTAGTGCACAATCCTTAACGGTTTTCGTTTCTTGACACGCTGCGCAACACCCAATCAAGGGCACGGTGCGGCAGCACTCTTTTCAGGGTAGCAAAAAGGTAGGTGGGGAAGGTGACGTAATAACGCACCTTTGGGCGAGAAGATTCCAGTGCGTGGATCACTTTTTTCAGCACCGCTTCTGGTGGCAGGGTAAAGGGCGCAGCAGGACCCTCCTTGTTCAGACGTTTCTCCAGCGCTTCATAGGTTTCGCGGAAGGGGCTGTCCTCTTTATCGATGTTCTCTCTGTACTTTGCCATTGCGTTGGCACGAAAGCGGCTGATTACTGGCCCCGGTTCAATCAAGCTGATATGGATATTGCTGCCGTGTAGTTCCAGACGCAGTGTATCCGTGAGCCCTTCGAGGGCGAACTTGCTGCTGTTGTAGGCGCCACGAAAGGGTAGAGCGATCAGTCCCAGCACCGAGCTGTTATGGATGATGCGACCATGTCCCTGCTGGCGCATCACCTTCAGCACGCGGCAGGTCAGTTCATGGGTTCCAAAAAAATTGGTCTCGAACTGCTCCCGCAACACTTCACCTCGAAGATCTTCCACTGCACCGGGCTGACCGTAGGCACCATTGTTGAACAGGGCATCGAGGGTGCCACCGGTCTGTTGCAACACTTCGAGTACGGCACGGTTGATCGAGACAGCGTCGGCCAGGTCCAGATGAAACGCCTCCAGACCCCGTTCGCGCAGCATGCTGACGTCTTTCTTCTGCCGCGCTGTGGCAAAGACCCGATAACCGCGTGCCTGCAGTCCATCAGCCACGCAGAGGCCGATGCCGCTGGAGCAGCCTGTGATAAGGATGGATTTGCCCTGCTGTTCTGAGTTCATCACATGAAATATCTATGGATAGAGGTGAATGGGCGCAAGGTTAGCATTGATGGGGAAAGGGGGACACCCGCCCGGTTAAAGATAAGGTCAGGCTAGCAGTACAGCGACAATGCCGGTGATGAATACCCCATCAAATGTTCCGGCGCCGCCAATGGCGGCGATGGGGCTGTTCATCTTGCGAATATCCTTGAGGCGTAGCAGATCTGCGCCGATTAGTACGCCAAGTGTTCCGCCGATGTAGGCTAGTGGTGCACTCATCGCCGGGTCGAGCAGCATGGCGATGAGTGCGGCGCAGAGCGGGGCAATGAGAATCGGCATGCCGATGCCAAGTCCTTTCACCGGGCGACTGGCGAAGTAACTGACTATGGTGACAAAGAAGACCGCCTGGAACACGGGGAGCAAGGCCACCTCACTGAAGCGGATCAGATAGATGCAGAAGGCGATAGGGATCAATCCGCCGCCGACATTCATCACGATCAACACACGGTTGTTGAGACTCCAGAGGGGAAAACCGGGGAAAGCTGGTTGATCCGGTGGTAACTCTGCGGGGGGGTGTGGGTCGACACGCAGACGGAACAGCGGCAGATTAATTATGCTGCCAAACAGTGATGAGATGAGTAGAAGATAGGCAGAGTAGGCAGAGAGACCAAGTTTCTCAAACGCAATACGTACTAGTCCGTATTGCACCAGAAAGATCAGAAAACCAAAGACAAACAGCAGCGTGATCAGATTTCGCGGCGCCGGTCTCGGCATGGTTCATTTCCTTATCGCTGTAGCGAGCAGCTCGGCCAGATGCACCGCGTTGGTCGGATGGCTGACACTGTCGCTGCTCCATATTCGTTCCACACCTGCCTTATACAGCAGTGTCGCCACCTCTTCGGGGAACAGGGCATGGGTAGCCAGACAATGGATGGTACCTGCCCCTGCCTGTTTCAACTTTTGCGCCACATCGGCGACGGTGTGACCGGTGCTGATCATGTCGTCCACCAGAATCACGTCATGCCCCTGGTAGTCGCACTCGGGAAGCGTGATCTCCACGTCCCGATCACCGCGGCGCTCTTTATGGGCGATGAGGTACTGCAGTCCCACCGGTTCAGCAATGGCGCGCACCCACTGTTCCGATTCAGCATCGGGTCCGACCAGTATGGGTGATTTTGCCTTTGTTGCGAGAAATTCTCCCATTGGCCCGGTGGCGGCAAGGGCAATCGCCTCGCGACCGGGGATCGCCTGATCCAGGCGGTCAATGCGGTGCAGATGCGGATCAACGGTAACGACTTTATCAAACAGTTGTGCCAGCCAGTTACCGATGATCTGCTGACTTACCGCCTCACCCGGATTGAAGGCGATATCCTGGCGCATGTAGCAGAGGTAGGGTGCGACCAGGGTTAGTTTTTCCGCCCCTAGTTCGCGCGCGGTTTGTGCCGCTAGCAGTAGTTCGATCAGTTTGTCGTTTGGGTGATCGAGACTGCGGCAGAGAATCACTTCACCGGATAGGAGACCGGGCACAGTGACCTTGCTCTCGCCATCGGGAAAGCGGTGAATTCCGATCAGTGAGAATGGCACATCCAGTGCGGTAGCCATTGCCTCGCCCTGTGCCCGGTAATCTGTAAAGCCGAGTATGCGCACTTGTTAAAATTCCATATAGGTTTGTGTGACCTCTTCCGCCTTGCCGATGCGGTAACCACTGGTTTTATCGGTAAAGGTTTTGGCGAAATGGAAGTCGGACTGATATTCGGCATGGACGCGATAGAGGGGGTCACCCTTCTTTACCTCGTCGCCCAGTTTTTTCAACAGGTCGACCCCGGCCCCCTTATCCATCGGTGCACCGGCGAGGCGCGCCAGCTTGGCCAGATGGTAGTTGTCGATCTCGATAACGATCCCCCTCTTGTCAGCGCAAACTTCATAGCTGAGATGGCCCGCTACCAGAGGTTCCTCACGCGCCCCCTGGGCTTTGATGATGTCGTGCATCTTTTCCAGTGCGCGACCGGAGTCGAGAATGTCTCGGGCGATTGCGTAGCCGTAACCGCCGCGGACATCCGGGTCAAACTCCAGTACCCGTCCAGCAAGGCGCAGCGCTTTCTGGCGTAGGTCGGAGGGGGCCGCCGGATCATTTTGTAGTACCTGCATCACGTCCCGCGCCTCTAGCACCGGGCCGATACCTCGACCTACCGGTTGGGAACCGTCGGTGACGATTACTTCCAGGTGAATACCCATGCGGTCACCAATGTACTCAAATAGTTTTCGCAACTGCAGCGCTTCCTGCATGTGGCGCACTTTAGCAGTGGGGCCAACCGGAATATCGAGCAGCAGGTGGGTGGAGCCGGCGGCCAGCTTTTTCGACAGGATCGAGGCGACCATCTGTCCCTGGGAGTCGATACCCAAAGGGCGTTCCACCGAAATCAGTACATCATCGGCGGGGGCGAGTCGTGCGGTGCCGCCCCAGGCGAGACAGGCGCGGTGTTTGCCCACCACCGCGTGCATCTCATCCGGGGTGAGGTTGACCCGGGTCAGAACCTCCATGGTGTCGGCGGTACCTGCCGGAGAGGTGATTGCGCGGGAAGAGGTCTTGGGGATCATCATGCCGTGGGCGGCAACGATGGGGACCACCAACATGGAAGTGCGGTTGCCGGGGATGCCACCGATGCAGTGCTTGTCGGCGATGAGTTGTTCTGGCCATTTTAGACGGTCGCCCGATTCGAGCATGGCGCGGGTCAGGTGCAGGATCTCTTCGCGGTCGAGGCCGGTCTGACCCGAGGCAACCAGGAAGGCCGCCATCTCCATTTTGGAGTAGCGGTTGTTAACGATGTCCTGGGTGATGGCGCTGAGGTCGTCCCAGTTGAGCCGTTCGCCGTTAATCTTGCGCCGCACCGCGTCCATCGATGGAGGCAGTTCTGCCTGGGCGACACTGATGGGATGACCGGCTGGGAGTCCCAACTGTTCGAAGGCCTGTTCAGAGAGACCGAGCTCGCAGAGGCCGACTATCGATTCGTCGTCCACCACATTAAGCACAGCGAAGATGTGTTTGCCATCCGCGCGGATCTGCACCTTGGTCAGTGCCTGAAATCCCTCGGCGCGATAGAACTCACACTCGCGGTGCATATAAGCAACGTTCTCACGGTAGGTATCGATGGCGACCCGCCGCAAATGGAGCTTGCCGTTCCTTCCGGTTTCGTTCTCGCTCATACTTTGAGATTAACACAGGCTCAGAAAAGCGAAACCGCCCGGGCTGTATCCAGCACCGGGCGGTTCCATACGGGTTATGCCACCGTTTAGGTGGTGAGTTTGAAACGTCTGCGCAGAGGTAGTAGCAACAGGCCAAGGAGCAGGAACGGCCAGCCTAGGGCGCCGAAGCCACTGCTGCTATCGCTTTTTGCGCTGGTCAAACAGGTATAGACACCAACGTCGTCAAGGAACCACCCCAGGTATTGAATCCCATTATCGCTGCCTACACGCCAGCGGAATTGTACGGTTTTTCCGCGCATTCCATTCAGGTCTACCAGGGATGAAACATAACCGTGACTGCTACCAGAGAAAGCGCGACGTCCTCCAAGAGGATTTCCAAAGGCACTGAAAAGTGTTGCGTTATATGACTGACCGGCTGCAATCAAACCACCGGCATCGCTCCAGCTTACTCCGCTGTCAGTACTGTATTCCAGAACACCACCATCATAGAAGCCACCTGGATCGTATTCAAAATCGAAGGCGTGCCTGAAATGGAGGAAAGGGTTTTGTGTCGGTACCGTAAGACTAATAGATGCCCTCAGATCGCTGGCGGTTGTCGGGCTTTCGCCAAACAGGGATTCCGTGCCGGAGGTTGCATATGTGCCATATGTCGGTCCATATACGGTGTTCCAGTTCACCCAGTTGGTGGAACCTGAGGCAATAGAGAGGGTCCAGTTACCCAGACCTGCCTCAATATCGTCGAGGAAGGTGTTCGCTACAGGAGCAAACCCGCCGGGACAGACAGAAGCATCAGGATTGAATTTGGCTCCGGGCTGTCGATCCATTTCGACCGCTTTTGTGGCATTTTTCACTTGAGTGCAATCGCTGCTTGTTATCCCGGCGGTGCCGATGAGGTTTTGGCAGCTCTGATTAAGTGCGTTGTAGAGATCGAAGTAGTCGGAAGCGGTGGTCAACATGTTGGTCTGTACGTCGTAATAGATCTTGGCCACCTTGGTGATGCCGATACCTGTTATTGTGCGGCCATTAAAGGTGTCGCCATCCACCATGAGATAGACCGCTTTATTGTTAATGCCGCTGTTAGTGTGTACCCCACCATTATCATCAGCATCTTTCCAATAGTTGACGCTACTCATTTTGTCCGGATCGCCATAGACCGTTGGGTCCTTCATACTGCGGATGGCACCGACCATACCACTGACATTAAGGTCTTCACCCATCAACCAGCGATCAGTGGCGGTATCACTTCCGCTACTGTTACTGAGATCGACAAACTCACCCCACACATCTGAGAGGGATTCGTTAATGGCGCCTGACTGGTAGTAGTAGAAGAGATTGGATGTATTCTCTGTTACACCGTGGGTCAGTTCATGGGCGACCACATCATCGACAACCAGACCGGCACAATAGACCATCTGTGTGCCATCCCAGTAGGCATTCGGACATTCTCCAAACGCGTAATAATTTACAGATGAGGTGATAACTCCACCGGCGTTATCGATACCGTCTCGACCATGATTGGTGGAATAAAAGCTGTAGGTGTCGCTGGCAAAAAGATGCGCACTTACAGCATCGGCAATACCTGAACCAGCACAAGTAGGATCCATGACCTCATTACAGAGTAAGTTGCCGGGTAGTGTTGAGCTGTTGTTCGCATTGTAGGTTGCACGATTTAGTGCAGTATCAATCTGATTGAAGTGCAGACTGATATTTCCACGTTGAGCATCAATCAAAATAAGTTCACGAATTGGTTGTAACGTCTTGCTGGAAACCTCAACACGCCAAACCAGTTTGGCTGGAGAGGTATCAGGGCTAATTAGTCGTGGGTCGTATACCGAAAGGAGAGGGGCAGATGCGATAAGCGTGGTAGTGTTGGTGTTATGCCATTTCGCGACAGCTGCCAGAGCAGTATTACTTGCTTGTTGCGCTGTGATGGTGGCAGTGGTCGGAACGGCCAGCTTAGGTGAAACTTCACCATTAACGGAGAGCAGGCCATTGTTCTGGCTGAGATTGACGATTAACTCACCACCAATAACCGGAATACCGTTGTAATTCTGCTGATAGCGTACGACAGAACGACCGTTATTCGTGGTCTTGATAGACTTCTGGCTTAGTTCTTTCGCTGGGTTGCTCAGGCCAAACATTGTTCCGTAAGCATTCAGTGCATCCATAGCCGCGGCGGATGCACTTTGCGCTGTCCCTGTGCCGGGTAGAGCAATGGTCTTGCCCGTACTACTGCCGATGAAATTGGTTTTCCCAGTTAGCCGGTGATGGACAACTTGTGCGCCCTGTGCAATCAGGGATTGCTCAGTGAGCGCTGTGGCATCATTGGCGGAAACCGTACCGCTACCCAGCATTAGGGCCGTCACGCAAACGGCAATGCTGGTCTGGATGTTGTTGGCAAGGAACATGCTGTACTACCTCCGCGTCAAAGCTATCTACTTATAATATCCTTATTTTTGAGAAAAACTTTCCTGTATGAGTGGCAAAATTTGTGACAAAAGGTTGGCGTAGGGTTGTGCCAGTCCGTCGCCGCTATGGGTGGTGACTTTATAGCTTTTTCCGTCAACCGTGGCATCCATTTTCATTTCAATACAGTCTGCACAGCGACCAGGAAAGGAAGGCCCGCTCTGTGGTGGTGTATCCTCCAGCACCATCACCGTTTTCTCAAGTTTGGCAAGCTGTTCTACCGTTAGTTTGCCAGCTTTATGTCCCAGTCGTCGATCACTGGCTTGCCACTTCCCATTCTCTTCAATGGTGATTTGTCGCCGCATACCTGCAAACCCACCACTGATAGATAACATAATTGTCCAGCTATTGGGGGTTGCTGATGGCGCTTTGCCCTGCTCGGTAGCCATTGGCTGGCTATTACTGTTACTGCAGCCAATAAGCAGGGCAAGTGGTAGAAGCAGGGGTATCAGGCAAACTGCTCTGGTTCTGAAGTCCATAGGTGACCAGCTCCACAAGTAACACAGGCCTTTGAGCACATCATCGAGACCATACCTGTCCCCGGCGTCGCCTGGCAAGTGAATCACATATTTTTGACAGGGAAGGTAGGGATATTTTAGACGGCAGATAGCCGTTAGCGGTGAAGCTTAAATAGTTCAGGCCATGCCTAGCCAGTAGACGACTCCGGCGCAGATACCCAGCAATACAAAAGCACGCAGTAAACTACTGCCATGGACCTCTTCGACAGGTTTATCGGAGGGAAGGGCCTTGTAGCCGGTAAACATGGCCGGTAGAAGGTTGTCGCCCTTGAACAGCTTGTGCCATACAACGGCGGCAACATGCAGACCCGCCATAATCAGAAGGATATGGAAAATATCTTCGTGTAGACCGGTGAGTAAGTCACTGGTCTCCTTCGAGACGAGATAAGCCAGTGGCCCATCGAACATAACATCGTCGTTGGCAAAGAGTCCCAGTACAGACTGAGTCAGAACCAGTAGCAACAGGGTGAGCACCATCCAGCCGCCTAGAGGATTGTGTCCTGCCTCGAAGCGCGACTCTTTTTCAAAAAGGGAAGGGAGGTAAGAGAGTACCGTGCGTGGTCCCTTAAGGAAATTTGTGAAGCGGGCGTAATGGCTACCAACGAATCCCCACATTAAACGAAACAACACCAGGCCCAGCAGCACGAGTCCAAGCTTGGCATGCAGTTCGATCTTGTCGTCCAACACCTCTGCGGTGATGAACAACGAAACGAAAAGTGCCAGTTGGGTCCAGTGGAACAGGCGTACGGGTATATCCCAGATCAGGACACGACTTCGGCTGGTATTGTTTGGCTGATTATCCATTGCCTTGACTATGTGAGGTGGGTGAACAGGTCAGGCCGCACGAATATGCAGCCCGACCATTTGGATTACTTCTCTTTGTATTCCTTGTGACAGGATTTACAGGTTTTGGCGACCTTGCCGAATTGAATCTTCATCGCCTTCTCATCGCCACTTTGTGTCGCTTTGGCCAGATCGGCAACCTTCATCTTGAACACATCGGCCTCGGACTTGAAGTCATCGGCCTTTTCCCAAACTGCAGGTTTTGACTCGCTGCCCTTCTGTGAGTTGGGGATGAAGAATTCCCACGGCATTTTCGACAGCGCTTCCAGATTGGCAGCACGTAGGGTGAACTCACCCTTGTCGAAAGGAATCTTGCCCTTCGCCATTGCGCCCATTGGGCCTAGGTTCGTGGCAATCAGGATGAAAGCTGATTTTCGCGCCTTGATCGCGCTTTTGATCGGATCGCGAGCAAAGGCCGTGCTGGCACTGCCCAGGGCGATAACAGCGGCGAGAGCGATAACACTTTTCCTCATAACTAAATTCTCCATTTCGTTGATGTTTCGGTTGGGGGGAGTCTCAGGGGGGGAGTATCCACTACCCAGTCTGAAATTTGCCTGAAGGATTAAACCACTGCTTCTGTCGGGAATAAAGATGATGCAGTCGCATCTTTGCATTTCTTTGCGTCTGTCTGGCTGAGGTATGCCAATGGGCGCGATCTGGGCAGAATCTCCACATATCCGCTATGCTGTTGATGATTCACGTAAACCTCACAAAATGGACCAACTGACAAGGAGAGTACGAAATGCATTTACTTTGTGGAACTTGTAAAGACGTTGCGGAAAAAGCTATCGGTGCCATGCCGGAAGATCTGACCTGTGCAGCGGCGGTGGCAGGTGTCGTTGCTGCTATAGAGCTTGCCGGAGGAGGCCCTGAAGACCCTGTAGCCGATGCGCTTGCTGCCGTGGCCGCCGCTGTGGTGGAGGAGGAGTGTGAAAAACACGGTTGGCCGTGGATTCACTCGCATCGTAAGGAGATTGCCGAGGTGTTGTGTAAGGCGGCTGATCTTTGCTAACGTTTGAATCGCCTGCTAAACGCACAGTAATGATAAAGGCCCCAACAGGGGCCTTTATCATTTTCCTGCTCCACTTTCTTATCTCCAGTGTGTGAACTCATGTGGGACCCACGAAATAGTTGAAGGGGCTTTAATTCTCCCGCGGTGGGCTATACCTATTCCTAGGCACCGCATTCACCATAAATCTAAAAGGAGCTTTTCCATGCCCGCCAACGCCGCCCCTCTGTTTGATTCTGTCAAATTGGGAGATCTTACCCTTCCCAACCGTTTTGTAATGGCCCCACTAACCCGTTGCCGGGCAATTAACCATATTCCAAACGACCTGATGGCGGAGTATTACGAGCAGCGTGCCAGCGCCGGGTTAGTGATCACAGAATGTACGATGGTGATTGAGGGGACCTCCTCATTTGGTAATGACCCTGGTATTTACTCAGCGGAGCAGATTGAAGGCTGGAAGAAGACCACCGATGCCGTGCACAAGGCGGGTGGACGGATCTTCATGCAGATATGGCACGCTGGCCGCGCCGCGCATCCGCTACTCAACAGTGGTAAAGAGTGTGTGGCACCGAGTGCCCTTGCCATTGAGAGCGAAACCTACACACCTGAAGGGAAGAAGCCCTATACCGTTCCACACGCACTGACCAAGGCGGAGATCGTCGACATTGTGCAGGATTTCCGCAAGGGTGCCGCCAATGCCATCGCTGCGGGTTTTGACGGTGTTGAAGTGCATGGGGCCAATGGTTATCTGATTGATCAGTTTTTGCGTGATGGTTCTAACCAACGTACTGACGAGTACGGTGGCTCACCGGAAAACCGTGCCCGCTTCCTGACAGAAGTGCTTGAAGCCGTAACCAGTGAAATTGGTAGCCAACGGGTGGGTCTACGTCTCTCCCCGTTGAACAGTTTTAACAGTATGCAAGATAGTGACCCCGCTGGCTGGACCCGTTTCCTGGCCGAATACCTGAACAGATTTGAACTGGCCTATCTGCATCTGATGCGGGCGGATTTCTTCGGTGTGCAGCAGGCGGATGTGGTGAGCATTGCCCGTGAAAACTACAAAGGTCATCTGATGGTGAATATGGGTTACAGCGCAGAAGAGGCCGCTCAGGTGATAAGTGATAAGGTCGCCGATTCCGTGGCCTTTGGTACGGCCTTTCTGGCTAATCCAGATCTGCCTGCCCGTGTTAAAGCGGGTGCGGAGCTCAATGCTCCGGATCAGGATACTTTCTACACGGCAGATGCAAAAGGGTATACCGACTATCCGTTTATGTCTTCCTAGTCGACATGGAATGTCTAATCGATATTTTGCATAAGAGCAGTTTTCCAATGTATGGGTGAGACTATGGGGATAGAGTTCATAGAATATTTATTCGGTGGTTTTATCTATTGGCTATCTGCGACATTCCGTGAGAGGAAAAAGCAGGAGTGGGCTAACAAAGGCAATATGTACAAAATTTATGAAGTGGGTATGTGGGTTACTATTCCATTGGCCACGCTGCTACTGATTGTTGCTGTTGCAGCAAGTAAATGAATTCAGCTACAGAGGTCCTACTAGGACCTCTCCGTTTTATCATCCAAGCTCTCGATGTTTTTCCGCTTCGTGCTCTTCCTACTGTAGTAGCGCCCACATCTCTGCGTAGCGACTATTTTTCGCCAGTAGCTCCTGATGGCTGCCGCGCTCGATAATAAGTCCCTGGTCCATCACCAGTATTTGATCTGCGTCGATCACGGTGGAGAGGCGGTGGGCGATCACCATGGGTATGTGGTCGGTTATCCCGATTGCGAGCTGAGTCAGGGATTGTTTGCGTAAGGACAATAATGCTTGTAATTAATGTGGTAACTATTAAGAATTGCTATGCCTGCAATCTCAGGTTCCACTGACTTGGAAGGTCAGTTGTTACAAACGTGAAATGAGATTTTTACCGTCAGGGTCGTATTTGGCAATTTCTATCGGAGCAAGTATGAAAAGGATGCGCATAAAGTTTAACAAGCTGGGTGAGGGTGTGATGGAGTGTGAGGGGTATAAGAAGTTCAAGTGTTTGGGCAAAAAAGGCTTGAAATACCCCGTGGATATTACAATTGACCCGGCAAAAAAAGGTACAAAAGTTAATCCCTATTTCAGTCAATCCTATGTCTGTGATTATGCAGGCGTCACGCTACCCTGCCGTATGAATTATTCAATTCTTATATGGGGCCAGAGAGGGGTATTTATTCACGAGTGGCCAAATCCAGCGACCTTTGCGGGAAACGGCGGCCCAACCGGCGGGTGTATACATCTGGAGATTGGTGATGCCAAACTGGTCTATGACTGGGTAGACAGGAAAACACGAATCACTATGGATTATCCTTGGTAGGTGGTTAGTTATGTTTAAAGCATATGCAGGTTTCTGGATGTCGATACTTCTGTGTGGCTGCTCGTATGCTACGGAAACAAATAGTATCTTGGGGGTGTATAAGGTTATTGAAAGAAAGTGCTCTGGCACAGAGCCGGAGATAAATGCATGTAACGACATCTCGTTGTTGGAATTTGTCAAAGGTAATTTTTATAAAATCGCAGATAACGAAATCGCCTTTGTTGTTTGGTCTGGTAATTCAGATTTGACCTACAGCGCAAGAAAATATACAGGAAACAATGTAGTTGAGTCTTATCCGGTAAAGCTTGTTATTTCTGATGACGAAGGCTTTAGCGAGTTTCTTTTGCTGACTGCAAAGTCTAAAGGTATATACAGTTTTGGCAAAAGTAATAGCGCTGATATCTCCGAATTGGCCGTGGTGCCAATTTCGGATGAGGATCTTCGCGGGTACACTAAAGAATACCCAGGAAATGACTAAATAACTGTTCCTGAATGGTAACCGGTCGGTCGTCCTTCAGGTCGTTATGTCGGGCAAAAATCCGATCCTCAAATGGATATGAAGTCGGAACACTTATTTAATCGCCCAACAGCGCATTGGGATAAGGTTGACAGGCAGTTTGTAATTCAGTCGGAATCATTACACCATTAGACAACCACACCTTGAGGGTGTGGTTTTCATTTCTATCCCAGTTTTCGATGTTCTTCAGCTTCCTGTTCTTCCTGCTGCAACGCCCACATCTCCGCATAGCGACTATTTTGTGCCAGTAGTTCCTGATGGCTGCCGCGCTCGATAATTCGGCCCTGATCCATCACCAGTATTTGATCCGCGTCGATCACGGTTGAGAGGCGGTGGGCGATCACCAGGGTGGTGTGATCGCTGGCCAACTCCTGTAGTGCTTCAAGAATAGTTTTTTCCGATTTTGAGTCGAGTGATGAGGTTGCTTCATCGAACACCAGTATCTTCGGATTTTTGAGCACTGCCCTTGCTATCGCGATGCGCTGTTTTTCTCCACCGGAGAGTTTCAGGCCGCGCTCGCCGACCACGGTTTGATAGCCGTCGGGCAGTGAGTCGATGAAGCTGTGGATGTTGGCAAGTTGCGCGGCACGCACAATCTCTTCGTGATCAGCGCCGCAACGACCGTAGGCGATGTTGTATTCGGTGGTGTCGTTAAACAGTACGGTGTCCTGCGGCACGATGCCGATAGCTGCACGCAGACTTTCCTGAGTCACCTCGCGTACATCCTGGCCATTGATAAGCACTCGTCCATCGCTGGTGTCATAGAAGCGAAACAGCAGACGGGCGAGGGTCGATTTACCTGCACCGCTGTGACCGACCACTGCCACTTTATGTCCTGCCGGGATCTCAAAATCGACATCGGCGAGGATCGGTCGTTCTGATTGGTAGTGGAACTTCACATGTTCGAAGCGCACCGCACCATTGCCGATCTGTAACGGTTGGGCATCTGGCTTGTCGACGATCTCGGGCTCTTCACGCAACAGGCTGAACATCCGCTCCATATCGGATAACGCATGTTTCACCTGGCTGTAGACCACGCCGAGGAAGTTGAGTGGGATGAACACCTGCAACATAAAGGCGTTGACCAGCACCAGATCGCCCAGGCTCATTACTCCGGCAGTCACTTCGCTGGCGGCGAGGATCATGATCAGGGTGACACCGATGGCGATGATCGCGCCCTGGGCGATGTTGAGGCCGGACATGGAGGTCTGGCTTTTCACCGCCGCATCCTGCCACTCGGTCAGGGTTTCGTCGTAACGTCGCTGTTCGAAACTTTCGTTGTTGAAGTACTTCACTGTCTCGTAATTGATCAACGAGTCGATGGCCTGAGAGTTGGCTTCCGAGTCTTTTGAATTCATGCGATGACGGAACTTCATGCGCCAGTTGGTAATGAAGAAGGTGATGGTGACGTAGATCGCTACGGTGATCACGGTGATCAGGGCGAACCAGACGTTGTACTTGCTCAGCAGGATCCCGGCCACCAACCCTAGTTCAACGAAGGTGGGCAGGATCGAGAAGACCATGTAGTTGAGTAGCGAGGCGGCGCTACGGGTGCCGCGTTCCATATCGCGGGAGAGTGCACCAGTCTTGCGCTCCAGGTGGTAGCGCAGGGAGAGTTTGTGCAGGTGGTCGAGGGATTTCAGCGACAGCTCACGCATAGTGCCGTGACGAACCTTGGCGAAGACCACGTCGCGCAGTTCGTTGAAGGCAGAACCGGCCAGACGCAACACACCGTAGGCCAACAACAGCACAATGGGCAGGGTGGCGGTGTGTCCATTGGAGGTATCGAGGGCGTCGACGATCTCTTTTAGTGCCAGCGGTACACCGACGATGGCCAGTTTGGAGAAGACCAGAAAGGCCAGCGCCAGTCCGGCTCGGCCACGGTAGTTCCACAGATAGGGCAGCAGTGAGCGGACGGTCTGCCAGTCGTTGCGTTCTGCCAGTGGCTCTTCGGTTCGTTTGATGCGCATCATTATCCGTTGTAATCCAGTATTACGAGATGTTTCTTATTATCCGCCTTTCTCTGCGGATGGATACACCTCAACCCTAAGTTGCGCTTATACTGCGTCTATTCAACGTTGTACGTCGCAAGACGATATGGAGGTAGATCATGGCAATGCCAACCGAGGAAGAGTTGAAAACGGCACTGGCCGAGGCTGGACGTATGCGAGAGCAGGGAGAGGATCCCCTCTTTGTCGCCAAATCACTCCTCAACCTCAACTACCAGAACGAGCAGCTCAAGGAGGTGCTCAAGATAGCGGACAAGTTTCTGCGTACCGGTATGAATACGATGGATCATCAGAAGCTGAAGAAGGCGATCGAGAAAGCCCGCAACGCCATCGAACGTACAGGCGCCATCGAAGGGGATAAATTCTGGCTCTGAATGTCTCCTGCTCCATAGCCGATTATATGCGAGGCTTTCCACTCCTTGGTGGAATACCCTCCGCGGCGTAGAATACAACTCTTGATGTGGCGGGCTAAGCCCCCACTATTTATCCAGTTACAACCCTGTTCCCCTGCGAGGAATTTCATGCCTTTCTACGAGTATCAATGCAAGGCCTGTGGTCACCGCCTGGAGGTGATGCAGAAGATGAGCGATCCGCTACTCACCGACTGCCCCGAATGTGGCAAGGCCGAACTGACAAAACTGATCTCCACCGGTAGTTTCACCCATAAAGCCGCCAGCATCGATAACGCCCCGGCCTGTGCTAGTGGTGCCTGCGGCGGCGGCTGTATGGCAAATAAGTAGGTACCTGTATTCAATGATCTCCGCACTACGCCGCTACCTGATGGCTGGACTTCTGGTCTGGATCCCGCTCGGTGTCACCATCATCGTCGTCAAGATGCTGATCGGTCTGCTCGACCGCAGTATGTTGCTGGTGCCGCAGCAGTATCGTCCTGAGCAGCTGTTCGGTGTTTCGATCCCCGGGCTCGGGGTGATCGTCGCGGTAGTGGTGGTGCTGTTCACCGGGGTGATCGTCGCCAATCTGTTCGGTCGCAAGCTTGTCGCCCTGTGGGAATCGCTGTTGTCACGCATCCCACTGGTCAGCTCGGTCTACTCGGCGGTAAAGCAGATCGCAGAGACGATGTTCTCCTCCTCCGGCCAGTCGTTTCGCAAGGTGCTGCTGGTGGAGTATCCGCGCAAGGGAATGTGGACTCTGGCCTTCCAGACCGGCACCGAGGTCGGTGAGGCCCAGTGCAAAACCGGGCGCAAAGTGATCAATATATACGTCCCCACCACCCCCAACCCCACCTCCGGCTTCTTCATCATGGTGCCGAAGGAGGACGTGATCGAGCTGGATATGAGTGTCGATGATGGCCTGCGGATGATTATCTCAATGGGTTCGGTGGTGCCCAATCCAGCCGTTGATGGTTGCCCCCAACCACCGTTAAAGGACACCGAGTAACCCTCTGGCAGTTGCGTCGGGCCCCGCCGATCCGTAACATTCCCGCTTTTCCCCTATTCAGACAGGACAGAACACCATGCGCAGCTTTTACTGCGGCCAGTTGAACGAATCCCATATCGATCAGGAGATCGAGCTTGCCGGTTGGGTCCACCGCCGCCGTGACCATGGCGGGGTTATCTTTATTGATCTACGTGACCGCGAGGGCGTTGCCCAGGTTGTGTTCGATCCTGACCTGCCAGATGTATTCTCCACCGCCGAGAGCGTGCGCAACGAATTCGTGCTGCACATCAAGGGCAAGGTACGCCGCCGTCCCGAAGGCACCGAGAACAATGACCTGCCCACTGGCCAGGTGGAGGTGCTGGGTAAGGAACTGACCGTGCTTAACCGTTCCGAGACACCACCCTTCATGCTCGATGTCGAAGACGATGAGGTGGGTGAGGAACATCGCCTGAAGTATCGCTACGTGGATCTGCGTCGTCCGCAGATGTTGCAAAGGATGAAGTTCCGCTCTGAGATGACCCGCGCCCTGCGTAACTATCTGGACGAGCGCGGCTTCCTCGACATCGAAACCCCAATGCTGACCAAGGCTACCCCCGAAGGTGCCCGCGACTATCTGGTGCCGAGCCGTACCCACCAGGGTAGCTTCTTCGCTCTGCCGCAGTCGCCACAGATCTTCAAGCAGCTGCTGATGGTTTCCGGTATGGACCGCTACTATCAGATCGTGCGCTGCTTCCGTGATGAAGACCTGCGTGCCGACCGCCAGCCCGAATTTACTCAAATCGACATCGAGACCTCCTTTATGGATGAGGAGGAGATCATGACCCTCACCGAGGGGATGATCCGTGAGATGTTCGCCAAGGTGCTGGAAGAGCAACTGCCCAATCCGTTCCCGCGTATGAGCTACGCCGAGGCGATGGAGCGCTACGGTTCCGACAAGCCGGACCTGCGTATCCCGCTGGAGCTGATCGAAGTGGCCGACCTGATGAAGGAGGTGGAATTCAAGGTCTTCTCTGGTCCGGCCAACGATCCTTCAAGTCGCGTCACCGCGCTGCGCGTACCCAAGGGCAGCTCAATCTCGCGTAAAGAGATCGACGACTACACCAAGTACGTCAGCATCTACGGCGCCAAGGGGCTGGCCTACATCAAGGTCAACGAACTGGCCAAGGGTGTAGAAGGACTGCAGTCACCGATCCTCAAGTTTCTGCCTGACGAAGTGGCACTCAACATCATGCAGCGCGTGGGCGCAGAGGATGGCGATCTGGTCTTCTTCGGTGCCGACAAGGCTAAGGTGGTCAACGAGTCGCTGGGCGCCCTGCGGGTCAAGCTGGGTCACGACCTCAATCTGCTCACCCATGGCTGGGCCCCCCTGTGGGTGGTCGACTTCCCGATGTTTGAGTGGGAAGAGAAAGATGGCCGTTTCTACTCGCTGCATCACCCGTTCACCTCGCCCGCCGAGGCCGATATCGACAAGCTCGAATCGGATCCGGGTAACTGTCTCTCCCGCGCCTACGACATGGTACTCAACGGCACCGAAATCGGTGGCGGTTCCATGCGTATCTACCGCGAAGATGTACAGGAACGTGTCTTCCGCGCTCTTGGTATTTCCGATGAAGAGGCACGTGAGAAGTTCGGCTTCCTGCTCGATGCCCTGAAATACGGTTGTCCGCCGCACGGTGGTCTCGCCTTCGGTCTGGATCGCCTGGTGATGCTGATGACCGGTGCCAGGTCGATCCGTGACGTGATGGCTTTCCCCAAGACCCAGACCGCTGCCTGTCTGCTCACCGATGCACCATCCAACGTTTCACCAGCACAACTGGTGGAGCTGGGTATTCGCGTGGCCAAGCCGCAGAAAGAAGAGAAAGCGGGCTAAGCCGGCCAGAGCGAGCAATGAGCAGTCAAAAGCCGATCGAAGAGTATCTGCAACTGAGCGACGCCGAGGCCGAGGCGAGGCTGACCGCGGCGCGTGAAAAACTCGGTGAGAAGGTGGTGATCCTCGGTCACCACTATCAGCGCGAAGAGGTCTTCCGTCACGCCGATTTTTCTGGCGACTCGCTGAAGTTGTCGCGTCAGGCTGCACAGTCCAAGGCAGAGTACATCGTCTTCTGCGGTGTCCACTTCATGGCCGAGGTGGCCGACATTCTCTCTCGTGATGATCAGATCTCTATCATCCCGGATCTCGCCGCTGGTTGTTCCATGGCGGACATGGCCAACCTCGCCAATGTCGAGCGCGCCTGGCGCGAGCTGGCCGAGGTGCTGGAGCCAGACGAGATGGTGACCCCTGTTACTTACATCAACTCCGCTGCTGATCTGAAGGCCTTCTGTGGCCGCCACGGCGGTATCGTCTGCACCTCCTCCAATGCGCGCAAAGTGCTGGAGTGGTCCTTCGGCCAGCGGGAGAAGATACTGTTCTTTCCTGACCAGCACCTGGGCCGTAACACCGGTTATGCCATGGGAATTCCGCTGGAGGAGATGGTGGTGTGGGATTTCGATCAGCCCATGGGCGGCCTTACCCCGGAGCAGATCAAAAAGGCGAAGATGATCCTGTGGAAGGGTTTCTGCTCAGTACATCAGATGTTCACGCCGGAGCAGATCGATGCCTTCAAGGCTAAGTACCCCGAGGCGAAGATTATCTCTCACCCGGAGTCGCCCTTCGAGGTGTGCCAGAAGTCCGATTATGTCGGCTCCACCGAATACATCATCAACACCATTCGCGATGCCGAGCCGGGCACGCGCTGGCTGGTAGGGACCGAGCTCAATCTGGTTAACCGCCTGGCCGAACAGTTCAAGGGCGAGGGCAAACACGTCCACTTTATGTCGCCTACCGTCTGCATGTGCTCCACCATGTTCCGCATCGACCCGCAGCATCTTGCCTGGGTGTTGGAGAATCTACTTGATGGACATGTGGTGAATCAGATCAGGGTAGCCCACGATGAAAAAGCGCAGGCGAAACTCTCGCTGGAGAGAATGCTCGAAGTCTCTCCTCCGTCATAAACACGGCGGATATGGAATGAAAAAGGGAGTGGCATTGCCACTCCCTTTTTTGTTTGCGACGGACTCGCTACATCCCGAGGCTGCCCAGATGTAGATTGCTGATGTTGCTGACCGTACCCGGGTAGTTTCGGTCGAGGTAACTCTTGACCCTCTCGGCGTTCCGCCACGGGACATCGACCTGTAGCACGATATCACCCCGGTGCAGGCCGGTATGGAAGCGGTTCAGTTGGGCATTGGGAAAGCGGTTGCCGAACAGGTAGCCGGAAAACTGGGTGAACAGGACTATCAGTCCCAGCAGCACCGCCCAATACCAGGATGCGACCAGCTGGGAAAAGACGAAACCACTCAGGGAGAAGACGAAGACGGCGATGGTTAGGTACCAGATCCACTTCGCCCTGACGATAGCCTCATGGCTATGTCGATGCAGAGTGGTGCCGGGAAGTTCGTGCAGCTCATTGATGTCGCCAACATAGGCGTGCAGTTGTGTGTCGTCGAGGCTGAATTCGCGTTCCAGATCGGCGATAGCCCGACGGACGCCCCGTTCATCGCAAAATACAAAGTAGAGGCTGCGATTGAGCATGTTGCACCTCCTTGGTTGTGATAACCGATTTGCCGGTAGTGTATTTGATATAGGTCTGTTTACTGAGATTGCTAGCCTGGTTAATGCATTGAAAATAAAATATTTTTTGTGTGTGTTTATGGCCGATCTTGAATGTGTCGTAATGGTTCACTGCCTGTGGATGAAGGTTTCGAGGTGATCCTGCTGTAATGACAGCATGGGTCATGCCGCTATTCAGAACCTGCACCACGGTTGTTTTGACCATGCTGGATAGCGCGGGGATGTTGAACGGGTTTGTGTTTTCAGGGCGTCGGCTGTGTTACAACTAATCCCCAGAATGAGAACACTATAAGAATAAGGAGGCGGCGCTTGCACAAGCGCGAGTCGACACAATCTGTACGAAGAGTGGAACTGCTTCCTGGTTATTGGCTACCTGGGGCGGCAGCGCTGCTGCTCGTGCTGCTGCTGGCCTCATTTGGCCTGTTACAGCCGCTAGAGCGCTTGATATACGCCACCACCCTCAGTGCTTTTGCCCCGCCTGCCGATTCTGGCAAGGTGGCGGTGATCGAACTGGAACCTGACTGGCGTCAGTCGGATCTGGATGAGGTGTTGCGCCGTGTGGGTAGTGCCCGTGCAGTGGCCTTCTTTCCCCAACTGCACAAGTTGGAGAATGCCGCCGCGCTGGAGGCGCTGGAGAGACGCCTGAAACCGGTCGAATCCAAGAGTAAAAAACGTCGCACCGAACCTTACCGTACTTTAGGTTCGCTGCACCGGGAACTGGATACCCGTAGGCAGCTACAGGAGCGTTTCCGTAATAACGACAATGTTATCCTGGCGCTGCCCTATCTTCCGGGGGACTCTTTTGTCGGCACTATGCCGAGCGACTTCGGTGAGGTGGCGATCGAGGGTGTTCCCCTGTTCAGCCGCCTGCCCAGTCTGACCTCACCTCATTGGCAGGTAGCGGCATCCCTCAGTTTCCCCGACGAAACTCTGCGTAAGGCTGCGGCTGGCATTGGTCTCTACGCCCAACATACGAGCGAAGGCAGCTTTCCATCACTGCTGCAATACGAAGATAAGGCGCTGCCCGGTCTACTGTTCCAGTTGTTGCGCCTTAACTACCGGGCAATGCAGGCGGACAAGGTGCATTTCAGAAAGAATCTCATCGACATGGCGGTGACCAAGGTCGCCACCGACAACGCCTATCGCATGCGTCCCTACGCCAACTTGGAAGACAGTGAGCTGAAAGGGATCGGTCGTTACCCCTTCGCCAGGGTTGCCTCAGGCACCTACTCAATCAGTACCTTCAGGAACAAGACCGTATTTATCGGTGAGCCACAGCAGGTGGCTCCGCTAGCCCTGGCGATGGATGCCCTGTTGCAGCAGCAGGTGGTGACACACTCCGCCTGGTCCCTTTGGGGGCAGTATGGTGTGCTGATCGGTATGACCCTGTTGGCGATGTTGCTGCTACCGCGGCTGCGTTTTTCCACCGCCAGTGTGACTACCCTGTTGCTGGTCTTTCTGCTGTTTAACGGCGAGTTTCTGCTGCTGCTGTTGGGCAAGGTATGGATGCCGTTGATGCTGCCGGTGCTGGTGTTGTTGGTCAGTTACCCGGTGATCGTTTTCCGCAGTTGGTTATCACGGCGTGAAGATTTTGTCCTCGATGAACTCTCCTACGCCAATCGCCAGTTAGGGCGTATGTTGCAGGCACAGGGCGAGCTGGATCAGGCGCTGGAAAAGTATCGCCGTTGTCGTGTCGATGCGCCACTGCTGGAGCAACTCTACCACCTGGGACTCGACTTCGAACGTAAGCGCCAGTTCTCCAAGGCGGTCTCCGCATTTCAGTACATCAAGGCTGTCTCCCCTGCGTTCCGCGACGTGGACGAACGTATCCAGCGCAATCAGGCGATGGAGCAGCGTGTGGTATTGCCCAAGGGCGGTCCTGCCTCGACCACCGGTACAGTGATCATGGATGCGGAAGGGCTGCAGAAGCCAACCATCGGTCACTACGAGGTGGAGAAGGAGATCGGTCGTGGTGCCATGGGTATGGTCTATCTGGGGCGTGATCCACGAATCGGTCGGATGGTAGCGATCAAGACTATGGCTCTCTCCGACGAGTTCTCCGGAACCCAGCTGGATGAGGTGAAGCAGCGCTTCTACCGAGAAGCGGAGACCGCTGGCCGTCTTAACCACCCGAACATTGTGCATGTCTATGACATCGGTGAGGACCAGGAACTGGCCTTTATAGCAATGGACTTCCTCGCGGGCAAAGACCTTGGCCACTTCGTCAAACCGAAGCAGTTGCTGCCGGTTAAAACGGTGCTGGAGGTGGTGAAGCAGGTCGCCGGGGCACTGGATTACGCACACAAAAAGAAGGTGGTGCACCGCGACATCAAGCCTGCCAACATTATTTACGATGAACAGGCGGGTGTCGCAAAGGTGACCGACTTTGGTGTCGCTTGCCTCACCGATTCGAGCAAGACCCGCACCGGCACCGTACTCGGTAGCCCCTCCTACATGTCTCCCGAACAGGTAGCGGGTAAGCGGGTCGATGGGCGTGCCGACATTTTTTCTCTGGGAGTCACTCTGTTCCAGATGCTTACCGGCCAGCTGCCGTTTGAGGCGGACTCCCTGGGTAGCCTGATGTACAAAATCACCAACGAAGAGCACCCGAAACCGGGCAAGTTCCGCAAGGGACTTCCTGCCTGCTCGGTGCGCATCATCAACAAATGCCTGCAGAAGGATCCGGGCAATCGTTACCAAAGTGGCGCGGAACTTGTTGCGGCACTGGAACGTTGTAGTTAATAGCGGGAGAGGACGATGGAAAAGTCGTTATCTGTGCAAATGAGTGGCTACACCGATGCGGGACAGGTGCGCGATAGTAATGAAGACGCCATTCTCTGGAATGCCACCGACGGTTGGGCGGTTCTGGCCGATGGCATGGGTGGTCACATGGCGGGCGAGGTGGCGAGTCGTCTGGCGGTAGAGACCCTGGAAACGCATCTGGGTGCTATGAGCAAGGATGGTAAAGGGGGGGAGCTGGAACGCCTGCGTGAGGCGGTACTCGAGGCCAACCGACATATTCATCAGCAGGCGGCAGACGACGTACGCTGCCACAATATGGGGACCACTATCGTTGCTGCCCTGTTTCGTGATGCGACCCTTACCTGTGCTCATGTTGGTGATTCGCGGCTCTACCGTTTCAGCGACAGCAAGCTGGAGCAGTTAAGTCATGACCACTCGCTAGTACAGGAACTGGTGGATGAAGGGATGTTAAGTACAGAAGAGGCGGCACAGTCGAGTCACAAGAATGTGATTACCCGTGCCCTGGGACTGGAGGAGAAGGTGGCGGCGGATGTATTGCAAACACCGGTACATGCTGGGGAGCTCTACCTGCTCTGCTCCGATGGTCTCAGCGATAAAATCCCCGATACAGAACTGGTCGGGTTGCTGCGGGGTGAGGATCTTGATGAAATGGTGCGCGAGCTGGTGGCTGAGGCCAATCGGCGCGGTGGTGAAGATAATATCTCCGTGATTCTGGCGCGTATTAAACAACAATAAACTGACAGGTACTGACTATGGCGAAACTGGTTATCAGCCTGAACGGCATGAGTTTACGCGAATACGAACTGGAGGGTGCTCGCGTCACCATTGGTCGTGGTTCAGATAATGATATCGTGCTGAACGAAGCGGTGGTGAGTGGTGAGCACGCGGCGATCAGTTTGGAAGGCGGCGCGGCAACGCTAGTCGATCTGGATAGTACCAACGGCACCTACATCAATGACCGTCTGGTGGTGGATAACAAACCCCTCAAGCATAACGATGTGATCAGTATCGGCAGTCACGACCTGTTGTTCGTTGACGAAGCAGTGCAGGATTTTACTGCCACCGTAGTGATGCAACCTGCGGTAGAAGAGTCAAAGTCCCTCGGTCCAGCGGCGTTAAAGATCGCCAGTGGCAAGCGTGAAGGTACGGTAATGCCGATCGTCAAAGAGCGAACTGCACTGGGTAAACCGGGTGAGCAGATCGCTGTGATCATGAAGCTGGAAGGGGCTTATCTGTTACAGCCCATGGCAGTGGGTGATAAGCCGATTACGACTAAACTCAATGGCCAGTTACTCGACACTAGTGCCCGTTCCCTATCCTTCGGTGATGTGATCGAGATCGCCGATATCAAACTGGAATTCATCCCGGAATAAGCACTATGGCCAAACTGACACTCAGCTATAACGGCGTCACCCTGCGCGAATACCAATTGGCTGGTAGTCGGGTTTCTGTGGGTCGCCGCTCCGACAACAACATCCGTCTCGACGATCCCACCGTTAGTGGTACCCATGCCATCATTTCACTCAAGGCCGATCCCTACATGGACGACCAGGTGGTTGCTACTCTGATGGACTTCAACAGCACCAATGGTGTTTTCGTCAATGGCGAACGGGTTAAACAGCAAAAGCTTAATTCTGGCGACGTGATTCGTATCGGCCATCACGAACTGCAATTTGATCAGCAGAACAACTTTGATGCTACCCAGACCGCAGTAGTATTGCCTGACGATTAGTCCCTCACGGCCATCTGCGAAAGCGCGGTACTTAATGGTACAATTACGACGTTTTTTGTAGATAGATTGATTGAGGGGATTCCATGGCCGGACACAGCAAATGGGCCAATATCAAACACCGCAAAGCGGCCCAGGACGCCAAACGAGGCAAAATTTTTACCAAACTGATCCGTGAACTGACCGTTGCCGCGCGCACCGGTGGTGCTGATCAGGAGAGTAATCCGCGTCTGCGTGACGCGGTAGCCAAGGCGCTTGCCGCCAACATGAAAAAAGACACCGTCGAGAACGCGATCAAGCGCGGCAGCGGTGCCGCCGATGGCGACAACTACGAAGAGGTGCGTTACGAAGGCTACGGCCCGGCGGGTGTGGCAGTGATGGTTGAGTGTCTCACCGATAACCGGAACCGCACCGTGGCTGAGGTGCGCCATGCCTTTAGTAAGAGCGGCGGCAATCTCGGTACCGACGGTTCAGTTGCTTACCTGTTCAGCAAGATCGGCCTACTCACCTACCCGGCGGGCAGTGACGAGGAAGCAATTATGGAAGCGGCGCTGGAGGCGGGTGCCGAGGATGTCGTTACGAACGACGATAGTTCCATCGAGGTGACAAGCAGTCCGGAGTCATTTAGCGAGGTGCGCGAGGCGATGGCGGCCGCAGGCTTCGAGCCGGAGGTATCCGAAATCACCATGCAGCCCTCTACCAGTGTGGACTTGCAGCTGGATGATGCTGAGAAGGTAATGCGTCTGGTCGATATGCTGGAGGACCTGGACGATGTACAGAACGTCTATAACAACGCTGACTTCAGCGATGAGGTAATGGCTCAACTGTGACCCGCATACTCGGCATAGATCCCGGCTCCCGTATCACCGGCTTCGGTATTATCGAACGGGTGGAGGGCCGACTGTCCTATGTGGAAAGTGGTTGTATTCGTGCCGGTGACGGCAACTTCGCCGGACGCCTCAAAACCATCTTCGACGGTCTGTGCGACGTCATCGAAACCTACCAACCCAACCACGTCGCTATTGAGCAGGTATTCATGCACCGTAATCCCGACTCTGCCCTCAAGCTCGGCCAGGCCCGTGGCGCTGCCATCTGCGCGGTGATGTCCAAAGGGCTGGAGCTGAGTGAGTACACACCATCCGAGATCAAACAGGCTACCGTCGGTAAGGGCAACGCCGCCAAGGAGCAGGTGCAACACATGGTGGTTTCGCTGCTCAAATTGCAGGGCGTTCCCCAGGCCGATGCTGCCGACGCCCTCGCTGTGGCCCTCTGTCACAGTCATACCAGTCAGACTCTGAGTCACATCGCAGTGGCTCAGGCCTCCCGCCGGGGACGTTACCGATGATCGGGCGCCTGCGCGGGATCCTCGCCGAAAAGCAGCCGCCGCTGTTGCTAATCGATATCGGCGGTGTCGGTTACGAGGTAGAGGCGCCGATGAGCACCTTCTACCAACTGCCCGAGGTCGGCGCTACGGTAACCCTGCACACTCATCTGGTGGTGCGTGAAGATGCCCACCTGTTGTTTGGTTTCGCCAGCGAAGGGGAGCGGCGTCTGTTCCGCACCCTGATTAAGGTAAACGGGGTCGGCGCCAAGTTGGCACTGACTATCCTCTCCGGCATTGCCGCTGACGAGTTCGCCCGCTGTGTGCAGGAGAACGACACCGCCGCTCTGGTGCGGTTGCCCGGGGTAGGCAAGAAGACCGCCGAGCGTCTGATCATCGAGATGCGCGACCGCCTTGCTGACTGGGAGGGGGCAGTAACACTGCCCGGCGCGACCCCGGTTGAAGCAGTGCGTACCGGCAGTGATGAGTTGCGCGACGCGATCAGTGCCCTGATCTCGCTCGGCTACAAGCCACCTGAGGCGAGTCGACTGGTGAGCAAGGTGGAGAGCGAAGGGCTCTCCAGTGAAGATATTATCCGCGCAGCACTCAAGCAGGCGGTTAAATAGAGGGCATCATGGCGATTGAAACCGATAGACTGATCAGTGGTGCCGCAGATTCCGTCGAGGAGGCGCAGGATCGTGCCATCCGACCCAAACTGCTGGTCGACTACGTCGGCCAGCAGGCGGTGCATGAGCAGATGGAGATCTTTATCTCCGCTGCGCGCAAGCGGAGTGAAGCACTGGATCATGTGCTGCTGTTCGGTCCGCCAGGTCTGGGTAAGACCACTCTGGCACACATCATCGCCAATGAACTGGGGGTCAACATGCGCCACAGTTCGGGGCCGGTGCTGGAGCGCCCCGGCGACCTGGCAGCGTTGCTGACCAACCTGGAGCCCCACGATGTACTCTTTGTGGACGAGATCCACCGCCTCTCGCCGGTGGTCGAGGAGGTGCTCTATCCAGCGATGGAGGACTACCAGATCGACATCATGATCGGCGAAGGTCCGGCAGCCCGCTCGATCAAACTGGATCTGCCGCCCTTTACCCTGGTCGGTGCCACCACCCGCGCCGGAATGCTCACCTCGCCGCTGCGCGACCGCTTCGGTATCGTGCAGCGGCTGGAGTTCTACTCCACCCCCGAACTGACTCAAATCGTCGAGCGCTCGGCACATATCCTTGAGGTCAAGATCGACGGCAACGGTGCCAGCGAGATCGCCCGCCGCTCCCGTGGTACCCCGCGTATCGCCAACCGCCTGCTGCGTCGGGTGCGTGATTACGCCGAGGTGAAGGCCGACGGCTGTATCACCAATGAGGTGGCTGCTCGCGCTCTGGATATGCTCGACGTGGACGTCAACGGCTTCGACATGCAGGACCGTCGCCTGATGCTGGCAATCATCGAAAAGTTCGATGGTGGCCCGGTGGGGGTCGACAACCTCTCCGCCGCCATCGGCGAGGAGCGCGGCACCATCGAGGACGTACTTGAGCCTTATCTGATCCAGAAGGGCTTTCTGATGCGTACTCCGCGTGGTCGTGTTGCTACCAATAACGCCTATCAGCACTTCGGTCTCAAGCCACCAGAGAGTGCACAACAACAGCGTCAGCAGGAGAGCGACCTCTTCGGCGACAGCGAATAAATATTGAAGTGCGACTCGTGACACACTGCAAAGGGAATTTCCCCGGAAAATGCAGGTCTGTTGCGGGAGTGCTTTTCTCAATCCTATCTATTACGAGGTGAATCAGTTCGATGACGACGGATATGTCCCTGTGGAGCCTGTTTGCCGATGCCAGTCGGTTGGTGCAACTGGTTATGTTGCTGCTGTTAGTTGCCTCGCTCTATTCGTGGACCGTGATCATCCAGAAATTCCGGACACTACGCAGCGCACGTAATGATGCCCTGATATTCGAAAACCGCTTCTGGTCCGGCATTGATCTGGTGGAACTCTACAAGCAGGTCAACAAACGGCGTGATGATCTACAGGGGCTGGCGCGGCTGTTCGAGGCGGGCTTCGGTGAGTTTGCCCGACTGCGTAAACAGAACGGTATGAGCTCCATGGATGTCGTCGAAGGGGCACAGCGGTCGATGCGTGTCGCCCTCAGCCGCGAACTGGATCAGCTTGAATCGGGTCTCGCCTTTCTCGCCACGGTCGGGTCCACCAGCCCCTATGTGGGTCTGTTCGGTACTGTGTGGGGGATCATGAACGCCTTCCTCGCCCTCGGTCAGGCCAACAACGCCACCCTGGCGATGGTTGCACCGGGGATTGCCGAGGCGCTGATCGCCACCGCCATGGGTCTGTTTGCTGCTATTCCCGCGGTTATTGCCTACAACCGTTTCTCCAATGAAGTCGAGCGGCTGGATAACCGCTATGAGACCTTCAAGGAGGAGTTCTCCACCCTGCTGCAACGTCAGGCGGCGGGATAAGAGACCATGTCCGAGACACGTAAACGACGGCGCATGATGGGGGAGATCAACGTGGTCCCCTACATCGATGTGATGCTGGTGCTGTTGGTGATCTTCATGATCACCGCACCGATGCTCAGCCAGGGGGTCAAGGTCGATCTGCCTCAGGCCGACTCGCAGCCGATCCCGCAGGAGGATGTGGCACCGCTGGTGGTGACGGTAGATGCCAAGGGACGTTACTTTTTCAGTCTGGCCAAGAAACCGAATAGTCCGTTGGCGTCCACTGCACTGCTGCAACAGCTGGCAGGGGTGCTGAAAAAACAGCCGCAGCGCCCGGTCTATGTCAAAGGTGATCGCCACGTGGCCTACGGCAAGGTGGTGGAGCTGATGGCGCTGATTCAGGGGGCGGGGGTTGCAACGGTCGGCCTGATGACCGAGTCATCCGAGGATGGCAATGGCCGCTGACTCGGATCGTTGGAGCGCCCTCGGTTGGGCCATTGGTATCCATCTGCTGCTGTTTGCCCTGATCACCTTTGGTCTGCGTACCAGCAAACATGCCGCGGTATCGGTAGCCCCAATCATTCAGGCTACCGCAGTGAGCGAAGAGCAGGTGATGGAACCGCAGCGTCGTCACCAGGCCGAGGAGGCGGCAAAAAAAAAGCGCATCGCCGAACAGAAGCGTAAGGCTGCTGAGGAAAAACGCCAGGCCGCGTTGAAGAAAAAGCGGGCGGCGGAGAAGGCCCGTTTGGCCGCGCTGGAGAAGAAACGTAAGATGGAGGCCGAGCGCAAGGCCGAGGCAGAGCGCAAACAGGCCGAGGAAGCAAAAAAGCGGGCCGAAGCGGAAGAGGCAAAGAAACGCCAGGCAGCCGAAGAGCAGCTCAAAGCACAGATGGCCGCCGAGGCGGAACGCATGGCGGCAGAGGCGAAGCGACTCGACAGCGCCCGGCTTAACCGTTTGCAGGATCAGTATGTGGCGGACATTACCAACAAGGTACAGCGCAACTGGCTGCGTCCGCCCGATAGTCGCGGCACCTTTTGTAGTGTGGTGATCAACCAGATCCCCGGCGGCGATATCGTCGGTATTCGGGTAACCGACTGCGATGGCGATGTCGCCTTTCAGCGTTCGGTAGAGGCGGCGGTGCAGAAGTCCTCGCCGCTGCCGTTGCCCAAGGAACCAGAACTGTTCCAGCGTGAGATTGAATTTGTATTCCGACCTGTCAGATAACGTCGGCAAGTAATGGATAAATGAATATGTTGAAAAAAGTCGTTGTTATAGTGTTACTGCTGGGCATGGCCATGCCGACCCAGGCGCGCCTGGTGATTGAGATCACCGAGGGGATTGAGGGCGCGCTGCCGATTGCGGTGGTGCCCTTTGCCGATGAGGCGGTGAGTGAGGATAGGGTGTCGCAGATCGTCGCTGCCGATCTGGCACGCAGTGGCCACTTCGCCCCTATTCAAGCGACCAAGATGCCTAATCAGCCTCACGAGGGTCGCGATATCGACTTCGCCGCCTGGCGAAATGTCGGGGTGGAGCATATGGTGGTGGGTAAGGTGGCCAAGCGTGGTACCAGCGCGCTGCAGGTTCAGTTCCAGCTCTTCGATGTGGTGCGTGGTGTGCAACTGGCCGGTTACAGCATTCCCACCGTGCCGTCGCGGCTGCGTCAGGTATCACACCAGATCGCCGATCTGGTGTTTGAAAAACTGACTGGGCAGAAGGGCGCCTTCAATACCCACGTCGCCTACGTCACCGTGAACCAGGAGGGGGGCAAAACGGTACACCGTCTGGCGGTGGCCGACTCCGACGGTTTCAATGAGCAAATTATCCTTACCTCGAAACAGCCGCTGCTCTCTCCGGCCTGGGCGCCCGATGGCAAGCGTCTCGCCTACGTTTCGTTTGAGGGTGGGCGTACCGAGCTCTTCGTCCAGAACATCACCACGGGTAAGCGACAAAAGCTGGCCAGTTTCCGCGGCCTTAACAGTGCACCCGCCTGGTCGCCGGATGGTCGCCGTCTGGCGATGACCCTCTCCCGCGACGGCAATCCGGAGATTTACCTAATTGATCTCTCCAGCCGCGCACTCAGTCGTTTGACTCATAGCCGCTCCATCGATACCGAGGCGGCCTGGGCACCGGACGGTCGCTCCCTGATCTTTACCTCGGACCGCGGCGGCAAGCCGCAGATCTACAAGGTTGAACTGAATGGCAATCGAGCCAAGGGGCGACCCCAGCGTCTCACCTTCGAGAGCGACTACAGTGCCCGTGCCAGTTATTCACCTGACGGCAGGCGGCTGGTCTTCGTTAGTGGTGAGGGGAATCGCTTCCGTATTGCGGTGCAGGATATGGAAAATGGCGCCATGCGGGTTGTGACCGGCAACTGGCTCGACGAGTCGCCAAGCTTCGCACCCAACGGCAGCATGATCATCTACGCTACGGAGCATAATGGCCGTGGCATTCTTGAAGCAGTTTCAGTTGACGGTCGCTCACACCAGCGTCTTGGTAGCAGTCAGGGTGATGTGCGTGAGCCGGCCTGGTCACCGTTTATCGCGCAATAGAGGATAAGTCATGAAAAGAGTTCACGGCGGTTTGGTTCTGGTTGCAACGGCGTTGCTGCTGTTGCAGGGTTGTAGCGGTGGCGCAGTGCGTGAAGATGAGGCTCCGGTGGATGAACAGAGTCTTGGTGCGGAGACCGGAGCCGCGCAGGTCGGTGTTGGTACTTTTAACGGTGTGCCGATTGCCGAGGCGCTTAACGACCCGGATAGTGTGTTATCACGCCGGGTGTTCTATTTCGATTTCAACAGCAGTGAACTTTCCGAAGCGGATCGCGAAGCGCTGGCCACCCATGCCAGCCTGCTATCAACCAATCCGGATCTGGCTGTGGTGCTGGAAGGTCATGCGGATGAACGTGGTTCACGCGAATACAACCTGGCACTGGGTGAGCGCCGCGCCAAGGCGATTGAACAGGTGTTAAATCTACAGGGTGTGGATCGGGAGCAGATCCAGGTGATCAGTTTTGGTGAGGAGCGTCCGGTGGCATTGGGCCACGATGAAGAGGCATGGCGACTGAACCGCCGTGTGGAACTGCTTTATTCAGGGTATTGATATGCGAGTGATGAAATTTTGTCTGGTCGCTGCCGTAGCAGCTGTTCTCTCTGCGCCACTGCATGCAGAGAGTACGGATGATCGGCTGGACCGTATCGAAAAAATGCTCAGCAACCAGACGTTGCTGGATATGGTCGAGCGCCTTGATGCGATGCAGGCAGAGATGCAGCAATTGCGAGGCTCAGTGGAGGAACAGCAGCACACCATCGAAGGTTTGAAAGAGCGACAGCGTGAACTCTATCTTGATGTTGACCGTCGCCTCTCTCGTTTTGAGCGTGAAGGGGGCGGTGCGAGTATGCCGGCTCCAGTAGTAAAAGCACCTGCCGCGTCAAGTAGCAGCACTCAACCGCTGACCTCAGCGGCTGCGACACCCACTACCCCGGTTGTGGCTGCCCCCGCTGTGGCACCGACGAACGATGCCAACCAGATGCAACAGGAGCGTGAGGCCTATCAGAAGGCCTTCGATACCCTGCGCGAACTGCGTTATGCCCAGGCAACCCAGGAGTTCCGTTCTTTCCTCAAACAGTATCCCAATGGTCGTTATGGTCATATCGCTCAGTACTGGCTGGGCGAGGCGAGCTACGCCCAGCGTAACTTCAAACAGGCGATCATCGACTATCAGGGACTGTTAAAGGGTTACCCCAGCAGCCCCAAGCGGGCCGAGGCGATGCTCAAGATCGGCTATAGCCAGCATGAACTGAAGCAGGATAGCGAGGCGAAGCAGACTCTGGATCAGCTGATCAAGCTCTACCCCGACTCGACCGAGGCGGGACAGGCACGCAACCTGCTCAAGCAGATCCGCAAACAGGCGGGCTGAATTGGCCGCGGTGGAGAGTGGCGGGGCTGGTCGGCTCCGCATCAGCGAGATATTTCTCTCTCTTCAGGGCGAAGCCGACGCGGTTGGCTGGCCCTCGGTCTTTGTGCGACTTACGGGTTGCCCGTTGCGTTGCCACTACTGTGATACCGCCTATGCCTTTAGCGGAGGCGAGTGGATGGGGATCGACGAGGTGCTGGCCCGGGTGGCCGACTATGGCGTTCGCCATGTCTGTGTGACCGGTGGCGAGCCGCTGGCACAAAAGGGCTGCCTGGAGTTGCTGAGCCGCCTCTGCGATGCCGGGCACGATGTTTCACTGGAGACCAGCGGTGCACTTGATATTGCCCGGGTCGACCCACGAGTCAGTCGGGTGATGGACATCAAGACCCCGATATCAGGTGAGGCGCAGCAGAATCGTTACGAAAACATCGACTATCTCACCTCTCAGGATCAGGTAAAATTCGTTATCGGCAGTCGCGATGATTACGACTGGTCGGTGGCGGTGATCAACAAATACCAACTGACAGAACGCTGCATGGTCTTCTTCTCCCCCTGCTTCGGCAAGATAGAGGCGAAAGAGCTAGCCGAGTGGATCATCGCTGACCGGCTGGAGGTGAGACTGCAGTTGCAGCTACACAAGTTGTTGTGGGGCGATGAACAGGGCCGTTAGGCAATCAGGAAAGTTATGGCAGAGCAAAACGCGGTAGTACTGGTCTCCGGCGGTCTCGATTCCGCCACCACCCTGGCGATGGCGCAGCGGCAGGGTTTCACCTGTTACGCCCTCAGTTTCGATTACGACCAACGCCACCGCTGTGAACTGGCAGCGGCCGATGCGGTGGCCTCCAGTCTGGGGGCGGTAGAGCATCGGGTCTTCTCCCTCAATCTACGCCAGTTCGGCGGCTCGGCACTCACCGACGACAGCATCGATGTGCCGGAGCACGGCGGCGAAGGGATCCCGGTCACCTACGTCCCGGCGCGCAATACGGTGTTTCTCTCCCTGGCACTGGCCTGGGCCGAGGTACTGGATGCCCGCGATATCTTTATAGGGGTCAACGCGGTGGACTACTCCGGCTATCCCGACTGCCGCCCCGAGTTCATTGATGCCTTCGAACATACCGCCAATCTGGCAACCAAGGCGGGAGTAGAAGGCAGGGATTTCACCATCCACGCGCCATTGATTGATATGAGTAAGGCGGAGATCATCGAGATGGGGACGACCCTGGGTGTCGACTACGGTCAGACCGTCTCCTGCTACAACCCCGACCCGGATGGTCTGGCCTGCGGCCACTGCGACTCCTGCCGCTTGCGTGCCGAGGGCTTCGCCAATGCCGGGATAGCCGATCCGACCCGTTATAAGGGAATTCCCGTCTGGAAAGCCCCTCTCTCCTAGGATATTCTTGACTCCTTCACAGGGTGAAAGAAACTATCTCAAAATAGTTCTCGCCCCCGGATCCTGTGTTGCAAAGCCTCCTCCGGTGCTCATTGACTACCGGTAAACTGCGCTCCTCGCAGACTTTGCGCCTTGTCTCCGGGCACGAGTCCAAATTTTGAGACAGCTTCTTGGGCCGTGTGTATAAGAAATAACTACACTCCCACACAGAGCAAAAGATTGAGAGGTCAGTTTCAATGGTATTCGAAAGCTTCTCCCAGGCTAATTCCTTTATGTTGTGGTCCACCTTCGCCATTGCCGTTGTGCTGGGCGCGGTGGTCAACAAGACCAACTTCTGCACCATGGGTGCGGTCTCCGACGCAGTGAACATGGGTGACTGGGGCCGCATACGCGCCTGGTTTCTCGCCATCGCCGTGGCCATGCTCGGCGTAGCGGTGCTGGAGTTCCTCGGCATGGTCCAGCCCGACACCGCCTTCCCGCCCTACCGTATGGGCCAGCTGATCTGGGCTGAAAATATACTCGGTGGCATCACCTTCGGTATCGGCATGACCCTCGCCTCGGGCTGTGGCAACAAGACCCTGATTCGTATCGGCGGGGGCAACCTCAAGTCGATTGTGGTCTTCGCCATCATTGCGCTGATTGCCTACTTTATGATCAACCCGCTGCCCGGTAGTGACCAGACCCTGATGTCGCTGCTGTTCTTTAACTGGATCCGCCCGCTGGCCATCGATATGGGACCCTATCAGGATCTGGGTACAGTAATCGCCGGAAACGACGGCGCATCGATGGCCCGCCTGGTCATCGGCATCGTGCTTAGTGCGGTAGTGATGGGTTTTGTCTTCAAATCGGCCGATTTTCGCAGCAATTTTGATAATGTTCTTGCGGGCATCGTCGTCGGCCTGGCGGTGTTAGCGGCCTGGTATGCTACCTCCAACACGCTACTCAGCTATGAATCAGACTTCGATGGCGCGGTAACTGTCACTGCCCGTGAATTCCTCGATCCGGTCTCCTCACAGTGGGATATGGCTGAAGGGGTGCGTGAGAACTGGCCGAGCGATAAGCCGGACATGACCACCATGAGTCCCCAGTCCTTCACCTTCATCAATCCGATGGGCCAGACCCTCGGTTATGCGGGCAGCGCTTTTGACCGCGCCAACCTGACCTTCGGTGTGATGGCGGTGTTCGGGGTGATCCTCGGCTCCTTCCTCTGGTCGCTGTTTAGCAAGGGCTTCCGTATCGAATGGTTCAGCTCCATGAGCGACTTCACCAGCCATTTCATTGGCGCGATCCTGATGGGCTTCGGTGGGGTGCTGGCGATGGGCTGCACCGTCGGGCAGGGCATTACAGGAGTTTCCACCCTGGCCATCGGCTCGATTATGACCCTTTTCTCCATCATCCTCGGCTGCGCCATGACCATGAAAGTGCAGTACTACCGTATGGTCTACGAGGAGGAGGCGAGCTTCGCCAAGGCACTGGTGGCAGGGCTTTGTGATCTGAAGTTATTGCCGAATAGCCTGCGTAAACTCGATAAGGTCTGAGCAACTAGCCTTTATCCAGTAAAAAGTCTGCATTGGCTCTTGAGATTTTCGGCGTATCGGGTAGGATATGCCGCTCTTTTGGGGCCGTTAGCTCAGTCGGTAGAGCAGTTGACTTTTAATCAATTGGTCGCAGGTTCGAATCCTGCACGGCCCACCATTATTCGAAAGGGTTACGTCGCGAGACGTAGCCCTTTTTTTATTTTCCAGCCAGTTTTCCCGTTAAAATGACACGCTTGCTGGCAAACCCTATCTAACTGAGAAATCTCCATGGCTCTGCTAACCCTGCGTAACGTTACCCTGGCATTCGGCGGCCCACCGCTGCTTGACGGTATTGATCTGCAGATCGAGCCGGGAGAGCGCCTCTGTCTGGTGGGGCGTAACGGTGCTGGCAAGTCGACCCTGATGAAGTTACTCAATAATGAATTGAGTGCCGACAGCGGTGAGGTGGTGCGCCGTCAGAGCCTGCGAGTCGCGCGCCTGACCCAGGAAGTGCCGCGTGAGATTAGCGGGACGGTGTTTGATGTGGTGGCGGACGGTCTGGGTGAAACCGGAAAGCTGCTGGCCGATTATCACCACGTTATCCAGCAACTGGCCACAGGCGATGAGAAGCTGATGGCGAAGCTGGAACATATTCAGCACGAGCTTGAGTCCTGTGACGGCTGGCAACTGAACCAGCGGGTCGATGCGGTGATCTCGCGACTCAAGCTGCCTGAGGAGAGTAACTTTGCCGAACTCTCCGGAGGGATGAAGCGACGTGTTCTGTTGGCGCGTGAACTGGTGAGTGAGCCGGATCTGCTACTGCTCGACGAACCGACCAACCATCTGGATATAGAAGCGATTGGCTGGTTAGAGGAGTTTCTACTCAATTGGCCTGGCACCCTGCTGTTTATTACCCACGACAGGATGTTTCTGCAAAATCTGGCTACCCGTATCATCGAACTGGATCGGGGTCGTCTCACCTCGTGGCCCGGTAATTACGGTACCTACCTGCGGCGCAAGGAGGAGATGCTGGAGGCCGAGGCCCAACAGAATGCCCTGTTTGATAAAAAGCTGGCCCAGGAAGAGGTGTGGATCCGCCAGGGGATCAAGGCACGGCGCACCCGTAATGAAGGCAGGGTACGGGCACTCAAGGCACTGCGCGATGAACGTAGCGAACGACGTGAGCGCGGTTGCAAGGTCAAGATGGAGCTGGGAACAGGGGAGCGCTCCGGCAAACTGGTAAATGAGGTGACAGATATCGGTATGGCCTATGCGGGTCGCACCCTGTTCGAACACTTCTCCACCACCATCATGCGCGGGGATAAGGTGGGGATTCTTGGGCCCAACGGTTCAGGCAAGAGTACCCTGCTAAAGATCCTGCTAGGCCGACTTGAACCACAACAGGGTCAGATCAAGCTGGGCACCAATCTGGAGATCGCCTGGTTCGATCAGCATCGGGAGCAACTCGACGAAGAGGCAACAGTGCTGGATAACGTTGCCGAAGGTAGCGACAAGGTGACGGTCAATGGTCGTGAAAAGCATGTGATGAGCTATTTGCAGGACTTCCTCTTTTCTCCTGAGAGGGCGCGCAGCCCGGTACGCTCCCTCTCCGGTGGTGAGCGTAACCGCCTGCTGCTGGCGAAACTGTTCAGTCGTCCGGCCAATCTGCTGGTGATGGACGAACCGACCAATGACCTGGACGTGGAGACACTGGAACTGCTGGAGGAGTTGTTGCTGGAGTATAAGGGCACCCTGCTGCTGGTCAGTCACGACCGTGCCTTTATCAATAACGTGGTGACCTCGACCATCGCCTTCGAAGGTGACGGTGAGTTGAACGAGTACGTGGGTGGCTACGACGACTGGTTACGTCAATGTGAAGCAGCAACAAAACAGCGTAAGGCACAGAAGCCGGCACCGAAGGATGAGGTGAAAAAGGTATCAGCCCCTCGCGGCAAGTTGAGCTACAAGGATCAACGGGAACTGGATGGGTTGCCGAAACAGATCGAGCAGCTTGAAGCGGAGCTGGCCTCCTTGCATCAGACGATGGCAGAACCGGATTTCTATAAACAGGAGAGTGCGGTAATCACTGCATCCCGTGAGCGTCTGGAGCAGATGGAGAAAGAACTGGCGATTGCCTATGCCCGTTGGGAAGCTCTGGAAGCATTACGCGATGGTACGTCGTAGGATTTCAGCAGGGATAAACCGGAATTAGCGACGAGCTTGATTTAACGCTTTAACCACTGCTCTGCAAACTGACGAATCGCTTCGGGATAGATTTTGTGTTCCTGTTCCAGCACCCGCGCCGCCAGGGTCTCAGGCGTATCGCCATCGAGTACCGGCACCCGTGCCTGCATGAGAATCGGTCCCGCATCCAGTTCCGGAGTAACGTAGTGCACGGTGCACCCCGCCACCTCGTCGCCTGCTTCCAGCGCACGTGCATGGGTGTGTAGTCCACGATATTTCGGCAGTAGCGAAGGGTGGATATTCATCATCCTCCCTTCATAGTGACGCACAAAGTCGTCGCTTAAAATTCGCATGAAACCAGCCAGTACTACCAGCTTCGGCGCATAACTGTCGATCAGTTGCTGTAGTGCCTGGTCGTAACTTTCCCGATCAGCAAAATTGCCATGCTCAAGCACCGCTGTATCGATGCCTGCGTCATGGGCCCGGGTCAGGCCATAGGCGTCCGGACGGTTACTGATCACGGCACGGATATCCACCGGCATTCCCTTCGCCGTGGCATCGATAATAGATTGCAGGTTACTGCCGCTGCCCGAAAGCAGGACAACGATAGGAAGCTTTGTCGCCGACATTAGTTGATAACGACCTGTTCGCCGTCGCTGTAGGGTTCGATGATTCCGATTTGTGACACCTCTTCACCCGAGGCGCGCAGTTCTGCCATCGCCTTCTCTGCCTCGGTAGCGGGGACGACCAGGGCCATGCCGATGCCACAGTTGAAGGTGCGATACATCTCACTGTCGGCGATATTGCCCTGCTGCTGTAACCAGTCGAAGATCGCCGGGCGCTGCCAGGCGCTACTGTCGATCACGGCACGGCAATTTTTGGGCAGAACCCGTGGCAGGTTTTCCGGCAGACCACCACCGGTGATGTGGGCCAGGGCGTGTACCGATACCTTGGTGAAGAGATCCAGCAGCGGTTTGACGTAGATGCGGGTCGGGGTCAGCAACACTTCACCCAGTGGGCGACCGTGGAAATCCTGGTCCAGTTTGGCACCGCTCACTTCCAGCACCTTACGCACAAGTGAGTAGCCGTTGGAGTGGGGGCCGGAGGAGGCGATACCCAGGATCACATCACCGGCGCTCACCTTGCCGCCATCGATGATTTTGCTCTTTTCTACTACCCCGACGCAGAATCCGGCCAGATCGTAGTCGCCATGCTGATACATACCCGGCATCTCGGCGGTCTCGCCGCCGGAGAGGGCGCAGCCGGAGAGTTCGCAGCCGTCGGCGATGCCCTTGATGACATCGGATGCGGCATCCACTTCCAGGTGGCCGGTGGCGTAGTAGTCGAGGAAGAACAGCGGTTCGGCTCCGCCGACGATCAGGTCGTTGACGCACATCGCCACCAGATCGATACCGATGGTATCGTGCTTGTTCATCTCCATCGCCAGCTTCAGTTTGGTGCCGACACCGTCGGTGCCGGAGACCAGTACCGGTTGCTGATAGCGATCCAGCGGCAGTTCGAACATGGCGCCAAAGCCACCCAGGCCACCGAGTACCCCGGGACGCATGGTTCGCTTGGCGTGGGGTTTAATGCGCTCGATCAGGCTGTTGCCAGCGTCGATATCGACGCCTGCGTCACGGTAACTAAGGCCTGTGCCGTCGGTTGTCTGCTGCTTGCTCACGGAACTTTCTCCCAAAAAGTGACGCCCAACTAAGGACGCCCTGATGAAGCGCGTTATTCTACCAGCGTGTGGGGTTCGCGTCTTGCTATCATAACGACGTTCCCTTACCTTGAAACCCCGTTGAGAACGATTGCGATCACATGAAATATTCGACAATTTGTACCCTGTTAATTCTTATCTGGTCGGCGCCGCTTGTTGCCGCGGACAGCATTGGCCTGTACCAGGATGAGGTGGTAGTGGCCGACCAGGGCGAACAGGCCCGTGTTGATGGAATGCAGCAGGCCATGGGCGATGTGTTGCTCAAGGTCACTGGCACCGCACAGGTATTTGAAGATGAGTGGCTGCTGACAGCGATGAGTACCGCTGGTCAGTTTGTACAGCAGTACCGCTACCGCAGCGAGGCGATTCCACAGGAAGAGCAACAGCCTGATGAAGATGGTCGGGTTCTCAGAGAGCGGCTCTACCTTTCAGTGCGTTTCGATTCCAACAGCATCGATGATCTGCTGCGCCAGCACGGCTATACCATCTGGGGCGAAACCCGTCCGACTACACTGGTGTGGCTCGGAGTGGAGCAGGGTGGTAACCGGGTACTGGTTGGTGCCAACGATACCGGTCTGGTGCGTGAGTTGATTGATCAGGAAGCGATGCGGCGTGCGCTGCCGGTAAAGCTGCCACTGCTGGATCTGACGGACCAGTCAGCCCTCAGCATGGCCGATATCTGGGGCGATTTCCTTGAAAGCATTCAGTCAGCCTCACTGCGCTACCGTCCCCAGGCAGTCCTGGTCGGACGACTCTATCCCGTCACTGGCGGACAGTGGGGAGTGCGTTGGACCCTGATCTATCAAGGTGAGGTATTCCGCTGGATGCAACAATCCAGTGAGGTGGGGCCGTTGATTGCCGAAGGGATCGGTAACACCGCTGAACATCTGGTTCAGCGCTTTGCTGAGAGTTTTGTTACCGGTAGTGACGAGATCCTGCTGGAGATCAGTGGTGTGCAGGGGCTTAGCGCCTATGGCCGAGTGATGGACTATCTTGCAGGTCTGCCCGGGGTCAAAGAGGTGAAGGTCAACAAGATGATGCCAACCGCTCTAAGTATCCGGATTCGTACCGGCGGTGGTAGTGATGCCGTGCTACAAACCATTGCCCTGGGTGATGTGCTAGAGGTTGCACCAGCACCCCTGGGTACTGAACTACCTGCTCAGCCAGTAGAGAAGGACAATGGCGCTGAGAGTGGTGACGGTTCAGAAGAAACGACGAAAATGCCACAAAAAGTCTTCTATTATCATATGGTTCCGTGAATAAGCGCCAGATACCGAATGCCATTACGCTACTGCGTATTCTGCTGGTAATACCGATCATGGTGTTGCTGGCACAGAGGCAATATGGTCCGGTACTGGTGCTCTTTTTTATCGCCGGGGTAAGTGACGGGCTGGATGGTTATCTGGCCAGGCGTTTCTGTTGGCATACCCGACTTGGCTCAATTCTCGACCCTTTGGCCGACAAATTCATGCTGGTCGGCACCTTCCTGCTACTGGGGTGGGACGGCCTGATGCCCTGGTGGCTGGTGGGGCTGGTGATACTGCGCGATGTGCTGATTGTTGGTGGTGCCACCGCCTACCACTACTGCTGCCAAAGCCTGACCATGGAGCCGACTTTGATCAGCAAGGTCAATACGGTGCTTCAGATCATGCTGGGGCTAGTGATCATTGTTGCTGCCATGGGGTCATGGATCCCCACCTGGGTAGTTACCTCGATGATTGTTCTTGTGACCGTCTCCACCGTGTGGAGCGGTATTGATTACGTCTGGCGTTGGGGTTGGCGCGCCTATCGCTGCTACAGCTCCGGGAGGGAGTAATGAGCGAATCGCAAAAGTGGTTTGTCCTGGCCGGGGTAACCTTCTCTGGTGTCCTGATCTATCTGCTGGCTCCAGTGTTGACGCCGTTTATGGTCGCCGCGGTGCTGGCTTACATCGGTGACCCACTGGTTGATCGGCTGGAGGCACGGAAACTCTCCCGCACCCTGGCGGTGACGCTGGTCTTTATTATTCTATCGCTGGCAACCCTGGTGCTGCTGCTGATTCTATTGCCGATGCTGGAGCGTCAATTTGTCCTGCTCGGGAGCAAACTGCCGCTCTATCTGGATACCCTGCAGCAAAAGGTACTGCCCTCGCTGACGAGCTATCTGGGGGTAGAAAGTGGCACCTTTGATCTCGCCACGCTGAAAAATCTGGTACGCGAGCAGTGGGGTGGTACCGTTAAAGGGGCCTTTGCCCTGCTTTCCCGCTCCGGCATGACCCTGCTGGCCTGGGGTGCCAATCTGATGTTGATCCCGGTGGTGACCTTCTACCTGCTGCGCGACTGGGACATCCTGGTTGCCCGTATTCACGAGCTCGTCCCGCGCCGTGCCGAAGCTGTGGTGGCGCGATTGGCCCGTGCCTCCGACGAAGTGCTGGGGGCCTTCCTCCGCGGTCAGTTACTGGTGATGCTGGCGCTGGCCACCATCTATTCAGTAGGACTTTCCCTGGTCGGCCTGGAGTTGGCGCTGTTGATTGGCATGCTCGCCGGGCTGGTCAGCTTTGTTCCCTACCTCGGTTTTATCGTTGGTATCGCAGCTGCTGGAGTGGCAGCCCTGCTGCAGTTCCAGGATTTGATGCCACTGCTCTATGTGGTGGCGGTGTTTATGGTGGGCCAGGCGGTGGAGGGGATGTTGCTGACCCCGCTACTGGTAGGGGAGAAGATTGGCCTGCATCCGGTGGCGGTGATCTTTGCCGTGCTGGCCGGGGGACAGCTGTTTGGCTTTGTCGGTATCCTGCTGGCCCTGCCCGTCGCCGCGGTGGTGATGGTAATGCTGCGTTACACCCATGAGCGCTACGTCGGTAGCACACTCTATGGGTCAAGGGAGGAGCCCCCTGCATGAGCGTCTCCCCCCAGCTGCCGCTGCGCATCGGTCTACGGGACAGTGCCACCTTCAGTAATTTCTACCCCGGCGCCAATGCGAGCGCCTGCCATACCCTGCAACAGGGAGGAGAGCCCTTTATCTACCTCTGGGGTGCGACGGGCACGGGCAAGAGCCACCTGCTCCAGGCCGCCTGCCATGCGGTTTCGGCAGAGGGTGGTCAGGCGATCTACCTTCCCCTTGATGAGCCGGGGGTTGCGGCGGAGATGCTGGATGGCCTGGAAGGGATGGCGTTAGTTTGTCTGGACGGAGTACAGGTGGTGGCTGGTGATCCGAAGTGGGAGACCGCCCTGTTCCATCTCTACAATCGTCTCCGTGACAGTGGCCACCGGATGTTGGCGGCAGGCACGGCGGCACCTTCGGCGTTGGGGCTGACCCTTCCTGATCTCCTCTCCCGCCTGGGCTGGGGGCCGGTTTTCCAGCTCCAGCCACTGGATGACGAGAGCAAGGCGGCTGCCCTGAGGCAACGAGCGGTGAACCGGGGTATGCAGATGCCGAAGGAGGTGGCTTCCTATCTATTGCAGCGGGCTCCGCGTGATATGCACGCCCTGTTTGCCATGCTGGAGCGCCTTGATGAGGGCTCACTGGCGGCCCAGCGCAAGCTAACTATCCCCTTCGTTCGTCAACTGATCCAGTAGCAGGCTACCCCGTTCAGGAGTGGCTTTCCCGTATCTCCCTGCCGCGAAAGCGGGCGTAAAACATGCTGCCGCCGTAGAAGGCGATGCTGAGGATTACCTCCAGTACGGCAAGCCAGCGATCAACGGGTGAGCTATAGGCCTCTACTACCCCGTGGGTGAGATAGAACAGGGCGAGAAAACTGGCCCAGGCAAAGGTATAGGGGCGCCCATGGAGGATGCCGCGCAACGGAAATAGCAGGGGCACCAGCATCAGGAACAGAGCGACGGAGATCGGGACTGTCTGGGGTGGTGAGAGCCAGGTTAGCCAGGCCAGTAGCAAGATGAGCAGACCGAAGTATCCGCTCACTGCGGTAAGGTAGCTAATGCGAGTTTTATTCATTTTTCAACAACTTGGCGGTGTTGGCGATGCGACGACCGAGGCTGATACAGAGCTTTTTCTCCTCTTCACTGAGGGGCAGGTTGTTCTCCGGACCGGCGTGATGGCTGGCTCCATAGGGGGTGCCGCCACCGCTAGTATGTAGAAGTCCCGTTTCACTGTAGGGAATGCCACAGAGCAACATACCGTGGTGCAGCAGCGGTAGCATCATCGATAGCAGGGTACTCTCCTGACCTCCGTGCAAACTGGAGCTGGAAGTAAACACCGCTGCCGGTTTACCAATCAGACTACCGGATAGCCAAAGGGGGCTGGTGTTATCAAGAAAATATTTTAGTGGCGCTGCCATGTTGCCAAAGTAGCAGGGGCTACCTAGTGCCATTCCGTCACATTCCTTGATATCCGTCAATTCCGCATAGGGCGCACCTTCATCTGGAATTCCATCTTCAGTGGTTTCACAGACGCTGGATACCTCTGGCACGGTGCGTAGACGTGCAGACATTCCTGGGACTTCTTCGATACCACGAGCAATCAATTTGGCCATTTCGGAGATGGCTCCGTGGCGGCTATAGTAGAGAACAAGAATTTCACTCATGGTCGGCCTCGTTATGCAGAGAAATGTGCAAAGGGCATTCTACCGGCACTTTCCTTGACAGCCCATAGGGGCGGTGATAGCTTGAATCACCTTCAATTTTGAGTCACGACATTGTCTGTAGTGAGTTCATTTCAAACAAATTTTTCCAGCATGCGTCTGTTTGTATCGATGCTGTTGCTGTTTCTCGTAGCCTGTACAGTCATGCCTCCTGTGCAGGAGATGAGTGACGCACGTCAGGCGATCAAGGCAGCCCGAGAAGCACAGGCAGAACAGTATGCAGCACAAAAGTTGCGCAGTGCAGAAGACTCAATGGAGCTTGCCACACGAACTCTCGAGCAGGGTGAGTATGAAGCGGCAAGAATGGCAGCCAGCGTTGCCAAGGTTTTGGCCATTAAGGCACGTGACGAGGCAATCGCCGCGTCACCCTAAAAAATTTGGCAACAATGCAACCAGTCTACTTGCGGAGTCTGTCACACTCTAATTTCTTGACGCTCATATAGGCTGGTGCTAACGTGGACGCAGCATGAACGTGTAGTTTTCGCGTTATTTATTTAAGAACTGACAACGGCGGAGTTCTCTTCATGAAATTGTTCAAAGGTATGAAATACACGGCGCTTATCGCGATTGTTCTGAGTCTCGCGGTAGGTTGTGCAAGCACTCCGGAAGGAGAAGATCCGGTAGCCATGGCACAAGCAGCAATTGCTGATGCAAAAGCTGCGAATGAAGAGGCCAAAGCTGCTGGTGCAGAGTGGCGCGATACTGATGCCCTGATTCAAGAGGCCGAAGCGGCACTTGAAGCTGGCGATACCGGTAAGGCTATCCAGCTCGCTGAGCAAGCTCGTCGCCAGGCAGAGAATGCGCTCGCACAGATGCGAGAGCAGGAAAATGCGATGGGTCAGTACACCGTAATGGCGGGAGACAGCCTCTGGGCTATCTCCGGCAAGAGCGAAGTCTACGGTAACCCCTATCAGTGGCCACTGATCTACAAAGCCAACCGCGATAAAATCAAGGACGCTGATCTGATCTATCCGGGTCAGGAGTTCGATATCGATCAGGCCGCTTCTGCTGCCGACATCGACGCGGCTGTTATGCATGCCAAAACTCGTGGTGCCTGGTCTCTGGGTGCTGCTGAAGATTCGGACATGACATACCTGAATCAGTAATTTTCAGGACCAAAGCAGTGATCTGGAAGGGGCTCTTGTACGAGCCCCTTTCTTTCGTCGGTACTAAATAGATTACGAATATATAGCGAGAAAATAGATGAAAAAGATTGAGCACCTGTTTGAAGCTTTCATGTGGCAAAGTCGCTTCGTGGTAATCTTCGCTGTAATTGCCAGTCTGCTGTCTGCCTTTGCCATGTTCTTTATGACCACAGTCGACGCCATCTATATGTGGAGTCACCTGCTGGAATACGCCTCACCCGTCATGGACAGTGCTGCACGTATGGCATTGCGTAGCAGCACCATCACCCATGTGGTGGAAATAGTCGACGGCTATCTACTTGCGACGGTGTTATTAATCTTTGCCCTTGGTCTGTATGAACTGTTTATCAGTAAGATCGACATGGCTGAAGGTTCCGAGACCTCGTCGAATGTGTTGCTGATCAACAGCCTTGATGATCTAAAGGCACGTTTGGCTAAAGTGATTTTGATGATCCTGATCGTCAAATTCTTTGAGCATGCAATTAGCCTCAGCTTTAACACAGCGGTTGATCTACTGGCCCTTGCGGGAGGCATAGCACTGATTGGACTGGCCCTCTACCTTTCTCATGCGGGTGATCACTCCTCTGCGACTAAGGAGTAGATTAGGTATCCTTTCACGATGCGACATGTTAATACGGCTTTAAGGAGTATTGTTGCAGCATGGCTATTGTTGCTTGGTATTTTATCGTTTAGCAGCATACTTTATGCTGCCGATGCTGATAAACAGTTTATCGACATTCATGGTGCAACGGTTGATCTCGGCACATATCGTGGTAAATGGGTTGTGATTAATTATTGGGCCACCTGGTGTCCACCATGTCTTGAAGAGATACCAGAGTTGATCCATTTCCATGATACGCATAACCAGAGTGATGCTGTGGTTGTCGGTATGAGTATGGATGAGACTCCCATCGTCGCGTTGAGACGTTTTGTTGAAGAGAATATGATGAGTTATCCGGTTATCCCGAAGCGTAAAGGTATGCCGATAATTGGCTACATCTCTGGTTTGCCAACCACCTATATGATAGACCCGGAAGGCAATATTGCAGCGATGAAGACTGGCCAGGTTACCACTGAGATGCTAGAAAGTTTTATAGAGAAAAACAGTAAATAACACAGGTCAAAAGATCTGGTACCACACCCCCGGAGGCAAGGATATGCAAAGGTCTATTAGTGCAATCCTCTTTATTGGATTAACCATTCTGTGCTCAAGCAATGTAAACGCAGAAAGCCCACGCGATCCCTACACCTACTTCTTTAACGAAACCTTCGGTGATTTTTCTGAAGAGTTGCAGAATGCGCGTGATGCCAACAAAAAGGGCATTATGATCTTCTTTGAAATGGATGAATGTCCATTTTGTCACTGGATGAAGGTCAATGTACTAAACCGTCCAGATGTGCAGGCCTATTATCGAGAGAATTTTATGATGTTTCCTCTGGATATCGAAGGCGATGTACAAATCACGGATTTTAGCGGCAAGACCATGAGCCAAAAAGATTTTGCCTTTAAGGAATTCCGCGTTCGTGCAACACCGATGATCGCCTTCTTTGATCTCGACGGCAAACTGATACATCGTCATACCGGGCGGACCAGTGATGTAGATGAGTTTATGTTGATGGGGCGTTTTGTTGCTGAGGGAAAGTACAAGGATACGAAGTTCGCCCGCTATAAACGTGCCCAGAGAAAATAGTGCGGAATGGCAGGGATGAATCTCTCCATACTCTTTCGCACAATTCTCTGCTTTCTGCTCTTGCAGTCAGGTGTGGTTTCCGCAATTGAAGCACTGCCAGAACCACTGACGCTGGAGTACGCATTGTCGCTTGCCGATTCGCAACATCCGGATTTATTACTCCAACAATCCGACCGGGCTAGAAGTGAAGCAGAACTGCTCGGTGCCGAGTCAGACACTGCGGTTTCTGTCACTATCGAGGGACGAGCACGCTGGATCCAGCCTCCCGACATCGCGCCTGATAACAGTGTGACGGATGATCACAAGCTGAGTCTCCTTCTGCGTAAACCACTCTATGACTTTGGCCAATCCTCATCCCGCTATGAGGCTGCGCTACAGGCCAATATCGGATCGGAGCAGCGATATAAACTTGCACTTCTACAGCGGAAGGTGACGATTATGCGCGCCTATTTCGATGTGCTGTTGTCGGATATGGAGTATGCGCGGGATAACGAGGCATTAGCGACCGCATTTATTGCCTTTGATCGCTTAACTACGAGACAGGAACTGGGTCAGGCATCGGATATCGCGGTGGCAGAACTGGATAGCGCCTATCAGCAGGCACGTCTACAACTCAATCTGAGTGAAACACGCCAACGCGCAACCCGTGCACGACTGGCCAATGTGCTTGGACGACCAGGCATGCTCTCTTCAGAACTGCGTACCCCGGCACTGGATTATCATCAGCGCCAACTGCCTGAATATGAAAAGCTGCTGTCCCAGGCTATGACAACCAGTCCACTACTGAAGGCACTTCAGGCCGAACTGACCGCAACCCAACAGCGACTTAATGCCTCTCGTGCCAGTGGCAGGCCTAGACTTGATGCCGAGCTTGAGGCCTCAGAATATAGCCGTGAGCTGGGCAGCAGTGACAGTTGGCGTGCTGGTATTAATTTGAGTGTGCCACTCTATACAGGCGGTCGCGTTGATGCCATGGCCGCACAGCAGCAGGCAGAGCTCTATCGCATACAGGCAACACTGGAACAGGCCCGTTACGACCTGCGCCAGCAGGTGCTTGAACAGTGGTTGGAGTTACAGACACTCAAATTGCGGCGCGAACGTGCTAATAGCCAATCGGATTTTCGTGAGCTCTATCTTGACCAGAGTCGGGCTAATTATGAAATGGAGTTCAAGTCTGATCTGGGTGATGCGATGGTACGTCTCTCTGAAGCACAACTGGATTTGGCAAAAAATAGTTTTGATTTTGCTATCGCCTGGGAGCAGTTGGCACTGTTGGTCGGCGGACCGATTGATCAGGTTGCCGCTGAATCTTCCCAGGTCGAAATGCAGTAAAGGAGCAAATGATGAAAACCATAGTCAACAATACTCTTCTGCTCTGCTCCCTGTTTGCTTCTTCAGCGGTATGTGCAGATTGGGATGGAGCGCTCGATTGGGCGAGACGTACTGAAATGAGCACCGCTGCCAGTGGTGTGGTGGATCGAGTGCTCGTTCGGGCAGGTGAACGGATTAAGGAAAAAACGGTACTGCTTCAACTGGAGCAGACAACTCTGCGTGCGAGGGTCGAGCAGGCCAAAGCGACGTTGCAGCACGTTACCCTGTTGCGTGATGAGGCTGAGCGAGAGCTTAATCGTTCCCAGGAACTCTATGACCGCACCCTTCTGGCGGATCACGATCTAACCCTCGCTAAACTTGCCTTTGCAGAAGCCGAAGCTGTATATCAGCGTGGTCGCGCCGACATGCAGGCGGCGGAAGATGAACTGAGCGACAGTGAATTGCATGCCCCCTTCGATGCGGTGGTGCTTGACCGCAGAGTGCAACCGGCGCAGACCGTGATGAATCAACTACGCGTTGAGCCGATGCTGGTGCTGGCATCAGCGACGGAGATGGTGGCTCGGTTTACTGTTCAGCCCGATGAAGTGAAAGAACTTGCACCAGGAAATAAGGTGAATGTTTCGGTTGATGGTGAGCGCTATCAGGGTGTTGTTGAATCACTACGACTGGATCTGAGTGGCGGTTACTCAAGTTCGACAGCAAAGGGCTATACCGTTGAGGTGCTGTTCCCAACAAACAAGCCACTTCTTCCCGGTACAGCGGCGAGTATCAGTTTGCCGTGAGTAGCTGTCTACGCTGCTATGTCTCCGGCCGGGTGCAGGGTGTCTGGTTTCGTGGCTCAACACGCGACCAGGCTGAACGACTCGGTCTGAGTGGCTATGCCAGAAATCTTCCAGATGGTCGGGTTGAGGTGCTGGCTTGCGGTGAACTCGTTGCCCTGGAGACACTACAAAAATGGTTGTGGCAGGGGCCGTCTGCGGCGAGTGTCAGTGATGTGGAGTGTCATTCACTTGATGCTGCTGAACCGATTCCGCAAGGGTTCACCACCGCCTGAATCAACGGTACCAACGGCTGCGTAGAGCAGCATATACCCGGTTAGGATATTTGAAACTATTGATGCTGCCGTTGTAGCGTGCCAGAGCCCGGGTGCGGTTTCCTTTCTCTTTGTCGAGATAGTAGCGCAGAATAGTGCAGCCAAAACGCAGGTTGGTTTCGATACTAAACAGATTGGCGTTGGGTTGATTGAGCTCTTTCAACCAGAAAGGCATTACCTGCATCAGACCGCGTGCCCCGGCATTGGAAATAGCAAAGCGATCAAAATTGCTCTCCACCTGAATCACTGCTAGCACCAGTTCTACTGGGAGCTTGGCTTTGTTTGCCTCGGCATGAATATGGCGCAACATATTCAAACGCTTTTTTTCGTTGGGAATGATGCCGCGTAGCCGTTGAGACATGTCTGTAAGCCACACTTCTGCATCGTAGCGATCAGCGAAACTTTCGTGCTCAGCAAGGGCTTCAATCAGACGTTTTTTTAGTAGTGGGTCGACACTTTGCTCCGCCCACACAGGTGCCTGCCAGGTAAGGCAGGTAAGCAGGCTGATGGTGATAAGTAGTTGACGGGACATCACTTGGCATCCGTGACACTATGCAATAGCTAAATCTTTGCTGTTTGGGAGTGTTAATGCAAGTTTTTAGGCAATTGATTCTGGCTGGATGGGCGCTACCGTTGCTGCTTTCGTTCTGCATCGTTTTAATCATGCTGGGCGGTGAGAGTGCGTCACAATGGTTGCGCTATGATCGGCTGGCGATCATGCAGGGTGAGTATTGGCGCCTGCTGACGGCGCATCTGACACACCTGGGTTGGTCGCATCTGTTACTCAATCTGGCTGGGCTGTTTCTGCTCTGGATATTGCTAGGCGATGTGCTGAGCCGTACCGGCTGGATACTGCTGCTGCTTGTCTCTGCCTTAGCCATTAGTGCAGGGCTATGGCTGTTTGACCCCCAACTACGCTGGTATGTGGGTCTCTCTGGTGTTTTGCACGGGATGCTTCTGGGAGGCGCGCTATTACTAGCACTAAATGGCAGCCGTGAGGGGATCTATCTGTTGCTGGTCTGTGTTGGCAAGCTGCTGTGGGAACAGTTTATGGGCCCAATGCCCGGCAGTGAGGCCACTGCCGGCGGTAAGGTTATTGTGAATGCCCACCTTTACGGCGCCGTCGCCGGTGGGGTTTTTGTTCTGTCACTCTGGAGCCGAAATGGCTGGCGCAAGTGTTTTGTCCGATTAAGCTAAACCCTAACTAACTTTTTCCTTGAGTGTATCGAGTAATCCTTCCAGTGGAAGATTAATGCTCTCTGCATCACGTCTTCCCTTGTACTCTACACAGCCATCTTTAAGAGCCCTATCACCGATAACAATACGGTGTGGCACACCAATCAGTTCCATGTCGGCAAACATCACTCCCGCGCGTTCATTGCGGTCATCAAACAGCACTTCGTAACCGGCTTCGGACAGTTCTGTGTAAAGACGCTCGGCGGTTTCGCGTACGGTTTCCGATTTCTGCATATTCATCGGTAACAGCGCGATCTGGAACGGGGCGATGGGGTCCGGCCAGATGATGCCTTTGTCATCGTGGTTCTGCTCGATAGCCGCAGCGACCACACGTGAGACGCCGATGCCGTAACAACCCATGGTCATCACTGTCGCCTTGCCGTTTTCATCCAGTACGGTGGCGTTCATCGCTTCACTATATTTTTTACCGAGCTGGAAAATATGGCCAACCTCAATGCCGCGCTTGATGGTGAGGGTGCCCTTGCCATCGGGGCTGGCATCGCCTTCGACCACGTTACGCAGATCGGCGGTCTGCGGTTCCGGTAGATCTCGGCCCCAGTTCACCCCGGTCAGGTGCTGGCCATCCTGATTTGCTCCGCAGATGAAGTCGGCCAGATGCGCCGCATCGCGGTCAACAATAAGTGGAATCTTGAGTCCTACCGGGCCGATGGAGCCGGGGTTACAGCCAACGGCCTTTAGCACCTCTTCGTCACTGGCAAGGGTCAGGGGGCTGAATACGCCGGGTAGATTGGCGGCCTTGATCTCATTCAGTTCATGATCGCCACGCAGAGCCAGGGCGATGACGCCCTGTGCCTCGCCTTCGTCGTTTGCAGCGAGCACTACCAGGGTCTTTAGCGTTTGTGTCGGAGAGACCTTGAGGAAGGCAGAGACCTCTTCGATGCTGTGCTGTTCTGGTGTGTCCACTGTGGTCAGGGTGGCGATGGCTGCGGGTCGAGCCCCCTGCGGTGGTAACGCCTCGGCCTTTTCCACGTTGGCGGCGTATTCGCTACCGTTGGAGAAGGCGATGGCATCTTCACCAGAATCTGCCATAACGTGAAATTCGTGGGAGCCACTGCCACCGATGGCGCCGGTGTCGGCCAGTACCGGACGGAAGTCGAGACCGAGACGGGTAAAAATGCGGCTGTAGGTGTCATGCATTACCTGGTATGTCGCTTCTAGCGAGGCATCGTCCAGGTGGAAAGAGTAGGCGTCCTTCATCAGGAATTCGCGGGCGCGCATCACGCCGAAGCGGGGACGGCGCTCGTCACGAAATTTGGTCTGAATTTGGTAAAAATTGGCCGGAAGCTGTTTGTAGCTCTGCAACTCGTTACGGATCATATCTGTGATGATCTCTTCATGGGTTGGCCCAAAGCAAAACTCACGGCTGTGGCGGTCGGTCATGCGCAGCATCTCCGCTCCCATCACATCCCAACGGCCAGACTCCTGCCACAACTCGGCGGGTTGTACCGCGGGCATCAACACCTCCTGGGCGCCTGCGCGGTCCATCTCTTCGCGGACAATCTTCTCTACCTTGCGCAGCACCCGTAGTCCCAGTGGTAGCCAGGTGTAGAGGCCCGAGGCGAGCTTGCGGATCATGCCGGCGCGCAGCATCAGTTGGTGACTGACGATTTCGGCGTCGGTCGGGTTTTCTTTCAGGGTGGCGATCAGGTATTGGGAGGTGCGCATAGGGATCTGTTATCCGGTTTGATGCTGATTAAGAGAAGCGACATTGTAGACAAAGCAGCCCCTGCCCGTACAGCGCGGTGGTGTGCAAATGGAGCGGGATTAGAAGGTAGAGCCGTTCCAGCCCCACATATGTCGCGGGGCATCGGAAAATTCGATATAAATGCGGTCAGTGGCTATGCCCAGCTCTTCGGAAATCAGGTCACAGAGGGTGTGGGAAAATTCTTTGGTCTGATCACTGGGCAGGCCGATGCTTTTCAGTTCCAGGTAGGCACAGGGTTTGTCGTTGGCATCAAACAGCATTGGTATATCACTTTCGAGGGAAGCCATGACGTAGCGTTCAGGTTTGCCTAGCGCCGTGGCGACCACACTGGAGCCCTTGCGCAGCAGTATCTCCTGTTTTTCCGCAGGTACGTTACTGTTGGTTCGAATGAGTAGGTAAGGCACGGGTGAATGTGTCAGTTGCAGTAGGCGTTTATCATGGCTTGAGCCTCTTTTATTTTGCTGGCGCGCATCTCCTCACTGAGGGTAATCACGGTACCATCTGGCTGCTGTATCCGATCTGAATTCTGGAAAATTTGCAGGTTCTGTCTGGCAGTTTCGCAATTCTGTTTGCGTGTTTCGACCACCTTGGCCGCCGCATCGGTAGTGGCAGGTGTACTCTCTTCAGATTTCCTTGCCTCGACCTTATCCTGCTCGGTTTGATAAGGATTGGCGTCTTTAACCTGCATCTTCTCACTTTGGGCAGCAGATTTTGCAGGCGGGGTCTGGCTGTAGTGGACGCGGCCGCTTTCATCTACCCATTTGTAAAGCGAGACGGCCTGCGCTGGAGTAAGGGCCGCCAGACCAAGCAGTGTGACAAGAAGTAAAATCCTTCTGAAAAACATGTCTATTTCCATGAACAGGGCACCATTTTGTATTGCTCGGGATAGGGGCAAGAACGCCTACTTCGCCAATTATGGGCAATTTGCATCGAAGTACAAGACCAACAAAGGGTGTAGTGTGCGTAAAACCCTGTTATTGCTTGACCTTTGGGTTGATTGCAAGTAGTTTTCCCCTTTTTTACAGCACAATTCACACACGCCCGTTACCGCGGGTGTTTTTCTTCGTATTGAGCCGACGGGAGGCCCTCTCAGGTGGAATTGACCGGTGCCGAAATAATTGCGCGTTTTCTCCAGGACGAGGGGGTTAAGCACCTCTTTGGTTATCCTGGCGGGGCAGTTCTACATATCTACGACGCGCTTTATAAGCAGGACAAGGTGCAACACGTGCTGGTGCGTCATGAGCAGGCCGCGACCCATGCGGCGGACGGTTATGCACGTTCTACCGGCAAGCCTGGCGTGGTATTGGTTACCTCGGGTCCAGGTGCCACCAATGCGGTTACTGGCATCGCCACCGCCTACATGGACTCCATTCCCATGGTGGTGATCACCGGTCAGGTTAACTCAAGCCTGATTGGCAACGACGCCTTCCAGGAGGTTGACTCGGTCGGCATTACCCGTCCCTGTGTTAAACACAACTTCCTGGTGAAAAACGTCGAGGATCTGGCGGTCACCCTGAAGAAGGCCTTCTACATCGCCACCACCGGCCGTCCCGGTCCGGTAGTCGTGGACATCCCCAAGGATGTTACCGCTGAGCGTACCCGCTACGTCTACCCGAAAAAGGTCACCATGCGCTCCTATAACCCGGTGGTGAAAGGGCATAGCGGACAGATCAAAAAAGCGGTCAGCATGATGCTCGCTGCCAAGCGACCGATGATCTACAGCGGTGGCGGAGTGGTCCAGGGCAATGCGGCAGGCGCGCTGACCGAACTGGCGCGTACCCTCGGTTTCCCGGTGACCAGTACCTCTATGGGACTGGGCGGTTACCCTGCGAGCGACAAGCTGTTCCTCGGTATGCTGGGGATGCATGGTACCTATGAAGCCAATATGGCGATCTCCCATTGTGATCTGTTGCTGGCAGTCGGCGCACGTTTCGATGACCGGGTAACCGGCAAGATCGAAAAGTTTGCACCGGGTGCGCGCATTATCCACATCGATATCGACCCGGCCTCCATCTCTAAGAACGTCAAGGTCGATGTCCCCATCGTTGGTGACGTGGATGATGTACTGAAGTCGATGCTCTCCATGCTGGGCGAAGCGAGTCGTGGTGCCGATAAAGAGGCGCTGGGCAAGTGGACCGATCAGATCGAGCAGTGGCGAGGCAAGGATTGTCTCAAGTTTGATCGTAATGCCAAGCGGATCAAACCACAGTACGTTATCGAAACCCTGCACAAGGTGACCAAAGGCGATGCCTTTGTTACCTCCGATGTGGGGCAACACCAGATGTGGGCGGCGCAGTTCTACGGCTTCGACAAGCCCCGTCGTTGGATCAACTCTGGCGGTCTCGGCACCATGGGTTTTGGTATGCCAGCGGCGATGGGTGTGCAGCTCGCACATCCCAAGGCGCAGGTGGCCTGCATCACGGGTGAGGGCTCCATTCAGATGAATATCCAGGAACTCTCCACCTGCTTGCAGTACAATCTGCCGCTGAAGATCCTCTGTCTCAACAACGGCTTCCTCGGCATGGTGCGCCAGTGGCAGGAGTTCTTCTACGAGGAACGTTACTCCCAGTCCTACATGGAATCGCTGCCAGACTTCGTCAAGCTGGCCGAGGCCTACGGTCACATCGGTATGCAGATCGAAAAACCGGAGGATGTGGAAGGGGCGATCCGTGAGGCATTCAAACATAAAGATCGTATGGTCTTTATGAACTTCCTCACCGATCCGAAGGAAAACGTCTATCCCATGGTCCCTGCAGGTGCAGGACTCGATGAGATGATTCTGATATGAGACATATTATCTCCATCCTGATGGAAAACGAGGCAGGGGCACTCTCCCGAGTGGCCGGGTTGTTCTCTGCCCGTGGCTACAACATCGAGTCGCTCAGTGTGGCACCGACCGAGGACGCCTCACTATCACGCCTGACTTTGGTTACTCGTGGTTCTGATGAGATCATTGAGCAGATCACCAAACAGCTAAACAAGCTGATTGACGTGGTCAAACTGCTCGACCTCACCGAAGGACCGCACATCGAGCGGGAGATGATGCTAATTAAGGTCAAGGCGGGAACCGCCGGTCAGCGCGAGGAGTTGAAGCGCCTGGCCGATATTTTCCGTGGCAACATTATTGACGTGACCGACACCACCTACACCATCGAACTGACCGGTGATGTACAGAAACTCGACGCCTTCATTGATGCCCTAAAGGAAAGCGATATCCTGGAGACGGTCCGTTCCGGGGTCACTGGGATCTCCCGTGGGTCGAAGGCGCTCACCATTTAAACCACTTTTAAATCAAGTATTGTGTAAAGGAAGCTGCTCATGGCACTGAACATCTATTACGACAAAGATTGCGACCTCTCTATCATCCAGGGCATGAAGGTTGCCATCATCGGTTACGGCTCACAGGGCCACGCCCACGCCAACAACCTGAAGGACTCTGGCGTCGACGTGACTGTTGGTCTGCGCAAAGGCTCAAAAACTGCAGCCAAGGCAGAGAAAGCGGGCCTGACGGTTAAGGATACCGGTGAAGCCGTGAAGGGCGCCGACCTGGTCATGATCCTGACCCCGGACGAGTTCCAGTCGCAGCTTTACAAGAGTGAGATCGAACCGAACATCAAGCAGGGCGGCGTACTGGCCTTTGCTCATGGCTTCGCCATTCACTACAACCAGGTCGTGCCGCGTGAAGACCTCGATGTCATCATGGTTGCACCGAAGGCGCCCGGCCACACCGTCCGTTCTGAATTCGTTAAAGGCGGCGGTATCCCTGATCTGATCGCGGTATTCCAGGACGCTTCTGGCAAAGCGAAAGACATCGCCCTGTCATACGCCTCCGGCGTTGGCGGTGGCCGCACCGGTATCATCGAAACTACCTTTAAGGACGAGACTGAAACCGACCTGTTCGGTGAGCAGGCCGTTCTTTGCGGCGGTGCAGTAGAGCTGGTCAAAGCCGGTTTCGAAACCCTGGTCGATGCGGGTTATGCGCCGGAGATGGCCTACTTCGAGTGTCTGCACGAACTGAAGCTGATCGTCGACCTGATGTACGAGGGCGGCATCGCCAACATGAACTACTCCATCTCCAACAACGCGGAGTACGGTGAGTACGTTACTGGTCCACAGGTGATCAACGACGAATCCCGCTGGGCGATGCGTGAAGCACTGACCAACATCCAGAACGGTGAGTACGCCAAGAAGTTCATTCTCGAGGGTATGTCCAACTATCCTGAGATGACCGCCTGGCGTCGTAACAACGCGGCTCATCAGATCGAAGTGGTCGGTGGCAAACTGCGTTCCATGATGCCGTGGATCACCGCCAATGCGCTGGTGGACAAAGACAAAAACTAAGTCGCTTCCACAGCGGTAAAAAGCCGGGCTCTGCCCGGCTTTTTTGTCCACAGAGAATGGATGCAACGAACCGGGCGAGGCTTTATTATGTGTATCTGTATAGTTACTCGAATGAGTGCAACTTAATGAGCAAAGAGACAAACGGCGAAGTGACCAAACCACATCGTGGGATCTACCTGTTGCCGAATCTGTTTACCACGGCGGCACTGTTTGCAGGTTTCTATGCCATCGTCGCAGCCATGAAGGGGCAGTTTGATGCCGCTGCGGCTGCAGTGTTCATCGCGATGGTACTGGATGGACTCGATGGCCGGGTGGCGCGTCTGACCAATACCCAAAGTGAATTCGGCGCCGAGTACGACTCGCTCTCGGACATGGTCTCCTTTGGCGTGGCACCTGCGCTGGTAATGTATGAGTGGGCGTTGCACTCAATGGGACGCCTGGGCTGGTTAGCCGCCTTTATCTACACCGTTGGTGCGGCACTGCGTCTGGCCCGCTTCAACACCCAGATCGGCAAGGTCGACAAGCGCTACTTTGTTGGTCTGGCCAGTCCCGCCTCGGCGGCGGTGGTTGTCGGTTTTGTCTGGATCGCCGGTGATTTCGGCCTGAGTCCGAAGGCGGGCGACTGGGCGGCCTGGATAGTCACCGTCTCCTGTGGTCTGTTGATGGTGAGTAACGTGCGCTACTACAGCTTCAAAACCATCGACTTCAAGGGGAAGGTGCCTTTTTTCTTCCTCCTTGTGGCGGTACTGATCATCGTATTAATCACCTATGATCCACCCAAGGTACTATTCCTGGTCTTTGCTGGGTATGCCCTCTCGGGTCTTGTGATTACATTCTGGCTGTTGCTGCGCCGGCGTCGCCAGCGTAAAGCGGGGGCGCTGGTCGAGGGAGATGACGCCGAGGATGGCGGCTAAGCAGCGTTTAACGTAGATAACCGCCAATGATTATTGTACGGCCTCCTCTAAAGGAGGCCGGTTTCGTTTTTCCGGCCTCTTTTGGTTAAGATGTCGTGATACTGCGGAGAGACCCATGAGCGACAAGTTGTTTATTTTCGACACCACCCTGCGCGACGGCGAACAGAGCCCCGGCGCCTCCATGACCCGAGAAGAGAAGGTCCGCATCGCCAGGGCGCTGGAGCGGATGAAGGTCGACGTGATCGAGGCGGGCTTTCCCATTGCCTCGGTGGGTGATTTTGAGGCGGTGCAGGCGGTAGCCCGTTCCGTTAAGGATTCCACTGTTTGTGGTCTGGCCCGCGCACTGGACAATGACATCGATCGCGCCGGGGAGGCACTGAAAGAGGCCAACTCAGGGCGCATTCACACATTTATCGCCACCTCACCGATCCACATGGAGCGCAAACTGCGCATGAATCCGGAGCAGGTGGTGGAGCAGGCAGTACGTGCAGTCAAGCGGGCACGTCAGTTCACCGACAACGTGGAGTTCTCCGCCGAAGACGCAGGACGCTCTGAAATCGATTTCCTCTGTCGCATCTTTGAGGCGGTGATTGAAGCGGGGGCGACCACCCTCAATGTGCCCGACACCGTTGGCTACAACCTGCCGGAACAGTTCGGTAACACCATCCGTCAACTGCGGGAAAAGATGCCCAACTCGGACAAGGCGATCTTCTCGGTCCACTGCCACAACGACCTCGGTCTTGCGGTAGCCAACTCACTCGCCGCGGTGAGCAACGGCGCACGCCAGGTGGAGTGCACCATTAACGGTCTGGGTGAACGGGCCGGTAATGCCTCCCTCGAGGAGGTGGTGATGACGGTGAAGACCCGCAGGGATATCTTCGACTGCAACGTGGACCACATCGATACCACCCAGATTGTCTCTACCTCGCGGCTGGTCTCCGGCATCACCGGGTTTGCGGTACAGCCGAACAAGGCCATCGTCGGCGCCAACGCCTTCGCCCATGAGTCGGGGATCCATCAGGATGGGGTGCTGAAGCATCGTGAGACCTACGAAATCATGCGCGCCGAGGATGTAGGTTGGAGCGCCAATCGCATGGTCATGGGCAAGCACTCCGGGCGGAATGCCTTCAAGACCCGTCTGGCAGATCTTGGTATCGAGTTTGAATCGGAGCAGGCGCTTAACGATGCCTTCGCCCGTTTCAAGGAGCTGGCCGACAAGAAACATGAGATCTTCGACGAAGACCTGCAGGCGCTGGTTACCGAGACCAATATCGAAAGCGGGGTCAACGAGCGGATCAAACTAGTCGCACTCAAGGTTTGCTCTGCAACCGGCGAGACGCCTGAGGCCTGTGTCACCCTGAGCGTCGATGGAGAAGAGCAGCAGACCTGCGCCAGTGGCGGCGGGCCGGTCGATGCCAGCCTCAAGGCGATCGACAGCGTGGTCAACAGCGGTACCGAGTTGCAACTCTACTCGGTCAACAACATCACCTCCGGCACCGACTCCCAGGGCGAGGTGACCGTGCGCCTGGAGAAATCGGGGCGCATTGTTAACGGCCAGGGTGCCGACACCGATATCGTCATCGCTTCGGCCAAGGCCTACATCAATGGTCTGAACAAAATTCTCGCACCGACAGATCGTGCCCACCCTCAGGGCGGCGACGTTTAGCAGAATGGATTCTCAGCGACGCCAGTACCTCGAGGTCATGGGGATCGATGTATGGGAATCCCGTGTCGCGCCTGACAGCGGGGTCGAACGTCCTCCCGTCGCTGAAAGTGCAACAGAGGCTGCAGGTGACAGGGCTGAGGTAACAGGTGAAAGTTTTGTTGAAGAAGCAAGACAAGGGACGGAAACCCTGTCAGCTCCATCCGCAGAGAATTTACCTGCAGAGCTGGATTGGCCTGAACTGCAACAGGCTGTATCTGCCTGCACCCACTGCGAGGAGCTGGTCGCCAATCGTAGCCAGACCGTTTTTGGTGTTGGCAATCGCAACGCTGACTGGTTGATCATCGGCGAGGCGCCGGGAGCGGATGAGGACAAACAGGGCGAGCCCTTCGTTGGGCGTGCCGGGCAGCTGCTCAACGCCATGCTGCGCGGTATTGGCCTGCAACGGGAGCAGGTCTACATTGCCAATATCCTCAAGTGTCGTCCACCCAAAAATCGCGACCCGCATCCCGATGAGGCGGCCGCCTGCCACGCCTTCCTGCAACGGCAGATAGCGCTGATCCAGCCCAAACTGGTGCTCGCAGTCGGCCGCATCGCCGCACAAAACCTGCTTCACTGCGACACCCCCATCGGTAAACTGCGTGGTCAGGTACACCAACTGGAAAATGGTCTGCCGCTGGTCGTGACCTACCACCCTGCCTATCTGTTGCGCTCACCACTGGAGAAGCGCAAGTCATGGGCCGATCTCTGTCTTGCTCGTAGTACGGTACGCAAACTCAGTGGTGCAGCAGAGTGAGTGTCGCCAGCGACAGTGCCATTCCCAGCATTCGTCCCATGCTCGACAGTGACCTGACGAGGGTGATGGAGATTGAAGAGGCGGTCTATCCCTTTGGCTGGACCGAAGGGATCTTCCGCGACTGCCTACGAGTGCAGTACTCCTGTTGGGTAATGCTGGTGGGCGGAGAGATCATTGGCTATGCGATTATGTCGGTGGCTGTGGGTGAGGCACATGTTCTCAATGTCGCTGTCGATGAGCAGTATCAGGGGCAAGGGCACGGCCGCAGCTTTATGCGTTACCTGATGGAGACCGCACGCCACCACGGTGCCGATACCGCCTTTCTTGAGGTGCGCCCCTCCAATCGGTCCGCGATTCACCTTTACGAGACCCTGGGATTCAACCAGGTCGGTCTGCGGCGCGACTATTATCCGGCAATGTATGGCAAGGAGGATGCCATCATCATGGCCTGTTCTCTGCCAGAGCTGGATAGTTGATCGTCGCAGCGCTCCTTATCGGGTAGAATGCCCGCTTTTCACCATTCCGAAGCACCCATGAGTCAGATTGCCGAACAGGCCAACAAACGCCGCACCTTTGCCATCATCTCGCACCCAGATGCGGGTAAGACCACCCTGACCGAAAAGCTGCTGCTATTCGGCGGTGCCATCCAGCTCGCCGGTACGGTCAAAGGACGCAAGGCCGCACGCCATGCCACCTCCGACTGGATGAAGCTGGAACAGGAGCGCGGTATCTCCGTGACCTCCTCGGTGATGCAGTTCCCCTACCGGGAGAGCACGATCAACCTGCTCGATACCCCCGGCCACGAGGACTTCTCTGAAGATACCTATCGCACCCTCACCGCAGTAGACTCGGCGCTGATGGTGATCGACGTGGCCAAAGGCGTTGAGGATCGGACCATCAAACTGATGGAGGTGTGTCGCCTGCGCGATACGCCGATCATTACCTTCATCAATAAACTCGACCGTGAAGGACGCGAACCCATCGACCTGCTCGATGAGGTGGAGGACGTTCTCAAAATCCGCTGTGCGCCGCTGACCTGGCCCATCGGTATGGGCAAGCGTTTTAAAGGGGTCTACGACCTCTACAACGACCGCGTCATTATTATGTCTGCCACCCACGGTGGTAAAAAGCTGGACGGCGAGGTGATTCAGGGTCTGGACAATCCACGCCTCGATGAACTGTTCGAAAATATGATCGTCGAGTTTCGCGAAGAGGTGGAACTGGTGCGCGGCGCCAGCCACGAATTCGATCTGGAGGCCTATCTCAAGGGTGAGCTGACCCCGGTGCTGTTCGGCTCAGCGATCAACAACTTCGGTGTGCAGGAGATCCTCGACGCCCTGGTGGACTACGCGCCGTCGCCGCTGCCACGCGCGACCATCGAACGTGAGGTGGCACCGGAAGAGGAGAAATTCAGCGGATTCGTCTTCAAGATCCAGGCGAACATGGACCCGCAGCATCGTGACCGGGTCGCCTTCATGCGCGTCTGCTCCGGCCATTTCATTCCGGGGATGAAGATGCGTCAGGTGCGTTTGGGTCGTGATGTAAAGATCCCCAATGCGATCACCTTCCTTGCTCAGGAGCGCGGCCACATCGAAGAGGCGTGGCCCGGTGACATCATCGGCCTGCACAACCACGGCACCATTCAGATTGGCGATACTTTTACCGTTGGTGAAGATCTGAAATTTACCGGCATTCCTCACTTTGCTCCGGAACTGTTCCGCCGTGCGGTGTTGAAAGATCCGCTGAAATCGAAGCAGTTATTAAAAGGGTTACAGCAACTTTCGGAAGAGGGTGCCACCCAGCTATTTCGACCATTGAAGAACAACGATCTGATCCTGGGTGCGGTGGGTGTGCTGCAGTTCGACGTGGTAGCGCAGCGACTGAAGGATGAATACAAGGTCGACTGCGTTTTCGAAGCAGTGACTGTAGCCACCGCACGTTGGGTCGAGTGTGACGATGAAAAGATGTTGGAAGAGTTCGAGAGAAAGGCAGCCGACAATCTGGCTATCGATGGTGCGGGTGACCTGACCTACATTGCCCCGACGCGGGTTAACCTGCAACTTACCGAAGAGCGCTGGCCTGATATTGCCTTCCGTGCGACCAGGGAAAAATAAGCTGGATATCGCAGAATACACAAAAATACCGGGCAATAACGCATGGGCAGAAGTGGTAGTTTCATTGCCCCGGGATAGAGTTCAGGATTTATTAAGCAATGTGAGGCGCATCTTCGGATGCGCTTTTTTTTGTTTTAATACAAAACCTGTACTTTCGGACAGGTCACAGGGGGGGAGGTGATCTGGTACGGTAACTGCACGAAAAACCATGGTTTTAAGGTAGGTGCAGCAATGTTCAGGATGAGTGGGCATCAGGTACTGTTCTGGTTGGGTGTTATCAGTCTTTCACTGTTAAGCGCCTGTGGGGGCGGTGGCGGTTCCAGCTCCGACGCATCTCAGTACACAGTGAGCGTGACTGTCAGCGGCTTGACCGGTAGCGGTCTGGTGCTGCAAAACAACGGCGCGGACGACCTGAGCATCAGTGCGGACGGTAGCTTCAGTTTTGCCACGGCGATCGCCGATGGTGGTGCCTATGACGTTACTGTGTTGACNCAGCCCTCCACACCCAACCAGCACTGCACTGTCACCAACGGCAGTGGCACGATAGCCGGTGCAGTGGTCAGCAACGTCAGCATCGTTTGTACCACCAATACCTACAGCGTGAGCGTGACCGTCAGCGGTCTGACCGGCACAGGTCTGGTGTTGCAAAACAACGGTGGGGATGATCTGAGCATTAGTGCGGACGGCAGCTTCAGTTTTGCCACGGAAATTGTTGATGGTGATGCCTATGACGTGACTGTGCTCATTCAGCCCAGCGGGCAGCACTGCGCCATCACCAACGGCAGTGGCACGATAGCCGGTGCAGTGGTTAGCAACGTGCCCGTGCAATGCGTCTGGACCAAACAACTGGGCGTGTCAGGGAAGATTGTCAGGGGCCGCTCCGTCGCCACCGATGGCAGTGGCAACGTCTATGTGGCGGGCTATACGACTGGCGGCCTGGATGGCAATACGCTGACGGGCACCAATGACTTCTTTGTCGTCAAGTACGACAGCCTGGGCGTGAAGCAATACACCCGACAATTGGGTGTGACTAGGGCGAATACCTATGCCTACTCCGTTGCCACCGATGTCAGTGGCAACGTCTATGTGGCGGGCTATACGACTGGTGGCCTGGATGGCAATACGAAGACGGGATTAAATGATTTCTTCGTCACCAAGTACAATAGCCTGGGCGTGAAGCAATACACCCGACAACTGGGAGTGACTGGGGCGAGTGCCTATGGGCTTTCCGTCGTCACCGATGCCAGCGGCAACGTCTATGTGGCGGGCCAGACGACTGGTGGTCTAGATGGCAACACACTGACGGGTACCGAGGACTTCTTCGTCACCAAGTACGATAGCACGGGCACCAAGTTATACACCGAACAATTGGGCGTGTCTGGGAAGATTGTCAGGGGCCGCTCCGTCGCCACCGATGGTAGCGGCAACGTCTATGTGGCGGGCTATACGACTGGCGGCCTGGATGGCAATACAGTGACGGGTGCCTATGACTTTTTTGTCACCCAATACGACAGCACCGGCGTGAAGCAATACACTAAACAACTGGGCGTGGCCGGGGCGTCTACCTATGGCCGTTCCGTTGCCACCGATGGCAGTGGCAATGTCTATGTGGCGGGTACTACGGACGGCGGCCTTGATGGCAACACGCTGACAGGTACCCTGGACTTCATCGTCGTCAAGTACGACAGCCTGGGCGTGAAGCAGTGAGGTTGCTGCACACTGTACTGTAGGTTGTTTAAGAAAAGTGTTTCGATAGCGCAGGTAGCATAGAGTACTTACGAGTTGTGGCACTACTAAGCTTGAGCGAATGTAAAAAGGCGCATCTTTTGGATGCGCCCTTTTGTTAAGGATATGTGGGCCGTAAAAAGAAAGTGCAGTTCTTAGGCATTCGTTCTGTTGCCACCAGCCTATGATCTAGTAAACCTTGTCGATGACAATTTCGATCGTTTTGTCATCACCTACCTGCACACCTTCCACTTCACCAATCAGGTCACCCTTCTCGGCGATGGCATTGCCGGAGTGAGAGACCCGCGCACCGACCTTAACCGTAGCAAAGTTGGCCAGGGTGGCGTTGGGCATCACCGCGGAGGATTCGTCCAGGGTGATCTGCAACGGCAGTTCCGCAGCACCACGACGAGCAGCGGCTAGCGGGAAGCGTGGTCCGTTTTGTGCCTTGGCGTAGATAAAGACCGAGTCGCCGGGTTGCAGCTGTTGCTTTAGTGCAGGGGCGAGGGTGATCTTCAGGGTTACGCGGGCATTGCCCGTGGCAGCACTATTTGTGGCTGGCTGGTTCTTCTGGGCGATCATCTCCGGCGGGGAGACCCCGGCCATGGCAGAGACGCGTTTGATCTGATCTGCCAGTGCCTGCTGCTCACCCGGTTCGTTGGCCAGCATCGGGTAGAGTTTTTTCCATAGGCCCAGCGCCTCCATGAAATTGCCTTTCTCTTCGGCGACGATACCGGAGAGCCACAGTGCCATGGTGTTGTTGGGGTCGACCGCCAGGGCCTGGGCGACCAGCTCTGCAGGGCGACCGCTGACGCGGCCCTGCTGCTGCATCGCGATGGCATCAGCCAGCGCCAGCATCACAACCGGGTCCTTACCTTGAGTAAGCTGATTGGCACGCTCGTAGGCCTTGGTGGCACCAGCGAAGTTTCTGAGCGATGAGTAGGTGCGGCCTAGCAGGTACCAGCCTTCGGCGTCGTCCGGGCTCTTCTCTTCCAGTCGTTGACGCAGTTGTTCGGCCATCTGGTCGAGGCTACCCATGCTGTGCTGTTTGTTACCCCCGTCACTCTTGGCGGTGACGGGTGCGTCGCGGGTGATCATTTGCGGATCACCCAGTTGCAGGTAGAGGGTGATTGCCAGCAGTGGCAACACCACGCCTAGCCCTGCCAGAGTGAATTTGCCTAGCTTGGGATTGCCTGTGGTCTCCACGGGGGCATTGGTGACGCCCTCAATGTCCTGTAACAGCGCCTGCTCCAGCTCCAGCTTAGCTTTGGCATGCTCTTCAGGGCTTACCTGCCCTTCGGCCAGTTCGATAGCCAGCTCGGCCAGACGCTCTCTGGCGATGGCGATATTTTGTGCCTCACGGTCATTGGCGGCGAGTTTGCGTCCGCGCAGCAGGGTCGGGGCGAGAAGGGCGATGGCGGCGACGATCATCACCGCTGAGAAAATCCAGAATGTGGTCATTACTTAGTCTTCCTTCGTCTGTCCGAGCAGTTTTTCTGCGCGTGCCTGTTGTTCTGCACTTAGTTCAGGTTCCACGGTGGCGTTACGGCGGCGGATAAAGGTGACGATGAAGCCAACGCCACCGAGCAGAATAATGAACGGGCCGATCCAGAGCAGTAGAGTGGATGTTTCGAACGGTGGTCGGTAGAGCACGAAATCGCCGTAGCGCTCTACCATGTAGGCGACGATCTCCTCATTGCTCTTACCTTCCTGAATCATCTTGTAGGCCTGGTCACGCAGGTCCTGCGCTAGTTCGGCGTTGGAGGCGGCGATGTTCTGATTTTGGCACACCAGGCAGCGCAGCTCTTCGGTGAGTACCTTGAAACGTGCTTCATCCTCTGGGGTGGCGAAGGTGTGGGTTTCAATGCGGGCGAACAGGGCGCTGCTGAACAATAGCAGGGCAATGGCTAACCAGCGGCTCATGAGTTCTCTCCCTTCAATTTTTGCACCAGTGGCAGAATGGTCTTCTGCAGTGCTTCCTCGGTGATTGGGCCGATCTGTTTGTAGCGAATGGTGCCCTTCTTATCGATGACGAAGGACTCCGGCACGCCGTAGACGCCCCAGTCGAGTCCAGCGCGGCCATGCAGGTCGGAGACCGAAACAAGGAAGGGGTTGCCCAACTGCCCCAGCCAGCCGATAGCATCGCGGGCCTCGTCCTTGTAGTTAAGGCCGACGATGGGTAACACCTTTTGCGCTGCCAGTCGGTTCACCAGCTGGTGCTCCGCACGGCAGGCGGTACACCAGGAGGCCCAGACGTTGAGGATCCATACCTGGCCCAACATATCCTTCGGTGCGAAGGTGGCCGCCGAATTTTGCAGAACCGGTAGCTCGAAGGCCGGGGCCGGTTTGTCGATCAGCGGTGAGGGTACCTCCCTCGGGTCGAGGGAGAGGCCAAGAGCAAGAAACACCACCATCACCGCAAACAGAGAGAAGGGGATCAGGAAACGCAGTTTAATCTTCATGAGTTCAGCTCCCTCGCCTTGCGTGCCAGACGGAAGTAGCGGCGATCACTGGCGGCGAGCAGGCCGCCCAGCGCCATCAACAGACCACCCAGCCAGACCCAGCGCAGGAACGGTTTGTGGTAGAGACGCAGGCTCCAGGCACCGGCCTCACCCAGCGGCTCGCCGAGGGCGACGAAGAGGTCGCGGAACAGGCCGCCGTCGATGCCCGCTTCGGTCATCGGCATACCGGTTTTGTAGTTGCGCTTCTCCGGGTGCATTACGGCGACGGGGCTGTCGCCGGAGGAAACGCTCACTTCGCCTCGATAGCCCTGGTAGTTGGGGCCGACAAAGCGCATTGCGCCGTTGAAGGTAAAGTTGTAACCACCCATCTCGTAGCTCTGGCCTGGATCGAGGCGGATATCCTTTTCGGTGCTGTAAATAGAGGTTAGGCTGATCCCGGCGACGAACACGGCGATGCCAAGGTGACCGAATACCATTCCCAGGCGTCCACGGGAGGCGCCCTTGAACAGGTCTGCGGGGTTCTTCTGCTCCTTGACCCAGGTGAGGGTGGCGAGCAGGACCCAGAAGGCCAGTACCGAGCCAATCACCGCACCCCAGCGGAATTCCGGGGCAAAGGCGAGAACAGACACCACACCCAGAACAAGGCTGGCTGCCAGTGGTAAACGTAGCTTCTGCCACAGCTCTTTCGGTTCACTCTTGCGCCAGTTGGCGAAGACGCCGATCCCCACCAGGATCGCCAGCGGAATGGTTAGCGGCACGAAGACGTTGTCGAAGTAGGGCGGGCCAACCGAGATCTTGCCCACGCCAAGGGCGTCGAGGATCAGCGGGTAGAGGGTACCGAGCAGAATACTGACGGCGGTGACCACCAGCAGTACGTTGTTAAGCAGCAGGCCGGTCTCGCGGGAGACCAGATCAAAGTGGACCGTGGAGCGGATCTCGCTGGCGCGCCAGGAGTAGAGCAGCAGTGAGCCGCCGACCACCACGCCAAGGAACAGCAGGATGAAGATACCGCGCTCCGGATCGGTGGCGAAGGCGTGTACCGAGGTTAGCACCCCGGAGCGGACAAGGAAGGTGCCGAGCAGGCTGAGGGAGAAGGCGAAGATCGCCAGTAGCACCGTCCACGCTTTAAAGGCGCCGCGTTTCTCGGTCACCGCCAGGGAGTGGAGCAGGGCGGTGCCCACCAGCCAGGGCATAAAGGAGGCGTTCTCTACCGGGTCCCAGAACCACCAGCCACCCCAGCCAAGTTCGTAGTAGGCCCACCAGCTACCGAGAACGATACCCAGTGTCAGAAAGACCCAGGCGACATTGGTCCAGGGACGTGACCAGCGTGCCCAGGCGGCGTCGAGACGGCCACCCAGCATTGCCGCAATGGCAAAGGCGAAGGCGACGGAGAAGCCGACATAGCCCATGTAGAGCATCGGTGGGTGGATAGCGAGGCCAGGGTCCTGCAGCAGCGGGTTGAGTTCACGACCCTCCAGCGGCGGCATTGGCAGTCGCTCGAAGGGGTTGGAGGTCATCAGGATAAAGAGCATAAAGCCGGAGCCGACCATGCCCATTACGCCGATAACCCGCGCCACCATCGCCTCTGGAACACTACGGCTGAAGACGGCGACCGCCACGGTCCAGATGGAGAGGGAGAGCGCCCACAGTAGTAGTGAGCCCTCGTGAGCGCCCCAAACCCCAGAGATGAGGTAGATGGTCGGCAACTGGGTGTTGGAGTTGCTGGCCACGTA
>JBNKQR010000007.1:0-71276 GCA_050295975.1 Thiohalomonadaceae bacterium
GTGGCGTGATGGGCAACGAAATTGACGTGGGTCTGATCGTTCTGCATCGAAATTTTGACCTCGATGGGACCAAGCTCACGTGGATTTAACTGGATCTGCGCCTGTTGAATATTACTTCGAGCCATCCACACCACTCGTTCACCCATGGCGCTACCCCAGCCACTCTGATGCAGAGGCATGGCAATCGACAGTTGTGCCGGTAGTGATGGGGCGGTTTGTTGTGGTTGCGCAGTGTTCACTGCTGCCGCCGCGGTAGAGGTGGTAAGCATCTCACCGAAAGCAGTGGCACTGCGAGCTGAACCGTTTACCAAGGTAAATAGTGCAGTATCACCCTTACCCTGATTCGCAGCGGCGTTACCGCCCTCCTTACCTGTATTGTCCATGGTGGCAAGGTTCAACTCACGCAGACGCAACGAAGAAAAGGAGAGCGCATCATCGGCAGCGGTTTCGGCTTTCACTTCACCACCAGCTAGCGTGCTGGCCAGCGGTTTCGTTTCCGCACCGGGGGCGGTGAGTGCTTGCTTCGTCTCCTGTTGCACTGCAGCCTGGATCAGTCCGAGGGTACTTTCTGTCTCCGCGTTGAGTGACACAGCATCTTCCAACTCCTCCGACTCCACTTCCAGCTCGGCAACAGGCGGCAAAGTCTTGCCGCTTGCGGCAATCTCTTTCTGCTCGCTCTGATCGCCGCCGCTATCGGCCTGATCGGTTTGCTGCCCTGGCTTCTCGCTCGTTTTGCTGCCTGCGCGTGTTTCCGCTGATGATTCGGCGCCATCACCTGAAGAGCTAGAAGGCGTATTACGCTGCGGTTCAGCGTTATTAGAGACCTGTTCGAACTCGCGGGAAAAGGCGCCGTCATCGCTACTTGGGGAACCACCTGCGGCAGCTTTACCGCTTGTGTTAACACCCAACAATGCGCTGGCGGTGGTTGTCTGTACCATGTGAAGACTCCTTATTCTCTTCCTGCCTGTTACTAGAGCAAGATGTGGGCCAGCTAGCCCTTTTTGTGCAATGTACCGTTGAGAGCGTGTTCATCGTTCTCTTTCTGGTCACGTTTATTAGCCAGATACTGCTCATCGCGGCGATAACGCTCTGCCACGTTGTCCATCACCTGACTTTTGTTGTGTGCGCGTTGCCAGGAGTGGCGTTGTTGTTCCTGTTGTCGCTGTGCCTGCTCTACGATCCCCTGCTGTTGAGCGATCGCGAGATTGAGATTATTCAGGAAACTCTGCATTTGCTGCAGACGAGAGGCGATGACACCGTTTTGACCCAGTTCCTGAATCTTGCGGTCATACTCATCCCGATACTGCTGCAGTTCGGAAAGTCGCTGCGTTTGCTGTTGCAGCGTCTGCACACTGTGACCTAAAGCCCTTGCAGCATCATTTTCACGTGACTCATTCAGACGCTGTATCGGTTTAAGCCGTTCGGAGCGTGTCATGATTTACTTTACCCCTTCACCTGTAACATACCGGCGTTGTGCTGTTCTACCGGCTCCGGAGTGAGTTGCGATAGCACATGCAGATCATGCAGGCTGGCGTTGAAATCGACCTGTGTATTCATGCCCTGTTGCAAAAACTCAGCGATATGGGGTCGCAATGCTATCGCCTCGTCGATTAGGCGATCACTGCCGGGCGTGTAGGCACCGACACTGATCAGATCGCGATTCTTTTCATAGGTGGAGTAGAGGCGCTTGAGCCAACGCGCTGCCTGGATGTGCTCTTCACCACTAATCTGATCCATGGCGCGACTGATTGAAGCCTCAATGTCGATGGCCGGGTAGTGGCCCTCTTCCACCAGACGCCGCGATAGCACCACATGACCGTCGAGAATGGCGCGCGCCGCATCAGCAATTGGATCCTGCGGATCATCACCCTCGGTTAATACAGTATAGAACGCAGTAATCGAACCACCGTGAACATCGCCGTTTCCAGCGCGCTCTACCAATTGCGGGATACGCGCAAACACTGAAGCAGGATAACCTTTGGTAGCGGGTGCCTCACCGATAGCGAGTCCCAGTTCCCTCTGTGCCTGGGCGTAGCGGGTAAGTGAATCCATCAGGAGCAGAACATTCTTGCCTTGATCACGAAAATACTCGGCGATGCTGGTTGCCATCGAAGCACCATGTAGACGCATAACCGGGGTATTGTCTGCTGGCGCAGCCACCACCACAGCACGGGCCATACCTTCGGTACCAAGAATGTTGTCGATAAACTCTTTTACTTCGCGGCCACGTTCACCAATCAAACCGACCACGATCACGTCGGCGTTGGTAAAGCGGGTCATCATGCCGAGCAAAACACTTTTACCCACACCGCTACCGGCAAACAGCCCCATGCGCTGACCACGCCCAACACTCAGCATGCTATTAATCGCTCGCACACCGACATCGAGCGGTTCGTGGATCGGTTTACGCGCCATGGGATTAATAAAGTGACCGGTAAGCGGCATCCGCTCGCGTGTACCAAGCGATCCCTTTCCATCAAGAGGATTACCTGCGCCGTCGATGACCCGACCAAGCAGTTGTTCGCCAACCGGTGCATCATAGACTCTGCCGGTGGGCACAACACGGGAGTTAGGACCAATACCGCGCACATCACCGGTAGGCATTAAATAGATGTGTTCACCGGAGAAACCGACAACCTCGGTCTCCACTTCGCTGCCGTTACTGTTTTCGATTAAACAACGCGAACCGATGTCGGCCTGAATCCCTTCCGCTTCAACGGTGAGACCAACCATGCGAGTGATGCGGCCTTCCACGACAAGTGGCAGCGGCTCTGCTAGTCGTTCCCTACCAGCGGCAAGACGTGCACTCCAACGTGCTGCGACCTGTAGTGGATCACGCATCTCCATCTGTGGCACGTGAACCTCCCATCAACTCGGTAAGAATGGTGTTGAGTCTTTTTTCCAGGCTGGCTTCAACCATTGAGTTGTCGCTCTCTATACGACAGCCGCCGCGGGAGAGTGCCATCTCTTCAACAATTTTCCACGGTGCGGTTTCAGCCTCTTCGGTATTAAACGCATCGCGCACCAGTGCTGCATCATCGGGATGAAGAAAGATGCGGATATTGCGTGCTGAAGATGGGAGTTCCGCCATCGCTTCACGCACCACGGCAACGACCTGCTCTGGATCGGTTTGCAGTTCACGACGAATGATCTGCCGTGCTACCGCCATCGCCAGTTGGATCAATTCTTCTTCGACCTGTTGATCTGCTGCCTGTAGCGGTTCGGCCAGCGCACGCATGATCTGACTGAGACGCTGCATCTGTGCGGCGATCTCTTTTTGCGCCGCATCCAGCCCCTCTTTGTGCCCCTGTTCGAAACCTTCCTTATGGGCCTGCTTTTCGATCTTCTCCAGCTTTTCTGCAGTCATTGGCTGCAAACTACCAGACGAACTCCGACCCTCGACCACCGGCAACTCCCAGCGCTCGTACGCACTCTGCTGCCCGTCGATGAGTCTAGACAAATTCTTCTCCTGACCCGCCTAGTGAAATGTCTCCGGCATCGGCCATGCGGCGTGCGATGGAGAGGATCTCTTTCTGTGAGTTTTCCATATCGCTGACGCGTACCGGACCCCGTGCTTCCAGATCGTCGCGTAGCATTTCTGCTGCACGCTTGGACATATTCTTGAAGATCTTTTCCTTGAGTCCTTCATCAGCACCTTTAAGTGCCAGAATCAAGCTATCGGACGATACCTCGCGCAGCAGTGCCTGAATACTGCGATCATCCAGATCAATCAGGTTATCAAAGACAAACATCAGGTCTTCGATGGACTGGCCCATATCGGAATCCAGCTCTTTGACCTTCTCCATGATCTTCGCTTCAATCGAAGTTTCCATAAAGTTGAGAATATTGGCTGCGGTTTTGGTGCCACCGACACTGGAGGATTTGATGCTGGAGCCGGTACCCTCGAACTGTTTTTCAAGAATTTCATCAAGTTCCTGTAACGCGCTGGGCTGAATGCCATCGAGACTGGCAATACGCATCATTATGTCGGACTGTTGATTTTCCGGCAGCAGGGTCAACACCGCAGCTGCCTGATCACTATCCAGATAGGAAAGCACAATGGCAATGATTTGCGGATGCTCGAAACGGATAATTTCAGAGATGGCGCGTGGCTCCATCCACTTGAGCGCTTCCAGCCCTTTTGATGATCGACCAACCAGAATACGGTCGATCAGTTGTCCCGCTTTTTCATTGCCGAGGGCATTGTTTAACACATTACGCAGGTAATCTTCGTTACCGGTACCGAGAGCCGTGTGGGTGCCCAGGGTTTCAGCAAAGTCTGAGACCACGTGCGTGACCTGGCCCTTGGTAACGTTGCCGATGGTGGCCATCGCCTCACCCACCTTCTGTACCTCTTTCGGCCCGAGATGTTTCATGATCTCAGCGGCTGCGCCTTCGCCCAGGCTCATCAACAATACAGCTGCCTGCTCCGCACCACTCAGTTTTGGATTAGTTGCTTCGGCCATCACTTATCTTCCGCAATCCAGTTACGCACAACCTGTGCGACAAGTTTAGGATCTTCATTCACCACCTGCTGCACCATTTCAATATTGTCCTCATAGGCGCCATGACCAGGCAGTTTGATCAGGCCCTCTTTTTCACCACCGATACTCAGGCGATCCTCGGCAAGCCCACCACCACCTGCTGGCAGCATCTCGGTAGGCATCGGTTTGACTGCCGCCAGGTTACGCATCATTGGTCGCAGCACCATAAAAATCAGCAGTGCACCAAGTACGACTGCGCCGAATGTTTTGACAAGATCGACAACCCATGACTGTTCCCAGAGGGGTTGAGCAGGTAGCTCTTCGATGGCCTCAGGCTTCGTGAACGGAGCATTGATTACATTGAGGGTGTCACCGCGCTGGGCGCTGTAACCTACTGCCTCTTTGACCAGTGCGCTGATCCGATCCATCTCTTCCTGGCTGCGCGATTCACGTACCTCTTCGCCCTGGTCGTTGATCGTCGTGCGATCATCTACCACCACCGCGATAGAGAGACGTTTGATGTTGCCACCCCCCATTCGGGTATGACTGATGGTCCGATCCAGTTCGTAATTTGTGGTCGAGCTGCGACGGGAATTCTGTGGGCCACTCGCTGCAACCGGCTGGCCGTTAGCATCAAACAGGGTTTCCGGTGCTGTGGCGTTAGCGGGTGGCTGATTGGAAAGTGCCCCCGGCACACCCTCTGCTCCACTGCCGGAACTACTGCTCTCTTCCATCACCTTCTCGCTACGTAGTGCAGGAAGATCCGGATTGTAGGCTTCACTGGTCTGTTCGGTGACGGTGAAATCGATCAAGGTAGAAACCTGGGCACGCACACCACCGATACCAACAATCGGCGCGAGGATATCTTCAATACGATCGATGTAGTTGCGTTCCAGATTGCGGGTGAATTGGAACTGGTCCTGATTCATCGCCATGTCGGCATTGGATTTCTTGCTACTCAACAGGTGACCGGCTTCATCGACAACGGTAACCCGCTCTGGCTCAAGGTTGGGAATACTGGATGCCACCAGATGGGTGATGGCAGCGACCTGCCCGTTTTCCAGCATTCGTCCAGCATAGAGGTTAACCAGAACCGAGGCGCTGGGCTGCTGACGTTTGCGCACAAAAACAGATTGCTTGGGCATCGCCAGATGCACCCTGGCACTTTCAACACTACTGATGGTCATGACAGAGCGAGCCAGCTCCGTCTCCAGTGCATGCTGGTAACGGGTGGTCTCCATGAATTGACTGGTACCGTACTCCTGCTTCTGTTGCAGCAGTTCAAGTCCCATGCCACTGCTCTTGGGTAGGCCTTCGCCAGCCAGTTGCATGCGGATCTCCTGCACCCGGGATGAGGGCACCAACACCGCACCAGTGCGTGGGTCTATTTTGAAATCGATATTGCGCTGCTTCAACACCGCGGCAATTTCGCTACTCTCCTTCTCACCCAGGCTGGCAAAAAGAATGTCGTAGTTGGAGTTCCAGGTCCACAGCACCAGGGCCACACCAAGCGCCGCCACAGCGGCAAAACCGAACAGCACACCCAGCTGGCGAAATGCCGGCAGGGCAATAAAGCCTTCGGTAAAAGAACCTACAGATGCAGGGTTTTGTGCGTTTTCCATAGTCGTTTAACCATCCACTCAATATGTCAAAGTATGGTTCAGGTTGCAGTTAAAACTACACCTGCATGCGCATGATTTCCTGATACGCCTCGACCATCTTGTTGCGTACCTGGACCATGCCCTCAAAGGCGAGGCCCGCCTTACTCTTGGCGATCATCACCTCCGGCAGAGAGACATTGGCGCTACCCGTCTCAAATGCACGGGTCAGATCACCAGCGTGATTTTGCATCTCGTTAACCTTGCCGATGGACTGACTCAACATGGAGGAAAAATTATCGGCAACGGGCGCCGATGCCTCGGGACCCTGTGGTTTGATTCCGGCCTGCGCCGCAGCGGCGCGCAGCTGCATCAATAACTGGCTTGTGTCGATGGTATTCATCATCTCCTCCGCATAGGTGACTGCTTTCTGACGTTTACCCTTGCTCTATGCATTTTGCAGGCCAACGTTTCCATCTACCGGGAAACCCGCCTCGCGTAGCTGGGCCAGCTTATAGCGCAGGGTGCGTGGACTAATTCCCAGCTGCTCTGCAGCATTTTTACGGCTAGCCCCATCCAGGGCCTGCATAATCAATTCATATTCACGCTGCTTGAGATCGGTATTCAGTTTTTCGCCCTCAGTGTTCTCCGCAACGGGACCAGCCGTTGATGTCACCGCTCCTGGCGCTGACTGCTCAAACAGCAGGTGGTTTGCATCGATGGTGTTACCATCGGTAAGGATCAGCGCCCGCTGCATCAGGTTATCCAGCTCACGCACATTGCCGGGCCAGCGATAACTACGCAGTTGCTCCTGGGCCTCGGCACTCAGCTGCGGCACAACCTGACTACCGTTGCGACTGGCACGTTGCAGCAGCATTTGCGCCAGCGGCACAATATCTTCAGGACGCTCACGTAATGGTGGCAACTGCAGCGGGAAAACGTTGAGACGGTAAAACAGGTCTTCGCGGAATCTGCCTTCGGTCACCATGGCCCGTAGATCACGGTTGGTAGTCGCCAGCACCCGCACATTCAAATCGATTACCTTGCCACCACCGAGACGCTCCAGTTCGCGCTCCTGCAATACCCGCAACAATTTAGCCTGCAAGCTCAGTTCCATTTCTGAGATCTCATCCAGCAGCAGGGTGCCACCCTCGGCCTGCTCAAATTTTCCCGGGGTAGTTTTATAGGCACCGGTAAAGGCCCCTTTCTCGTAACCGAACAGGGTTGCCTCCAGCATGTTCTCCGGGATCGCGGCACAGTTAATCGCTACAAAAGGACCGTCGGCACGAGGGGAGTGGTTGTGGATATAGCGGGCAAAGACCTCCTTACCGCTACCGCTCTCGCCGCTCAGCATCACTGTGGCATCGCTCTGCGCCACCCGTTGCGCCAGACGTAGCAGCTCAATACTGGCCGGGTCTTCGGCCAACGGTGCGGTGTCGTCACTTTCAGTCAATGCATAGCGGACCACCGCATTGACCAGCACGTCGGCCTCGAATGGTTTCATCAGGTAATCGACCGCACCATCACGCATCGCCTGCACCGCCTTTTCGACCGAGGCGTAGGCGGTCATCAACAACACCGGAAGCTCGGGATAAAGATCGCGTACCTTGCACAACAGGGCATGACCATCCATCCCCTGCATGTGAATGTCACTCACCAACAGGTGGAACTCGTCCTGTTGCAGAAGTGTGAGTGCCACCGCACCGCGGTCGGCATGCTGTGCGATGAAGCCCGATGACTCAAGAGTATCCAGCAGCGCCTCAGCCAGGGCTGCATCATCCTCGACAATCAAAATTCGCTGTTGCATAAACTCTACCCCTGTACCGCCGCCACTTTGTCGGCAGAGGAAAAATCTGAGGCCACAGGAAAGCGTAGGGTGAAACGTGTGCCCTCCCCTGCCGAAGAATCAACCTGAATCTCGCCACCCATCGATTGCACCACTGCTCGCACCACGGCCAGACCAAGTCCGGAGCCACCGGAACGACCAGAGACAAAGGGTTCGAAAATTCGCTGTTGTTGATCAACAGCGATACCGGGACCATCGTCGGCAACGACCAGTTCATACCAGGCGTTGCTTGCGGATGATTTCAGGTGAATGGTTTTTGCCCCCGATTCGAGAGCATTGTTGAGCAGATTTCCCAGAGCGCTTTTGAGCAGTACCCGATTACCCAGAATCATCCGCTTTTCACTGGTGGTCTCTACATGACACACAGCACCATGGATATCGCACTGCTCGCGTGCCTCGTCGGCCAGTAGACCAAGGAGTTCTCCCGCGACCAGCAGTTCGCGCTCACCGCGCCCGTCTCGGGCAAACAGCAGCATGTCGTCGATCAGTTTTTCCAGCCCCTTAAGGCTCTCCATTGCCCGGGCAACGAAGCGCTCACGCTTCTCTGGCGCCAGACGGGAGGATTGCATCTGCGATACGTAGAGCATGGCTGAGGCCAGCGGGGTACGTATCTGATGAGCCAGACTGGCCGCCATACGACCCATGTCGGCAAGACGGCGCGTATGTTCCAGACGAGAGCGGAGCTGATGGGTGTCGGTGACATCCTGCAACATCAGCACCTGCCCCGGCTCGCTGCCGAGAGGGCGGGTGGAGAGGGTTACCAGGCGACCACTGCGAAGTTGCAGGGCATCGCTAACCGGTGCCTGCAAGGTGAAGAGCTCACGGATCAATTCGCGCCAGAGTCGACCGCGCAGTGGCAATTGCAATAACTCCTCTGCGGCGGGATTACACTCGACCACCTGACCGCTGCCATCCAGTACCAGCACTGCCGCCGGCAGTGCATTCATCAACGAGTGCAGGCGCTCGGCGAGACGCAGCTTCTCCTCTTCGGCGCTGTTGCGCTGGCGGCGGGTCTCTGCCAGCACGGCATTGATCCAGACCGCCTCACGTGCGCTATCAGCGACTAGCGGTTGCCCGTCGTGGAGGGGGAATGTCGGTTTGTCGAAGGATAGCGGCTGATTCATCGCATCGGCTCCAAAGTATCTTGGAGTGATGCGATGCAAACAGTGTGCCTGTTATTTTCAGCCTTTTATTTCAAAGGGTTACAAAACAATAACGATACTGCGGTCAAAATGTTGACGTCAATCGATGCGCTGCATCTCGTACTTGCGCATCTTCTCCACCAGAGTGGTACGACGTAGATTGAGCAGCTTTGCCGCCTGCGCTACCACGCCATCGGCCGCATCCAGTGCCTGCTGGATCAGGTCGCTCTCCAGGTTGGAGAGGTAGTCCTTCAGGTCCACCCCTTCCGGCGGCAGGCTTGAGATCGAAACCCCCATGTTGCTGTCGTCGATGCTACGGATATCCGGTGGTGACGGTAGTGGAATGCTGCTATCGGTCTCACTCCCCTCCGTCTGGTATTTCTCCGGCAGATCGCTCACATCGACAATGCCCTGCGGGAACAGGATCACCAGCCGCTCCATCAGATTGGAGAGTTCACGTACATTACCCGCCCACGGATAGCGGGAGAGGGATGTTAATGCCGCAGCAGTAAGGCGAACCGTTCCTCGGCCCTCACGTTCGAGGCGGGCAATCAGCTCAAGCGCCAGGCTGGGGATGTCTTCGGGACGTTCACGGAGTGCGGGGAGTTCAATCGGGAATACATTGAGGCGGTAGAAGAGGTCTTCGCGGAATTCACCATTGGCAATCTGCTCTTCCAGATTGCGGTGGGTGGCAGCAATGACTCGTACGTTGCACTGTTGAGAGGTGTTACTGCCGACCCGCTCGAAGCTACGCTCCTGCAGCACCCGTAGCAATTTGACCTGCATAGGCATCGGCATGTCGCCTATTTCGTCGAGGAACAGCGTTCCTCCTTCGGCTATCTCGAAGCGTCCCTGTCGTGCCGTCAACGCACCAGTAAAGGCGCCTTTGACATGTCCGAACAGCTCGCTCTCTAACAATTCACCGGGTATCGCACCGCAGTTAACCGGCACGAAAGGGCCATCACGACGCGACGAAAGATGGTGCAGACTCTTGGCCACTACCTCCTTACCGGTACCCGATTCACCAAGGATGAGAACACTGGCCTCGGAATCGGCGACCTGCTCAATGAGGTGGCGCACTTCACGCATGGGGGAACTCTGCCCAACCAGCAGGCGCACCAGCGTCTCGTTGGCCGAGTTATGACTACAGCGCTCATGAAGGATTTCTATGCGATGGAGACAGGTAAGTAGCTTGACATACCCGAAGGGAGATTCCAGACGGGCGAATGCCCCTTCTGGTAGATCTTCGTCTCCCCGCCCCTCGTCCGAGATCAGGATCAGGGTCGCTTTGGGGAAAGCTTCGATAAGACTTTCGCGTTCCTGATCGAACGCCTTGCCTGCCTGGCGCTCGTCCAGAAAAACAGCACTGATCATAAAGGGATCGATATCCTTCCAACCGTCGTAACCGCTATGGTGCGATCTGTGACCTGTCAGAAAATCCAGAATAGCAACCAGGTCGGCCGCGGCCTCGCCTCGATTGCTGACTACGAGAAACGGTGTATCACCCATTTTTTTTCTTGCCCGTAAGTGTGGTCAACCCTACACAGGCTAGCACGCTATGCTCACATGTCAAAAAATTGGTACTCCATCACAGTAATTTTACATTAAGGGTTGTCAAAAACCCGTTATTAGGCCAATAACCATTTGATTTATGTAGTATTTTAACCACTTTTTAGATGCGGTTATTGGTTGCGAAAATAGAGTATGAGGAACCCTGAGCCTGACGTTACGGAGGAATTCGAGAGGGGAAAATTAGTCGCGATGGTGGGAGGTTGTGTAGGCGCGAGAAGCCCGTTGGCGTTTGTTAAGCGTCTCCTGCTCCTGCGAGATGACGCCGTGTGCACTTGTTGCCAGTGTAGTGATCTCCGCATCAATTCGGGAGATGGTATGGATGCCGTGCTCTACAGTCGCGGCATCATCCGGTGACACGGGTGTAGCAAAGAACTTCTCCAGCTCTGCCTGCCGCTCGCAGGCCATGCTATCTAGAGTATCCCACTCTCCATCCCTGGCGTGCTGTAGCATCCTGGTAGAAAAGTCGAGCAGCTGCTGCCACTCTGCCTGTCGGCTTGCGCCCATACCACTACTACCGCGTTCAGGCGCCAACCTGCAGGCAACCTGAGGTCACCTCACGGTCTGCATCGGCGGTCGGTCGGGCCGGGGCGATCTCCATCCAGCCACTGAGCAGGGTTTTCATCAGTGAGGAGACTTCTTCCAGTACTTTGGCATCGTCGTTAACGTTAGCCTTGAGTAACTGCTCTTCCATGAAGCCGTAAAGGTCATCGAGATTGGTCGCAATTTCACCGCCCTTCTCCTTATCCAGGCTCATACGCAAGCCATCGAGAATGGAGATGGCCCAGCTGATCTGCTGCGCCTTTTCAGCACGGTTACCCTGTTGCAAATAACCTCTGGCTGCAGAGACTTTCTCAATCACGCCCTGCATCAGCATTACGATAAGGCGATGGGGATCGGCACCGGATACTGCCTGGTCTGCCTTCATCTTCTGGTAGTGCTGCAGAGGATTATTCATCGCGTGCCTTCCTTCGTATAAATGTAGTTGTTGTGACTCGCTGTAGCGAATCGGTGTCGTATTGTCATACCCTCTGTATCGTCCGCTGACACCAGGACTTAACCTTCACACTCTATTTCGAAGTCGAGTAGGTAGCGCCCGGCAATGCTGCCAATTGTGATGTCAGGTAGGTGCTGGTGGACTGCAACTGTCCTAACAGGGTATCCATGGCGGTAAATTGTGTGGTGTAACGCTGCTGGATCATCGCCAGTCGACGCGCTAGCCGATCACGTTGTTCATTAATGTCATCAATACGATTGTTCAACCCCTCGGTGCGGGAATCTATAACGCTATTGCTACTCAGGTAGGTATCCAGCATGGTGTTGAGTTGATCCGCGATACCACGACTAAACACCACATTGCCACGGCTACCTGTGGTGGTACCCAGGATCTGGAGTTGAATACCTGCAGCATCACCATTACCGGTCAGAGTCTGCCCACTACCGGTTGCAGTAACCCCACCGATAGTACCTGCCACATCGAGTCCATCGGTTCCAGTGGCAACTGAAAATCCCAAACTTGTGGTGGTATTGGTATCGATGGTCATGATCTCGATAGTCGAGTCACTACCGTAGGTAGTGGACGAAATCTCGAAGTGGTCGGTGACATAGCTAACCGTCACACTGACCCCGGCACTCTTCAGGTTGGTGTCACCATTGATTCGGCTCTGCATCTCCAGTGCCAGCTCAGCGCCGCTGGCATAGCTTTGCTGGGTCAGCGCGATACTGGCGGATTGAGTGCCATCTACCTTCAGTACAAAGGTGTCATTGTTGGCATCGATCGTCAGGGGAAAACCGGAGGTAGCGGCGCCAGCTATCGTTGCCTGAGTTGCCACACGGCTGATGTTTATCGCATAGTCGCCGATGGTCGATTGTGAACTGGAACCGAGATAGCTGATCAGTGAATCGTCGGTGGTACCAATAGCAGAGAAGAGCTTACTAACCACCGAGGAATCATCGCTCAAGGCATTACTCAGTTTGGTGGTATCCAGAGCCAGCTTTCCGTCTGCCTGGGTGGTGATGCCGAGATTCACCAGTGAGGTGTAATTGCCGGTCAAACCACTCACCGCGCTGGAGAGCAGGCCACGCACATGGCTGGTCACACCACGGGCGATGGAATCGCCCAGCAATATCCCCGCTGAGCCACTACTGGCATCGTAACGGGTCAAATTGTTGATGGTGTCCATCATCTCGTTGTAACTGGTGACAAACGACTGGACCTTGCTGGTGATCCCACTGGTATCACGAGCCACTGAAACGCTGACTGGTGTACCTGAGGTCACGTCCTTCAGATTGAGGGTAACCCCTTCTATCGCGTCAGTAATCTGGTTGGTGCTACTGGTGATCGACAAACCATTGATACTAAAGCTGGCGTCCACGGCGGTAACCGTCTCGGTCATATTTTTGCCGCTGCCTGCAACGGTGGTTGGATCGTAGGCCAGTTGCGACAGCCCTGCATCATCGGTATTGCTGACGTCGGTGGAATCGCTGACTGTCACCTTAAGGCTGTTAGCCGCGCCTGAATCATTAGACTGGAACACAAGGCGATAGCCACTACCATCGTTGATGATGCTGGCAGAAACGCCGATATCGGCATTGTTTACCGCATCACGGATACCGACCAGGCTATTGTCGCCGGAGGCGATATCCACCACCTGGATAGCCTTGTCTCCATTTGCTGTAAAGGTGTTGCCACCACTGTCGTAGGTACCAAACTGGAAAGTCAGGCTACCGGTACCCACGGTACTGCTTGTTTCGGTAAAAGCTTTGGAGGCAATCGACTGCGCCGCCGCCAACGTGGTGACGTCAATACTGTAGTTGCCGGTGATTGCACTGCTGGAAGTACTAACACTGACCACGTTGCTATCCGAGCTGGTGGCCTTAAACCCCTGAAACGCACTGGCGTCTGCCAGGCCTGAAACAGTGGTTTGAAAACTGGAGAGTGCTGATTTAAGCAGGCCGTAGGCCGAAAGTTTTGCCTGTACAGTTGCTTCTTTGTTATTGAGTCGGTTTTCGACGGGCGCGCGTTCTGCCGTGACCAGTTGGTCAACAAGTGATGTGATATCTAATCCGGAACCAATTCCGGAAACGCTAATGCCTGCCATAAGAAACCTCGAAACCTTTGTGATTGTTTCAGGGTAGTCGATAACCTGCCGTCTTACTCAATATGACGGCAAAGACCCATGAGATGCATGGGTCAGGATATTGACACCAGTCCTGCTATACAGCTAAAAACTTGCAAGACTGGTGCCACATATCAGGCCTTCTCTTTCAGAAACAGCCCTTGCTCACCTTCGCCCATACTCTTCAGATGTCTGGCCAGGGCCAGGACATCTTCGGAGGGGATCTGGCGAATGACCTCGTCAGTCTGACTGTCAACAACACGGATAATGGTGTGCCCACTGGTGTCGTCAACATCGAACTGCAGGTTACGCTGTACTGTCTGCACGTAACCATTGAGGTCTTGCAGTGCCTGCTCCAGATTGGCTGAAGCGGATGCTCCACTGGTGCCGCCGTTATTGCTGTTGGCGGCGCCAGTTCCATTCCCGCTCCCACTGTCTTGTGCATTTACTAATTTGACAGGAGAGCTGGCGGCAGCCGCAGCCGTAGCAGATTCTGACTGGTGAGCAGGAGCTGCAGACGGCGAACGCCTGGCCCCTAGTACAACGGTGTTATTTAATTCCGTTTCCATTGTCATCACCTAATCACCTAATGAGGAGAGCCTGGGACTTACGTCCCAAGCTTCCTGTTAGTGCCACGGTTGCTTTACTGCAGCAGCGCAAGAACGCTCTGCGGCTGGGCATTGGCCTGAGCCAACATCGCGATACCGGCCTGTTGCAGGATCTGCACACGGGTCAGGTCAGCCGTCTCCTTGGCGAAGTCGGTGTCACGGATACGTGACCGCGCAGAGGTCATGTTCTCTGCGGTAACTTCGAGGTTGGAGATGGTGGACTCGAAACGGGTCTGTACCGCACCCAGTTCGGAACGCAGCCCGCTCACCTGTTGCAGGGCGAAGTCGAGTACCAGCAGAGAATCATTGGCAGTGGTCCCGGTCAGTACGTCCACACCGTTAAGGGTGTGGTCGACCGCCGCGATAGCGCCAAGACCCAATGCAGCGACATCGGTACCACCAACAGTGATGGTGGAGCCTACGTCGGTTGCCAGGATGATACCGCGGTTAAATGTTTCACCAGCAGCACCACTACTGATAACAGCATTCGCATCGGCCCCCACCACGATATCGGCATCACTGGTCAGGGTCAGAGTACCGCCCGCACCAGTACCGACAACGGTAGCAGTCACACCGGTCTGGGTGGTGAAGTTATTGAGCTGAGCAGCAACTGCAGTAGAAGTAGCAGTGGTGGCTAGAGCGAAATCAATGGTAACGCCGTTGATGGTGGCTGTAGCGGTGTTAGTACCGGTTAGTGCGACGGTAGTCAGGTTAGCCGTGGTGATGGTGGTATCACGTAGCGCCTGAACATTGTGGTTGGCGTAGCCGTTGTTAATCGCAGAGACTACATCGCTCACGGTGCTCGCAGCAGTCAGGTCGACCGCAATACCGTTGAGGGTGATGTCGGTCATTGCGGTAATGGCACTGGACAGGATCGCCGTACCAGTATCATAAGCTGCACCCAGTGAGGCACCACGACTGTCCACCCCGGTGACCGTGATGGTCTGGTTCTGGTTAGCACCGACCTGGAAGGTCAGATTGCTCAGAGAACCGTCAAGGATGTTCTGACCGTTGAACTGAGTCGAGCTGGAGACTCGATTGACCTCAGAGATCAGCTGACTTACCTCATTGTTCAACGCCGTGCGGTCTGAAGATGAGTTGGTATCGTTGATGGACTGTACCGCCAGTTCGCGGATACGTTGCAGGTTGCCACCGACGGTGCTCAACGCACCCTCTGCGGTCTGGGCGAAAGAAACGCCGTCGTTAGCGTTACGAATCGCCTGGTTCAAACCACGAATCTGAGTAGTGAATCGCTCGGAAATCGCCAGACCAGCCGCGTCGTCCTTGGCGCTGTTGATGCGCAGACCGGAGGAGAGTCGCTGCATGGAGACTGCCATGTTGGACTGGTTCCGGTTCAGGTTGCGCTGGGCCGTCAGCGACAGAATATTTGTGTTGATAATCTGGGCCATCTTACTTCTCCTCTCCCGAAGCACTCGAGGTGCCGCGAGAAATGGTTTTAACTTTGGCGGATATATCCTGAAAAGGATATTCACCGCCTCCGGTCAAGAGTATCGGCCCATATTGGAAAAACTTTACCCCTGTGGAAACAAAAATCAGCAATATAAATTATTCTTTAATTTCAAACTGTTACACAACCATATTCGCTCCCTAATTCCATGAAACATATCTCGTCACTGAGCCACCTGTGGCATGTAAATTGCTGTTTTAACGGATAGCGTCAATATTTAATCAATACAAGAGAGCGGAATGGGAAGGCCCGATATGAACAAGCAGACCTCCACCAGCGAAGAGAAGTCAGGCAGCACTGAAGAGTTGTTGGAACTTGCCGAGCTACACCTGCGCGGCGGAGACCTGGCCAAAGCCAGTGATCTTTGTCAGCAGGCTCTAACAGTGGATTCCACCAATGCCAATATCTACAACCTGCTTGGATTAATCGCCCTTCAGACAGGACAGAGTGAGCTGGCAAAGGAGTTCTTCCTTACCGCCGTCACATTCGATCCGGATCGGGCGCTGTACCAGCGCAACCTGGGGGCAGCCAGCTATGCCCTGGGGGAAGACAAAAATGCTGAAAAACAATTCCGTAAGGCACTGGAACTGGATCCCGAGGATCACGAAGCGCTCTTTAACCTGGCCCTGATCCTGAAGTTCAGCAGACGTTTGACTGAGGCGCTCCCCCTGCTGGAGAAATCAGTACTGGCACGAAAGGGCGACCCTCAACCCCTGGCACAACTGGCTGACCTTCACCTGACACTGCAGCACTTTAGCGACGCGGAAAAGATCGCCCGTGCGGCAGAGACCATCGCTCCCAACAATCCGCTTAGCCTGAATGCCCTGATGATCGCTACTCGGTATCTGGGTAACCCACTCGAATCGGCATTCTGGGGCCACAAACTGGTTGAGGTGGAACCGCTCAAGGCCACCAATCATGCCAACCTGGCCAAGGCCTATGTTGATTATGGTAAAACCCAACTAGCTATCGAACACGCTCGCCGGGCTCTGCAACTAGATCCCAATGATGCGGAAAGTCACTGCACACTGTCTGCTGCCATCGGCGTAGAAGGGATGTGGAAAGAGGCGTTGGAACATACCGACCAAGCGATTGCGCTAAACCCGGATGAGACCCGCTATCTGGTGCAAAAAGCGGGACTCTTACAGCGTATGGGCAGAAATGAAGAGGCATTCGAACTGGTACAACCGATGATCAGTGGCAAACAGCGCATCAACACCGACGCCCTGCAAATTTACATTACTTTGGCAAAGCGTTTCGACCATACAAAAGAAGCAGACAAGCTCATCAATGACGTCATCAACAGGGACACACTACCCGACGCAGTACGTATGAGTCTGTCATTTATTGCAGGTGCCTTCTATGACAGCATCGGCGAATATGACAAGGCATTCACCTTGTTCGACACAGCGAATCATCTGAAACCTCTCAAATATGACTGCAGCAAGGTGGAAGAGTTATTTGATCGTTATATCAACACCTTCGATGCTGAATCGCTGAAGAAAATACCCTCGGCGAGTCATGGTAGCGACAAACCAATTTTCATCATCGGCATGCCCCGCTCCGGCACCAGTCTGGTTGAGAAGATCATTGCCAGCCATCCACAGGTCTTTGGGGCTGGGGAGCTGACCGAGATCCGTAACCTCTGCGAATCACTACCACAACGTCTGGAAACGGAAACACCATTCCCTGAGTGCGCCACCACACTTTCACAGGCACAGATGGATACCTTGGCAGCTGCCTATCTGGAATTCATTGATGGATTGAATGATACCGGGTTAGCTCACGTCACTGACAAGATGCCACAGAACTTCGTTTTTCTCGGCATGATCAGCAAACTATTTCCTGAAGCAAAAATTATTCACTGCATGCGCAATCCGATCGATACCAGCCTCTCCTGTTACTTCCAGAACTTCGGCGCGGCGGGACTCGAATTCTCCTATGACCTGAAAAATATGGTGCACTACTACCATCAGTACCTGCGCATCATGGAGCATTGGGAAAAGGTATTACCTGGCAGGCTCTACCACCTCAGCTATGAACAACTCACCGCCAACAGCACCGAGGAGATCCCGAAGCTGATCGAATTCTGCGGACTGGAGTGGGATGAGGCATGTCTCTCTCCGCACAAATCGAAACTGGTGACCAAGACCGCCAGCTTCGATCAGGTACGTAAACCGATCTACCAGAGTTCACGTGAACGCTGGCGTCATTACGAAAAACATATCAAGCCATTGCTCGATGCGTTTAAGAGAAATAAAAGCGATACCGCGAAGGTCGCGGAGAATCCAGAGACTCATTCACGGCCTTCATGATCTTTGTGGTAACTCTGCTCTAGATGTAATTAAACAGGGAAAGATTCTGCACTCGAGTAAAGGCCTTTTGTGATGCTTCCAGACCAACCAGTTGCAGGTTGAGACGACTAATCGCCGAAGCGTAGTCAAGATCATTGAGAGTAGAAATGCTTTCATCCACCTGAAGCAGGAAATTCTCACTGATATTGTTTTGATCGTCTATGGCATTCAGACGTGCACCAATATCGGCCCGAACATTCAATACTTTTGCCAGTGTTTGATCCAGATCGGTCAGTGAACGGTTGACCGAATTACCCAGCTTCGCCTGAGTATTGTCGTTCGATACTGGTGTTTCAAAGGCGGTTATCAGATTATTGATGGTGCTAAAGATATCCTGCTCATTACTTGGGGTAATGATAAAGGTATCGGCATCATTAGGTGCGCCTTTGACCGACACCTGAATTCCGTCGAAAGTGATTGCGCTACCGTCAGTATAGGCCACTGGCCCCAACACAGTCGCTCCACTGACATTATCCACAATGGTATATTCATCGGCGGTGGTATCGCCATTATTGTCGGCGAAATTAATCGTGTAGTCATGTGCAGTGTAGAGTGACTTGTCGACCACAGAGCCCGCATCAATCACCCCAGTTCCGGTGTGCACTCCCTCGCTGGTGCGATACACACCATTACCATTGAGTACGTTCATAAAGACCTGATTGCCAGGATCGCCATCGGCAATACGACGGCTGGTACCGATCTGCAAAAATCGTTGACCACTGTCTCCACTATATTGAAACCCGGTAGTCGTCTTACTGAACGGCATCGTCAGACCTTGATTCCCGGCAAACAGATATTGCCCATTATTGTCGGTGGCGTTGGCCAGCCCCATCACTTCATCAAGGATCTGGCGTAGCTCTTTTGCCAGGGATTCACGATCACTGCTACTAATATGGCTGTTGTTACCATAGACCGCCAGCTCACGTACCCGTTGCAGTTGTGTGGTAACCCCATCCAACGTGCCCTCTTCGATACTTAGTCTGGCCGTCGCCGCATCGGCATTGAGCCGATAACGTTCGGTCTGACTCTTTGATTGCTGCAAGCTGAGAATAGCGGCACTGGCAACAGGATCATCGGAAGGATTGATGATACGCTTTCCTGTCGCCACCTGCATTTGCGTGTGGCTAAGTTTGGCTTGCTGATCAAGGATTGAATTGATCGCGCCCATTTGCATCTGGTTGGTGGAAATACGCATCGTCTTACCCCAACGCATCAAGTAATGAATTGAATAATGACCGTGCCGTAGAAACTACCTGCGCCGTCGCCTGATAAGCCTGTTGATAACGCATCAGATCCGCCGCCTCTTGATCCAGATTGACTCCAGAGACCGATTCACGTCTTGCTGTGGCCTGTTCCAGCATGCTTTTTTGTGCGGTACCGGCTACATCGGCCTGATGGGTACGGGTACCGATCATGGAAACCAGTTGTCCATATGCGCCTTGAAAATCCACCGTTGCCCCGGCACCGTTATCAATCATCGTCAGTTTGCTTTGCAATCCGGCTAGTTCCAACGCATTGCGATTGTCACTCGCTGCGCCGACATTCCGCTCCAGGGTAAAGGTGTCATTACTCAGTGGTGTACGGCTGATAGTAAATTGCATGCCACTGTAACCGATAGTGGTATCCACACCGGGAACATAAGCTGTCGGTCCAGAGACCAGGGCGCCGCCGGAATTGTAGATCGCGTATTGATCGACATTGGGCTCATTGCCCGGAACGCTAGCGGAAAAGACCACGGTAAATGAGCCTACGGTATTAAATACCGCATCGGTCACGTAGTTGGGATCGACCGGATTGGTAATGCGTTCACCCTGCGTGATAAGCGCATCACCGCGATTAGAGGCATTATCGAAGGCACGGACCGCGCCAGCAGCGGCGATATCCGTAACATCGTTCACCAAAACGCCAATCCCTTTCGATGCATCACGTGTTGGCCGGATCTCGAAACTGTCTCCGATAGTCAGTGCATTATTAATGGTGATGGAGAATCCATCGGCCGTGGTATAGGTGCTACCCATCGGTGCATTAAAACTATCGACGAGGGTATTGTCTGGCAAACTATACAGATTGTAATTATCAGCGCCGAGGTAACGCAGTTCGTAGTCCTTGGCCTTCAACAGTGACGCGTCTGTTATGGTTGAGGTCACTGCCCCCGCGGCCAAGCCCGCAGCAGAGTTGGTATCGTTGTTTAACACCGACACATTGTCAGCTGCCATAAAATCGGTGAAGAAGTTGCCACCCAATACATCATTCAGTGTCAATCCCTGGACATGCTGCTCATTAAATTTTGCGGCAAGCCCTATCGCAACCCGGCCCAACAGATTGAGTGAAGGATCGAGTATTTCATCCTTAAACTGGAACAGACCACCTAGTTTGCCTCCGCTGATCAACTTTGTGACATCGGCACCACTAGTACTCACACCAGAAGTCAGTTCAATCGTAATCTCCTGCGGGTCGAACTGATTTTTACCCACCACAAACTTATTGGCGGTTCCACCGATGACCAGCGCCTGCCCCTTTCCAACGAAGACGTTCATTGCACCATCTTCCTGGGTGGTGGTCGTCACGCTGATCCGTTCAGCCATTTGGCGCAGCATTTCGTCACGTTGATCAAGCAGGTCATTTGGTGGTTGACCAAAACTTTTACTCTCCAACACGATTTGCTTGTTGATCGTAGAGATGGAATCGGCCAGACCATTGATTTCATCGATGGTGGTGGTCACATCGGTGCTCATTGCCCGATTCAGATCGTTGACGCTCTGATACATGTAATGCATCCGCTCTGCCAGAGTTTCAGCAGAGGTCAGTAGTACCTGTCGCGCAGGTGTCGAGCCGGGAGAATCTGCAACGCCCTGCATCGCATTAAAAAATTCCTGCAGTGTTGGCGTAATACCCGCGTCACTATCAGAGAGAAGATTATCGACCCGACTGGCAAGATCGTAGTAACTATTCAGAGAGGAACTGGTACTGGTCTGCACCCGCATTTGCTCGACGATGAACTGGTCGTAAACCCTTTCGATGGTCGATACCCGCACGCCGGCACCAACAAAACCAAAACCAAACCCTTGCGGATTGATGGTGGTGAGTTGGGTACGCTGACGACTGTAGCCCTGAGTATTGGCGTTGGAGATATTGTGGCTGATAGTGGTCATCGCACGTTGGTACGACAATAACCCTGATGTTCCGATTCCAAATATGTCAGCCATGTTATTTCATCCTGTCGCTATCACTATGCGAACAGCCAACCTCCTCAGGAAGTTAGCGTCCCCTCGGCCGGAAGGTTTAGCCCCTCGCCTGCCTGAACCAGTAAGTCACTGTTCAAAATACGTTTTATCTTTCCTGCATAGGCCGGGTCGGTGGCGTAGCCGGCCTTCTGCAACTGCTCGGCGAATTGACTACCATCGCCACCCTGTTCCAGTGCATGGCGGTAACGACCACTGTTCTGCAGGAAGGCGCTGTAGTCAGCGAAGCATGCTTCCAACGAATCGTAAGAGCGGAAGCTGGCCTGTTCGCGCACGGTGACGCCGTTGCGGTATTCCAGCGTCTGCTTGCCGACCCGTTCACCCTGCCAGCTAGAACCGGCCTTGATGTTGAACAGATTGAAGCTGCTCTTGCCGTTGGTGTGGCGGATCACCGATTTACCCCAACCGGTCTCCAGTGCAGCCTGGGCCAGGATCGCCCGCGGGTCGATGCCCAACTCCTCTCCTGCCTTTTGTGCATGTGGCAGCAGGGTATTAATGAATGACTCCGGTGAATCGAAGCGCGGTTCGGTCTGGATTGCAGTGCTGTTCGCATTCATACCGGGGAGTGCCTGAGTAAAGGTGTAGTGGCTACGCGCCGGTACGCTTTTATCCAGAACCGCCCCATCACTCTGCTGTTCTGTTTCATCGGTCTGCTGTGGCACGGTCTTCTGCAGCTGCTGCACCAGCAGTTTCGCCAGGCCCATGCCGTTGCCATTCTCACTCATACTGAGACTGAGCTGCTTGTCGTACATGTCCTGATAGAGACGGGTCTGGTCGTTATCGAACAACCCGTTCTCATCGCCACCCGCATCGCGCATACTTTTCAACATCATCTGCATAAACAGCGCCTCGAACTGGCGGGCAACTTTTTCCAGCGCCTGGGACGGATTCTTTCCCGCCTCACGTCGCAGCGCCGTCAACTCCTGCATGTCGACGTAGTTGCTACCGCTCTGGACGCTGTTATTCAGCATATTTAGATCACGATCAGTTCGGCGCGCAGTGCACCGGCCTGTTTCAGTGCCTCTAGGATCGCCATCAAATCACCGGGGGCTGCACCTACCTGGTTTACGGCCTTGACGATCTCATCCAGATCCACGCCGGGATTGAAGACAAACATATGGTTCTTCTCCTCCTCCACGTTCACATTGGAGCGTGGTACCACTGCGGTGGTGCCACCGGACAACGGACCGGGCTGACTGACCAGTGGGTCTTCGGTGATAGTGACGGTCATGCTGCCGTGGGTTACCGCCGCCGGCATCACCTTGACGTTCTTGCCGATGACGACGGTTCCGGTACGTGAGTTAACCACGATCTTCGCCGCCGCCTCGCCCGGAACCAGACTGAGGTTTTCCAGCATCGCCACATAGGAGACACGCTGTGCCGGATCGAGTGGTGCATTGACCTTAATAGAAGAAGCATCCATTGGTAGTGCCGTACCGGGACCGATACTGGTATTGATCGCTTCAGCCAGACGGTAGGCGGTGGTGAAATCCGAGCGATGCAGATTGAGGGTCAGGGTATTGCCCTGGCCAAAGCCACTCTGTACCGCGACCTCTACGGTGGCACCGTTAGGGATACGACCGACACTGGGAATATTGACGGTAATGCGTGAGCCATCACTCCCGGCAGCACCAAAACCACCAACCACCAGATTACCTTGTGCCAGGGCATACACCTTGCCATCGACACCCTTCAGAGGAGTCATTAACAGGGTGCCGCCACGCAGACTTTTAGCGTTACCGATGGAGGAGACCGTAATGTCGATCTTCTGTCCCGGTTTGGTGAAGGCGGGTAACACCGCACTGACAGAAACTGCAGCGACGTTCTTCACCTGAGGATTGATGTTGGACGGTATGGTGACACCGAGTCGATTGAGCATACTCTTCAAACTCTGCACGGTGAACGGTGTCTGACTGGTCTGGTCACCACTACCGTCGAGACCGACCACCAGTCCGTAACCGAGTAACTGGTTGTCTCGCACCCCACCTACCGAGGCCAGGTCCTTAATCCGCTCTGCCTGTACTGCACTGGCAAAAAGTAAAAGCGCAGTGGCGATGTAAATTTTGATCTTCATGACCATGCTCCTAGAAAGGCCACAGCGGGCCGTTGAAGAAACGGCCCAGCCAGCCCTGTCGGTTGGAATCGGCGATCGCGCCGTTACCGCTATAGAGGATCTCGGCGTTGGCGACCTTGGTCGAATCGATGGTGTTATCCGGAGCGATGTCTTCCGGACGAACGATACCGGAGAGACGTACGTACTCATCACCGGTGTTGAGGGTTAAACGTTTTTCACCGCGCACCACCAGATTGCCGTTGGGCAGAACGTTGGCGACGAACACGGTAATGCTGCCGGTCAGACTGTTGCTCTGTGCACTGGCACCATCGCCGGTGAATTCGTTTCCGTTAACAGCGCCAGCGGTAAGTATGTCGTTACCGTTATGCAGCACTGGCGCACCAAATATCGACGGCGTTCCAAGAGAAATTGTGCTGTCCTTGGCGGTGCTGGTAGATGCCTTTTTCTGTGCGTTGGTCTTTTCGGTCAGGGTGACGGTGAGCAGATCACCGACCCCGCGGGCACGAGAATCCTCAAACATGTTGCGGCTAAAGCCCGCCTGATAGATCGCACCATTGGTCGGTGCTGGCGCTTGAGCAGCAACAGGAAATGCCGGTGCAAATCCGGCGTCATGCTCCGGCACCGTACCGCAGGCAGCGAGCAGCACCATGGCAGCAATCAGCGCGAGTCTGTTGAGTATCTTTGTGCCTTTCATAACCTTCACCTCACTGCTTGCTCACGCCTAGATGTTGTTGTTGATGTACTGCAACATCTGGTCGTTGGTCGCGATCGCCTTGGAGTTGATCTCGTAGGCGCGCTGAGTCTCAATCATGTTGACCATCTCCTCCACCACATTGACGTTGGAGGTTTCGAGTGCGCCCTGCATTACTGTGCCGACGCCGTTCAGCCCGGGGTTACTCAACTGCGGTGCGCCACTGGCGACGGTCTCCTGGAACAGGTTCTGTCCTAGCGGTTGCAGGCCGGTCGGATTAACGAAGTCGGCCAACTGAATGGTGCCGACCTGGGTCGGTGCGGTGTTACCCGGTTCCATTACCGAGACCACGCCGTCCTGTCCCACAGTGATGCTCTGTGCACCGGAAGGAATGGTGATCGCTGGCTGCAGGAGATAACCGCTGGAAGTGACCATCTGTCCCTGGGAGTCGATCTGGAATGTGCCGTCGCGGGAATAACCGAGACTGCCGTCGGGGCGCAGGATCTGGTAAAAGCCGCGCCCTTCAATGGCCACGTCGAGGGCATTTCCTGTCTGTTCGATACTGCCCTGGGTATGCAGTTTTTCTGTGGCAACGGTGTGCACACCGGTACCGCGCATCAGGCCGGAAGGAAGTACCGTATCCTGGCTGCTCTGTGCACCAGGCTGGCGTACGCTTTGGTACATCAGGTCTTCGAACACCGCACGGTCGCGTTTAAAACCGGTGGTGCTGACGTTGGCCAGATTGTTGGACACTACGCCCATCTTGGTCTGCTGTGCTTCCAGTCCAGTTTTTGCTATCCAGAGTGCCGGGTTCATAGTCGTTCTCCTGCTATTTCAGATGACCTTAGGTCACCTTGAGTAGTTGATCGGTGGCGCCATCGTTCTCTTTCGCGGTGTTCATCATTTTTACCTGCATCTCGTACTGCCGCTGCAGCTCGATCATTCGCACCATTGCCTCAACCCCGCTAACGTTACTTCCCTCGAGCGAACCGGAGACCAGCACCACGCTGGCATCGGCGGGAGCGGTGCTGCCATCATTAAGACGGATCAAACCGTCCTCACTCTTGGTCAACATTGCCGGATCAGGATTAACCAGTTTGATTCGGTCCACTTCGGCCAGGGTGCTGGCCGCCTGTCCTACTGGACGAATGGAGATGGTGCCGTCGGCTCCGATCTGCAGGGTCTCTGCGGGCGGTACGGTGATCGGTGCGCCACTACTTCCGAGTACCGGATGTCCGGCACCGGTGGTCAACATGCCGCTGGCATCGATGCGCAGATCACCAGCACGGGTATAGCCTTCGCTACCGTCGCGGGACTGCACCGCGATCCAGCCATTGCCGAGGATCGCCGTATCGAGGTCGCGACCGGTCGCATTGACCGGCCCAGAGCGCATATCAACCCCAGGACGCTCGGTCATGGCGTAGACCCGACTCGGCATCCCTTCGCCGTAGACCGGCATGCTGCGCAACTGCTCCAGGTCCGCCTTGAAGCCGGTGGTGGAGGCGTTGGCCAGGTTGTTGGTGTTCACCGCCTGCGCCTCCATGGTCTGCTTGGCGGTGGACATGGCCAGATAGAGCATACGATCCATGACGTTTCCTCACTCGTTACCGCGGTTAGCGGATGTTAATAACGCTCTGGGTGATCTGGTCTTCAGTCGAGATCATCTTGGCGTTGGCCTGGAAGTCGCGCTGAGCGACGATCATGTTGACCAACTGCTTGGAGATATCGACGTTGGAAGCCTCTAGCGCACCCGACTGCAACACACCCACGGTGGAAGAACCTGGCGCACTCACCAGCGGGGCACCGGAGTCATAGGTCTCGGTCCACATGGTGTCGCCATTTGGTTGTAAACCCTGGGCATTGGCAAAGTTAGCCAGTGCGACCTGACCCAGTCCACGGGTCTGGCCATTGGTGTAACGGGCAAAAATCACCCCGATTTCACTCACATCAAGACCGGAAAGACGACCAGTGGAGAAGCCGTCCTGGGTCAGGGCGTTGACCGCGAAACTACTGCCGTATTGGGTGGTGCCAGACATATCCAGGTCGAAATCTGAAAAAACACCACCAGTGATATCGGCCAGCGTTTGCGCCGTCGCCAGGCCAGTAGCGGGGTCATAGACGATGTAGTTACCACCGCCAGCGTTGTAATCGATGGAGACACCTGCACCTGACGCAGGTACCACACCTGTCAGGGTACCTGCGGTATCAAAGGTCATCGTCGCCGCATCACCGGCCACACCACCCGCTGGTGGGATCTCGATCTCGGTACGGGTACCGGTGGTATCGGTGGCCGTCACCCAGGTATGCACATCCCAGTCGCTGGTGCCGGGTACAGCAGGCGGACGACGCACGAAGTACATAGTCGTCAGCAGCGCATTACCCAGTGAATCGTAAGTGGTCAATGAAGTGGTGCTGGTATAGGTGCTGGGGTCGGTGCGATCAAACGGGGTCACCCCTCCATCGATGGTCGCCTCGTTGGCATCCAGATTGAGCACCGCAGAGATGCCACCGTTGGTGGTCAGCGCGCCTGTTGGGCTCGGCGGTTGATTAGAGGTATCAACCTGCATGCTACCCAGTGCCCCGGTAATGGTACCGGTCGGTGTTGCCAGGAAACCGGTCAACTGCTGACCAGTAGCGTTGACGATATAACCGTTGGAGTCGACCCGGAACATACCGGCACGACAATAGGAAATGGCACCGTTATCGTCGAGGCGGAAAAAGCCATCACCGTTGATCGCCAGGTCCAGTGGGTTGTCGGTAAATTCGATGTTGCCCTGGGTAAACTGCTGCGACACGCTGGCCAGCTTTACCCCGCCGCCGATGGCAGTGGATGAGGTACCGTAGACACTGGCGGCATAGACATCGGCAAACTCTGCACGCGACAGTTTGAAGCCTGTGGTGCTGGAGTTAGCGATGTTGTTACCGGTAACACTCAGGTTACCCTGGGCTGCCGACAATCCGGTTAGTGCTGTTTGAAAGGACATGGTGTTTCTCCTCTATATAGCCGGTGCTATTCGATCACATAATTTTGCTGACAATGGACATGGGTACTTCACCCTGTCCTGTCACGTTTAAGGTAATGCCGTTGCCGCCACCAAGAACCACGCTCTCCACAGGTGCGTAGAAAGCGGTAGCCAGTTCGTAATTTTCACCCTCGTAGGCTGCTTCAACCTTAAAGTCATACTGGCCTGCGGGTAGACGACTGCCATCATCCGCATTGCCATCCCAGCTGAACTCAATCTCTCCCCCCGATTGCTGCCCCATATTGATGGTGCGCACCAGTTGACCCGATGAGTCGTAGACGTAGACATTCATGTTGGTGGTTGAAGCGGGTAGTACCGCTGCCCCAGTAACCGTACCGGTATCACTCAACGCCGCCGTATTGCTATCGACCAGTACCTGACGGCCCACTAGTGCCGAGGCCTGCAGCGCCTGATTGGACTGCATGGAAGCAGCGAACTCGCTGAAGGTCGTACTCAAATCGTTGATCCCGGAGACACTCTGAAACTGTGCTAACTGGGCAATGAACTGACCGTTTTCCATCGGACTGAGTGGATCCTGATTCTGCATCTGCGCCAACATCAGCCGCATAAAGGCATCCTGTCCCAGCTCATTGCTTGAATTGGTGTTGGTTTGCGGAGTCTGCGACACACCAAGGTTGTCGTAGACACTGGAGTTGGGATTAATTGTTGTCATGATTCAGGCTCCTCTGCGCTTACTGCCCGAGCGTGATGGTGCGCAACATCAACTGCTTGGCGGTGTTAATCACCTCGACATTGCTCTGATAGGAACGGGATGCGGAGATCATATTGGCCATCTCCTCCACCACATTGACGTTAGGCAGGAAGATGTAACCCTCTTCGTTCGCCTGCGGATGATCCGGGTTGTACTGTTTCTGCAGCGGTGCCTGACTTTCGACGATGCCCTTCACCTGAACCCCGACGCTATAGTCATCCCCACCGGTTTGCGCCTTAAGCATGGAGGCGAATACCGGCTGGCGTGCACGGTAGGTCTCACCAGAACTGCTGCTGGCGCTATTGGCGTTGGCCAGGTTGCTGGCAGTTGTGTTGAGACGAACCGACTCGGCGCTGAGCGCAGAACCGGCAACATCAAATACCTTGAACATGGACATAATTAATCTCCTCTAATCGCCTTGCGCAGCGTCTTGATACGGCCATCGATAAAACTCAGAGTGGCCTGATACTGCAGTGCGTTTTCCATAAACTTGGCCTTCTCTACCTGAGGGTCGACGGTGTTGCCATCGATGGAAGGCTGTAGCGGGTTGCGGTACAGGGCATCGCTCACCGGGGCGTCCCCATCACCGCCGAGGTGACGGGCATTGGTAGTGCGCAGAGTCGCACTCTGCGCTGGTGTTTCGGTCTGGTACTCCGCCAACACGTTTCGAAAATCGACATCACGGGCCTTGTAGTTGGGCGTATCCGCATTGGCCAGGTTGGATGAGAGCAGCTCCATACGCTGCGCCCGCAACTTCAGCGCGATTTCGTGAATTCCCAGTGTGTCGTCCAGATTTGCCATTTTCCCGTCTCCTGAAACGGACCTCGCAACTGAGAGATAGCAATCCCTGTGCCAAACGAATATTTCCTTTACATACAAAGTGTTAGCGTTAGCGCGGGAGGCTATGAAAGCGGCAAGGCGGCAAAAAAATGCCGCCATGGGCGGCAATGACCGGTTGCTTTCGGGAACAACAGCAGGATCGTCAAGAATCTGACTGGAGAGAACGCAAGGTGAACTTGCGAACAATTACCGCAGAGGAAGGGGAGACGGAGGGATAGGGATATATTTGGTGCCCCGGACATGAGTACTCGGCCTATGGCCTCGCCCTACGGGCCGCCGTCGCTTCGCTCCGACGTTCCCCGCGGCTGTGCCGCGTGGTCGAACACTTGATCACAGCGCCAGAGCTTCGAATCCCGGAAGGGGCGGCTGTATGAGATAAATGGGTAATAGAAAGGCTGTTTTAAAATGGTGCCCCGAAGAGGATTCGAACCTCTGGCCTTCCCCTTAGGAGGGGGACGCTCTATCCAGCTGAGCTACCGGGGCGTGGCCCGGGATTCTAACATCGAACAGGCAGGGCTTCTATTTCGGTGGGGAGATTGGCTCGCGACGCATGCGTAGCAGACGACGTTCCAGGTCGGCGGTACAACGCTGCAGGATATGCTCTTTCTGCGCATCCAGGCCAACGAAGATCCCGCCAACAATATCGATATTGGCACCCGCGCTTCGCCGGTCGCAAAACTCCACCTTGCAGGAGAGAGATGATTCGGCCGGAAAATGGAGCACGCAGGGAATAACGGTATCGAGTGGAAGCGCGTTGTTCTTTGACACCAGGAATCCGATGCCGCTGCCGGAGATGTCGTAGACCCTGGCCGGATGGGAAGCACCGCGCTGATCGTATACCTCTGCCGGGATCTCCAGCTTGGCAACCACGATTCGATGTCCCTCGCGGCGCTGCATGTAGTTTACCGTTTCCGGCAGATGCAGACGGAAATAGGAGAGTCCATCCGTCTCTTCCACCCCGTCCAGGCGTGCACTGAATTCCATTGCCCCGCTGCCCAGATGAGCAAACAGCTGGAGCTCACCAAGTCGGAGTAGTTGCTCGTGTCCCTCTCTGGGAAAGAGATCATCAAGTAGCAGGGTGTTAGTTTGCGGATCGACGCTAAGGACGGTGCTGGTGTAGCGTGCATCACTTCCGGGAAGCATGACACTAACCAGTTCGCGACGACGAATAAGACTTTGCAGTAGGGTCAGCACGTACGTGCGCCCTCTCATTTCGCGGAAATCTTGCTCTGCTTCGTTTTGTAATCCTGTACTCGCCACAATGGCACTCCAGCTATCGGTCACAGCGAGTGTAGCTGTTTCACCAGATCAACACACTACAACAAAAGTGGATATTGGAGGGTTCCAAAAAAGGTTTAAATCTAGACCTTGAAGGCAGGATTCTGCTCGTATGTGCTTGAGGCATTACCGTTCTGGTCATAGAGCTCGTTACCACCGCTCTCACGTCCGAGTAACAGAGCCAACATCTGGCGGGCCTGAATTTGGCTAATATCAAGCATCTTGCCATTAATCTCGTTCTGCTGACGGCAGCGCTTGAGGAGTGCTTCTACCCCATGCCATAGATCTCTCAAACGGCCGCTCGGCTCCGCATTCAGCAATGCCAGGAAACCATCACGATCCGGGCTATAACCAGCCTGCTGTAGCAGTGAGGCCCGCTCGGAGGCATAACCATCTAGCCTGCCCAGGCTGCTCTCCTTCTCCGCCACCACCCGCAATAGCTCATCTGCCTTGCGCTGAGCCAAAGCATCCTGCTCCTGCTCTAAAAGCTCAATGAGGCTCGAAGCCTGCTGCTCTTCCTGAAGCAGGATCCGCTCAAACTGCTGTTGTTGACTGGTAAGGGCCATGATCGGGTTACTTGTTGAGAGCGCTTTCGAATTGCAGCAGGTTATCTGCCACACATGCCGCATCGACCTGATAGCTGCCATTCTCGATCGACTGTCGAATCGCGGCCACTTTGTCGTTGTCCACTTCGGGCAAATCGGCCAACGAGGCTTCAATACGTCGCAATTGCCCTGCGGTATCCGTCAGGTTGACCGAATCAGCGACTGCGGGGCTTTGCGCATCGACCCTGGCTTTCTCCTGTGCGAGCGAATCCCCGCTCTTTTCAAGCTTGCCGCTATCGCCGCTTCTCGGGGTGTTTACCCCGTTTAAGCCATTGATATTGTTAACAGACATCCATTTTTCTCCTCTTGCGCAAAGTGGTTATCGGCCTCTGCCGCAAGAACTTGAGTGAGCTTGTGCTCACATTCTCACACGCACGACGCCCGGTGCAACCACCACGGCCTCGAGCTTCTGTTTGGAAGAGAGGTTGACCACTTCAATCAACTCCCCACGAGCGCCCGAATCAAGGGCTTTGCCATCCATGCTGACCTGCACCACACCACTAGAGGCGGTAATACTGACCCGCTCACCACGATTAACCAGAATCGGGGGCTTGACCACACTTCGATCCAGCACGATCCCGGCACGCACCGAACGACGTACCTCCATACCTGCCACATCTTTTATACGGGTATGGTAGCCACCTCTCAGGTTGCTGATGTCCTGACGATGCAGCTCGACATCTGCTGTGGAGAGACGCTCGCCTCGACCTAATGGACGGGCAGCAACCGCCACTGTCTCATAAACGGCCAAACGGGCCCGAAGATAGATCGACCAGGAGACCTGCCCCTGACAGCGCAAACCGACGGTTATATTACCCGCACGTTTGCCACCTTTCGGCCAGAAAGGCTCTAGCGCCCCATCACACTGTGCAAGACGCAGGCGCGGATCGATGGGATCGACCGACACTTCGGTGTCTCCCTTATTCTGCATTGCCTGCTGCTGTAGAAACTGTGATACCGCCTTGCGCATTGATTGCGGTGTCTGCACCTGTGATGCATCCATCGCCAGCGCAGCTAGCGGAAAAAACAACAGCAACACTATTAACCTGTACATGGTATCGCTACCCCTTGTCCCCTTAGTGGCCCAACGGCCTATCTTGCGGAAACATTGTAATATTGCTATTTGACGACCATATTCACGGAGTGGCTGCGCGCAGGGAGAACAGGGCGCGCCAAATATCCGTCATACAGCACATACCTGACTCTAGTTCATGCAAGGGGTGTGCCGTTTCTTCTGAGGAGGCATTGCGATGCCCATGGTTAACCACGGCAAAACTGCGACAGGGATCCTTCGATGACTGGAGTACTGGACGGTGTCGATCGCCGTACTTGCCTTGCCGGACACAATCGCCTGGAATTACTGCTCTTCACACTTAATGGAAGGCAGCGCTACGGTATCAATGTGTTCAAGGTCCAGGAGGTGATTCAATGCCCACCTCTCACTACCGTACCGAATTCTCATGCGGCAGTAAGAGGCGTGGCAAACCTGCGCGGTAGAACTATCAGTCTTATCGACCTGCGCAAGGCTCTCGGTGGTTTGCCCTTGAACGACCTGGAAAACTGCTTCGTCATCATCACCGAATACAATCGAAGCACCCAGGGATTTCTGGTACAGAGTGTCGACCGCATCGTTAACCTAAACTGGGATGAAATCCTGCCGCCACCACGAGAAGCCGGTAACACCTACATGACCGCCGTTACCCGACTGGATAACGAACTCATTGAAATCATCGATGTAGAGAAGGTGTTTGCCGAAGTCATGGGTGGCACCCGCCAGATATCCGACGACGTACTGGCAATGCAAAAACCACAGCAAGGTGCGCGTCACATTCTGGTGGTCGACGACTCCAGCGTGGCCCGTAATCAGATTAAACAGACCCTGGATCAATTGGGCATAGAAAGCACGCTGGCGCGGAACGGCAAAGAAGGGCTGGACATCCTCAAGACCTGGGCGGACGATCCGGTTCCTGTTTCAGAGCGCATCTGCATGGTCATCTCCGATGTTGAGATGCCACAGATGGATGGCTACACCTTCACCACCGAAATTCGCCAGGACCCACGACTCGCTGATCTCTACATCATCATGCACACCTCACTAAGTGGTGTATTCAACAATGCGCTGGTAAGTCAGGTCGGCGCTGATCGATTCATCCCCAAGTTCAAAGCAGACGAACTGGCAACTGCTGTATTGGAACGACTTCAATCCCTGGATGAGACAACTACAGATAACACGGACCCAGCCGATAACATGGGATAGGACAAATTAAAATGTCATAGCCGTAGAAGCACCCTTATTAGCTGTACAACACATAGAGACAGGCATTTTACGCTTAATGACAAAGCTGAAATTCCTCATATACTATCCACACAACTGTTAGTAACCGGGTACCTTAGTGGCCAATTTTGAAATATCTCCCCAGGACTACGATAACTTTCGTCGTTATCTGGAAGAACACTCCGGTATTGTCCTCGGGGAGAACAAACACTACCTGGTAACCAGCCGACTGAGTCGGTTGATGCGTGAGGTTGGCATTGAGGATTTCAGGACCTTGATGCGACAACTCATCAATCAACGCAAATCAAAACTGCATGAGCAGATTGTCGATGCGATGACCACTAACGAAACACTGTGGTTTCGCGATGGTTATCCCTTTGAAGTGCTCAAACAGGTCATTCTTCCCGAGCTCTCAGACAAGCGTCTGACACAACTCCGCATCTGGTCGGCCGCATGTTCTTCTGGACAGGAAGCCTACTCCATCAGCATCACCCTGCAGGAATATCTATCGAGCAGACCCGGTGGTCTACCAGCAGGTATTCAGATCATAGGCACCGACATTTCTGCATCCATATTGCGAGAGGCCAACACGGCGCAATATGACAACATGTCACTTATCCGCGGTATGTCTGATGAACGTCGGAAGCGCTATTTTATTCAGCACGGGGATAAATGGCAGGTAAGACCTGAAATCAAACAACGGGCCAGTTTCCGTGAAATGAACCTGTTGGGCAGCTATTCGGCCCTGGGACGTTTTGACATTGTATTTTGCCGCAACGTACTGATCTATTTTTCCAGTCAATTAAAGACCGATATTCTCAACCGTATCGCCAAGACCATGAATCCCGGTGGCTACCTCTTCCTCGGTGGCTCCGAATCCCCCACCAGTTATACCGATGCCTTTGATCTGTTCCGTACCCCACACGGGGTGGTCTATCGAGTCAAGGAAGCGGCCAGCAACAAAAACGCCTTCGGCAATCGTTCGACAGGCTAAGCACACTCATTTACAACACTCGTTCAATACGGCGTGAGGGCGTCGAACTCACTATGAATAGATACGTCGGGGATTCGGCTCTTTTCGGGCGCATAAATAAAAAAGCCCCTCCTTTTCAGGAGGGGCTTTTTTATTTATATGGCGCGCCCTTCGTTCCTACTCGGCGCTACGCACCTCGCCCTTCGGGCCGTCACCGTTGGTGACGTTCTCCCTCGCTTCGCGAGGTCCTCGAACTCACTACGAATAGATACATCGGGGATTCGAATCTTTCCGGGACATAAACAACAAACCCCGCACAAGGCGGGGTTTGTTGTTTATATGGCGCGCCCGGAGAGATTCGAACTCCCGACCGCCTGGTTCGTAGCCAGGTACTCTATCCAGCTGAGCTACGGGCGCGTAAGGCGGTGCATTATCTAGAAGCCCTAACTTGCTGTCAAGTCGCTCCAAATATGCGTCTAACTTTATCCTGATGGCCCATGATACTTAGCTCGGAATCCATCGGTTCTACTTAATATGGCGGAGAGCGAGGGATGACCGTCGTTCTCACTTCGTTCCGCTGCATTCCTATGCAGCGGTCGAACCGTTTGACTGGATAATCTCGGGTTCGAATCCCCAATGACCCATTTTACTTATCTGGGAACCCATCGGTTCTACTTAATATGGCGGAGAGCGAGGGATTCGAACCCTCGATAGAGTTTCCCCTATACACCCTTAGCAGGGGTGCGCCTTCAGCCACTCGGCCAGCTCTCCGGAATGCGCACGAAAGGATACCTGCGTGGACCACGCAGGTAAAGACCGGGATTCAGGAATTTCCGGGATTATCTTCTTTTTCGCGTTGGATCCGCTCGTAAATCTCCTCACGATGTACAGATACATCTTTCGGTGCATTAACACCGATGCGGACCTGATTGCCTTTAATCCCGAGGACGGTAACAGTTACTTCATCACCGATTACAAGGGTTTCGCCTACTCGCCGAGTCAAAATCAGCATCTTATTTACTCCTGTTCATTCCTTTCGCAGACACCGGGTTCCGGCTATTCCTGCGTATCGCCATTAAGGCTGGCAGCATTCCCTGCCCTCCTGTGGCTATATTAGTAGTGATATATGATTTGTAAAACAAACCGCGGTTTAATTTGCGGAGAGCATGGCTCCCGCGTCCAGATTGAACTCGCTATGTAAGGCACGCACCCCAAGTTCCAGATATTTCTCATCCACTACGACGGAGATTTTGATTTCCGAAGTTGAAATCATACGGATGTTAATACCCTCTTTTGCTAACGCAGCAAACATGGTGCTGGCAATCCCCGCGTGTGACCGCATACCAACACCTACCAGTGAGATTTTGACGATCTTGTCATCGCCAGCCACCTCACGGGCGCCAATCTCCTTGGCCACTTTCTCCAGCACCTTAATTGCCCTGCTGTACTCATTGCGATGGACAGTAAAGGTAAAATCGGTCGTATCGTCTGCACCGATGTTCTGAACGATCATGTCCACTTCGATGTTGGCATCACCGATGGGCCCAAGAATACGATGGGCTACACCCGGTTGGTCCGGTACACCCTGTATGGTCAGCTTGGCTTCATCACGGTTAAAGGCGATGCCGGAAATAAGTGCTTCTTCCATACCTTCTTCCTCATAGGTAATCAGAGTGCCGGGGCCGTCCTCAAATGAGGAGAGCACACGCAGCGGTACGTTGTACTTGCCCGCAAACTCAACCGAACGGATCTGCAGCACTTTGGAACCGAGGCTGGCCATCTCCAGCATCTCTTCAAAAGTGATGCGTTCGAGACGCCGCGCTTCAGGGACCACACGTGGATCAGTGGTATAGACACCATCCACATCGGTATAAATCTGGCATTCATCTGCCTTGAGTGCCGCAGCCAGTGCCACCGCCGTGGTATCAGAACCGCCACGACCCAAGGTGGTGATACTACCGTGTTCATCGACACCCTGGAAACCGGCGACCACAACAACACGACCTTTATCCAGATCACGACGCATCTTGCTTTCGTCGATATCAAGAATACGTGCCTTGTTGTGCGTACTGTCGGTCAGAATGTGCACCTGGGCACCGGTATAGGAGCAGGCATCACATCCAAGAGTTTTCAGCGCCATCGACAGCAGTGCGATGGTGACCTGCTCACCCGTAGAGAGCAGCACATCGGTTTCGCGTGGATCCAGCTCGGGATTGATCCCCCTGGCCAGCTCAAGCAGACGGTTGGTCTCGCCACTCATGGCAGAAACCACTACAACGACGTCATCCCCACGTTCACGGAACGCCTTTACCTTGTTTGCAACATGGGTAATGCGTTCAACGCTACCTACCGAGGTACCGCCATATTTCTGTACGATCAGTGCCATAAATGCTCGGGATTCAAAGGGCGGAGATTAAACACTAATTCTCGACAAAATTAAAGAGGTATGTGACATTTAGCCCCCTATTTGCTGCCGGACCCAGTCACTTACTGAATCGAGAGCAGCGGCGAGCTTGTCCGGTTCTGTGCCACCACCCTGGGCCATGTCAGGCCGACCACCACCCTTACCACCGACCTGTGTGGCGACACTTTTCAACAGGTCGCCCGCTTTGATCCGGTTAGTGGCATCACCGGTGACTCCGGCAACCAGACTGATCTTGCCATCCTGTACCGTCGCCAGCAGCACCGCAGCCGTGCCCAGTTTATTCTTCAATTGATCAACCGTATCGCGCAGCCCCTTGGGGTCAGCCCCTTCCAGATGGGCAGCCAGCACCTTGATGCCATCGATCTCTTCTGCCTGGGAAACCAAATCGGAGCCCTGACTACTGGCCAGTTTGGCCTTGAGCTGCTCCAGTTCCTTCTCCAGTTTGCGGCTGCGTTCCAGTGTCTGCTGCACTTTTTCAGCGACATCGTCACGACCCGATTTCACCAATCCGGCCACGCGATCCAGACGCTCTTCCTGTGCGGCGAACCACTCCAGTGCGCCCTGCGCGCTCACCGCTTCGATACGACGTACACCAGCAGCCACGCCCGCTTCACTCACTATCTTGAGCAAACCAATGTCACCGGTACGTGAGACGTGAGTACCGCCGCAGAGTTCAATGGAGAAATCTCCCATGGAGAGCACGCGAACCTTGTCGCCGTACTTCTCACCGAACAGTGCCATTGCTCCGGCGGCTTTGGCCTCGTCGATGGCCATGATGCGAGTATCCACTGCCAGATTGGCGCGGATCTGTGCATTCACCATATTCTCAATACGCTTCAGCTCATCGGCGGTGATCGCCTCGAAGTGGGAGAAGTCGAAACGCAGACGATCAGCGCTGACCATGGAGCCTTTCTGCTGCACATGCTCACCCAACACGGTGCGCAACGCGGCATGCAGCAGATGAGTAGCAGAGTGGTTACAGGCGATCGCCTGACGCAGGGAGGAATCGACCTCGGCGGTAACAGAATCGTTCGACTTCAGCGTGCCACGCACCATGTTGCCAAGATGCACAATCGCCTCGCCGTTCTTCTGAGTGTCGACTACCTCGAACAGGGCGTCACCGACAATCAATCGACCACAATCGCCAACCTGACCACCCGATTCGGCATAGAACGGTGTCTGTTCCAGTACCACCATGCCGCGCTCACCTTCGCCGAGCTGTTTCACTGCCTGGCCATCGCGATAGAGCGCGACCACTTTGCAGTTATCCTCGGTGCGGTCATAACCGGTAAATTCACTCTTGCCTTCGACAGTCACGTCTTTGCCGTAATCGGCATCGAACTGGCTGGCGGCACGGGCACGCTCGCGCTGCCTGGCCATCGCTTTCTCGAACCCGGCCATATCGACAGTGAGTCCACGCTCACGCGCGACGTCTGCGGTGAGGTCAACCGGGAAACCATAGGTGTCATAAAGCTTAAACAGGGTCTCACCAGGGATCTCCTTACCAGAGAGATTCGAGATCGCCTCTTCCAGCAGCCCCATCCCCTGATCCAGGGTCTCGGCAAAACGCTCCTCTTCCTGACGCAGCACCTTCTCCACCTGTGCCTGCACCTTGGTCAGTTCCGGATAGGCCTCGCCCATCTCTTTCTCCAGCGCCGCCACCAGCTTGTAGAAGAAGCTGCCCTTGATCCCCAGCTTGTGGCCGTGGCGAATAGCGCGACGAATAATTCGGCGCAGCACATAGCCACGCCCTTCGTTGGACGGAATCACGCCATCGGTCACGAGGAAGGCACAGGAGCGGATATGGTCGGCAATAACCTTCAGTGAAGCGTTTTCCAGATCTTTGGTCGCGGCCAGTTTGGCCACTGCCTTGATCAAATTCTGGAACAGATCGATTTCGTAGTTGGCATGTACGCCCTGAACCACTGCAGCCAGACGTTCCAGACCCATACCGGTATCGACCGAGGGTTTGGGCAGCGGGGTCATCTCCCCATCCTTGCTGCGGTTGTACTGCATGAACACCAGATTCCAGATCTCGATATAACGATCACCATCCTCTTCCGGGCTTCCCGGAGGACCGCCCCAGATGTCTGCGCCATGGTCGTAGAAGATTTCGGTACAGGGACCGCAGGGACCGGTATCCCCCATGGACCAGAAATTGTCGCTTTCGTATTTCTTGCCGCCCGGCTTGTCACCGATGCGGGTAAAACGTTTCGGATCGACTCCGATCTGCTTGAGCCAGATGTCCGCGGCCTCGTCGTCATCCTGGTAGACGGTTACCCAGAGTTTCTCCGCCGGCAGAGCGCAGTTTTCGGTGAGAAATTCCCAGGCATATTTAATTGCATCTTCTTTGAAGTAATCACCAAAGCTGAAATTGCCCAGCATTTCGAAGAAGGTGTGGTGGCGAGCGGTATAACCGACGTTTTCCAGGTCGTTATGCTTCCCCCCTGCACGCACGCAGCGCTGCACGCTGGTGGCTCGACTATAGGGGCGCTTGTCGCTACCAAGGAATACGTCCTTGAACTGCACCATACCGGCATTGGTGAAGAGCAGTGTCGGGTCATTACCGGGCACCAGTGGGCTGGTGGCCACAACCTCATGTCCCTTGTTGGCAAAAAAATCCAAAAATGCCCTGCGTATATCTGCGCTGCTTTTCATGCAATATCCCGAGTACGTTAAAACTGTTTACTAATCATTCACCACCGCGGCGATCTGCTCATGGCTAAAACCGCGGTACTGCAAAAATCGTTGTCGTTTGGCTCGATCCTTCAGGTCCTCGACGGGACGCCCACCAAACTTGCGGGCGTAGACTGTAGCGGCCCGTTCAAACCAGTCGACCTCGTCCTCATCCTCTGCCCGGCGCATGGCTTCGTTAATAAGCCGTTCGTCTACGCCACGCTCCTGCAACTCTGCACGGATACGTTGCGGACCATAGCCCTTTTCACTGCGCTGGCGCAGGTAGACTTCGGTATATCGAGCATCGCTCTGTAGACGTTCCGCCTCCAGGCGCTCCAGTACGGTCTCTACTACGACCTGGTCGCAACCACGTGTGCGCAGCTTACGCGCCAGCTCCTGCGCCGAGTGCTCCCGTCGGGCGAGCAGCTCGACCGCCTTGGCGTAAACTTCCGCCTCACTTTTTTCGTTCATGCTATTCATGACACCGCAACACGCCGGTCACAAAGCAGCGTAGTGTAAATCAATCATTGGGGGAAATGGCAGGCCCCAGGCTGGTTTGGGTGAAATAATTACACCATAAACCAGCAACCGTGGCGCTACTGCATTTGGGTAGGGTAGAGAGTGAAAACAGAACCCTCCCCGAATGGGGAGGGTGTATATCGAAATGCGGGAAGCCATCATGCCTTGGCGGCTTCGGCAATCTCCGCACTATCGGTATCGTCATCAACCACCGCCAGAGCGGGTGAATTGGCGCTGGGCAGCAACACTTCGCGGATTCGACCTTCGATTTCCGCTGCCACCGCCGGGTTCTCCTTCAACCAGCCGCGGACGTTGTCCTTGCCCTGGCCGATGCGCTCACCGCTGTAGCTGTACCAGGCGCCCGACTTGTCGACGATCTCGAGTTTGACCCCCATGTCGATGATCTCCCCTTCACGAGAGATCCCCTCACCGTAGAGGATGTCGAACTCGGCCTGTTTGAACGGTGGTGCCACCTTGTTCTTCACCACCTTAACCCGGGTTTCGTTACCGACCACCTCGTCGCCCTTCTTGATCGCGCCGATACGACGGATATCGAGACGCACCGAGGCGTAGAACTTGAGCGCGTTACCGCCGGTGGTGGTTTCAGGGCTGCCGAACATCACGCCGATCTTCATCCGAATCTGGTTAATGAAGATCACCAGGGTATTGGAACGTTTGATGTTGGCAGTCAGTTTACGCAGCGCCTGTGACATCAAACGCGCCTGCAGACCCACGTGGGAATCCCCCATGTCACCCTCGATCTCCGCCTTGGGTGTCAGTGCCGCGACCGAGTCAATCACCACCACGTCTACCGCGCTGGAGCGAACCAGCATGTCGGCGATCTCCAGTGCCTGCTCGCCAGTGTCTGGCTGGGAGACCAGAAGTTCGTCCACGTCGACCCCTAACTTGCCCGCGTATTGCGGGTCGAGGGCATGCTCTGCATCGACGAAGGCACAGGTGCCACCGGCTTTTTGCGCCTCGGCGATCACCTGCAGGGTAAGGGTGGTCTTACCGGAAGATTCAGGACCGTAGATCTCGACCACTCGCCCTTTGGGCAGGCCGCCGATACCGAGCGCCACATCCAGCCCCAGCGAACCGGTGGAGATGGCTTCGATATTGCGCACTACACTCTCGTCGCCCATGCGCATTACCGACCCTTTGCCAAACTGCTTGTCGATCTGACCCAGTGCTGCTGCCAACGCCTTCTTCTTCTGTTCGTCCACGGTTCGTCTCCTCGAAATCTGAATAATTAATCGGTCACTGCCTCTTGCTTGAGGTGAAATTTAGACAATACTTGAAACTATGTCAATACTTTTTACCACCTAGTTATTATTTACTACGTAATATTTTTTATGAATCTTTTGTAGGATTACGCCAGAATAGGCGCAGCAACGGTGAGGAGGTTTGGTAAACGGTGGCAGCAAAATCCCTGGACAAGATGCTTGCAGAGGTCAAATGGAGTACCCGCCAGCGTCTTCAATACATTGAAATCATGGCATTTTATTGTGGTGTGGTGAGCCGCACCGACGTTGCCCGTGCCTTCGGCATCTCCGATGCCGCCGCTACCAAGGACCTGGCCCAGTACGGAAAACTGGTGCCGGATAACCTGATCTACCGCCAGAGTCACTTCGGTTACGTCCCCGCTCCCGAGTTTTACCCCTGTGTTGCCGACCTTGACCCAGCCGCGGTACTGCCGATGCTGGCGCTGAACCTGACCGGCATGACCGGCCCCTATGGGGAGCAGCGGGTCTTTAATATCTCTGCTGAATACCTCACCCCACCGGCGCGCCTGCCCGACCGGGCGATTACCGCCCAGGTAACCCGCGCCGTGGCGCAGAAGAAAAAGCTACGTATCCACTATCGCTCCCTCTCTGATCGGGAGAGTGAGCCCTCCCGGATTATTGAACCTCACTCCCTCTGCCACAATGGCCTGCGCTGGCATGTCCGGGCCTATAACGAAGAAACCTTCGACTTCCGCGACTTTGTTCTGTCGCGCATCGCCGAGGCGGAGATGCTGGATCTTCCCGCCGAGTCGAGCAGCGAATTCGATGAGGACTGGTCTGAGAGAGTGATGCTTGAACTGATCCCCCATCCTGAACTGGCGGAGAAGAAGCGTCTTACCCTGTTGATGGACTACGGTGCGGAGGGGGATGTCATTACCATTGAGGTGCGGCGAGCACTGCTCGGCTATCTGCTGCAGCGACTGCGGGTCGATACCAGCCCGGATCACTCCCTCAATCCGAATGCCTATCAGCTCATCGTCGCCAATCGGGATGAGGTTGAACCGTTTGCCGAGTGGGCATTCCGAATCTAGGGATTAAATTCCCAACGTCTAATCACTCGATAGCGCACGCCCTGGGGCGAACTCTCCGACAGCACCAGCACAAAGCCCTCGGCCCGCCACACCATCTCTGGTGCGACCGCCTCGGGTTCACCCAACGCCTTGCGCAGCAGGGTGACGTGGGGCCGATAGGGTCGTGCGTCGGGAGTTAGGCCGCAATCACGCATGCTCCTCTCCAGCTCAGCGGCCAGATGGAGAAGCTCCGGTGGCACTGAGTCAGGCCCGTACCAGACCACTCTGGGGTGTTTCCAGAAACCGAAACGGTTCAACCGGATATCGAAGGGGGTGACTCGAATGCTCTCTGCGGCTCCCTCCAGACAGGCCTTCGTCGCGGCATCAACCTGACCTGGGAAGGCCAGGGTCAGATGCAGGTTATCGGGCACCACCAGCCGCCCGGGTGCATCTGCCATTAGAGAGAGACATTGCTGCAAATCGCTCCGCACCGAGGCATCGGGCCAGAGGGCAAAAAAGAGACGTTGTGTCGTCTGTTCAGCCATCGAGACGGCGCAATATACCCTGCAATCCGTAAAGCACAGACTGACGGCGCACTTCCTCGCGATCCCCCTTGAAGTGGCATCGTTCGGCCCAGGTATCGCCATTCTGTAACGCAAAACCAAAGCAGACCATTCCCACAGGCTTTTCGTCGGTGGCCCCACTGGGCCCGGCGATCCCACTGATGGCTAGCGCCAGATTGGCGCGACTGTTTTGCAACGCCCCACTAGCCATCTCGGCCACCGTCGCCTCGCTCACTGCGCCGTGTACTGTAAGGGTCCCCTCAGTCACACCAAGCATCTCTTGCTTGGCCTGATTGGTATAGGTGACAAAACCACGCTCGAACCACTGGGAACTACCCGCCAGATCGGTACACACCTTGGCCACCCAGCCTCCGGTACACGACTCCGCCACCGCCATCATCCAGCCACTCTCCAGCAGACGCTCTGCCACCGTTTCAGCAGCGGAACGTAATTCGGAATCAGAGGGCGTTTGCATTGTTGTTGTTCTCATCTAACCTTATCTTTCCTTTCAAATTCAACACTATCCAGCACCTATGGAAATCCGCGGCTCTCTTATCCCAGCCTGGCAACCGACATCGGCCAATACGCGCACAGCGACGGAGCAGCGTGACGGAGAGCGCTCGGCCGCAGCCGAACGCCCGACTGAATCGGGACCGGTTAAGGAATATATCAGCCAGGGCGAAATTGTGCAGGGTAAGGGCGCCGCTGATTACCGTGAGGCACTAGCACAGGCCCGCCGGGGAAGAGATGAAAATGGCTCCAGCAGCGCGGCACCCAGCAACGAATCTCAAAAGACCCAGCTGGCACTGGAAGCCTATCGAAGTAATGCCAACAGCGTCGAGAACGGTGGTGTGGAGTTGCTACCGCGGGTGGACGGTTACGCCTGATCGACTGGATTGGGGTGGATTTTGGTGATCTGTACCCCGAGCTCAAACCTTCCAGGCTCCAGAGTATCGACCCGTGTGACCACACAGGTCGCCAGCAGTGGTGGAACGATAGCCTGCTCAGGTGCCACGTTGATATCCAGTTTGCTCCCCTCTTCCACCTCCACTGAACAGATCACCGACAACCCGGATGCACTCAAATTTTTGGCAATCCCCTGATGCTCCGCCTTCGTTTTATCGCCCTTGATGGAAAAGCTCATGGGACACTCCAGCGCCATCCGCTGATAGTCCCGCTTCTCTGAATAGTCACCCCTGCTCAGCATTGTCATTCTCCTTGGCAGTGTCTTTCTCATAGGTAGCAAACCCCTACCCGGCCCGCAAGCTCTCTCATCACACTTTCTACAGCGTAGCTTCCCTGGCCCGGAAATGCGCTTTTCCGATACACTGCACAGATGAACCAGGCCACCCTGAACAGCACCGCCCCGGTCGGGCACACCCCAATGATGCGGCAGTTTCTGCGAATCAAGGCAGAGTATCCGCATATGCTGCTGTTTTATCGCATGGGCGACTTCTACGAACTCTTCTATGACGACGCCCGCCGCGCCGCAGAACTACTCGATATCACACTCACTGCCCGCGGTGCCTCAGCGGGTGAACCGATCCCCATGGCCGGTGTGCCCTATCACGCGGTAGAGGGCTACCTGGCTCGTCTGATCCGCCTGGGACAATCGGTGGCCATCTGCGAGCAGATCGGCGACCCAGCTACCAGCAAAGGACCGGTTGAGCGTCAGGTGGTACGCATCGTGACTCCCGGCACTGTCACCGACGAGGCCCTGCTGGAGGAGCGACGAGACAATCTGATCAGCGCCATCGCTGCCCACGGTGACCGCTTCGGTCTCGCCACTCTCGACCTGACCAGTGGCCGTTTTGTGGTCCAGGAACTGTGCGGTGAGGAGGCTCTCGCATCGGAACTGGAACGGCTCTTCCCGGCAGAACTTCTGCTGGCAGAAGGGACAGAGGTGAGTAGCAGCGCCAGCCTGAAAAAACTGCCGCCATGGCACTTCGAACGAGAGAGTGCCGAGCGCCTGCTTACGGCTCAGTTCGGCACCCGCGACCTGAGTGGTTTCGGCTGTAACGAGATGGCGTTGGCCATCGGTGCCGCCGGGGCGCTGCTGCAATATGTGCAGGACACCCAGCGCACCGCTCTGCCCCATCTGCGCGGGCTGACAGTTGAACAGCGCGACGATGCCCTGCTACTCGACGCTGCCAGCCGCCGCAACCTGGAACTGGAACACCATCTGGGTGGCGACCATCGGCGCACCCTGGCCGGAGTAATGGACAACACCGCCACCCCCATGGGCAGCCGTCTGCTACGCCGCTGGCTCAACCGTCCGCTACGTGACCGGCAACGACTCTTCGCCCGTCAGCAGGCCATTGCTATCTTACTGGAGCAGGATCTGTTTGAGGCGCTACGCGAACAGCTGCGTGGCATTGGGGATATCGAACGCATCCTCAGCCGTATCGCCCTCAAATCGGCACGCCCCCGCGACCTCACCCGCCTGCGCGATGCCCTGGGCCGACTGCCCGCACTACACCAACTGCTGCGTGACACCGAATCACCGCTACTGAATGAACTGCTGCAGCGCATCGCCAGCTGGCCAGAGATCCACTCCCTGCTGCAACGGGCGGTGATCGAAGAGCCGCCGCAGTTGATCCGCGATGGCGGGGTGATCGCCACGGGGTTCGACAAGGAGCTGGATGAACTGCGTGCCATTCGCGAGAACGCCGCCCAGTTCCTGCTCGATCTTGAGCAGCGCGAACGGGAACGTAGTGGCATCTCCACCCTCAAGGTGAGCTACAACCGGGTTCACGGTTACTACATCGAGGTGAGTCGGGCACAGAGCGACAAGGTGCCGGAGGATTACCAACGCCGCCAGACCCTTAAGGCAGCCGAACGCTACATCACCCCGGAGCTGAAAGCGTTTGAGGATAAGGCGCTCTCTGCCGCCGAGCGTGCCCTGGCACGGGAAAAACACCTCTACGAACAACTTCTGGTCACCCTCTGTGATGAGTTGGGCGGACTGCAGGAGAGCGCCGCCGCTTTGGCAGAACTCGACGCCATCAATAACCTGGCGGAACGGGCCGATGCGCTTGAACTGGTACAACCGGAACTCACCGATGAGAGCGGCCTCGATATTCGTGGCGGACGCCACCTGGTAGTCGAACAGATGCTCGATGACCCCTTCGTGCCCAATGATATTAGGTTTAATGACGACCGACGTATGTTGATCGTCACCGGTCCCAATATGGGCGGCAAATCGACCTACATGCGTCAGACCGCCCTGATCGTGCTGCTGGCCCATATCGGCAGTTTTATTCCTGCGAGCAGCGCCCGTATCGGCCGCTTCGATCGCATTTTCACTCGCATAGGCGCCTCGGACGATCTGGCCACCGGCCGCTCCACCTTCATGGTAGAGATGACCGAGACCGCCAACATCCTCAATAACGCCACGGCGCAGAGTCTGGTGCTGATGGATGAGATCGGCCGTGGCACCTCCACCTTCGACGGCATGTCACTGGCCTGGGCCTGCGCCTGCCATCTCGCACGGCAACTGCGCGCCTTTACTCTCTTCGCCACCCATTACTTTGAACTAACCGCCCTGCCGGAGAGTCTCGACGGTGTGGCCAATGTCCATCTGGATGCGACCGAGCACGGTGAGGAGATCATCTTCCTGCACAGCGTTAAGGAGGGGCCGGCCAATCAGAGCTATGGTTTACAGGTGGCACGGCTGGCCGGGGTTCCTCGCGAGGTGGTGGCACTGGCAAAGGAGAAACTGATCGCACTGGAAAATAGCAGCGCTGAGGCGGCGGACCTTACCGCGACGGATCACCAGATGGGGCTGTTCCAGACTGAAGCGGATCCGCTACATGATGCACTGGAAGAGTTGGACCCGGACAGCCTCACTCCCAAAGAGGCACTGGAACAGCTTTATCGACTCAAGGGATTGGTGAAAAAATAGGGTCACAACTGGGCTGTACCGTATCGGTTTCTCACTCACCTTAAGAGAAAAGGAAGCAAGGAAATGCTACAGCTACTTATCCTCCGCCACGCCATCGCCCTGGATCGGGACGAAGCCGATGCCCTCTCCCTCAACGACTTCGAACGCCCCCTCACCGACAAAGGCCGCGAGCGGATGGAGCAGGTCGCCGCAGGCATCAGCCGCTCTATCACTGAACCGGCGCTCATCCTTAGCAGTCCGCTGCTGCGTGCACGTCAAACCGCCGAAATCCTCGCCGCGCAATACGAGGCGGTCGAGATAAACATCATCGAGGAACTCGCCCCCGGCCACTCGTTGCACCAGCTCATCGCCGTGCTGCAAAAGCAGCAGGTCACCGCCCCGCTGGTGATCGTTGGTCACGAACCCTCGCTCAGTAGCTTTGCCGGTCTACTGCTCTGTGGCAAACCGTTCAGCCCACTGCAACTGAAGAAGGGTGGTGCGGCACTCATTGAGTTCAACCAGCGTATCGACAGTGGCTGTGGCAACCTGCTCTGGTTGATGACGCCACGATTGCTGCGTGGTCGAGACTAAAAGGCAACCTTTTCTGTGCATGTGTTTTAATAGGCACAATTCATAACAACCGAATCTGCCGGTGACCCCTGAGACCTCAACAACCAGCCGTCTGAACCTGCTGCCCTTCGACGTCGATCCACTCGAAGTGCTGGCGCAGCAGATCCTGCGCGACAACAGCGAACAGCTGCCACGGCTGGAGCAGGTTACCGTCCTGCTCCCTGACGGCAGTGATGCACCACGCCTGCGACATCAGCTACTGCAGCAGGCAGAAGAACTGGGGCATCCTGCGCTACTGGGACCGCGCATACTCGGCTGGCGTAACTGGCTGGCTGAGATCCCACTTACCGAGAGTGCCGGCATCAGCGAATATCGCCGCGAACTGATCCTGGTTCAGGCCCTGCATAAACACAGCACGCTTTTTGGAGCTGCCAACCATTGGGCCCTGGCAGAGAGCCTGCTGCAACTCTTCGACGAAATGACCCTTAACAAGGTTGGTCTGCCTGAGAACGAAGAGGAGTTCCAGCGTCGCGTGGCGGGCGCCTATGGCCTTGGCAAACGTTCCCTCGGTGCCATGGAGCGGGAGGCGCAGCTGGTACACACCCTCTGGCGTGCCTGGCACCAGGAACTGAAGCAACGGGGTTTACTGGATCACAACACCCGCTACCTGATGCAACTTGCCGCCAGTCTCAACCAGGAACTGGAACACCCTCTCTATCTACTTGCCCAGACAACTAGCAACAGGGCTGAACGCGAGTGGCTCGCTGCCTTAGCTGAAAAGGGATCAGTACACCTGCTTCTTCAAGGCCACAACAACGATACCGCCGAAGAGCCACTATTCCATCCCCACGCACCGCTGCGACAACTGCTTCGGGTGCTGAGTCATGATGCGCTCTGTTGTCGCGGCACCAGCGATTACAGTCGCATGCTCGACACCCTCTTCGCCCCGCCGAACGAGGCACCACTACGACAACGGGCCAAACACTTTTCCAGTGAAGTCTCCACTTCACCGCTACAGGGACGCCTGGCGGTATATCCTGCCAACGATGACGAAGATGAGGCCCGAGCGGTTGAGCTGCAGGTAAGACGCTGGCTTCTGCAAGGGAAACAGCGCATCGGCATTGTCAGCGACAATCGTCGCCTCGCCCGGCGCCTGCGTGCGCTGCTGGAACGGGCCAACGTCCCGGTACAGGACGCCGCCGGCTGGGCTCTCTCCACTACCAGTGCCGCGGCAATCCTCGAACGCTGGTTACAGTGTATCGAAGAGGATTTTCCACATCGCGCCATGCTCGACCTGCTGAAATCCCCCTTCTTCTGTGAGCCTGCGGTACGTGAGACCCATCTCACCGAGGTCTATCTGCTGGAGCGGGATATCGTGTTGCACGAAAACATCGGCAGCGGACTCAAGCGCTACCGGCAAAATCTGAAATACCGTCAACGCCGTCTGCCCGCAGATCTGGCTACGAGACTCAATCCCGTGGATGCCCTGTTGGAGCGACTTCAGCAGGCAGCACTGCCGTTACAGAAATTCTTGCAGGGTCGACCCCATGATGCCGCAGTGCTGTTACAACAACTCCAGCAGAGTCTGGAAACATTGGGCGTGACAGCTCAACTGAGTGACGACGAGGCAGGCATGCGCCTGCTCGAAGAGCTACAGAAAATGGAACAGGCTGCCGCGGGAGAGAAGCATGCTATGACCTGGCTGGAGTTCCACAACTGGCTGGGACGTAGCCTGGAGCGCTACGATTTCAAACCCGCCACCCCTGCCCAGCCGGTTGTGTTGATGGAGCTAGCGAAGAGTCTACCGGGACGTTTCGATGCCCTGATCATCGCCTCGGCAGAGCGAGACCAAATGCCAGGAGCTGCACCGGGTACCCCGTTCTTCAACGATGCGGTACGTCATGAACTGGGGCTACCGATAGCCGATGAACTACTTGCTCTTCGCTTCTACCATTTTCGTCGCCTTCTTGAGGCTGCACCGACACTCCTTATCACCCACTGCGTTCAGCGGGATGGCGAGGAGATACTGCCCAGTCCGTGGCTGGAGCTACTGCTTGCCTTCCAGCAGTTGGCCTACCAGGAAAAACCCGATGACCTGCAGTTGAAACAACTGCTCCGCGAGGAAGAGAGCGCGGTGGTACAACGTCGTCCACTTCCACAGCAGAGCGAAATGCCACAACCCGCCCTGCCGCCTGAACTGGTACCGAAAAGATACTCCGCCAGTGCCTACCAGCAGTTGATGGATTGCCCCTATCAGTTCTTCGCCGCACGGGGGCTGGGGCTGGCACCGACGGATGCGATCCGCGAAGCGCTGGAAAAATCGGACTACGGCGAGCGGGTTCATCGCTGCCTGCAGGCCCTTCACGGTGGAGTAGACAATCTCCCTGGGCCGTTCACGGGTAAATGGGAAGCCAAACGTCGTGATGAGGCCATCACCTTGCTGGAGCAGATCAGCGATGCGGTATTCGCCCGGGATCTGGAGGATAACTTTCTCCACCGTGGCTGGTTACAACGTTGGAAACAGCACATTCCCGAGTATATCGACTGGCAAATGCAGCGTGCCGAACAGTGGCAGGTGGCGTCGGTAGAGCAGCAGCTAGAGCAGTCGCAGACCGTACCTGGTATCACTCTGCATGGGCGGCTGGATCGTTGCGACTCCGACGGTACACAACAGGCGATTATCGACTACAAAACTGGTAGCTATGCGGATGCCGACAGCGTCAGTAGTGGCGAGGCGGTACAACTCCCTTACTATGCCCTGCTCGCTTCATCAGGCGAACTACCCGTGGCACGGGTGGAATACCTGTCACTGGATGCGGTGAAGATCAGCGGGCGAACAGTAATGGAGGGAGATGAACTGGAAAGCCTGACACGGCAGGTCGGTGACAGATTAGGGACGTTACATGAAGAGATGCTAACTGGCACCAAACTTCCTGCCTGGGGTGCCGAACAGAAATGTAGTTACTGTCGTTTCAGCGGTGTCTGCCGTCGGGAAATATGGCTGGAAAATTAAAAGGGCGGTCAGTTTTCACTGACCGCCCGAGACGTTATTCCTTATGGGCATCCATGCCACGGGTTTTCATCCTGAATACCCTGTCCCTGAAGGAAATCCTCTGTCCGAAACTTGTAGTTCCCTGTAAGCCTCCGTGCTGCCGCATCCTGCGGCGAGCAAACCATCCATGCGTAACGTTCCGTGTTCTTGCTATGAAGAGTACTACTTCAGGCTTTTCCGACAACCGGCCTACAACGCTCCCTACAGGGTCTACTGAATGTGCGTTGGAGTAAAATCAACTTGAATAACAAGAACTTAACAAGAGCCGACAAACACGCACACCGTCTTTGGTGGACACGATTTGACAGATATCTCCTACACAGAAATAGGATATATCCTACAAGGCCGGCGCTGTTTACCCTGCCAATTCGGGCCAGTATCCTCTCACCATGACATTCTCCCTCTCTCCCAGCTCGCCACAGACCAACGCTACGGTGATGGCATCGGCCGGAACCGGCAAGACCTACATGCTGGTCAACCGTCTTCTACGCCTGCTCCTGACGGGCGCCAGACCCGACGCAATCCTGGCAGTCACCTTTACCCGTAAAGCAGCGGCGGAGATGCAGAGCCGGCTTGGGGAGCGCCTGTATGCCCTCGCCTCGGCCAGTGACGAGGAACTACCTGTGCTGCTAGAGGGTCTGGAGGTAGTCAACCCGGATACCGCCACTCTGGAGCGGGCGCGTGGGCTCTATGAGACTCTGCGCCGGGGACGCCACAGCGTACGTACTACAACCTTCCACGCCTTCTGCCAGGAGATTCTGCTGCGCTTCCCGCTGGAGGCAGAAGTACCTCCCGGTTTTGTGCTGCTCGAAAGCGGTGGTGAGATCCTGCGCTCTGCCCTCGACAGCCTGCTAGACGAAGCAAGTCTGGAACCTGAAGGTGAAACCGCCACGGCCCTGCAACAGCTACTCGATTACTGCGGCAGCCTGGATGGGTTGGAACGCTCGCTTGCCACTTTCATCGCCCATCGTGGTGACTGGTGGCCCTATACCGAGGAGAGTGCAGAACCGATCGACTTCGCCCTGCAGCGGCTAACAGAACAGTTGAACATCGAGCCCAACGACGATCCAATCACCACATTTTTCACCGCAACACGCCTGCAACAGCTCGGAGAATTCGTCGATCTATTGAACAAACATCCCGGCAGTCAGAACAATACGGCGGCCGACTCCATCGCAACGGCTCGTGATGATTCGCTGGCGATGACAGTACGCTTTGAGGCTTGTCGTAGCGCCTTCCTGACAGCGCAAAATAGTCCCCGCAGCCGTAAGGCGAGTGGGATTCAGGCGAAAAAGATGGGGGCCGATGGCGAGGCACGCTTTCTCTCACTGCATCAGGAACTGTCGCAGGAGATCCTGACAACGCTGGATCGGTGTTTGGCACTACGTGCCTGGCACGCCTGTGCCGCCTGGTATCGCGCAGGTAGCCGACTGCTGACACACTTCCAGCGGCTGAAGCAGGAGCAGCGTCAACTCGACTTCACCGATCTGGAGTGGTCGGCCTACCGCCTGTTGAACCGTTCGGAGAGTGCTCAGTGGGTGCAGTACAAACTGGATCAGCGCATCGACCACCTGCTGGTGGACGAGTTTCAGGACACCAACCCGACCCAGTGGCGACTGCTGCTACCACTGCTTGAAGAGTTGGCCGCGGGCGAGAGTGACAGGGGACGCAGTGTCTTTCTGGTCGGTGACGCCAAGCAATCCATCTACCGTTTCCGGCGTGCCGAGCCGCGCCTGTTCCAGGCCGCTCACATCTGGCTCTCGGAGCACCTCTCGGCACAAAGTTTTCCGCTACACACCTCCTGGCGCAGCTCGCCTGCAATAATGGATTGCGTCAACCGGGTCTTCGGTGAAGGGGGACCGCTGGCTGGCGAATTGCGTGACTTTGCCCAGCACAATACCCATCACCAGGAGTTGTGGGGGGAAGTCCAGGTGCTACCCATCATTGAGCGTACCGAGGCGGAAGAGCTAATCTCCACGGAACTGCGTAACCCACTACAGCGCCCCTTCGAAGAGCCGGTCAATCTGCAATATCAGCAGGAGGGCGAACAGATCGCCGCTGAGATCCAGCGTCTTATCGAAACGGTCACACCCGTGACTGTCGATGGCAGCGTCCGTCCACTACGCTATGGCGACATCATGATCCTGGTGCGCAAGCGCACCCACACCGGTTACTACGAACAGGCCCTCCGCCGTGCGGGTATCCCGTACTTAGGTGCTGAGCGCGGTACCCTGCTTCAGAGCAGCGAAGTCGCTGATATGGTCGCGCTGCTTGAGGTGCTACTCACCCCCGACAATAATCTCTCCCTCGCCAGCGTGTTGCGCAGTCCGCTGTTCGCCTGTAGCGATGCGGATCTTATTCGGTTGGCCCGTTTCGAACAGGGTGGCTGGTATCAACGCTTGCTGACGCTGGCACCACAACTTGAATCTGAAGAACCACTGACACTGGCCGCTACCCTGTTACCCCGATGGCATCAGTTAGCAGGGCGACTCCCTATCCATGACCTGCTCGACCGGATCTTTTGTGAGGGCGATCTGCTACGACGCTATCGCGCCGCCTATCCAGCCCACCTAGGTGATCGGGTGGTCGCCAACCTGAGTCGTTTCCTTGAGCTGGCACTGGAGATAGACAGTGGACGCTATCCCAGTCTGGGTCACTTCCTCGCACGTCTGGGAGAGATTGGGCAGAGCAGTGATGAGGCGCCGGATCAGGCACCGGGTAGCAGCGACAGTGATCGGGTACAACTGCTTACCATTCATGCCGCCAAAGGGCTTGAGGCACCGGTGGTCTTTCTCGCCGACAGTGCACAGGGTGAGAGTGCGGCAAAACCGTTTCAAACCCTGCTGGAGTGGCCACCGGAAGCTGCGCGACCAGAGAGTTTCATCCTGCTTGGCAAAAAAGATCAGCAACCGGAGGTCATACGCCAACGACTGGAGAGAGAACAGCAGGAGCAGCGTCGGGAGACGGCTAACCTGCTCTATGTCGCCCTGACCCGCGCCCGGCAGCATCTCTATATCAGCGGTGTGCGTCCGTCAGGCAAGGATGAGTCTGGCTGGTACTTTGCCCTGCGCCGGGCACTGGACCCGACTGAGCAGATCGCCGCTGAGGAACCCTGCCTTCTGAGTCACGGCAAGAAACCTGCGTTGAGCGACCAGGAGAACAGAACCCGTCACGCCGAAATCATTGATGTCGATCCTCGCCTATCCCATCCTCTGACGATGGAACAGACGCTGTATGAGATCGCCCCCAGTCATCAACATCAGGAGCAACGCAGTTACCAGGGTGATGATGATGGACGTCTGCGCGGTGAGATCATCCATCGACTGCTACAGCGGATGAGTGAAGACGATGAGAAGAATTGGCCGCAAACAGTGAACACGGTCTCTGCCGAGTTCGACCTGGACAGAGACGATCAACTTTTCCAGCAATGTGTTGAAGAGTGCGGTTCGCTGATCAGTGATGCCAAACTGGCACCGCTATTTCAACCTGATTGCGACACAGCAGTGCTCAATGAAGTGCCGCTGATCTATCGTCAGGATGGCAAGACGGTACACGGGATTATCGATCGTCTACTGATCGGGGAAAACGAGATATGGATTATCGATTACAAGAGCCACCGCCATGCCACGCAAGAGAATGCCACTGAACTGGCGAATAACTTCCGCGAGCAGCTAGGTTACTACGTCAGGGGGATAGAGAAACTGTGGCCGCAGCATCGGGTACGTAGCTTCCTGCTCTTTACCACGTCCCGTCTGCTGCATGAGATATAACTCGACCCAACCGGGGTCGAGTCAGCACTGTTTCGTCTCAGGGTTTACCTTTGTTTTCCAGCAATGCAAATAGACGCTCTGGCGGCGCATAACCCGGCATCAGATGACCATCTTCGAGCAAAATAGCCGGGGTTCCATTAACCCCCAACTTCTGCCCCAACTTGTACTCCTGTGCCACAGGATTTTCGCACTTTTTTGGCACTACCTTGCCGTCATTCTTGGCCTCGTTCATCGCCTTGTTGCGATCTGCCGCACACCAGACGCTGACCGCCTTGTCGTATGAGGGAGAACCGATACCGGCACGAGGATAGGCCATGTAACGTACGGTGATACCCAACTTGTTCATCTCTGCCATACCAGAGTGGAGCTTGCGGCAATAGACACAATCGATATCAGTAAACACGGTAATCATGTGTTTCTGTTTTCCATCGGCCTTGAAGACGATCATTGAGGACTCATCCACGCCCTTCAAGATATCCTGGCGTAGACCGGATAGACGTTGCTCGGTGAGATTGCTCTGCGAAGCGAGATCAAACATCGAGCCACTGACGAGATAGCGACCATCGGGGGTGATGTAGTAGACATCGGTACCGTAGACCACCTCTTTCAGCCCTTCGATGGCGGATGGTGCGATCACATCCGGTGCTCGACCGAAGGCCTTGAGTAATTTTGCTTTAAGAGCATCCTCTTCCGCGTGCACTGGCGAGAGCATTAGCAACGAGAGTGACAAGGCAGACAACAACAATTTAAATTTCATGATTACCCCGGGGTTAGAAATTGGCTTTCAGGCATGACCGGCAAGTCTACCGATAACAGTGCGGAAACAGAAGGTACCGAATAACAGATTGGAGCACGACTGCAGGGTGAAGTTCCCGGACAATAACAGTATGAAACAGCCGGTTATCCGCGCGGATGGTGCTGGGCGTGAAGGTTCTTCAGCCTCTCCCGCGCCACATGAGTATAGATCTGGGTAGTCGACAGGGTGCTGTGACCGAGCAGTAGCTGCACCACTCGCAGATCAGCGCCGTGATTGAGCAGATGGGTGGCAAAGGCGTGGCGCAGAGTGTGTGGTGAAAGGTGCTTGCTGATCTCGGCTTGCAGTGCATAGCGTTTAATCAACTGCCAGAAGGCCTGACGAGTCATCGCCGTCTTGCGCTTGCCGGGAAAGAGCACATCGCTCTGGGTGGCGCCGAGCATCAGCCCACGCGCCTCGCGCAGATAACGCTCCAGCCAGTTCAGCGCCTCCTCGCCCAGGGGCACCAGACGCTCTTTGTTTCCCTTGCCAATCACCTTAACCAATCCCTGCTGCAGATTGAGTTGAGGCAGGCTGAGAGAGACCAGTTCGGAGACCCTCAGACCACTGGCGTAGAGCACCTCCAGCATGGCGCGATCTCGCAAACCCATCGACTTGCTGGTGTCAGGCGCCGCCAGTAATCGCTCCACCTCGTCTTCGGTAAGTGACTTGGGCAGGGCACGTCCCAGCTTGGGTGCGTCGATACGGGCGCTGGGGTCCTCACTGATCTGTCTTTCACGCAGCAGATAGCGATAGAAGCGACGGATACTGGAGAGTAGACGGGCACTGGAACGGGGACTGGCGCCCTGCTCTGCCCTCTGTTGCAGATAACGCAGCAGATCGTGACGTGCTGCAGTGAGTAGCTCAACCTTCTCGCTCGCCAACCAGGTGGCTAATCCCTGCAGATCACTGCGATAGGCGGTAAGGGTGTTTTCGCTCAAGCCACGCTCGAGCCAGAGGGCATCGAGAAAACGTTCGACTAGTGCGGTGTTCTGCTCACTCATGTCCTTCATGCTGCAACAGCCACCGCTTGATTGCCAGTGCCGCCCCATCGGTGCGGCCCATGAACCCGCCGAGCCCGCTCTTTGCCACTACCCGATGACAGGGCACCAGCAGGGGCAATCGATTACGTCGGCAGGCCCCAGCGACGGCCCGTGCTGAACTGTTCAACTTTTTCGCCAGCTCGCCATAGCTGCGGGTCTCGCCGAAGGGGATGGCTGTTAGCTCTCGCCACAGTCGTTGCTGAAACGGGGTACCTGGTGCGACCTCAATTGGCTGTTCTGGATCATCACCCTGATCAAGATAGGCCCGTAGCAGGCGAACGGTGGAAGCGGCATCATCATCAACGAACGGCTCTTGTCGTTGGAACAGAAAATCGATATCCAGCAAGCGCCCCTGCGCCAAGCGGACACCGATGGAGGGCACTCCGGGGATCGGTGAATCGATTACCGCCTGAAAGGAGTGAGGCTCATTGCTTTGCACCGGCAGCCTCGCGCATTCGGATCTGTTCCAGTTCATGCACCAGTACCGCACGGCGCTCCGCGTTCTCGGTTACCCGAAGCAGATGACTGTAGATATGCGCCGCGTCATCCAGCATCCCGCCGTCCGCCAGGGTAGCAGCGGCCTTGTAACGCGCTGTCTGCGCCCATGGGTCCATACTGTCGTAGTCGCTCAGGGTCGCCGAACGCAGATAGAGCTGTGCTGCATCCACATAGTTTTTCTGTGCAAGACGGGAATCTCCCATCCAGAACAGTAGCTCCCGACGCAGCTCCAGAGTAGGAACGGTGCGGTACATCTCTTCCAGAAGCGCATAGGCAGATTCGTGATCGCCGACGTTCTGCAGATCGAACAGCAGTTGCATGAACTGATCGCGCTGCTCCTTACCGAGGGAGGGAACGGCGGGGATGAGTTTGCGCAGTAACGTAACCGCTGCCTGATTGTCACCGGCAAGGATGAAGACCTTGGCACGACGTAACTGCCAGGGAAACTTGGCGACATCGCCGGGTGGTTCCGGCAGATGGCGCATCAGTCGCGAGGCCGACTCCAGGTTACCGTCGCGGATCGCCTGATCCACCAGGAGATAGGCCGGCCCCGGCGGTACCGATGAGCCCTGATTGAAATAGTTGCTGTGAAGAAACAGTTGCTGGACCACCGCCATACCGTTGTCCATCTCCTGCAGTAGATTAATCATCTGCATCGCCGCCTTTTCACGGATGTCGAGGGCGAAGGCCTTGTGTGCCAACAGGGCGTAGAGTGAGCGTTTGGCTACCGGGTATCGCTTGTCGGTTTTTTCCGCGAGCTTGTACCACTTCATGTCGTCGCCGATCAGCAGCTGCTTTTCGTTGCCCAGTCGCTGGGCGTAGGTCAGATAGCTGTCCCACAACATATCGGGGGTAAGGGAAAACAGTTCGCGCCATTCATCGACTGGAACAGGCTGACGAAACCACTGTTCCATCGCAATTACGGCAAAGGCCGGCTCCTTCGCTTTCAATGCAGCTTCCGCCATGATGCCGTAGTGAATGTAGCTCTGCAGTGGTGTATAGCCGGTCAGCTTTTTTACTTTGCGTAGCTTTTGCAGAATACGTTCACTCTTTCCAGAGGAGCGTAGTTGCGCCAACAAGCGTAGTAATTCCGTGGTACGGTTCTGCGCCATCGACTGCAGCAGGGAATGGGCCTCAAGTGGGCGCTTGTTAGCCAACAATACCCGTACCCGCATGAGCTTGGCATCATCGCCACCCTCACCGTAATCCTGGTGAAAACGCAGCATCGCCACGTGGGCATCGTTGGTGCGTCCCTGACGCAGATAGCTCTGCATCACCAGTTGTCGCCACTGGGCAATCTCTCCGGAACTTGCCTCTTTGTTACCCCAGATCAGATCTCGCAGCACCTGACGTGCCTCGGTAGGCCGGTTGTCATAGATCAGGGCATTGGCACGGCGAGTATTCGCCCAGCTGCGAAAATCTGCCGCCGTCTCAGGTAGGAGTTGGGCAAGATGCTGTTCCAGTGCCTGCCAGTCTCCACGCTGCTGCATGATGCGAACCCGCATCCGCTCCCAGCGCATCCACTTGGCCTGATCTGCAGCAAATTCGGGCTGTTGTTGCTGGAGTAACGAGAGGGCCAGTTGTGGTGCACCGCTCTTGGCCAACTGGGCAATATCTTTCAGATCCTCTTCTACCGCGAAGCCGTGACTGCAGCACAACAGTAGTAAAACGGCCGAAAAAAAACGGGCGGCACCCCGAGGGTGCTGCCCGTTTTGTCTTGCGCTAGCGGTGTTGCGTGACATCCGCATAGGTACCAGGCGCGTTGCGCCTGGACCGCTTAGCCGAGTTTTTCCTTGATCCGCGCTGCCTTACCAGTACGGCCGCGCAGGTAGTAAAGCTTGGCGCGACGCACGTCGCCACGACGCTTCACTTCGATGGAATCGATAGCCGGGCTATAGGTCTGGAATACACGTTCGACACCTTCGCCGTGGGAAATCTTACGCACGGTGAACGCGGAGTTCAGACCACGGTTACGGCGGGCAATCACCACGCCTTCAAAGGCCTGCAGACGCTCGCGGGTGCCTTCCTTTACCTTTACCTGAACCACAACGGTGTCACCGGGACCGAATGTCGGTACCTCGCGGCCCATCTGCTCAGCTTCGAGTTGTTCGATGATGTTGCTCATTGCCAAAACTCCAGAAAAAAGTCCGTCGATTATACACTAATTTTGTTCATGTTCCTGAATGTATTCCTGCAGCAACTGCTGCTGTTCCTCATTCAGATCCAAACCTTGTAACAGCTCCGGGCGCCTTAACCAGGTTCTGCCCAGAGCCTGTTTCGTTCGCCAGCGGGCAATCGCCGCATGGTCACCACTCAGCAGAACCTCCGGCACCGGCGCTCCCTCAAACAGCTCGGGGCGGGTGTAGTGCGGACAGTCGAGCAGTCCGTCACTAAAAGAGTCCTGCTCTGCCGAGTCCTCATGCCCCAGGGCCCCCGGCAGTAAGCGGGTCACCGAGTCGATGAGCACCATGGCTGCCAGTTCACCACCGCTGAGGACGTAATCGCCAATGGACCACTCTTCGTCCACCTCGTTTTCGATAAGGCGTTCATCCACCCCTTCGTAACGTCCGGCGATCAGCACCAGCTGTTCATGCCGTGCCAGCTCCCGTACACCCTGCTGATCCAGCGGTCGCCCCTGAGGCGACAGGTAGATCACATGGCCTTTACCTGGGCCGGCTCTGCGTGCATCGCGAATCGCATCACGCAGTGGCTCAATCTTCATCAACATTCCCGGGCCGCCGCCATAGGGTCGGTCGTCCACGGTACGGTGCCGGTCCTGGGTGTAATCCCGCGGATTCCACAGGGCCAGTTCTACCAGTCCCTTCTCCACTGCCCGCCCGGTGATGCCATATCGGCTCACCGCGTCGAACATTTCCGGGAACAGGCTAACCACGTCAAAGCGCATGGTCAGAAGTCCGGGTCCCAATCCACCGTCATTTCACCCTTATCGAGGTCAATGGCGGTGACAAAGCGCTCCTGCACAAAGGGGATTAACCTTTCAGTCGCCCCCTGTTTTACCACCAGCACATCATTGGCACCGGTCTCCAACAGGTGGTCGACCACGCCCAGCTCCACCCCTTCGAGGTTGCTGACGCGTAATCCCTGCAACTCAGCCCAGTAATATTCACCGGCCGGGGCCTTTGGTAACTGGCTGCGGTGGATGGCGATGGTAGTCTCCATCAGCGCCGCCGCCGCATCACGCTCGTTACACCCTTCCAGCTTTGCCACCACACCCTTACCCTGACTGCGGCCATCTTCCAGCCGGGTTTTTACCCATTGGCCGTCACGCTGCAGATACCAGGTGGTGTAGCTCAGAATATTGTCGCGTGGCTGGGTATGGGAAAAGACCTTTACCCAGCCCCGCACTCCGTAAAGGCCGGAGATCCGGCCCACTACGATATAGTCGTTCTCGTCCGTCATAGACATCTCCACCCCGCCGGGACAGGGATGCTACAACTACGGCTCACCGGATCAGGCTTGCGCCTTGAGCAGGCTAGCAACGCGATCGGAAGCCTGGGCGCCTTTGGACAGCCAGTGCTCAACACGCTCGCGATCGATACGCAGACGCTCTTCATTGCCGCGGGCAAGCGGGTTGAAGAAGCCAAGGCGCTCGATGAAGCGACCGTCACGACGGTTACGACTGTCGGTGACTACGATTTGATAAAAAGGACGCTTTTTTGCGCCACCACGTGACATACGGATGGTTACCATGCCGGAAAATTCCTCGTCTTCACAAACAAACGGGGCCGCCCAACGGCGACCCTCAGATTAGCAAGCCCGCGATTGTACGACGAAACAACGGGAAAGAAAACCCCGAATTAGCGTAAAACGGGGGTTAGAACGGCATACCGGGAGGCATACCGCCTTTCAGGCCGCGCAGCATTTTTGCCATGCCGCCGCCCTTCATCTTTTTCATCATCTTCTGCATCTGGGTGAACTGCTTCAACAGGCGGTTCACATCCTGCACCTGGGTACCAGAGCCAGTGGCGATACGGCGCTTGCGTGAACCACGGATGATATCAGGACGCTGACGCTCTCCCGGGGTCATGGAGTTGATGATCGCCTCCAGCCGGAGGAACTCCTTATCATTGACCTGGGCCTTGGCCGCATCTGGGATATTACCCATACCCGGCAACTTATCCATCAGTGCACCGACACCGCCGAGGCTCTGCATCTGACGTAGCTGATCGCGGAAGTCTTCCAGGTCGAAACCCTTGCCCTTCCTCAGTTTACTGGCGAGTTGCTCGGCCTTCTTATGGTCGACCTTCTGCTGTACCTCCTCCACCAGGGAGAGCACATCCCCCATATCGAGGATACGGGAGGCAAGACGGTCCGGGTGGAACGGCTCCAGTGCGGTGCTCTTCTCGCCCACACCGAGGAATTTGATCGGCTTGCCGGTGATCTGGCGTACCGATAACGCCGCACCGCCGCGGGCGTCACCATCGGTCTTGGTCAGGATCACCCCGGTCAGTGGCAGCGCATCGCCAAAGGCCTTGGCGGTGTTGGCCGCATCCTGGCCGGTCATGCTGTCGACCACGAAGAGGGTCTCGATTGGCTCAACCGCGCTATGCAGCTGCTGGATCTCCGCCATCATCTCTTCATCAATGTGCAGGCGACCTGCGGTATCCAGCAGCAGTACGTCGATATGTTTCTTGCGCGCCGCGTCCAGCGCTGCCCTGGCGATAGCAACCGGTTTCTCGCCACCGCTACTGGGGAAGAACTCCACCCCAACCTCATTCGCCAGAGTCTTCAACTGCTCAATCGCCGCCGGGCGGTAGACGTCGGCACTGACCACCATCACCGATTTGTTCTTTTTCTCTTTCAGCCAACGCGCCAGTTTGCCAACGCTGGTGGTCTTACCTGCCCCCTGCAAGCCCGCCATCAGTACTACCGCAGGGGGCGTGGTGCTGAGATTCAGCTCCTCGTTACTTTCGCCCATCAACTTGACCAGTTCGTCATTGACGATCTTGATCAACGCCTGGCCGGGGGTGAGGCTCTCCAGCACATCCTTACCGACGGCTCGGCTCTTCACATGGTCGATAAATTCGCGCACCACTGGCAGGGCGACGTCCGCCTCCAGCAGGGCCATGCGTACCTCGCGCAGGGTATCTTTGATGTTCTCTTCGGTCAGGCGAGCGCTACCGCGCAGGTTACGCAGGGTCTGGCCAAGGCGGGATGTCAGGCTTTCAAACATAGTAATAGGGGGTCCTAAAACAAAAAAACCGTATGAATACGGCTTGATGATTAATTACGAGAAGTGATTATAACTTCAAAATCTGGCTACCACTAAGATGAGATAGCGGACGGTCGGTAATCAGCTGACAACACTCCTGGAAGATCATCTCCTCCTCCCCCGGTTTGGCGTGGGTTAGATAGACGTGGGGATTGTGTTTAAGCTTCTTCAGGTCATCTGCCAGCAGTTGTGGACAGTAGTGTCGGGACTTCTCGCACATGGCCTGCTCTGCGTTGGAAAAGGCTGACTCGACCACCAGATGGTCCAGGCGATCCAGCTCATTCAGCCCCTCCCACAGGGTGTCATTACTGGTGGTGTCACCGCTAAAACAGAAGGTGCCGCCGGGATACTCCACCACATAGGCCACGGTCGGGACCAGATGATTAACGGGAATCATGCTGAAATGCATGTCACCCACCGCCTTGCGCTCACCTGGCTTCATCGCCTCATAGACCATCACCGGAAACTCCTCGGATGGCAGGGCAGAAAAATCAGGCCAGATAATGTCGTTGAAGATATGCTCCTGCAGCGCCTTGATGGTCTGGGGCAGAGCGTGAATAATCACCGGCTGTGGCAGGCAATCGAAGATACTGTCGATCATCAGCGGAATCGTATGGATGTGATCCATATGAGAGTGGGTGAGGAAAATGTGACGGATCTTCGCCAACTCGTTGAGTTCGAGATCTGCGACGCCACTTCCAGCATCGATCAGCACCTCGTCGCCCAGCAGGAATGACGTGGTTCGACGGCCTGCGCCACCGATTCCACCACTGCATCCAAGTACCCTCAGCTCCATTCAGGATCTCCACATCTATTTCGGCTGGTCTCTAAATAAAGTCGTAAGCTGCCACTGCTTCCAGGCAACTTATTCAGCTCATGGCGCACCATGAGATCGTTAAAAACATCAACCAGGTATATATTCCAGCTATTATATACATCAATACTTGCAGATAATCTATTGTTAGATCAGCAGTTATTCCGGAAAACGAATTAGCTTCACAATTTTCACGCACTGGTCCGGGGGGTGTATATACCTCATAAGGAGGCTAAGGCTCTTCACCCTCCCCTCCGCTTGTGCGAACATTGCGCCCTGACATCTTAAACTGGAACCGGCATGAAGGTATTACTCCCGCTAATTGGCATCGTTCTCTACAGTAGCGCGACTTTTCTCCTGCTACGCCGTCTGGCAACGGGAATTGAGGCGCAGTCTCGCCCTAAAATGCTGTCGCTGGGATTGGCCGGAGGAGGTGCACTGGCACATATTCTTGTGCTGAATCACCTGCTATTGACCCCGCATGGTCTCAATCTCAGTTTCTTCCATGTTCTCTCCCTCACCGCCTGGCTGGCCACGGTACTGGTGCTGTTTTCCGCATTAAAGCATCCTCTGGAAAATCTTGGCATCGGGCTTCTTCCGTTGAGTGCTGTGGCGCTGCTGCTACAGAGCTTTGGCGGCAGTGGTGGGACCATCATCACCGTTAGTACAGGATTGAAGATCCACATCCTGCTCTCCATCTTCTCCTACAGCCTGCTTGGTATAGCCGCACTACAGGCCCTGCTGCTGGCTGTGCAGAATCGTCATCTACGCAATCGCCATCCTGGTGGTTTCGTTCGTGCCCTGCCTCCGCTGGAGACCATGGAGCAACTGCTTTTCCGTATGATCGGTCTCGGCTATATCCTGCTCAGTCTATCTCTGTTGACCGGTGCGACCTATCTGGATGACATCTTCGCCCAACATCTGGTGCATAAGACCGTTCTTTCTGTCGCCGCCTGGATGGTTTTTGCCATTCTGCTGTGGGGGCGCTGGCGCCACGGCTGGCGTGGTCGCATTGCGGTACGCTGGACGCTGGTGGGCTTTGTTGTACTGATGCTGGCCTATTTCGGTAGTAAGCTGGTGCTGGAGTTGATCCTGCATCGCTGACCGGCGGCCCTTGACACCTCGTCACCGACTCCCTGTAATTACATACTCCTGTTCCTAGCAAAGGCATTACACCTTCTTGTTAAACGATATTCCCTTATGGGTACTGTTCACAGTAATCGGCCTGTTAGTCTTGGCCTCCGCTTTCTTTTCCGGTTCGGAAACCGGCCTGATGAGCCTGAATCGCTATCGCCTACGCCATCTGGTGGGGGCAAAAAGCGCGGGGGCGATCCGCGCCAGTGAATTGCTCAAGCGGCCGGACCGTCTGATCGGTCTGATCCTGCTGGGCAACAACTTCGTCAATATTCTCGCCTCCTCCATCGCCACCATCATCGCCATCCGTATGCTTGGCGGCGATGGTATTATCGAGAATTTAGTGGCAACCCTACTACTGACCGTTGTAATCCTGATCTTTGCCGAGATCACTCCCAAGACCCTGGCGGCACTGCATCCGGAAAGGCTGGCCTTCCCCGCAACGGTGATCCTCAAACCGCTGCTACGTGTACTCTACCCAGTTGTCTGGCTGCTCAATACGATTCCCAATGCCCTGCTGAGAATGATGGGCGTATCACAGGAAGATGCGGATCGTCACAGCCTCAGCAGTGAGGAACTGCGTATCGTGGTCAACGAGGCCGGGGCGATGATCCCGCGCCGTCACCAGAAAATGCTACTCAATATTCTCGATTTGGAGAAGGTGACCGTGGAAGACATTATGGTGCCGCGTAACGAGATCATCGGCATCAATATGGACGACAGCGAGGAAGACATCCTCAAACAGATCAATACATCTCAGCACACCCGTCTACCTGTCTACCGTGGCGATATCGGCAACGTGCTTGGCTTTGTGCACCTGCGCAATGTTCTCTCCCTGCGTGGTAAAGAGGGTCTGGAGCTGGATCGACTAAACAGCGTAGTGCGCGAAACCTACTTCATCCCAGAAGGTACGCCACTGAACACCCAGTTACTCAATTTCCAGAAGCAGCGCCGCCGCATCGGTCTGGTGGTGGACGAATATGGCGATATCCAGGGACTGGTCACCCTCGATGATATTCTGGAGGAGATCGTTGGTGAATTTACTACCGATCCAGCAGCCGCCAGCTCCAAAGAGATCTATCCACAGGACGACGGCAGCTTCCTGGTCGACGGCAGCGCCAATATCCGTGAACTGAACCGAATCATGCACTGGGACCTCCCCACGAACGGCCCCAAGACACTCAACGGTATGATCACCGAATATCTGGAAACCATACCCGAGGTAGGTACTAGCCTGCTGCTTGAGGGTTATCCCGTCGAGGTAGTACAGACCGGCAGTAGTTCGGTTAAAACCGTACGAATCGATCCCTCCTACAAAAGCCAGCGCGATCAGGAAACCAATCCGCTTTAAATAGCAGCCTCATCTAATGGAAATAATTGAGAAAATCCTGTACAACACACTACTGGTTCAGACTACACTTAACATCAATTTAGGATTATCCGGGGCCTGAATGTGGCGAAGTTAACCCTTGCATTCAAGGACACTGTTTTAAAGGTGATTTATATCGAAGCGGGTGAGATGCTGATAGGCAGCGATCCCTCTTGTAAAGTCTTCGTCGATAGTCTTGCCCTGCAACCACGTCACGCCAGCATCACCACTGCAAAGCATATATCGATCCTGCGCGATCTCAGCAGTGACGAGGGCGGCACCTTCGTCAACAACAAAAAAATTGATGGCGAATATCAGCTCAAACACGACGACGAGATCCGCGTCGGCAAACACACACTTCTCTTCACCACCGACCCGGCAGACGAAATGGCTGGGGACAGCGATGTACCTGATCAGATGCTCGATCCGATCGATGAACCGATCATCATCAGCAAGGCCAAAGTAAAAGATGCCTGGCTGCAGATCATGAACGGCGCCAACGTCGGTCGTACCATCAGCCTAAACCGCACCATGACCAACCTGGGTAAAGCCGGGGTACAAACTGCGGTCATTGCCCGCCGTGGTGACGGCTACTTCCTCTCCCACCTGGAGGGTGAGCGGGCACCGATGGTAGATGGTAAAAGTATCGGTGATGACAGCCTCAAGCTGGAAGATGGCAACGTGATTCAGATAGGCAATGTGAAAATGCAGTTCAGCCTGGTCTAGACTGGGACTACAGGAGGGACCTCTCATGTCCGAACAGTCAAACGGCGAAGATCGTCGTCACTTCACTCGCATCCCCATCGATACCGTAGCCAACATTCATTGCCCGGCTGGGCAGATACAGACCCGTGTGCTTGATGTTTCCCTCAAGGGAGCTCTACTGGAACGGCCAGAGGGATTCAGCGGCCAAAGTGGGGAACCGTGCACACTGGAACTGTTACTGGGTGATATCACCGTCACCATGCAGGGCGAGATCATCCACACTGCGGTAGACCATATCGGCTTTCGCTGTGCCCACATCGACCTGGAGAGTATCAGCCATCTGAAACGACTGGTGGAATTGAATCTGGGAGATGAGGCGGCGCTGGAGCGGGAACTCCACGAACTTATGGTCTGAGTCAGCAACACTCAAATATGCGATAGCGCCTCTTCGAGGCGATGAACACCGATCACCTCCAACCCTTCTGGCCCCTTCTTTGACAGATTCGCTGCTGGTACGATGGCACGGGTAAAGCCATGCTTTGCCGCCTCTTTCAGGCGTTCCTGACCATTGGGTACCGGACGGATCTCGCCGGCCAACCCCACCTCACCGAAAACGACCAGCCCCTGCGGTAATGGGCGATTACGCAGGCTGGAAAGCACAGAGAGCAGCAGTGCGAGGTCGGCACCAGTCTCACTCACCCTGACCCCGCCGACCACATTCACGAACACGTCCTGATCGTGGGTCACCACACCACCGTGACGATGTAGCACCGCCAGCAGCATCGCCAGACGATTCTGTTCCAGCCCTACTGTCACCCGGCGTGGATTACCCAGATGACTCTCGTCCACCAGCGCCTGCACCTCCACTAGCAGCGGCCGACTCCCTTCCATGGTCACCATGATGGCACTACCAGAGACCTGCTCTTCATGGCGTGAGAGGAAGATCGCCGAAGGATTTGAAACCTCCTTCAAACCCAGTTCGGTCATGGCGAAGACACCTAGTTCGTTGATCGCACCGAAGCGATTCTTTACTGCACGAATCACTCGATAGCGACTACCGCTGTCGCCCTCGAAGTAGAGCACCGTATCAACCATATGCTCCAGCACCCGCGGCCCGGCCAGTTGCCCCTCTTTGGTGACATGGCCAACGATGAAGATCACCGTACCGCTCTGTTTGGCATAACGTACCAGTTGCGCCGCGCTCTCACGCACCTGCGCCACCGAGCCTGGAGCAGAGGAGAGTTGTTCGGTATAGAGAGTCTGGATCGAGTCGATCACCAGTATCTGCGGCCGCTCCTTCAATGCCGCCTGGATGATACCTTCGACGCGGGTCTCCGGCAGCAGCCGGGTATCCATACTGGGGAGGTTTAAACGGTGAGCACGTAGACTGATCTGTTGGGGTGACTCCTCGCCACTAACATACAGGGTGCTGTGCCCCTGCCCCAGTGCTGCCACGGTTTGTAACAGCAGAGTCGATTTGCCAATACCGGGATCACCGCCCAGCAATACCACTGAGCCGGGAACCAGACCACCACCCAGTACCCGGTCAAATTCACCAATACCGGTTGGGGTGCGTGCCACATCATCCGGGGTCACTTCGGAAAGGGTGCGGATCGCCATCGCATCTACGCTGCCGGCATAGCCGGCAAAGCGTCCATCACGGCGAGTGGTCGCCACCACGGCGATCTCCACCAGGGTATTCCACGCCTCACATTCGGGACATTGACCAACCCATTTGTTGGTCTCTGCACCGCACGCGCTGCAGGAGTAGTTGAGCTTAGCTTTGGCCAAAACAGTTTTCCGCCGGGTTACATAAGAAAGTGGTCTTCATCGTCATCATCTTCCTGGTCCGGAAAGTGTTTCTCCTCCCAGTTCTCTTCTGCGCCACGCTGGTTGAGCCACCAGAAGGCGCCAATGATCAGCAGAAACGGCACCAGTACCAGCAGACCAATTCGCAATTCGCCGCTCTGTAAATTGCAGCCTGATAACAGCAGCAGAAAGGGGAAGAGACTCGTCCAACGGGTGAGCGATGCATTCATCTTGCGGCGATCCTATCAGCAAACAATTCATCCAGTGCCTGACGTGTCATGGCACTCAGGTTCAATATGTTCAATTGATCAAAGGGTACCCAGCGTGCCGCTGTTACATCATCGGCAGGCTCAGGTTCGCCCGCCAGATAGCGCGCATGGAAATCGAGTACCACGTAATGGTATTGCAGTTCCCCATCCTCATCACGCTGAATGAACTCAAACTGCCAGGCAAATTCACCGACCTCGATAGTCACGCCAGTCTCTTCTAGAATTTCGCGTGCCGCAGCTGCGTGAAGTGATTCACCCGCCTTGACTCGGCCACCGGGGATCGCCCACTCCCCTTTGCCCGGGTGCTGGCCACGCCGAACCAACAGAATCGCATCATCATGTACAACAAAGGCACCGACCCCCAGTTGCGGCCAGTGAGCCGACACGACTACTCCTTCTCCAGGCAACGCACCCGTGAGGTCACGCCACAAAAGAGTTCATAGGAGATGGTTCCAACGTGTTCGGCTACCTCCTCAGCGGGTAGCCCTTCACCCCACAACACCACCGGGTCACCGACCTGTGCTTCGGGCTGGCCACGTAGATCTACGGTAATCATATCCATCGACACCCGGCCAATGAGTGGCACCTTACGATCATTGATCAGCACTGGAGTGCCGCTGGGGGCGTGGCGTGGATAACCATCACCGTAACCCGCCGCAACCACCCCGACTGACATCTTTTCCGGACAGCGCCAGGTGGCGCCGTAACCGATGGTCTCACCCTTATTGTGCTGCTCGATGGCGATGAGTTCTGAACTAAAGGTCATCACCGGGCGCAAATTATGTTGTGCGGCACGCCCCTTGAGGAGCGGAGAGGCACCGTAAAGCATTATCCCTGGGCGCAGTAGATCGGCGTGACTCTCCGGCCAGGCGAGTATCCCGGCGGAATTTGCGATGCTCTTCTCGCCTTCCAGATCACGGGTCACCTCAGCAAACTGGGCCAGTTGTTGCCGAGTTTGATCACTCTCCAGGTCATCGGCGCAGGCCAGATGTGTCATCTGTCCAAGCGGAATGAGTGATGGATTCGCCTGCAGGCGCTGCCACCATTCGGCGGCCTGGTGCGGGGCAAAACCGAGGCGATGCATTCCCGTATCCAGCTTAAGCCAGACACGCACCGGCTGGCTGAATTTGGCCTGTTCCAGTGCCTCAATTTGCCACGGCTGGTGCAGCACCAGATCGATGCTGTGTTGCTCAATGAGGGGGAATTCGTCGACGTTAAAGAACCCTTCCAGCAGCGTAATGGGCGCTTCGATACCTGCCTGGCGCAGCTGCAGTGCCTCTTCGATGGCGGCGACACCGAACCCATCCGCATCAGCCAGCGCCTGTGCGGCTCGCCCCAGACCGTGACCATAGGCATCGGCCTTCACCGCTGCCATCACCTTACAGCCTGGGGCCGCCTTACGGACCTGAACCAGGTTATGCCGCAGGGCGCTCAGATCGATAAGGACCTGGGTTGGACGCATTAGGTTCTGGCCCTACTCAAAATCCCCACCCGCGAATTGATCGTGGGCCAGGTTCTCAAAACGGGTGTATTTGCCGAGGAAGGCGAGACGGCTCATGCCGATGGGGCCGTTACGTTGCTTACGAATAAGGATCTCCGCGGTGCCCTTGGCTGGACTCTCCTCGTTATAGACCTCATCGCGGTAGATGAAGATGATCACATCGGCATCCTGCTCGATGGCTCCCGATTCACGCAGGTCAGACATGACCGGGCGTTTATCGGGCCGTTGCTCCAGTGAGCGGTTGAGCTGCGACAGGGCAACCACCGGCACATTCAACTCCTTCGCCAGCCCCTTCAGGGAGCGGGAGATTTCGGAGATCTCGGTGGCCCGGTTCTCCTTGGAGGAGCCGGGCGAACCCTGCATCAGCTGCAGGTAGTCGACCACGATCATCCCCAGGCCATGCTCACGCACCAGCCGGCGGGCACGGGAACGCAATTCAGTTGGGGTCAGGCCAGGGGTGTCATCGATGTAGATAGGTGCCTCGGAGAGGATACCCACCGCCGAGGTGAGGCGCGGCCAGTCATCGTCGTCGAGCTTACCGGTACGCAGCTTGTGCTGGTCGATGCGCCCCAGCGAGGAGAGCAGGCGCATTGCCAACTGCTCGCCGGGCATCTCCATGGAGAAGACCGCTACCGGCTGCTGTGCCTTAACCGCTGCATATTCGGCGATATTCATGGCAAAGGAGGTTTTACCCATAGAGGGTCGTCCGGCAATGATGATCAGATCGGAACGCTGCAGGCCGGAGGTCTTTTCGTCGAAATCGTCGAAGCCCGTAGGGACGCCAGTTATCGGGTTGTCCTGGGTAAAGAGGTAATCGATACGCTCCACCGCCTGGGTCAACAGCTCCTTCATGCCGACGAAGCCACGCTTGCCACGGTTACCCTGCTCGGCGATCTCAAATACGCGCCGTTCGGCATCATCCAGTAGTTCAGTAACGTTACGCCCATCCGGATGGAAGGCGTTGTCGGCGACCTCGTTGGCCACCTTGATCAGCTGCCGCAGTACTGAGCGCTCACGGACGATGGCGGCATAGGATTTGATATTGGCGGCGCTGGGGGTATTACCGGCCAGTGCGCCGAGATAGTTCATACCGCCGACGTTCTCCAGCTCACCCTTCTTGTCCAGTCGCTCGGCCAGAGTCACCACATCGAAAGGGGCACTTTCAGAGGCCAGATGGGCGATGGCAGAGAAAATCAGGCGGTGGTCACGGCGGTAGAAGTCGGTCTCGATGACCAGGTCACTGACCCGATCCCAGGTCGCGTTGTCCAGCATCAGGCCGCCAAGCAGAGACTGCTCCGCTTCAATTGAGTGGGGCGGGAGTTTAAGGGCCTCAGTGGCCGCGTCGCGGTTGAGTGGAACCAGGGTTTCCGGCATTTTCAGTCTCTTGTCGTGCAACAGCGGGATGCGATGCACCAGGAGTTAGAGGATGCCCAAGGGGACGACATCTGTAAAGCGCGGAATCGCCGCCGGCGCACCTTGCAGTAGCCGCGGCAATCGTTCGTCCAGAACATGCGCCGCACCACCACTCAGGGTGGCGCGGCCGGGCATGGCTTTACTCAGCAACCACCGTGATTTTAACGGTCTGCTCTACATCGTTGTGCAGCTGTACCATCAGGTCGTGCTCACCAGTGGTGCGAATTGGGCCTTCGGGCATTTTCAGCTCGCTCTTGCTCACTTCTACACCACCAGCTGTCAGGGCATCGGCGATCTCGGCGGCAGTAACAGAACCAAACAGCTTACCTTCCTCACCAGCGTTAGCAGCGATGGTCACACCACCCAGCGCGGCCAGCTTCTCTGCACGGGCAGTGGCCTCGGCGATTTGTGCTGCAACCTTGGCTTCCAGCTCAGCGCGGCGCTCTTCAAACTTGGCCACGTTGTCCTTGGTTGCCATAACAGCCTTTGCCTTGGGCAGAAGGAAGTTACGGGCATAGCCGGATTTAACCTTGACCTGATCACCCAGGTTGCCCAGGTTGATTACCTTTTCCAACAGAATTACATCCATCGTTCCCACCTCGTTTACTTTGTCTGTCCGCAGCGTGCGACCTGCGCCGCAAACTGCCTAACCGTTATCGGCCCCACCTTTGATGGCAAAGAGCCGGCGAAAATCAAACCAGTTGTCCATTGCGCCGATAAATCCCAGCAGCAACAGCATGTGTCCATTGGCAACCAGCAGTAGCAGATAGAGCGCTGCCAGCCAGCCGTTATTAAGCTTGCGCAGGCGCACCAGGTTATGTGCCACAGCCAGGGCCTGAATCACGAAGGGCACCAGTAACACCACAAAGATGTCCTGGAACAGCAGCCCGCCAAAACCCAGGGCAAACAACAGCAGTACCACCAGAAGCCCGAGGGCAGGGCTCCGTCCCAGGCGCAGCTGGCGAAACTCCTCGCCAAATCCGCCCGGATTGTAGAGCAGTGCCTGCCACCAGCGCCCCAACAGCAAGCTACCGATAAGGCTG